>NVWK01000007.1 GCA_002733605.1 Robiginitomaculum sp.
TCGAGCAAGGCGCCGAGAAACCCATCCATCCACCATTCCGCCATACTTTCACCAGGGTGTTGACGCGCAATTAGCCATAGAACTTTTTTGCCGGATGCGGGAGTGCCTATTGTCAATTTATCTAGGTTCTGCCCATCCAAAGTTTGTCCAAGAACAGTCGCAAGCACGCCCTTGCATTGAACTGATCTCGCAATCAATTCCGCATGTCGTTCCATTGTATATGGGGCGAAATATGCATAATAAACTGCGTCTTGTTCAGGTGTATGCGCAATGACAAGCTCACCATTTATAAATTCAGTTGGCACACGAAACCAGTTGGTTTTATCATAGGATGCACAGGAATTATAGTCTTCCCACCCGCCTGTAAAAGCCGCCCCACTCGCATTTTCAATGGTCATGACACAAGCTTGGCCTTTTGCTCCACTTAAGCAGAAATGAAACCATTGATAAAAATCTGATTGATTATCTTTTTGTATCGCTAACTTAATATCGTCAGGCGCATCAGCTTTAAGGCAAATAATATTACCGCTATCAAAATCACTTGTAATGTGCATTGTATCTATCTCATTCATTATTATTCAAAATCAACAGGGAGAATAGAGGCAGCACGGACTGCATTTAGCATTTCCAAGGCCTCTAAGCCTTTCCAAAACACCCGCCATTCCCCACTTACTTGCATACCGTCACATATTTTCATGTACCAGTCGTTAAAGGGGTTGTCCTTTTTTGACCGCCAAAATAATTTTGGTACACAAGCGAATAATTCCTGCCATATGTCCGTAGCAATCCCCTCACCTTGCGCTTCTTTCACCACCCAGAACTTACTTAAATAGTGCATCCCTGCAAATTCGTTGATAATCGCACCGCCCCTGTAATCTTTATCCATAAAAATGTGCTGAACAGGCATTTCAAAGAAATCACCGAGTAATTCCCTCCCAAACGCCTGTTCAATGGATTGCTTTAGTCTTTGAACGTCAAAGTCATTATACGTTTGCCCCCGCGTAATAACTGCACCGCGTCTTAGAAGCGTCCCTGCCCCCTTCGTCGTAAAGAGTTCGCCTAGCAAGTTTAATGGCGACGCCATAACAAAGGTGCAATGATGACAAACATCACTGGCCAGAACGCGCACCGTTTCAAAAATGTGTGATTGGCCAGTACTTAATTTTCGAACATCAATATAATCCATGGCCTTGTCTATATTCACCACTGGCACTCTTTGACCGTCAATCCTCAAGCCGCCTGAAGGTTGTAAGAAAATTACTTTAAAAGGTTCAAGTAACCGAACTAGATCATTTAGCCCTAATGGAGTCGGTTGTTGTCCTCTCTTCCCAACCCCATGTTTCATGCCTGCAAATCCAGAAGGAAGATGTTCTAAGACGACCAAACGTCCATTTCGAGTGATTTTTTTTATGCTCGGTATGATTTCGTAAGATGCACAATTTAACTTTGTATTTGAAATGCCAGCTTTATCCAGAGCATGGCACAGTTTTTGGGATTGAAAATGAATACTCGTCACATCTGCATCAAACTCGCCTAAGAGCAAAACGGGCGTTAAATTCATATCAGAGAGAAATTTCAAATCCGAGATCAGGATTTCAAATAACGGATTTTTTAAACATCTTGGATCAATGACAATGATCGCAAATTTTTCAGGCTCTTGACTTTGGAAAATTTGAGCAAAAAATTGCGCGTCTTTTCTTGAGCCAATAGCACGTAAGCTCGTAATGATTGTCTCGCGCAATGCCATAATATTTATCCTAGTTTATGAGGGCGCGTAAAACTTGATCCCATACGTGTAGTCTTATTACATAACCCGTACATATAAAAGCGGGGAATTCACTGGAAATTCACGTTAAGAACATGCCAAATGGCACTTATCACATGAAAATTAACCGCATAAGTAGAAAATATAAGCTTGCGGTATCGCAAGGCACCCGTTAGTTATTTTATGGTTAATAAACAATAAATGGGAGGCCAATATGGCAAAAGCTGCAGACTATATGGACAATGTAAAGAAATATGATAGCGGAGCAAGTGAAGCCGTTATTCAAAAAATATGCAATTATCTAGGCATTGCACTTACAAATAGAGACTCATCCCTTGTGTCTTGTTCCGACCAAACAGAAATTGACCGGGTTGTGAAAGGGTTTTGTGCAAAGAAACTTGGACAAAATGCAAGTGATGCTCAAACTGCGTGTGAAGCTGTATGTGCGACCATGAAAGAAGACCGGATGAAGTCTCGTGTGACCTTCTACTATCTTCTCGCTAAAAATTCGGGTGGTTTAGGCCAATTTGGCGGCTAGTCACCCAATACATTACCGTAAAAATCCCCGCCTCGTTGCGGGGATTTTTTTTGCCCTATTCACAAAGCGGTCTTTCTTTTTAAACCATTACCCCCTATATAAAGGGTGCTGGCTTGCCAGCTATGACGATAAACGCGCGTATAATAAGCAGGCTGGACCCGGGGGCGGTACCCGGCGGCTCCACCATAACTTCCCGCATTTGGGTGGTTTTGACGGGGCCGAAATAGAATCGACAGATGTGTAAAACCGTTAGCTTTCGTCCGGATTGGTACCGATAAATGCCTAATTACAGTAGTTGCAAATGACAACACAACTGAAGAGTTTGCTCTCGCCGCGTAAGCAGCGCGAACATCTCGCTTTTAACTCCTAGCCCTTCAGACGGCTAGGCGGGCTTCGGGGGTAGCTGGCAACAGAAACCCCCACTTTATTCTGGCGGGTTGCCGCCGGCCAACCCAACCCGCACTTATTTACACTCCCGGTCAGTCGCGACGCTCCTTCCTCGCGCCCTGAGCAAAGCGAGGAAGTACCCTTGGGGTGCCTCTTGTTTTTACATTCCTACACTTCCTGTCAGGAGATGAGTGGATGGATGCGGATAAATGCCCGTAATCCCCTGTTGATTCTCCCTGTAATTCCCTTAGTTTGGCTCTAAATAGATTCAGGAGTACGGCTTTGTCGCAAGATTTGATGAATTATGATAAGATGACGCAACTGGCGCTACGGGGCGTGGTGCGTGATGCTATTCGGCGTGTTCTTCGTGAAGACGGCCTGCCCGGGGCCCATCATTTTTACATCACATTCCTGACCCGCTTTCCGGGTGTGGATATTGATGAGGCGCTGGCTAAAAAGTACGAAGAAGAAATTACTGTCGTGCTTGAGCACCAGTATTGGGATTTGGTGGCGGCAGACGATCATTTCGAGGTTACACTTAAATTCGGCGGTGTGCCGAAATATCTGTCTGTGCCCTATACCGCTATTACCCGTTTTCATGATCCAAGTGTCGGATTTGCCATGCAGTTTGATCCACCGGAAGAAATGCAAGATCAGCCGCCTGCTGTGGCGCACTTGAAACCGGCACCTCTTGCGCCGGTACCGGTTGCGGAAATCAAGCCGGAACCGGCTCCGAAAAAACCGAAGAAGACGGCCCCGAAAATAAAGGCCGAACCAGCGCCTGTGCCCATTGATGATGTCGTTGATGATGATGACGGGCCGGATGATGGTGGAGATGACGGCAATAAAATTGTCAGCCTCGACGCTTTTCGTAAAAAATAAATACCAGAAAATCGCAGAAAAAATCACAGGACGATGTCATGAGTAAAACGCCCGCCCCTAAGCTCCGCGTAGAATCGGATAGTTTTGGCAAATTAAAAGTGCCCGCAGATAAATATTACGGGGCGCAAACGGCGCGGTCTCTGATTAACTTCCCGATTGGCATCGAAATCATGCCCAATTCGGTTGTGCGGGCCTTGGGCGTGATTAAACGCTCGGCGGCGCTGGCCAATAAATCTTTGAAAAATCTGGACGCTAAGCGCACAAAGGCGATCGTACGTGCGGCCTCGGAAGTGGCCGAGGGCAAGCTGGATGACAATTTTCCGCTGTCGATCTGGCAAACCGGTTCAGGTACACAGTCGAACATGAATGCAAATGAAGTCATTGCCAACCGCGCCATTGAAATTCTGGGCGGCGTAATCGGCTCCAAAGACCCGGTTCATCCAAATGACCATGTTAACCGCAGCCAGTCGTCAAATGATACCTTCCCGACCGCTATGCATATTGCGGCGGCAGAGGAAATCCATCATCGGCTCCTGCCCGCTCTGCAAACCTTGCGCAATGCATTGAATGACAAATCGCAAGAGTACAAAAGCATCATCAAAATAGGCAGAACCCACACTCAGGATGCAACGCCTGTCACTCTGGGGCAAGAATTTTCAGGCTATGTGACCCAAGTCGACAATGGCATCAAGCGGGTTAAACTGGGCTTGAAAGAGCTGATGCCCCTCGCCCAAGGCGGCACGGCCGTCGGCACTGGTTTGAACGCCAAACCCGGATTTGCCAAAGCGTTTGCGCAAGAAGTGGCTAGCTATACCAAGCTCCCGTTCATAACGGCACCAAACAAGTTCGAAGCCCTCGCCGCCCATGACGCCTATGTTTCGGCCCACGGTGCGCTCAATACGGTCGCGGTTAGCCTGTATAAAATTGCCAATGATATTCGTTTTCTAGCCTCTGGCCCGCGTTCCGGTCTTGGCGAGATCAGCTTGCCTGCCAACGAGCCCGGCTCGTCGATCATGCCCGGCAAAGTCAATCCGACCCAGTGCGAAGCCCTGACCATGGTCTGTACCCAAGTTATGGGCAACCAGACCACAATGAGTGTCGCCGGTTCCCAAGGCCATTTCGAGTTGAATGTCTACAAGCCTGTCATGGTTTACAATATGATCCAGTCGATCCGCCTGCTTTCAGATGCCAGTGCCAGTTTTTCCGAGCGCTGCGTTACCGGCATCACAGCCAATGAAGACCAGATCAAACAATTGTTAAATCGCTCGCTGATGCTGGTCACGGCCCTCGCCCCGACCATTGGCTATGACGCCGCCACCAAAGTCGCCAAGACCGCCCACAAACGCGGTACGACTTTGCGCGAAGAAGCGGTCCGTCTTGGCTATGTTACCGAGAAAGAATTCGATAAGGTTGTACGTCCCGAATTGATGATCAAGCCACGCTAATGGCAGATAATGTCGTCCATTTTAAATCGGCGAAAAAGCGTGCGGGCTACGCGAAGAAAGATACGCAAGCTTCTGAAAATAGACTCAAATTTGGGCGTACCAAGGCTGAAAAATCCGTTGAAAGTTTAGAAGGCAAGCGTACGAAGAGCAATCTTGATGCCCATAAGCTGGACACATAATGCCTCAAATCGGTCGTCAGAAGCGTTCGCTCTCCATTCATGGCCACCGCACGTCTTTGTCTCTGGAGCCAGAGTTTTGGAACGTAATTGATACGGCCGCCCAAAAGGCCAACACCTCTCTTGCCAGTTTTATTACCGAGCTCGACGATACCCGCACAGACGAAGATAGCGCCTATGGCCTCGCCGCCTATTTGCGGCTTTGGGTGTTGCGACATGTTCAGAATGGACAGCCCTGAAATAGCTATTGGCAAACCTGCAATGTTTGCCTTATGTTCCGCCTATGTCTGCACCTGATTCTAGACCTTTATCCATTTCCGAGCGCGCCCAACAACAAATGATGTCGGGTCGGGCAAGTGCTATGGTCCAACCCTATTTGGAAGGCCTAAACCCCGAGCAGAAAGAGGCCGTAGAGCATCTGGATGGGCCGATATTGGTGCTGGCGGGGGCTGGCACGGGCAAGACCCGTGTGCTGACATGCCGCCTCGCCCATATCCTGTCTCTTGGCAAAGCCTATCCCTCACAAATCCTGTCTGTGACATTTACCAATAAGGCAGCGCGGGAAATGCGCGTACGGGTTGGCAGTTTAATCGGAGCAGAGGTTGAAGGCTTGCCGTGGCTTGGCACTTTTCATTCGATTGCAGCGAAAATATTACGGATACATGCGGAACTGGTCGGATTGAAATCTGCATTTACCATTCTGGATACGGATGACCAGTTGCGCCTGTTAAAGCAGATATTGAAGGCCGAGAACATTGATGAGAAGCGCTGGACACCCCGCCATTTAGCCCATTTGATTGATGGCTGGAAAAACAAGGGCAAAACGCCGGACAAGCTTTCTGCCAGTGATGGACACGGGTTTGCAGGCGGTAAAGGCAAACATCTGTATACGATTTATCAAGACCGGCTTAAAACCCTGAACGCCTGTGATTTCGGGGATTTGCTGTTGCATAATCTGACGATTTTCCAAACATATCCAGACGTGTTGGCCAAATACCACGCCAAGTTCAAATATCTGCTGGTGGACGAGTATCAAGATACCAATGTGTGCCAGTATCTGTGGCTACGCTTGCTGGCGCAAGGCTCGCAAAATCTGTGTGTTGTCGGGGATGATGACCAGTCAATTTATGGTTGGCGCGGGGCGGAAGTGGACAATATTTTACGCTTCGAGAAGGATTTCCCCGGTGCAAAAGTGGTACGGCTTGAGCGTAATTACCGCTCGACCGAGCATATTCTGGCCGCCGCCTCCGGTCTCATTTCTGCCAATCAAGACCGGCTTGGCAAAACCCTGTGGACGGACGAGGAAGGCGGCGAGAAAGTCGTCGTCTCCGGCGTCTGGGACGGGGCGGCAGAGGCGCGGGCGATCTGCACCGAGATCGAAAACTGGAAAAGTCTGGGTCGGTCTTATGAGGAGACGGCGGTGCTGGTGCGGGCCTCGCGGCAAATGCGGAGCTTTGAGGAACGATTTATTATGCTGGGCCTGCCCTACCGCGTCATTGGCGGTCCGCGTTTCTTCGAGAGGGCCGAAATCCGTGATGCCCACGCCTATCTGCGGATTGTAAGATCGGAGACCGATGATCTCGCTTTTGAACGCATTGTAAATACGCCCAAGCGCGGCATTGGTGCAACCTCGGTGCAAAAACTGCAAATGGCGGCGCGAATGATGGGCATCAGCCTTGAGGCTGCGACCCGGCAAATCGTGAAAACCGATGAAATTCGCGGCAAGGCCCGCTCGTCCTTGCGGGCATTTTTGCTGGATATAGACCGCTGGCGCAATGATATGCGCACCGTATCGCACACGGAGTTGGCCGAGAAAATCCTCGATGAAAGCGGCTATACCCAGATGTGGCGCGAGGACAAAAGCCCGAAAGCCGAGGGCCGTCTTGAAAATCTGAAAGAGCTTATTCAGGCCATGGGCGAGTTCGACACCCTCAACGCCTATATGGAGCATGTCAGCCTTGTGCTTGATGCGGAAACCGGAGAATCTGAGGAAGAAATTAGCCTGATGACCCTGCATGCGGCCAAAGGCCTCGAATTTCCACTGGTGTTTTTGCCCGGTTGGGAAGACGGTACCTTCCCGTCCCAAAAATCTCTGGACGAAAGCGGCATGGCGGGTCTTGAGGAAGAGCGCCGGCTTGCCTATGTCGGCATTACCCGTGCGCGCGAACGGGCTGAGATTTACTTCGCGGCCAACCGTCAGATTTACGGCCAGTGGCAGACCTCTCTCCCCTCGCGCTTTATTGACGAATTGCCGGCCGAGCATGTGGATGTCAAATCCGATACGGGGTATTTTGATACCCAATCATCTGGGCATAGTGGCGGATATGGTGGCAGATATAGTGATGGACATAGCAGCATGTCCAAGCGGTTTGTCGAGAGCTTTGATGATGGGCATCAGACCCAGCGCACCGGGCCAAGTTCTCCGGGCTGGAAACGCTATCAGCAAAACAAAAACCGGACGATTGAAGGTGTGGCCATCCGCAAGCCGGTTAAAGATACAGGTACAAACTTTGCCATTGGCGAACGCATTTTCCACCAAAAATTCGGCTATGGCCGTATTGTTAGTGCAAACGGCAACAAATTGGATGTGCAGTTTGAAAAAGCAGGTCAGAAAAAAGTACTCGACGGTTTTGTGGAACGGACGTAGAAAAATTTTGATTTCCACACGGACGTCCTTACCCTACACTCTAAATTCAATTCACGTGAATTGTGCAAACCGGGTGGTTTTATAATGTTTATACAAATTTTTCTGGGTTCTATTCTCATTACAGCAACCATAGTGATCGAAGTCATTTTTATTCAGATCGCCATTAAAGGGCTTCGGCGCTGGGGGCCACATTATCTCAACAGTCACCGTCTCTCGCATCAGATTATATTGCTGTCCGCCTCAACACTTTGGTTGCTTACGGCGCTCAGTCTTTCCATCTGGATATGGGCCTTTGCCTTTTGGAGCATGGGGATATTCGAGCCCCTTGAACGAGCCTTGTATTTTTCAATGGTGGCCTTTACCACCCTCGGATTTGGCGATGTAACCCTGCCGCAAGACTGGCGTTTACTCTCGGGGATTATTGCCGCAAATGGCCTTGTGCTGTTTGGACTTAATACGGCCTTTCTGATCGAAATTTTGCACCGGATACTGAGCGCAAGCGAAAGATAATCATGACACATACATCCCCACCCTTTGCCTTGTTCATTCATGGCCCGAACGATGTTATCTTTGCGCTTTCAGATGTTTTGGGGTTCGAGATGGAGATGCAGGCTCTGGCCGTGTCCGTGTTTGAAGACGGGCCATCGAGTATGCATGTGCAAGCTTTGTTTGAAACTCAAGCGCAAGCTGAGACGTGCCTTGCTGAGCTGGACATTAGCGGTTTAGAGCATTTCATTACCCAATTGCCGGATGAAGACTGGACGGCAAAGTCGCAAGCGGGCCTGCCGCCCGTAGAGGCTGGACGGTTTTTTGTCTATGGTAGCCATGACGCGGATAAAATCCCGCCAAACATGCCCTACCCGATCCAGATTAATGCGGGCATTGCCTTTGGTACGGGTCATCACGGTACGACAAAGGGGTGCTTGCTGGCCTTTGACGAACTTATTCAAAACGAAACCCCGAAAACGGTTCTCGATCTGGGCTGTGGTGCAGGCGTGTTGGCGATTGCCGCTGCCAAAGCCTTAGACATCCCGATCTCGGCGTCCGACATTGATGATGACGCGGTGATGGTCACGAATGAGAATGCACGGCTTAACGGGGTGAGCGCCCTTATCGAGGCGTTTCAAGCGGACGGTATTGCGGGCACGGACACATTTGATCTGATCTTTGCCAATATTCTGGCAGGCCCGCTTATCGCCCTCGCGCCTGATATTGCCCGGAGCCTTGCCCCGAACGGCCATGTTATTTTATCAGGATTACTGGACGAGCAAGCCGATACATTGATTGCAGCCTATCAAAATCAAGACCTAAGCCTGGCCCGCCGGGCGTCCCTCGCGGGTTGGACAACGCTTACAATGAAGAAATGATACGGCAATGATGTGGGCATAAAAAAACCCCGATCCTTTGCAGAACCGAGGCTATTTTTTCACTGTGTCCGTCGCTTAGAATGCGCGGCGTGCACGGCGATGACTGCGCGCTGCACGGCGTACAAGGAACTCATAATTTGCGGCGGACTTTTCAGCCGGGGCAATTGAAATACTTGTTTTTACACTGGCAACGACGGCTGGATTAAAATGTTTAGCCATATCGCTTCTCCTTCTTGTGTGTCCTGCTTCCCAATGAAGTCAGGCTTAATCTGTTGAGGCTTATATGGAGATATTTGTGCTTTTTGGGAATGCATAATGCGTCAAACCAGCTATGCATTCACGCATAGCTATAGTTAACAAGACCTTAATTATTGCAAGCCTTAGGCCGTTGCAGTCACATGCTCAGGCGCGTAAGCTAGGCAAAACGCACCGGATCGGAAACTAGAATGATACAAAATTTCAACGTACAGGGCGGGCCTGAATTTGGTCAAAAAAACTTGCCAAAGCTTCGCGCAGCACTAACTAAAACCGGTCTGGACGGGTTTTTAATCCCGCACGAAGACGAATATAATAATGAGTATTTGCCAGATTGTAACGAGCGTTTGATGTGGGCAACCGGCTTTACCGGATCTGCCGGCGCGGCCGTCGTATTGACCAACAAAGCTGCCGTATTCATTGATGGACGCTATACATTACAAGTCCGTGCACAGGTTGATGAGGCGCTGTACAGCTATATCCGGATTGAAAATGCGGGTGTGGCAAGCTGGCTGAAAGAACATACGCCGAAGGGCGCCAAAATCGGGTTTGATTCACGTCTGCATAGTCCGGATGCGCTGGTATCACTTCGCCTTGCCATTGAAGGCGCAGGCGGTGAATTGTGCCGTGTTGATCAAAACCCTATTGATTTGGCATGGACGGATCGCCCTGCACCGCCCAAGGCCGAATTGACCATTCAGCCATTAGCCCTTGCCGGTGTTGATCACGCGCTCAAGCGCAGCCAGATCGGGGAAGCCATAGGGGAGAAAGGGGCCGATGCGGCTCTGATCACGTCCCCATCTTCGATTGCGTGGCTCTTAAATATTCGCGGCGGTGATGTGATGTGCTCGCCCCTACCCTTGGCCAGCCTGCTGATCAATGTGGACGGTAGTGTCGAGCTATTTATTGATCCCGACAAGGTTACGGACGAGGTGCGGGCCCATTTTGGCAATCAAGTGTCCATAAGTGAAGAAAGCAAACTTGCGTCACGTTTGGGGGATTTGCGCGGGAAAACCGTGATGGTTGATCCGTCCACCAGTGCGGCCTTCATGTTCGATACGCTCACAGAGAGCGGGGCCAATATTGTGCGTGCAATGGACCCGATTGCTTTGCCCAAGGCCCGTAAGAACGCTGCCGAAATTCAAGGAACAACCGAAGCCCATATTCGCGACGGGGCTGCCGTGACCAAATTCCTGCACTGGCTGGCGACACAGGCGCAAGACGGAAGCGTGGACGAGATTTTAGCGGCGCAAACACTGGAAAAATTCCGTGCAGATACCGGGCTTTTAAAAGACCTCAGCTTTGAAAGTATTTCCGGGGCGGGCTCGAACGGGGCGATTGTTCATTACCGGGTCAGTAAAGCCACAACAAAAACGCTCGAACCCGGTTCATTGTTCCTCATTGATAGCGGCGGCCAATATGTTGACGGCACCACCGACATTACCCGCACCGTCCCGATCGGGACACCGAGTGATGAAATGCGCAAATGTTTTACCCTTGTGCTGAAAGGCCATATCGCCCTGTCTATGGTGCGGTTCCCGGTAGGGACAACCGGCCATGCTCTGGATAGCCTTGCCCGTATGGCTTTGTGGGCGTACGGGTTGGATTATGATCACGGGACGGGTCATGGGGTTGGTGCTTATTTGGGTGTGCATGAAGGGCCGCAGCGTATTGCCAAATCCCCATGCTCTACCCCGCTTGATCCGGGCATGATTGTATCCAATGAGCCGGGCTATTATAAAACTGGCGCGTTCGGTATTCGTATCGAGAACTTGCAATATGTCACCGAGCTTGCCGCCATTGAGGGCGGAGAGCGCCTGATGATGGGCTTCCATACGCTCACCCTCGCCCCAATCGATACGTCCCTGATTGTCAAAGACATGTTGAGCCCGGACGAGATCAATTGGCTCAATGCCTATCATGTACGGGTGCTGGATGAAATCGGGCCATTGGTGGAGGGTGAAGTGCGCGATTGGTTAAGCCGTGAGTGCGCCGCCCTATAAGGACTTAGACATGGGTAAAATCACACTGGACGGTTATATTATCGTGCCTGCATCTGATCTGGAGGCTATAAAAGCTGCTCTCGTCATTCATATACGCCTGACCCGCGAGGAGCGGGTCTGTATGGAATTTAAAGTCGTACAAGACAGTCAAAACCCACACCGATTTTCTGTCTATGAAGAGTTTGAAAACGAAGATGTTTTCAAGGCCCATCAAACCCGCGTGGCAAGTTCGGACTGGGGACGTATTGCCAAACATGTGGAGCGGCACTACACAATTACGACCGAATAATTATCCGATAAGAGCTAACCATTCGGCTTCGCTCAATACTTTTACGTCCAGTTTTTCGGCCTTTTTCAGCTTAGATCCTGCCCCCGGCCCGGCCACGAGGTAGTCGGTTTTTTGGGAGACAGATCCGGCAACTTTTGCGCCAAGGCTTTGGGCTTTGGCTTTGGCCTCGTCGCGGCTCATCAATTTAAGTTTGCCTGTGAAGACAACTGTTTTGCCGGACACGACACTGCCTGCGCTTGGCGCTTCGGCGTCGATAACTCGCACATGTTCAAGCAATTCTGCCACGACACCAGCATTTTGAGGGGCGTTGAGAAAATCCACGAGAGAGCCTGCCGCCGCCTCGCCTACCCCGTCAATAGAGAGCAGTTCGCCCCAGACTTCGCCTTCTTTGGGCGCGGCCCATTTGATGGCGGCCATAAAACTTTCAAATGACAAATAGTGTTTGGCTATCAAATTGGCACTGCCGTGACCTACATGGCGAATACCGAGCGCATAGAGGAAGCGTTGAAAACTAATCTCGCGGCGTTCATTGATGGCGGCGAACAAATTGGCCGCGCTTGTTTCGCCCCACCCCTCCCAGGTTTCCAGTTTGATATCGGCGTTACGGGCTTCCAGTGTGAAGATGTGGGCAGGCTCGTTGACCAGTCCCTTTTCAAAGAAACTCTCGATCTGCTTGATCCCCATACCGTCAATATCATAGGCGCGACGGGATACGAAATGTTTCAAGCTTTCAATTGCTTGCGCCGGACAGGCCAGTCCATTGACGCAGCGGCGGATCACGTCTTCCTTGCCCTTCTCATCGATCTCGCGTACCGCGTCCGCGTGACAGACGGGACATTGCTTTGGCAAGGTAAACGGGTCTGAGCGCCCCTCCCGATCCGCGTCCAGAACCCGTAAAACTTGCGGAATGACATCGCCGGCGCGTTGTATTTCTACACGGTCGCCAATGCGGATATCTTTGCGCATGATTTCGTCTTCATTGTGTAAAGTGGCGTTCGAGACCACGACCCCGCCAACGGTGACGGGGGTAAGCCGCGCCACGGGTGTCAACGCGCCTGTGCGGCCGACCTGAATGTCAATATCTTCGATGACAGTGAAGGCTTTTTCGGCCGGAAACTTATGGGCAATTGCCCAACGGGGCGCACGCGAGACGAAGCCCAAGCGTGCTTGTAGAGCCAGATCATCAACCTTGTAAACCACCCCGTCAATATCGTAGCCAAGCTGGCTTCGCGCCGTTTCGATCTGGTGATAATGGGCGATCAGTTCTCCCGAGCTGGCGCAGAGCTTGGTTTGCGAGTTGATCGAAAATCCCCATTTTCCTAAATTCTGCACGGCCTCGTATTGGGTAGAGGCGAGCGGTGCCCCCACCTCGCCCCATGCATAGGCGAAAAACTTCAACGGCCGTTTGGCGGTGACAGACGGATCGATTTGACGCAAAGACCCGGCGGCCGCATTGCGCGGATTTTTGTAAGCGTCCTTGCCTTGATGCTCTTGCTTGGCGTTCATTGTCTCGAAGTCGACATGAGAGATATAGACCTCGCCGCGCACTTCCAAAACATCAGGCCAGCCCGTGCCCGAGAGGGTTTCGGGAATATCGCGTAAGGTGCGCATATTGGCCGAAATATCTTCGCCAGTTTCCCCGTCCCCGCGCGTGGCCGCATGTATCAACTGACCTTTTTCATAACGGAGGCTAGCCGAAAGCCCGTCAATTTTCGGCTCGGCGGTGAAGCTTATTTGACGATCAGCTTCCAGATTCAAGAACTTGCGGACCCGCTTGACGAAATCACGCACATCCTCATCGTTAAATGCATTATCGAGAGAGAGCATCGGCACAGCGTGCGTGATTTTCCCGAACCGGCCTGTAGGCTTGACACCGACCTTTTGGCTTGGGCTGTTTTTGGTAATTAGGTTTGGAAACCTGGCCTCTATCGCCAATAAACGGGCCCGCATCGCGTCATAATCTGCGTCGCTGATCGAGGGGGTATCTTTTTCATAATACAGCTCGTCATTGCCTCTGATTTCCAAAATCAGCATATGCAAATGCCGTTTGGCTTCTGCTTCTGTGAGCGCGTCTACGGGTTTCATGAGCTTTGTATAAGCTGGCGGGCGGCACCACGGGCCGCATCCGTAATGCTTTCGCCGGCCAACATGCGGGCGATTTCTTCTTCGCGGGCTTTGGCATCAAGGGTGTCAACGCGGGTCAATGTCTTACCCGCACGAGAGGTTTTGTGGATCAAAAGCTGATGATCGGCACTGGCCGCCACTTGTGGGGAGTGGGTCACCACCAAAACCTGTGCACCGGACGCCCCTTGCGCGAGGGCCGACAAACGCCGCCCGACAGCATCGGCGACCGCGCCGCCAACCCCTTGGTCGACCTCGTCAAATATCATCACAATGTCCGATGTGCCCGCCAAAGCTACTTTGATCGCCAGAGCAAAACGTGACAATTCACCGCCCGAGGCGATTTTCCCTAACGGCCCGGACGGGCTACCCGGGTTTGTTGACACTTCGAATATGATTTGGTCACGTCCGTGCGGGCCGCCTGTGGCCTCATTGATTTGGGTCGCGAAACCGGCGTTTTGCATTTTCAAGGCCGGAAGTTCTTCTAATACCTTTGTATCGAGACGCCGGGCCGCTTTTTTGCGTGCAGCACTGAGGGCATTGGCCGCTTTGTCATAGATATTGCGGGTGGTGGTTAAGCGTTTTTCCGCCGCCTGCATGTCCTCGTCACAGCGTTCGAGGGCCAGAAGTTCATCTCCGAATTTTTGGCGCAGATCGCTTAACCCATCAACCCCTACATCATATTTTCGCGCCACGGCGCGTAGGGAAAACAACCGCTCTTCAACTTCGTCCAGTCGCCCCGGTTCAAATTCGAACATTTCTGCGGCCACGCCGACAGCGCTGCGCGCTTCTTCAAGTTCGATCAGTGCTTTTTCTAGTGCCTGGGATGCGTTTTGTAGAGCTTGGGGCGCAGATGTTTCTGCGTCGCCGATCTTGCTGCGGACACGTTCCAACCCTGCTAAAGCCTGTCCGATACGGGCTTCGTAATCCCCGTCATCTCCCAAGGCCTGTTGTGCGCTGGCAAGCTCTGACAAGGCCCCTTCTGCGTGTTGTAATAAACGTCGCTCGTCTGCGAGGGTTTCGTCTTCGCCGGCGCTCGGGGCCAATCTGTCCAGCTCGGCAATCGCATGTTCGAAAAAGTCCCGATCATCATCCGATTTATCCTGCCGCGCCCGGAGCATATCCAGTTGTTCACGCGCATGTTTCATATCCGCATAGCCCTGTGCGCACGCCTCCAGTAAATCACCCAAAGCTCCGAACCTATCGAGTAGGCCCCGATGGGTTCCACTGTCCAGCAGGCCGCGCCCGTCATGTTGTCCGTGTACTTCCAAAACATGGGCACCGATCTGGGCTAACAGTTTTTGCCCGGATGGCGCGTCATTAATATAGGCGCGTGAACGTCCATCCGCAGTGATCATCCGGCGCAGCACTAAATCCTCTGTACGCTCAGCTTCCAGACCGGCGTCTTCAAGCAGGCTCCAGACTGCATGGTCTTCAGGCAATGTAAAACGGGCCGTGCATTGGGCTTTATCTGCGCCTGTGCGCACCAAGCCCTTATCCGAGCGTGCGCCGGTCGCCATGCCAAGCGCATCCAATATGATGGATTTACCCGCTCCGGTTTCTCCGGTCATAGCCGTTAAACCGCCCCCCAACTCAAGGTCGAGGCTCTCGATTAAAACCACATTGCGAATGGAAATTTCGCTCAACATCGGGCGCTGCAATCCTTATAGCTCAAACTCTTTCACATCGTTAGGCGTGTGAGTCTGTTTGTTTAGATAGGGAGAGAGTACGCCGGAAACCACCCTGTTTTCAAGGGTTTTCAGAACAAAATGAGCGTGTCACTTCGCCCTGTTGTAATGGTTTAGAGCTTAGAACAGGCGTTCTTTCAAGCGTCTCCAGTAGCCACGTTTGCGTTCGATTTTAATCTCGGTATGCAAATCTACGCCGTATTTTGACAAAAGATCATAGGAGTCCTGATACCATTCACTGCTTGGGTAATTATAGCCAAGTACGGAGCCAACCTGTTTCGCCTCGCCGATTAGGCCCAATGAAACATAGGCTTCGACCAGCCGGTGCATGGCTTCTTCGGTTTGTGAAGTGGTGTCATATTTTTTGACAACATTTTTAAAACGGCCAATGGCAGCTAAATGCTGGTTCTGGCGTAAATACCAACGGCCAACATCCATTTCTTTACCGGCCAAGTGATCATGTGTCAGTTCAAGTTTCAAACGGGCATCACGGGCATAGTCCGATTCAGGGTAGCGGCGGACGACCTGTTGCAATGCGGCTTCGGCCAAAATAGTTGTGCCTTGATCTCTGCCTACGTCAAAAATTTGTTCGTAATGACAGATCGCGATCAGATAATAGGCATAGGGTGTAGAATCACTACCCGGATGCAGGCTGATGAAACGCTGTGACGAGGCGACAGCTTCGTCATAATCTCCAGAGCGATAGTGGGCAAAAGCCGACATAAGCATAGACCGTCTGGCCCAGCGCGAGAACGGATGCTGGCGTTCCACTTCGTCAAAATACAGAATTGCGCGATCAAAACGTCGCCTGTCCATATCGCTGACAGCATTATTATACAATGTTTCTGCCGGACGCTCTTCATAGGCAAGTTTCTGTTTCTTTTTCGAGCTGAATGTAGAGCAGCCGCTCAAAAGCAAACCGGCCACACATAAAGCAAGTACAGGGCGCCAGATTTGGCGAAGAGGGGCAAAAAACGTCATAAATCGGCTCACTACTCTATCTGTACAGAAATCCGCCTGCACACAAGTCTACCCGAATGGAAAACCAGATTTTGACGTGTACGTCAAACAGATAACGCTTGTAAAAATATTAAAACTTAGAAAGCCTGTCTTACAGCGCTTATACGGCTTCTTCAAGCACAGATACGGGCTCAAAAATAGGTAGCTCGTCCCGGTTTGTGCTCAGATTGACAAAACACCATGCGTCCTTATCGGCAAACAAAGCCAACAGAAGCTGGTGGTTCAGTGCATGACCGGCCCGTACACTTGTCACACGCCCCAAAAGCGGGCCTGCTACATACATATCGCCGAGCAGGTCGAGGGCTTTATGGCGAACAAATTCATCTGAATACCGGAGTCCGCCAGGGTTAAGCACCTTGTCCCCGTCCACGACGATCGCATTGTCATAAGAGCCGCCCTTGCTAAACCCTGCCTCGCGCAAAGCCACAACCTCATGGGCGCGGGCAAATGTACGTGCAGAGGCAAGGCGCTGGCGAAATGATTTTACATCCGGCTCGATTTCTATGCGTTGACGGCCAATCACTTGCTCTGCAAAATCAATTGTCACGTCAAGATGCAGGCGCGGGGCAGGATCAATGCGCGCATAGGCCTCTCCGAGGTTCACCTCGATGGACTTCAACACCTTGATATAGCGACGCGGCGACGCTTGGGACAGAATGCCTACCTGCTCTATAAGCTTTAAAAAGGGTTCGGAGCTTCCGTCAAGCGCAGGCAATTCCGCCCCGTCAATCTCGATAAAAAGATTATCGACACCAACAGCAGAAAGCGCAGCCATAAGATGTTCAATTGTTGCAACTTGCACACCGGCAGCGTTGCCGATTGTCGTGCATTGGCGAACCTTTGTGACTGTATCCGGGCGCACTTCAATACGATTGTCACGATCTGTGATATCTGTGCGTATAAAGACAATGCCTGTGTTGATCGGGGCTGGCTTCATAACCAAACGCACCTGATTTCCACCATGTAATGCGATCCCTGCCGTCAGTGCGGGGGCTTTCATGGTTGCCTGTCTTTGGATATCGCTTTGGATACCGCGACCCTGTAGGGCATGTGTTATCATGATGATCAACCATTTATCTATTTGTTATGCCCCACATGGCAGACGCCTATTCAAGCGTGATACCCTGTTCGGAGCCAATGTAAAATTAAAGGTCTGTTACAATATGTTTCAATACATTACACTTTGGTAATTTCTCAATAGTTTCAAAGTATTAGTCATATATCTACCCATAAAAAACCCCGCAAAAGGCGGGGTTTAAACACAATTAAAAAAGGGGTTTTAAGAAATTAATTTAACTGCGCTTATTTGTTTAACCGACGCAAAAATGACGGGATTTCCAATTCATCATCCATATCGGTTCCGAATAAATCTCCTGTGTGGTTCGTTGGCGTCTCCTGCTGCACGCGTGGAGCAACGGGAACCGATTTTTTACGGCCAAAAAATCCAAAGGGTCTTTTTACAACGGTTTGGGCTTCCACAACTGGCATAGAGCGGTCCCGTTCAGGAACAGGTGGCGCCATAGGCGCTTGCGTAGCCGTGGATGTAGATGGGGAAAATGTATCTTGGGCTGGCGTAGGTTCCACTTCCGGCTGACGATATTGATAGGCGGGCGCGGCGGGGGTTTCAACCGGCTCTTCTTCGACGATATCCGTCAAAACCAGTGTCTCTTCCTCAACACTTTCCTCTTCAATCGCTTCTTCTTCAAAAGCCTCAACCACAGCTTCAACTTTTGCTGCACGTGGTTGCTTAACAGGCATACTGCCATCAGTGCTTTGAACACCGGTTGCGACAACGGAAACACGCACAATACCGTCCAAAGAACTATCTTCGGCAGAGCCGACAATAATATTGGCATCAGGATCAACCTGAGCCCGGATCAAACTTGCCGCTTCGTCAACTTCATACAAGGTCAGATCGGCACCGCCTGTAATATTAATCAACACGCCCTTTGCGCCTTTCAAAGACACATCATCAAGTAAAGGATTGGAAATCGCGCTTTCTGCGGCTTCAATGGCACGGCGTTCGCCGGTCGCTTCGCCGGTGCCCATCATAGCTTTGCCCATTTCATTCATAACCGTACGCACATCGGCGAAATCGAGGTTTATCTTGCCCGGAACGACCATCAGATCGGAAATACTGCGCACGCCCGAATTTAGAACTTCATCGGCCATAGAGAAGGCGTCGGTCATTGTCGTGTTTTCATTGGCAATGCGGAACAAATTCTGGTTTGGAATGATCAAAAGCGTGTCGACACTTGAATAAAGCTCCTCGATACCAGCTTCGGCCAGTTTCATACGTTTGGAGCCTTCAAACTGGAAAGGCTTGGTCACAATCGCAACGGTTAGAATGCCGCGTTCGCGGGCCGCTTGCGCAATAATTGGCGCGGCCCCGGTTCCGGTGCCACCGCCCATACCGGCAGCAACAAACAACATATGAATGCCGTCAAGATGTTCCATGATCTCTTCAATGGAGTTTTCAGCCGCTTCTGCCCCGATTAGTGGCTGCATGCCTGCCCCAAGTCCCTGAGTGATCGAGCTTCCCATCTGGATGCGACGATCCGCTTTCGACAAAGCCAAAGCTTGTGCATCCGTATTGGCGACAACAAATTCCACCCCGTTCAGGCCGGAATCAATCATATTGTTAACAGCATTACCGCCTGCACCGCCTACGCCAATCACGACGATACGGGGTTTTAATTCAACGGCTTTAGGAAGGGATAAATTGATGCTCATGGAAAAGACCCGCAATTATGGTTTGTAAATCATTAATGGCACTGTGGGGTAAAACTATTTACCATCCGTTAATGCGGGTTTGTATTTTGTAGTTTATTTGCGAAATCAGAAATTTTCCCGAAACCATTTCAGAGACTTACTAAACCCACCGCCAGCATAGCGACGGGTGCGACTTCGAGCGCCCGAAAGATCGGGTGGGCCGGAAATAGCTTCGCGCTTGTCTTGAAACACTTGTTTAATTAAACCGGAGGCGACAGCGAAGTCCGGCCCTGCCATTGTATCGGGAAGCCCTAACAAACCATGTGGACGCCCAACCCTGACCCGTTTTTTAAACGTGTATTCTGCAAGTTGTGCCACGCCGGAAAGCTGTGCGGCTCCGCCGGTCAGTACAATACGACGCCCTGCAAATTCTTCTATGCCCGCGGCCTTAAATCTGTCGCGCAGGATTTCAAAGGTTTCCTCTATGCGCGAGCGGACAATAGAAGTCAGCAAAGTTAAAGGTTCGTGATGCAACTCATCCTGTGCGCCCATAGGCGGACACGGCACCATCTGCCCGTCATCATCGGGGCTATCTAGAGCCGAGCCATAAATCGTTTTTATGCGTTCGGCCGCTTCGAACGGCGTGGTGAGACCACGGGCGATATCACTGGTGACATTTTGGCCGCCAACTCCGACCCCGTCTACAAAAGCCAAAGTCCGGTCCCGAAACACGGCCGCCGTTGTGATCCCTGCGCCCATATCGATCAAGGTCACGCCCAGATCAAATTCGTCTTCAACCAACACCCCTATGCCAGCCGCATAAGGGGACGCCACCATGCCTGCGATCCGCAAATGACAGCGCTCTATACAATGGGCCAGATTGCGCAAGACACCAACTCCGGCTGTGACAAAATGCATATCCACACCCAGCTTTTGGCCAAACATGCCACGAGGATCGCGAATGCCGCGCTCTTCATCAACAGCCCAGTTTAAGGGAAACGCATGTAAAATTGCCTGATCAGGTTCATTAAACTCGCTGAGCGCCGTATCAATGACCCTTTGCAAATCACGATCTGCAACCTCGGCACTGGAAAATTTGGTATCGACATGGATATGGCGGGAGCGAATGGAACGGGTCGACACATTGACAATAACCGAAGATATGGCCAGCCCAGCCGCCCGTTCGGCCTTTTCGACCGCGTGCCGGATGGTGTTTTCAGCCGCCTCCATATCGATGACCGCGCCGGCCCGAAGTCCGGCACTGGCATGATAGCCTGCCCCCAATATCCGTACGCCAACACCGGGCTCTTCACGGCCGATAAAGCACACAACCTTGCTTGACCCAACGTCGAGGATTGCGAAAATGTCTGGATTGCCGGCGCGAGTGCGTCCACCGAAAAGTGCCATGGCTAGGCTCTCTTGTCCCTGTCAATCGACGTCGGACGTAGAGTAAGGCGGCCTTTGACCCGCATATCTATCCGGTCAAGATCAAGCCCTAATATACCGTACTCACGGTCATATTTTTCTAAATTTTTCAACGCCGTATGCGGATCATTTGCGGGCAACAGGATACGCGCGCCCTGATCCTTAAGGACAACATCCCAGCGCCGCTGGCTTACATAGACAATGGCCTCTGTCCGGTTTTGCAGCTCTGTATGGACAGCCAAAATATCCAAAAACGCACCCGCATGTTCGGCCGCACCTACGCCTACAACAAAGGGAAGTGCGCTGAATTCTGCGACGTGAGCATCTGCAATCACAACACCACTGCGATCCACGACTTTAATAATGCCGTTTTCCTGCCAGAGGGCATAGGGACGCCGCTCGTTCACATGCACAACAATACGGTCAGGCCAGAGCCTGCGCACCACGGCCGTGTCTATCCAGGTCAGGTTTTGGACACGGGTCTGGGCATTTTTAATATCCATATCAAATAGATAATCTCCCGGCTGCACCCCTAGAACGGCCCGCACCTGAGCTTCGGAAATGCGGCCCTCCCCGACAACATCAACATGTTTGACGACAAACCCCATATTCATCAGACGCTGTTTGGTGAACTGGGCACCAGAGGCTTTTATAGCGGGAATGTAGCCGCCGAGCCAAAGCGCACCCCAAAACACCACCATGAGCAATATTGTACCGGTGGCCATGAGGCGCATTCTATGTTGACGGGAATAGGAGGCACTACGGACTTGCGCTGTGGCCCAATTGCGCGCGCCACTTAGGCCCGGCTTTAAGGGACTAATCCGACGGGGCGGCGGCTGGTTTTTTTTCGGAGCTTTTTTTTGTGCCATTTTGCTTTCGCAACCTCTTCAAGCCCCTTGTCGCTCCCTATCTGGGAGCAGAGGCATCTTCAACTATCCAGCGGCAAAGCTGCCGGAAATCCATGCCCACATGTTGTGCCTGTTCCGGCGCAAGCGAAGTTGGCGTCATTCCGGGCTGAGTATTGAGCTCAAGCATTACGATTTTGTTTACTATATCGGTTTTTTTCGGATTTTTTGGTACATTTGTATCGTCATAACGGAAATCAGAGCGCGTCATACCACGACAGCCCAGAGATTTATGGGCGATTTCGGCCCACTCCATGCAGGTTTGGGCAACTAGATCGGGGATTTCCGCTGGCACAATATGGCTGGAGCCTCCCTCCGCATATTTAGCCTCATAATCATAAAAGGCCGTATGGACGATAATTTCGGTGGTGCAGAGCGCCTTGCCGTTCAAGACGGTCACTGTAAGTTCCCGTCCCGGCGCAAAGGTTTCGGCCAAAACCTCGGCTCCCATTTTCTCGTTCATGGCCACATCCAAAGGCGGGCTATTGGCGCCTTCCAAGATCACATAGACGCCAACACTTGACCCTTGTGCATTGGGTTTAATCACATAGGGCGGTTTCAGGACATGGCGGCGGGCCGCCTCTGTGCGCAGTACAAGTTTACCCTTAGGCACGTTAATGCCAGCCGCCTTACAGACGATCTTGGCGCGGTGTTTGTCCATGGCCAATGCCGAGGCCATCACACCAGAATGGGTATAGGGTTTGCCGTATAAATCCAAAACGCCCTGAACACGGCCATCTTCGCCCCATTCTCCGTGCAGAGCATTGAAAATAATGTCCGGCGAGGTTCTTGCGAGTTGAGCGGCCAAATCACGGTCTGCGTCAATTTTGACGACTTTGTAGCCCTCTTGGGTCAAGGCGTCTGCAACGGCCTCCCCGGATACAAGCGAGACCTCGCGTTCAGGTGACATACCGCCCATTAAAACTGCGACTTTTTCACTCATGATTGCCCCCTTCTTCTCCTTTTAAACCTATGCGGCGGATTTCCCAGTGAAGCTCCACATCCTGAGTCTCCTTCACCATAGCACGGATTGTTTCCCCAAGCACTTCCAAATCATCCGCCGTTGCGGTGCCGGTATTAATCATGAAATTACAGTGTTTCTCCGACATTTGTGCCCCGCCAACTTTAAATCCGCGACCGCCAGCAGCGTCTATAACTTGCCATGCGCCCCTGCCATCTGAAATGACCGGATCAGGGTTTTTGAATGTGGAGCCACCGGTTTTTTCTTTGATCGGTTGGGAATTGGCCCGGTTTTGCGTAATTTCGGCCATGCGGGCGGTGACAGCTTCGGGGGTGTCGGGCGCGCCTTTGTAGAGGGCTTCGACAAAGATTAAATCCGCAGGCGCACTGCAATGGCGGTAGCTATAGCCCATTTCTGCCGCGTCCATAATTTGTCGGCGGCCACGTCGATCCAGTGCAATGACTTCAACCAGAACATCTTTGGTTTCGACGCCGTAACAGCCTGCATTCATTCGCAGTGCGCCGCCGATTGTGCCGGGGATACCGGCATAAAATTCCAGTCCTGCCAGCCCGGCCTGCGCGGCCTTTTTCGCCACAACCGCGTCCAGACATGCGGCCCCTACCCTCAGACAATTGTCCTGCACGGCTTCAACCTTGGCAAAGGACGGGCCAAGGCGGATGGTTATGCCGGGAACGCCGCCATCACGTACGAGGGTGTTCGAGGCAACGCCCAAAATCTGGACGAGGATATCGCTTGGCACTTGTGGCAAAAATAGAGCCAGATCGGCTTCGTCTTTGGGCATGAAGAACACTTGTGCCGCGCCGCCAACCCGAAACCATGTATAGGGACCAAGCGGCACATTTTCGCGCAAACTACCGCGCACATTGGGGAGTCTGTGTAAGAGGGACGGAAACGCCAAGGCTAAATCTCTGCGAGTTTGTCGGCCAATTCATGTGCCCATGCCGTGATATCGCCAGCACCGAGGTAGACAATCATATCGCCGGGTTCCAGATTCGGATGCAGGGTTTTGGCAAATGTTTCCCGCGCAACATGTTGGGCATTGCGGTGCCCGTGACGGGCCAAGCCCTCGACCAAAGCCTTCGCATCGACCCCGTCAATCGGGTCTTCTCCGGCAGCGTATACATCGGTGACATAGACATAATTGGCATCGTTGAAACAGGTGCAGAAGTCTTCAAACAAATCTTGTAGGCGGGAATAGCGGTGCGGTTGCACAACGGCGTGTACCTTGCCCGAGCAAACTTGTGTAGCGGCTTTCAGCACGGCGGAAATTTCAACCGGGTGATGACCATAATCATCAATAATGGTGACGCCGTTCCATTCTCCTGCTTTGGAGAACCGACGTTTTACGCCCCCGAAACCACTCAGGGCAGAGCGGACTTGTTCTTGGGTGACATCAAGGGCGCGCGCCACAGCAATCGCGGCCAAAGCGTTTTGGGTGTTGTGATCTCCGGCCATGGGCAGGAACAGGGCCGGCCATGTTTCTTCGCCTTTACCGCCACGGAGTCTGAACACAGCGTCGAATTTCGTACCGCCGTTTTCATAGCGCAGGTTTTCGGCGCGCACATCCGCTTGGGCGTTAAATCCGTAAGTAATGACCTTGCGGTCTGTGACACGGCTGACCAGAGCCTGCACTTCGGGATGGTCGATACACAAGACGGCAAAGCCGTAAAATGGCAGGTTTTCGACAAAGGTATCAAAGGCGGCTCTGAGCGTGTCAAAATCGCCGTAATGTTCCATATGTTCAGGATCGATATTGGTCACAATCGCGATGGTCGAGAACAGTTTGAGGAAGGAGCCATCCGACTCGTCCGCTTCCACCACCATCCATTTGCCTGCACCCAATTTGGCATTGGCGCCGTAAGCATTGATGATGCCGCCATTAATCACGGTCGGGTCGAGATCTCCCCCCTCCATCAACGCCGCCACCATGGATGTGGTGGTGGTCTTGCCGTGGGTGCCACCAACGGCGACCGCCCATTTCAAACGCATAAGCTCCGCCAGCATTTCTGCGCGGCGGACAACCGGAATGGCGAGCGCACGGGCTTCAACCAGTTCGGGGTTATCCTGCGCAATGGCAGAAGAGACGACAATGGCCCCTGCTCCATGTACCTGTTCGGCCTCATGACCGGTATATATCGTTGCCCCCAGTTTTTTTAGCCGCAGGACATTGGCGTTTTCGCTTATGTCCGAGCCTTGAACCTGATAGCCCAAATTGATCATGACCTCGGCAATGCCGCTCATCCCAATGCCGCCAATGCCGACAAAATGCACAGGGCCCGTTTCAAATGGCATTTGTGTTTGCATAACCGTCTTTCTATTCTTGTCTTGGCTATTCCCGTTCAGGCCATTATCGTTTTGCGGTCTTAGCAACCAACTTGGCCAAAGCGGTACCTGCACCGGGTTTTGCCGCACTACGGGCGTTTTTAGACGCGCTTTCAAGCCATGTCGAATCATTAAGTCTCTCCAGTAGAATAGTTTTGAGACTCTCAGGCGTAAACTCGAATTCGGGCAAAATATCGGCAGCGCCAAGGTTTTTTAAAGGCCGGGCATTGACGCTTTGATGATCGTCCATGGCAATCGCCAGCGGCACCAGCAAAGATGGCAATCCCATGGCCATAATTTCCGAGACACTTGATGCGCCTGCGCGGGCAATAATGTAGTGGGCCGAGGACAAATGTGTCTCGATATCGGTGAAAAATGGGGCACACTGTGCTTTCACCCCCGCCTGTGCGTAGAGTTCTCTCGCCAATTCAAGGCTTTCTTCTCGGGTTTGTTGCACCACATTGAGGCGGGTGCGCAAATCTTTAGGTAGCAATGCCACAGCCTTGGGCACAGTTTCGCTGAGCAAACGGGCGCCGAGGCTCCCCCCGACAACAACCAAGTTTATTTTTCGTTTGGGGGTTTTGTATGTGCGTTTACTGGCTTTCAAAATATTGGCGCGGAGCGGATTGCCAATGGCCGTCCAGTTGGCGCCTTCCGGTAGTTTTTGCAAGATGTCGAAACCGGACACCACATGGTCGGCCTTACGGGCGAACACTTTGTTGACACGGCCCAGAACTGCGTTTTGTTCGTGCAAGATTGTCGGGATGTTTAAGGTTTGGGCCGCACGCATAGCCGGAAATGCGGGATAGCCACCAAAGCCGACGACAATATCCGGTTTCCAATCCTTGATGAATCTTTTGGCTGTGCGCACCCCTTTTGCGAGTTTCAAAGCGCCAGCAATAGCCTTCAGGGGTTTGCGCGGGGAAATGCTGGCGGCTTGCACTTCAATTTTCGGGCTGGCGGGAATACTGTCCGCATGTTTCAGCCCGCGAACATCCGTCATTAAGGCGATGTCCCAGCCCTCGGCTTTTAAAATTTCGGCCAGAGCCTGAGCAGGAAACATATGCCCGCCTGTACCGCCTGCGGCAAGAAGAATGCGCTTGCTCATGTCACCCCGAATCCATATGCGCCGGGCCGCTTGCGGGTGAAAGCAAGAATGAGACCGGCAGAAAAACACAGGGCCAGCATGGATGATCCACCATAAGAAATGAAGGGCAGTGTCATACCTTTTGGCGGGATCATGTTTAAATTTACAGCCAGATTTATCATGGTTTGCAGACCAATCATTGTAGCAAGGCCCGCGACGGCAAGCTGGGAAAAATGATCATTCAAGAGCAAGGCATTACGGAAATTGCGACCAACAAAACTGGCCAGCAACAAGATCAAGCCCATTGACAGCAAGAAGCCAAATTCTTCGACAGTAATGGCAAAGATGAAATCCGTATGGCCATCGGGAACTTTGTATTTCACGACACCCTCGCCGGGGCCGCGACCGAAAATGCCGCCATTGGCAATCGCCTCTAGGGCTTTGTCCGTTTGGTAGGTATCAGAGCCCTCGGGGCTTAAAAACCGCAGTAAACGATCGCGAACATGAGGCAGGAAACTATAGGCGCCTACGGCCCCGATGGCGGACGCCACCAAGAGCACACTCATCCATCTGATGGACAGGCCGGCGTAGAAAAAAACGGCACCAAAACAAAGCGTTAGAAGGAAAGATTGACCAAAATCGGGTTGGCGTATCAGGAAGAATATCAGCGCCGCATAAATCATAAAAACAACGAGAACGCCGGGAAATTCGGGGCTTTTTGTGCGCACAGAGAACATCCATGCGGCGAAAACAATAAAGCCCGGCTTGGCAAATTCCGAAGGCTGTAAAGAGAACGGGCCAATCCTGATCCAGCGCATGGCGCCTTTCACTTCATGGCCGATAAAAGGCAAAATGGCGAGTACGATCAAAGCGCCGATTAAAGCCAATACACCGAGCCGCCTTGCATTGGTCACGCTTAGTGTGGAAACGATAAGCGCACCAAGTACACCAATACCAGAAAACATAATATGGCGCTTCAGGAAACAATGGGAGCTACCGACCCTGCATAGTTTTTCTGCAACAGGGCTTGCGGCCATCGATAAAATCAGGCCAGACACTATAAGCGCAAAAAACAAGCTGAGTGTAACCCGGTCAATACACCGCCACCATTCCAGAACGGGGGAACGGTTGGTGCGTGAGCGCGTTATCATGCAGCGCCTTTTACGATGGCTGCATTGGCTCTTTCGCGGTCATAAATGCTGACAATTTCCAGTGCAAGCTTGCGAAATTCATCGCCGCGGATCTCGAAATTTTTGAACTGGTCAAAACTGGCGCAAGCAGGCGACAATAAAATCACCGGGTTTTTGGCTTTTGAGGCAAGTGCATCACGGGTTGCGCACATAATAGCCATACGCAGCTCGCCTGAAATTTTTGCCGGTATTTTTTTGTCCTTCAATGTGGCCATAAAATCAGGGGCCGCGTCGCCAATTAAATAGGCGCGATTGATATTTTTGAAATACGGGGTCAGGCTTTCAATGCCGCCCTCTTTGGCCACTCCGCCGGCAATCCAGTAAATATTATCGTAGGATTTCAAGGCCTGAGCGACGGCGTCCGCATTGGTGGCTTTGCTGTCATTGACATATTTGGCCGACCCGACACTGCCAATATTTTCCATACGGTGTTCAAGTCCCGGAAAGCTTAAAATCGCGCGACCTATGGCTTTTGCGTCCAGACCAAGCGCGCGCACGGCCGCAAAGGCGGCGGCCGCATTTTGCCAATTGTGCTCTCCGTCAAGGCCGACCGCTTTGGTCAAATCCACGATCATTTCGCAGCGTTTGTCCATAACATTGTAAAGCTTGCCCTTGATCACACAGACGCCCCGCCCCAAAGACCGCCGACCGGATATAGGCAAAACTCTGCGGTTGTTTTTGGCAATAAGCCGGGTGCAGGCGGATTTGCCTTCTGGCCCATCGACCCCGATTATGGCGGCATCCTCACGGGTTTGATTATCAAAAATACGAGCCTTAGCCGCTTCGTAGCCTTTCATGTCCCCGTGACGATCAAGATGATCAGGTGTCAGGTTTAAGAAAACAGATGCATTAGGTTTCAGGCTATAGGTGCGTTCAAGTTGGTAGGATGACAATTCCAGCACATAAAAAGCATTGTCGTGCATACTGTCAAGATCAAGAACTCCGCGCCCAATATTGCCACCAACTTGTGCGTCGCGCCCACATTGACTTAGGATATGACCGATAAGCGTTGTCGTTGTCGATTTGCCATTTGTGCCGGTGATCGCGATAATTTTCGGGCGGCGTTCCGGTGCACGCGCCATAACTTCACGGGCAAAAATTTCAATGTCGCAGATGATCGGCACATCGGCGTCTTTGGCGCACTTTGCGCTCCAATGGGTTTCAGGTAGCTCATGCGGCACGCCCGGAGACAGGACAAGGGCATCTATTTCAGACCAGTCCGCACTGGTGAGATCGGCAAGCTTAACGCCGTGGGCGCTGGCAGTATTGCGGGTTTGCTCATTATCATCCCATGCCCACACCTTGGCACCGCCTGCCTGCAAAGACAGGGCCGCGCTAATGCCGCTCCGGCCCAGCCCGAACACCGCAATAGTGTCTCCCTTGAATGTGAGCGCTTCGATCATGGTTATCTCAGTTTAAGGGTGGAAAGACCAATCATCGCCAGAATGACAGCAATGATCCAGAAACGAATAACGATGGTCGGCTCGGCCCAACCCTTTTTCTCGTAATGGTGATGAATGGGCGCCATGCGGAAGACCCGCTTGCCCGTCAGCTTGAACGAGGCGACTTGTACGATCACGGAGACCATTTCCAGAACGAACAGGCCGCCAATAATGGCAAGCACGATTTCGTGTTTGGTGGCAACGGCGGCACTGCCCAGCGCGCCTCCGAGGGCGAGAGAACCCGTATCGCCCATAAATATCATGGCTGGCGGGGCATTATACCACAGAAAGCCGAGGCCCGCCCCGATGAGGGAGCCAAGGACGATGGTGATTTCACCACTGCCCGGCACGTAAGGCACCCCTAGATAAGGGGCGTAGATCGCATGGCCAACCATATAGGCAATAGCGGAGAAACTGGCGGCAGCAATCATCACCGGTACAATCGCAAGGCCGTCTAGGCCATCCGTCATGTTCACTGCGTTTGAAGAGCCTACGATAACAATGCAGCCAAACGGGATGAAGAAGAAACCCAAATTAATCAGCGTGTTTTTAAAGAACGGGATGGCCAGACCGGTTGCGAACGGCTCAGAATCAGTCGGGAATGTTTGCGTCAGCACGTAAACAGCGATTGCGGCGACGGTAAATTCCAACACCAGTTTGATTTTACTGCTTAATCCTTTGGGGTTTTGTCTGGAAACTTTCAGATAATCATCGATAAATCCGATCAGGCCAAAGCTCATAGTGACCAGCAAGACAACCCATAAATATATATTGTGCAAATCACCCCAGAGCAGGGTCGAAACGGTCATAGAGACAAGGATCAGCAGACCGCCCATGGTCGGCGTGCCTGCTTTTGCTATGATATGGCTCTCGGGGCCATCGTCGCGGATTGGTTGGCCTTTGCCCTGTTTCATGCGTAGGGTTCGAATGAGTTTCGGCCCAAAAATAAAGGCGATGATCATCGACGTCATAATCGCCCCGCCTGTGCGGAAGGAAATATAATTAAACAGATTAAACACCTGATATTCGTCAGCAAATCCGGTTAGCCACTCATAAAACATGTTGTTTATCCTTGTTATTATCCGCTGTTAATGAACGCACCAATGCGCCCATACCGGACGCGTTGGAGCCTTTAACCATGATTGTATCACCGTTTTGGAGAATATCCTTCAAACCCTTCGAGCAGGCATCGGCATTTTCATACCAACCCGCAAGCATGGTTTTGGGAAGCGCTTGCTCTAACGCTTTCATATGCGCACCGCAACATAGAACTTTGTCAATATGTGCGTTTTCCAAAGGGATTACGAGCGCGGCATGTAGAGCCAATTCATCAGGGCCAAGTTCTAACATGTCCCCAAGCACGGCAATCTTGCGACCCTTAATCAAGCCCAAGGCCGCGATGGCGGCGCGCATGGATTCGGGATTGGCGTTATAGCTCTCGTCGATTAGATTTATTGTATGATTTTCAATGTCGAGAGCGTGTACCGCGCCACGCCCTGCTATTTTATCAATTCTTTTCAGTCGACTAAGAATGCAACTTAAATTGATTCCTGCCGTGTGGGCGGTCAGTAAAACACAGGCTGCGTTCTCGACCCAATGGGCACCAACCACGGGAAGATCAAGCGTCAGGGAGCGACCTGCCAGTTTTAGAACTGATGTACTGCCTGACGCGGTGTGTGTTGTTTCGAGGATTTGTGCATCGGCCTTCGGGTGCCAACCAAAGGATAGGACGTTTGGGGATTTGCTGGCGAACAGCTCGTAAAATTCGCTGTCTCGCGGCAAGATTGCCACGCCGTCTTTGCCAAGCCCTGTCAGGATTTCTGCCTTTGCGGATGCGATATCAGCCAGCGATTTAAAGTGGGCAAGATGGGCAGGCGCGATTTTTGTAATCACGGCAATATCGGGACGCACAACCGCGGTTAAATCGAGAAGTTCGCCCGCATGGTTCATACCCATTTCAAAGACGCCGTACTCTGTGTCTTGCGCCATCGCGGCGAGGGTCAAGGGCACACCCCAATGATTGTTGAACGATTTTATCGAAGCATGGGTGTTGCCCGACCCGCGCAGGACATGGGCGAGCATTTCTTTGACGCTGGTTTTGCCAACACTACCCGTGACGGCGATCCGTTTTGCGGATGAACGTTTTCTGGCGGCAATGGCGAGATCGCGTAATGCCTGTAGAGCATCCTCGACAAGCAAAACCGGAGCGTCTGCAACCGGATGTTCCGACATGACGGCCCCTGCCCCTTTTTCGAGGGCCATAGGAATGAAATCATGTCCATCACGAATGTCTTTCAAGGGTACAAATAAATCGCCGGGCTTTAGACTGCGGGTATCAATGGAAAGACCGTTAATCTCCCACGCCCCGACAGATGTACCATTTGTGGCGGTAGCAGCGTCTTTATGTGTCCAGAGCACGCTCATAAGAGCGCCTCTTTGGCAACGGACACATCACTGAACGGAATAATTTTATCGCCGACGATCTGGCCGCTTTCATGGCCTTTCCCGGCAATGACAAGGCAATCGTTTTTCTCGAGCATGGCAATGCCGTGGGCAATGGCTTTGGCTCTATCGCCGATTTCGTCGGCGTTCGGGCATCCAGCCATGACGGCTCTGCGAATATCTGCGGGGACTTCTCCGCGTGGATTATCATCGGTGACAATCACATGGTCTGCGTATTTAGCGGCAATTACACCCATTTTTGCGCGTTTATCCGGGTCACGGTCGCCGCCACACCCGAAAACGACGATGATGCGCCCCAGTGTATGCGGGCGGACACCGCGCAGAAGCTTATCCAGACCATCGGGCGTGTGGGCAAAATCAACAAAGACCGGCGCGCCCATTTTCGAAGCGCCTGCTTTTTCCATACGACCGGCGACACCTACAAGATGGGTGAGTGCTTCCAAGGCGACATCTTGAGCCACACCGGTTTTTACAGCCAGACCCAGTGCCGAAACGGCATTGAGCACCTGAAACTCACCAGCTAATGGCAGTTCAACCTTTATGTGCTGGCCGTTCCAGACAAGGTTGAGCGTTTGGCTGGCACTGCGCGGCGTGATTTCTGCAATGCGTAAATCCTTCCCTGCCCACCCGACACTCATGACGTCCAAACCGGCCTGATCTGCCGTTTGTGCCATGCGTTTTCCGTATTCGCCGTCAACATTAATGATAGCTGGTGCGCCTTTGGGGGCCAATTCGGTGAACAGGCGCGCTTTAGCGTCAAAATAATCTTCCATGTCCGGATGATAATCGAAATGATCCTGCGTGAGATTGGTAAACCCGACTGCGCTCAGTTTGACCCCGTCAAGACGGTATTGCTTTAACCCGTGCGAAGAGGCTTCCATGCCAGCATGGGTGATGCCGTCTTGGGCCAGTGTTTGTAAAGTCTGGTGCAAGGCAATTGCGTCAGGCGTAGTATGGGTTAGAGGGGTGACACCTGCGTCTGTCGCGACCCCCAATGTGCCAAAACAGGCGGACTTTTTGCCAGCATGGGCCCAAATCTGGCGCAAAAACTCTATGGTAGAGCTTTTGCCATTTGTACCCGTCATGGCCACGAGGGTTTCGGGTTGGCCTGTGTAGAACCGGGCGGCAAGTTTGGAAAACATCAAGCGCGGTGTATCATTGGCAATGTAAGGCACAGACATTGTATCTAGGCCGGGCAAAGACAGAATGGCAGATGCACCCTTCTCTAGGGCGCTGGCAATATAGTCGCGGCCATCGCTTATTTCCCCCGGCAAGGCCGCGAACAAGCTCCCCGCGGTCACATTGCGGCTATCGGCCGTTAAAGACGTGATTTCAGGATCAATATCCATATCTAAAGTACGCGGTGCAATCAGCGTGGAGAGTTTCATTGCGTACCCCCCGCACGGGCAACGCTTTGCGTGGCCGTTTTTACGATACGTTTAACGCCGAGTAACGGAGCAATGCGTTCAACAACGGCCCCCGCCGTACGCGCCGCGTTCCAACCGGCCGTGGCGAAACCATAGGTATCATCGGCCGCTTTAGGCTCGTCATACACTATGAACACCAGATAATTAGGATCACGATATGGAAATGCGGCCACAAATGACGTCACCAGCCGTTTTTTTGCATATTGCCCATTTATCAGTTTCTCGGCCGTGCCGGTTTTACCCATCAATTCATACCCGTCGATGGCCGCATTGCGTCCGGTGCCGTCCGTAACGACATAGCGCATTATATCGGCTGTAAATTTGGAGGTGTCTTTGGACACGGCCCGGCGACCAATGACCGCGCTGTCAATGCCGCCCTCGCGTTTTTGGATGGTTGGTTGAATATACATGCCGCCGTTCAGAAGCGTTCCCAAGGCCGATGCCAGGGCTAAAGGCGTGACAGACAGGCCATGTCCATAGGATACGGTCGCAATGGTAATCTTTTGCCATTCTTGCGGCAAAAGTGGCGCGGCGCTTTCTTTAAGCTCGATCGGTGCACGCGAAAATAATCCAAGCCGCCTCAGCAAATCACGTTGGGCGTCTGCCCCCGCACGCAGCGCGATGGTCGCCGCCCCGCGGTTGGATGATTTTGCCAGCACGTCCCAAATACTGAGCGGAACATAGCTCCGGTGATCGTCGTTGATCGATTTCGCCTGAACAACCAATTTGTTTTGCACCGGTATCATCTCGCCCTCCGCCACCACGCCGGTCTCGTAAGCGAGCGCCATAGTGATTGGCTTAAATGTAGAGCCAAGTTCATATACAGAGGATGAGGCACGGTTAAGGCGGGATTCAGGCGAAGCTGTGGCAACACGGTTCGGGTCGAAATCCGGCAGGGATATCATGGCAAGCACTTCACCGTTTTTGATATTCATGACAATGCCGCTGGCCGCATCGGCCTGAAATTTCTCCATGCCAGCCCGTAATTCTTCATCCAGTGCAAATTGCACATGCATATCCAGAGACAAACGCTTGGCGCTCGCACCTTCTTTGGACAATACAGTATCGAAAGCGCGTTCAACACCGGCTGTGCCGTTCATATCAATGTCGGTAAAGCCAAGCACATGGGCCGCCAACCGGCCACGCGGATATACGCGGCGGGGCTCGATCTGGAAGCTTAGCTCTGGCAGGCCTAAACCAAAGACGGCCTGCCGCTCTGTCGGGGTTAAATTGCGGCGAATCCAGACAAATGATTTGCCCGATGTCAGACGCTCTTCAACAATAGCCGCATCAAGATCGGGCAATACGGAGGTAATGGCTTCGGTTGACGCGACCGGGTTCCAGACTTTACGCGGGTCTGCATATAAAGAATAGGTTTCAAGGGTTGTGGCCAACAGCTCGCCGTTTCTGTCCACAATATCGGCACGATGTTTGATGTCATTACTGGTCATGGTGGAGAACGGAGCCCGGGGATGAAACATTGAGACTTCGGCCAAACGCACAATCAGAAGAAACAGCACTAGCCCGAATACACCGACGCCCATCAAAATACGGACGCGGGCTTGACGAATGGAGGAAAACTCTTCGTCTTGCACATTCAAACTGGGCGCTGTGGCGAAAAACGCCATTTGCTGTTTAAGTTCTGGCAAAGCGATGGGTCTTAAATCTTTCATGGCGCGCCCTCACCCACAACCGGTTCGCTTTCCGGTCTCTCATTTTTCGGGCGCAGGGGAATTTGCTCGACAGCTTGCGCAAGGCTTAGGGTTTGCTTGGCTTTCACAGGGTGTAGTCCTAGATATTCTTTCGACAGCCGGCTTAACCGTTCAGGGTTTTCAAGATGGGCGATTTCGGCAGAAATCATGCGGACCTCTGCACGTTCTTGCTGAACAATATGCTCTAATTGCGTCATCTTGGCTCTCGCTTCCAGTGCACGGGTTTTGATCGAGAACAGCACCACAACAAGGCCAACCCCGATCATCATCAGCACAAACCAGCCCAGCCGTCCTATACGGCGCGGGCGAGAGATATGGGAAATGCGAGACGGGGCGTTCATGCACACATCCTTTCCAGCATTTCAAGGCTCGGCACATTCTTCAAGAAAATACCCTCGCCCTGCCTGTCATCGAGCGGCCAACTGCGTGCGTGCGTGCGTAGGCCTGAACGAAGACGGGCCGAGCGTGAACGCGGGTTTTCGCTTTGTTCAGTTTTACCGGCAGCAACGCCGGAACGTTTGCGTAAATGAAAAGACGGGGGCGTTGTATTCACTTCTTGTGGCGGTAAATGGCGTGAACCGCCAACGATTTCGCCGGCACGGGTGCGGAAAAATGATTTCACAATACGGTCTTCCAGCGAATGAAATGTCACAACAACCAGACGACCATCGGGCGCAAGTATGCGTTCTGCCGCCAGCAAAGCCCGGTATAATTCACCCAGCTCGTCATTAATATATATACGCAAAGCCTGAAACACGCGGGTCGCAGGGTGTTTTTTTCCGCCAGACCCTAAAGCGCTTGAAAGAATACCTGCCAATGCATTTGTGGTTATAATCGGTGCAATGTCTCTGGCGCGAACGATGAAGTCTGCGCATCTACGTGCACGTCGTTCTTCGCCGTAAACTTTAAAGATTTCAATGAGGGCGCTGTGTTCCAGATGATTGACCACATCCGCAGCGCTTGGCCCTGCACCTGACATGCGCATATCGAGCGGGCCTTCGCGCATAAAGGAAAACCCGCGCTCGCCCTGATCCAACTGCATGGACGAAACACCAATATCGAGCACAACACCGTCAATTTTTTGCCCACTTACGGCATCCTCCATGTTGGAGAATTCTGTTTGTACAAATTTAAACCGCTCAGGGAAGTCTGCGCGCATCTTTTCAACATGCGGCAGGACGTTCGGGTCTCGATCCAGAGCAATCACATTACAATTGGCTGCTTTGAGAATAGACTTTGTATATCCGCCCGCCCCAAATGTGCCGTCGAGATATGTCTGCGCATCGGTTGGCGAAAGCGCATTCAGCACTTCATTGATAAGCACCGGAATATGGCTCATGACGCGGCTCCGGTTCCAGTTCCTGCTCCGTCACCGGAAATATTGCGATGCCCCGCCAAACGGAGGCGATGGCGATTTTCGCGGGCCATTTTTCGTGCACTTGCAGATTGGGATTCATATTTCGCAGGATTCCAGATCTCGAAACGCCGCCCCAAACCGATAAATGTGACCTGCCCGTTTAGCTCTGCATATTCTGCCAGTTCCTTTGGCAACGACACACGGCCATTGGCATCAAAGGACAGGCGACGGCTTTCGGCAAAGATCGCACGCTCGAAAGCAATGCGGGCATCATCATAAGGGTCCATGTTTTCCAGCAAGGCTTGGTAATCGCGCAACAGGGCAATACCGCCGCCTTCCAGATATGGGCCATCAAAACTGGGCCAGACAATAATACCGTCAAAAATGCCCGCGCCGCTCTCGCGTCCCGCACCCACCTCGACCCGAAAATCCGCAGGGACGGAAACCCGTCCCTTGGCATCAAGCGTGTTGGTGTTTCGCGATAAAAACATTTGGCTGCAACTCCCCCGCCGCAAATTATTTTGCTATTTCCCATAAAGGGGATAGCATGGGAATTTATGGGATACAATGCCAATTTAGAACATTATTAAGCACAAATGCTGTTTTTTGCCTGTTTTACCACTGAATACTACCGATTGAATTCTGAAAACGAGAACATAAAAAGAACATGGAGCACCACGTTTCTTTCCACTCTGCACATACTCACGAACGCGGGCATCCAAGTTTTAGGCGCTCTCCGCGAAACTGAAGAATGCGGCCCCTACCCCGAAGCCGAGCAAAGAGCTGGATTCCCGTTTTCACGGGGAGGAGCGGGGAAGAAATGGGGCGAATAGAGGCGTGAAGGATAGTTTTATTCAAAAGCTATTTACCACATGACATTAACCTCAGCACCACCTATAGCGGATATATGTCCGATCTTGCTTCTTCCCCCGCTCCTGCCCCCGTCCTTCACGGCGCAAAACACAATGTTTTCATCCTGTCTATGGCGCAAGCGGTCAACGGGAGTTCTGGCCCGATCACGATTGCGATTGGCGCACTTTCCGGTGCGTATCTTGTACCGGATCACCTTGTTCTTGCGACACTCCCTGTGGCCATACGCAGTATTGGCTTGGCATTATTTGCCCTGCCCGTTGCCACATTATGTAAACACCTTGGCCGAAAACTGGGATTCGCCAGCGGTGCGTTCCTCGGCATTATAGGCGCGCTGATCTCGTGTTATGCGCTTGTGCATATGCAATTCAAGCTGTTTTGCTTTGGCTATTTTCTGTTGGGCGGTGCCAGCGCATTTGTTCAGCAATACCGTTTCGCGGCTGCGGATCAGGGGAATGACAAATTCAAATCCCGCGCTATATCATGGGTGATGACAGGGGGTATTTTGGCTGCCTTTATCGGGCCTCAAGCCGCTTTGCGGACAAAAGACCTTTTACTCCCGACCCCCTTCGCAGGCGCTTTCCTTGCCATGGCTGCATTGTTGGTCTTGGGCATTTTGATACTGTTTTTACTTAAACCTATACCCGATACAAAATCTGGTGCAGCACACGAAACGCCGACCACCCGGCCTCTGTCCCAAATCATGAAACAGCCAGTCTTTTTTGTCGCCCTGCTATGTGCGGTCAGTACATTTGCGCTGATGACCTTTGTTATGACAGGAGCTCCACTGGCCATGACCCACCACGGCCACAGTCAGGAACATGCCATTTTGGGCATTCAGTGGCACGTCATGGCCATGTTTGCGCCCAGCTTTATTACCGGCAGTCTTATTGTACGGTTCGGTAAAATTCCGGTGATCGCGGCGGGCTTGCTTTTGCTTATCCTATGTGCGCTTGTGGCGCTTTCAGGATTGGCTTTGTGGAACTTCTGGGTCTCGCTTATCTTGCTTGGCATTGGTTGGAATTTTGGATTTATTGGCTCCACGGCCCTGCTTGGGGAAAGCTATACCTCTGATGAAAAAAATATTATTCAGGGCACCCATGATACAATCCTATTTGGTATCGTTGCCATTGCAGCCCTGTCGTCGGGCGTCATACTAGATAGTTTTGGCTGGCAAGCCATTGTTTTTGCACCTCTACCTGTTGCCAGTTTCAGCCTGATTGCCTTGGTTTGGCTATCCCTGAACATCCGCAAAGAGCGCGCACTTACAGAAACCACTTGACACGAAACCTTTTGGTTTCCTATAATAGGAAACTGAAAGGTTTCTTATTATGTCTATGTCTGTACCAGCACCTACAAATGAACAAGCCGTGTTTCGCGCGCTCGCCGATCCAACCCGCCGCACCATTATCGGTCTGTTGGCAGACCGTTCACTGACGGTAACCCAGGTCGCGTCCCATTTTGATATGAGCCGCCCTGCCGTCGCCAAACATTTAGGCATCTTACAAGATGGTGATATTATTTGCGTCAAAGCACAGGGGCGCGAGCGGGTGAATAGCCTGCAGCCCATGGCCCTGAAAAGCGTCTCTGACTGGCTCTCCCATTACAATCATTTCTGGGACGAGAAACTTTCAAATCTAAAATCTGCTATCGAAACCCAAAAGGAACAAGGAGAAACCCCATGAGTGACACCCGTATCGAGAAAACTATTTTTATTAATTCCACGCCGGAAAATGTCTGGCTTTATCTTACGGACAAAGAAAAACTTGGCGAATGGTTCCACCCTACCAATGTTAATCTTAGCGCCGGAAAGGATTACCAATTGCTTGGCGATAGCGGCGATAAAATATGTTGGGGACGGGTTGTTGAAGCGCAGGCGCCGAGCCGGCTTGTCTACACCTTCACGCACGGCCATCTTGACGGGGTAGAGACGACCGTCATCTGGGAGCTTTCCCCTGTTCATGACGGCACCTTGTTAAAGCTTACCCATGAGGGTCTTGCCAACGACGCTGTTTCCGATCCGCTTGGCATGTTGATAAGCCATGACAAGGGCTGGGACGATCATTTTGGCCGGCTACGCGAGAAAGCTGCCAGCTAAATCTACATTCAGACACATATTCTTCTGGCAAATATTCTTCTGGCAAATATTCTTCTGGCAAATACTTTGAATGGACAGTTGCGCATTTGCACAACTGTCCATTAGTATATCAGAGGGCCTATAAGCCGGGTTCTGTACCCATAAAGGGTGACGACCATTCATCTAAAACGGCGGTTGCCCGCCGCCTTTAGCGACCTACCCGGACAACAGCGTTAAAGCCCGCCATGCGTTGTCCCTATTTGGTCTTGCTCCGGATGGGGTTTACCCTGCCCGCTTTGTTGCCAAAACGGCGGTGCGCTCTTACCACACCCTTTCACCCTTACCTTAAATATAAGGCGGTTTTCTTTCTGTGGCACTTTCCCTAAGACGGCCAAAGCCGCCTCGCCGGGCGTTACCCGGCATCCTGCTTCAATGGAGCCCGGACTTTCCTCGAAGTAAACCTCGCGGCCGTCCAGCCTTCTGATAACTGGGTTAAAGCGGAAAAATACGCAACCGTCAACCACTTCGCAACGGCGACACACTTAGTCCTGTCTTTTTTGCCACTCCCCTGTTAGAAGCCTGCAAACGTAGGGGGACGTTCATGAAAATTGCAAAATTTATCAAGCAAAATATGGCGCTTGCCCTCGCCTTAAAAATTGTCGGGGATCGTTGGACACTGATGATCCTGTCCAGTTCTTTGTCCAAAGTGTACCGGTTTAACGAGTTTGAACGGGCCTTGGGCATAAACCGCAATTTACTCTCTTCGCGACTGGATAAACTGATCCGGGCGGGCTTGATGGAAAAACGGAAATATCAGGAAAAACCTGCCCGATATGAGTATCTGATTACGGATGTAGGCAAAGAGTTGCGACCCGTATTGGTGGGGCTGGCGATCTGGAGCGAAAAACATTTGGCTAAAGACATCCCTGTCATCAGCATGGTTCATGAAAATTGCGGCACTAAAGCTGAAATTTACGTATATTGCGACGCGTGTGAACGGGTCATCACAAATGAGGAAATTTCCCCAAACCTGATTCCCGCTCAGAATTTCGAATCAACGGCTGCGGAATAGAGGTTTCCTCCCGTTTTCTTCCTCAAAAACACAAAAAAATTACCCTTAAAAATCAACAGACAAAGCAGGATAAAAACAAAACCCTAGGCTTTACTGCATTTTTTTATAGACACTTAGTACTAAAACTGTATTTAGGGCGACCTTCTCGTTATCTGCGCCCCAAATGCACCGACGGGAAGGACCTCCAGTGCTTTTGGTCTGTCATCTGCAACATAATGGCAGCCAAAAGCACAAGGAAGCATGACAGGCATCGGTTGCCCCACATGACCATAGGCTGTCATGCTTCCTACATTCTATTGCTGTCTGTTTTCTAAATAGCCCACAACACCCGGCGCGTGCCCCTAAGCCGTACGCGCTGTTTTCTTGGCATTGGCCAGATCTGTCAAAATTTCCATAGTGTGTACATCAATTTGACCATCAATCCGTGCCGGGCGATAGCGGCGCTGGAATGCGCACAATATGCATTGGGTTTTCGCGTCCAGAACACCTGTCACTTCGACTGCGTAGCCAAGATAGGCCAGACCCGATTGTACAATGGCAACGCCGCGATCCCGCGCGCCTTTTTCAAACAGGGTTTGGGTCTTTGCTGACAGCTTCAAATCAGGCCAATATCCGATCCCGTGGGCCGCCAGTTTTTGCCATGGGAATTTCTCGCCGGGATCTTGTTTACGCTCGGGTGCAATATCGCTATGAGCTACAAGTCCGAAGAGGGAAATATTATGACGGGTTTGGATATCACGACACAGGGACATTAGCGCCTCTATTTGCACATCGGGGAAATCCGGTAGACCATAATCATGACCGCCATTGACGATTTCAATGCCAATTGAGGCGGAATTAATATTGCTCTCTCCGGCCCATTCGCTGAGACCAGCGTGCCAGGCGCGGCGGCTCTCGTCGACCAATTGCGAGATATGACCATCCTCGGCCACCATATAATGGGCGCTCACCTTGGCCGCCCCGGCGCACATGCGTTCCAGTGCCGCCTGCCCTGTCTCCATACCCGTATAGTGCAAGACCAACAGGCTTACCGGTAAAGTACGCGCGTCATGGTTCGGGGATGGGGTTTGTGTTATTTTCATGAAGGGTAGCGTTTTGCCATGACTGCAAATCCGTCAGCGATAATTTCGTGCAATACGTCGCAATCAATATCGGATAACCGCTTTATGTTCAGGCAGGATTTCCCCTTTTTGTGTTTGCCAAGGCGGGCAAGAGGCTGCGAATAGTTTTCATATCCGGGCATGATATAGACACTAAGATATTGGGCACGCGGGGAAAACCCGGTACGGAAGGAATCGCCCTCTCGGCCACTGTCATATTTGTAGTGATAATCACCAAAACCTATAATCGCCTTACCCCACATTTTTGGCGTTAGGCCGGTTATATCTTTCATCATCGTAAGCAGGGCAAAGCAGTCTTCGCGTTTTTGTTGCGGCTCAATGGTCTTGAGGAAATCCTCGACGGGGCCGTCTGTTGCTTGGGTTTTATTCGGCTTACTCATACACAACCTCCGTCGCAATTTTACCTCTGCGGGCAATGACATACACACTTACTGAAATGAGAACGGCCCCCACTATAAATTGTGTACCAAACGGCTCTCCACGCATCAACACACCAAGAATGACCCCCCAAAACGGCGTCATCATGGTCAGGGGGACAATCAGGGTCACATCATAGGTTTTCAGCAGGCGAAAATACTGCCCATGGGCAAAAAGAGAGGCCAATATGGCTGTGTAGAAAATTCCGACACCCATCTTCCAATTGGCCTTTTTCGCCAAGGCTATCTGGTCTGTTTCAAAGAGTGCACTGGCAACACCCAGTACAATGACCGCCAAAACGCCCATCCAGGCCAAATATTGCCACGGGCTGACCTCGCCAACGCCTTTAATCAGCACCGAACCTATGGCAAGCATCAAGAAGGCCATCATCACATAAATCAATCCCACATCAAGGGCAAAATCGCCGGGTTGGTAGATCAAAACAATGACGCCAACAAGTGCGCCCAGAATGCCAAGCCCACGTTTCAACCCAATGTGTTCTTTCAAGAAAATCACCGAGAGAATGGTTGCAAACGGGATGAGGGTTTGACCGACAATCGACCCCGATGACGCCGGAGCGGTTTTCAACCCTGTATACAGAAGCGCCAAGTGAAGCGCCCCGACACACAGGGCCGCCATACACAGAAACCCGAATTTTTTGGGCAGAGGAAATAGAAATGGAGACATTAATAGGCTCACCACGGCAAACCGGGCACAGGCAAAGAAAAACGGCGGCAAACCCAAATCGGTCAGCATCCATTTAGAAAGCACAAAATTGCCGCCCCAAATTAGACAACACAAACACAGGACAATAAAATCAAGAAATCGCATACCCACGGCTTAGCGGGTCTGTTGCGTCGAAACCAGAAAAAATTTTAAAAGATTTGGGACACCCTATTCGGTATCAACGCTCCAGCCATCAGGCGTTTTATGTGCGTCTAGAACGGGTCCTGTATCGGAGACTTCCGCGTTTTTCTTGCTGGACGGGTCTTTAAAACTCGGGGCCTGTGTCTGACGCGACTGCGCGTTGGTAAATGTTGTAAATGTGTACATTTTAGACGTTGGCATCAAAGGTTTACCCATAATCTTGGCGCGCAACCAGAACACCACGAAAACGATAAAGGCAAGAATAAGGAGCCCAATGACGACAAACAAAGCAAATGCAGCCGAAGCCGCAAATATAAAGAAACCGCCAATCGTGGCCGCGATCAAAAACAATGCGCGTATGGCCGCTTGAAACGGGTTTTGTCGTCCTGAAAGTGTGTATCCTCTGCTCATACCTTATATGTCAGTGTTTCGAAGGCATTCGTCAAGGGGGTGGTGATGACATTTTCGTTAGAAACTGTATTAAAACGCCCTTTATTCCGTCAGTTTTGCATAAACCGGATTGGCTTTGCGCCGTGCCTTAATTTCGGCGTAGGCTTTGTTGATCATGGCCATTTTGTGGGTGGCAAGCTTTTGCAGTTCTTGCGGCAATCCCCGTGCGGCCAGCCGGTCGGGATGATTGGCCGCCGCCATATACCGATAGGCCCGCTTTAGCTCTACATCTGAAATACCTTCATCCACGCCTAAAATTAAATAGGGATCATCGGCAGCCCGCCCCATATGGGCAATGCGGATACGTAAGAATGTGCGTTCATTAAACCGGAAAATACGGGCCGTCGTTTCAAGAAACTGTAACTCCTGCCCTGTCACGATCCCGTCTGCCAAGGCGATATGGAATAGGCCGTCCAATACGTCTTCCAGAATATCGGGGCGGCTTTTGTACTTTCGATAGATGATTTTGGCATAGGCTTCATAGCCAAGCGTGGTCTGGCGGGCCAAATCAAAGAAACGGGCAATGCCGTCACTGGCCTCGGTACTGGCTTGGAACACGTTTTTAAATGCGGAAATTTCGTCTGCGGTGACAACGCCGTCTGCCTTGGCCAGTTTTGCCCCGAGCGCAATCAGGGCCGCCGCCACGCCCGCATCGCCAACATCGCGATCAAACGGAGATGGTTCTGGCTGATCGCCTGTGCGGCTTGGTGGCCCAAACAGACGCGCAGCCGCACCCAATATGCGAAGTCCGAAATTCATAGTGTGTTATGTGCCTTAGATTGGCCGCCGGCTCAATAGGCGTCACAAGTTTCTCCTCGCTTTTTATATGTCTATCTCTTACAAATCCAAGGCTAAAAGGTGAAAAACCGGAACAGAACAGGGGAATATGGCTATGGAAAAAATGATAGGGTTTGTGGGCATTGCGGTCCTGATAGGCATTGGTTATTTATTTTCCAACAATCGTAAACATATCAGTCTTCGTATCATAGGTTCCGCCCTCGCCCTGCAATTCGCCATCGCGCTTTTTGTTTTCAAAACCGGTGTCGGGGAAAGTGCACTGCATGCGGCGACGCGAGGGATTGAGCATGTTTTAGAATATTCAAATGCCGGCATTGCCTTTATTTTCGGTGACTGGGCCACTCAAAACATACCGCTTAATTTTGCCATTCGGGTATTGCCGGTGATCATTTTTGTCGGCGCGCTGATGTCCGTGCTGTTTCATCTCGGCATTATGCAAATAATTATGCGGGTGCTCGGATTTGTCCTGCGTCGGGTGATCGGGGTGAATGGGGTCGAGTCGCTTTCGGCCTCTATGAATGTATTTGTCGGGCAAGATTCCGCACCCTTTGCCGTTCGTCCCTATTTAAAGGATGCGTCCTCTTCGACCCTGTTTTTGATCATGGTCACAGGCATGGCTACGATCGCAGGTTCGATCCTTGCCGGACTTATCGGGATGGGTATCGGGGCGCAGTATTTAATCGTGGCGAGCTTTATGGGCGCGCCTGGCGGTATTTTGATGGCAAAGCTGATCATACCGGCAGACAAAGACGAACAGGATGCCACGCCGAGCGCGGTTAAAATCGAAACCACCAAACACGCGAATGTCATCGAAGCCGCCGCTGTCGGCGCTGCCGAGGGTGTGCAGTTGGCCATTATTATTGGCGCGACCCTCATTGCTTATATTTCGCTGATTGCCATGCTGAACGGTATTGTTGGTGGTGTCGGCGGCATATTCGGATTTGAAGGTTTAACCATGCAAACCATTGTTGGTACGATTTTCTCGCCCATCATGTTTCTTATCGGCATTCCGTGGGCCGATGCCGTGACAGCCGGTGCCCTGTTCGGGGACAAGGTTATCGTCAACGAGTTTATCGCCTATTCCAGTTTTATTGAATTAGGAGAAGGCGCAATGTCAGATCGCGCCTCGACCATTATAACAATTGCTTTGTGTGGGTTTGCCAACTTCTCGTCCATTGCCATTGTGTTAGGCGGCGTTGGTACGCTTGTACCGGAACGGCGTGCAGAGTTGGCGTCCTTTGGCCTGAGAGCCGTATTGGCTGCCTCGCTTGCCAATCTGATTAGCGCCGCAATTGTCGGGTTGATGCTCTAAAATCTGAGGAAATTATAGGGTAGCCTTAGCGTTTAAACTTCGGCGGAAGGCTGTTCAGCTTTCCAGTGTTTGCGACAGACGGAGGCATAAACGTCCTCTCCGCCAATCACGACCTGCGCACCGGATTTGATCGCTTTGCCTTCACTGTCGAGCCTCAGCACCATGCTGGCTTTGCTCCCGCACCAACAAATGGTTTTGATCTCGCGCAGGCTATCGGCAATCGCCAACAACTCGCCAGAACCTGGGAAAAGTTCGCCGCGAAAATCGGTGCGCAGGCCATAACATAGCACGGGAATACCAAGACCATCGGCGACATCGGAGAGCTGGCGCACCTGTTCTTTGGACAAGAATTGTGCCTCGTCAATCAGGACGCAATGCAGAATTTTTTCAGCGTGGCGGGCTTTGATCATCTCGAAGACATCGTCCCCGTCCATGAACACATCCGCGGCACTGTCCAACCCAATGCGGGATGCAATTGTGCGCTTGCCTGCCCTATTATCCAGGGCGGCCGTCAACAACATCGTGTTCATGCCGCGTTCGATATAGTTATAGCTGCCCTGCAAGAGCAATGTCGATTTCCCGGCATTCATAGCCGAGTAATTAAAATAAAGTTTAGCCAAACCAATCCCCGAATCTTCTTTAACAAAGACCCTAGCACGCGCTTGCAACGGGGCAACTGATTCTGAATGGCGGTTCTTTATTTAAAAGACAAAACACCATCGTCTATTTTACCCCAGCGGATACGTTTGTAATCCTTGAGGTAATTTTCAGGGTTGCGCCATGGCAATCTATCGCCCTGTTTGGGAAGTGCGTCGATTTTGCGGAGTAGATACCCGGATTGCAAACCGACAATCGGCTCTGTTTGCATAGGGGTACCGTCAAGGACGGGGGTCACAACATTGTAATTGTGCTTCTTCATATAGTTGACCAAGCGCGCCACATAGCCGCTGGTGAGATCGGCCTTAAGCGTCCACGAGGCATTGGTATAGCCAAATACGGCTGCCAGATTAGGGATGCCGCTAAACATCATGCCTTTATAATTGACCAAATCCCCGGGCTCGATTTTCTTGCCGTCAACGCACAAATCAATGCCGCCGAAGAATTGCACATCCAGACCGGTAGCAGGGATGATGATATCCGCCTCTATTTTTTCGCCAGATTTAAGGGTGACACCAGTTTTTGTGAAGGTCTCGATATGATCAGTGATGATTGAGGCGGAGCCATCTTTTAACACGTTGAACAAATCCGAGTCCGGGATCAGGCATAAACGCTGATCCCACGGATCATAGCTCGGGTTGAAATGGACATCGACATCAACGCTGTCGCCCAGTTCATCCTTTGTCATATCGCGTAAAAACTCACGGACTTTATCAGGGTGGCGACGGGCTTTGTTGAACATGTAAATATTTAACAACACATTTTTGGCACGAACCAGCCGATAGGCCAGACGCATCGGGAATATGCGTTTCAAAAATTTGGCAATTTTATCTTCCGCAGGGCGGGTAAATACATAGGTGGGCGAGCGCTGGAGCATGGTGACATGGGCGGCTTTATCGGTCATGGACGGCACGAGTGTTATGGCTGTAGCACCACTGCCGATCACCAGAACTTTTTTGTCCGTGTAATTCAAATCTTCGGGCCATGCTTGCGGGTGAACCAGCGTGCCTTTATAGGTGTTATAGCCTTTAAACTTCGGCAAATATCCATGTTCGTAATTGTAATAGCCCATGCAGGTCTGCAAAAAATTGCAACTCATCTGGAAGCCCTTGCGGCCATCCGCTGGTAGAATGTCTACAATCCATTTATTCTCAGTACTGTTCCAATTCGCCTTACCGACTTTGTGGCCATAGCGGATTTTCTTATCCACCCCGTAGGTTTCAGCCGTCTCTTTTAAATATTTCAAGATGGAGTCTGCACTGGCAATATCGCGACCTTCCGTCCAAGGCCGAAAAGCATATCCGAATGTGTACATATCGGAATCAGAGCGAATGCCGGGATATTTGAACAAGTCCCATGTGCCACCAAGGTTTTCGCGGCCTTCCAAAACTGCAAATGTTTGATCCGGGCTGGTCATGGTGAGATGACACCCCGCCCCTATGCCGGAAATGCCTGCCCCTATTATGATTACATCCAAATGTTCCATATTAATCCCCTTTGGGTATTTTTAGCAGATTGCCAGCCTTGAAATCAAGGTGAAGCCACCCTTCCAAAATCGTTTAGCCGTCGTGCACATATGTTTGCAAACACGCATTTTGGTGAAAAATCATGAGAACTCCCCCTTCCCCTGTTCGCGATCCTGTTTATAGTCATATGAAACTATATGAATATAAACATAAGGGGAGATCAAAATATGAAAACCGTAAAATCATGGAAAAACCAGTTCGGGCTTATGCTCGGGGGTTTAAGCATTCTCGCTTTAAGTGCGTGCGCAACAACAACTCAGGCGCCGTTACAAGCAAATGTCGTAGAGACAATTCCTGCCCCGATTCCTGCTCCGGTTGCTGTCACCCCGCAAACTCTGCGAGCGGCCCGTTTGGACGCTACTCTTAACAAGTTTGTCGATGCCGGTTATCTCCCCGGTGTATCCGTGATGGTCTATGAAGACGGGGCGGAAAGCTATTACGGGCAAGCAGGCTACCGTGACCGCGAAGCCCAAATCCCTATCGCGCGTACAGATGTAGGCCGGTATTATTCTATGACCAAACCGATTGTCGGTGTTGGTTTGATGATGTTGTATGAGGACGGCAAGTTTGCGCTCGATGATCCTATCGCCAAATACTTGCCGGAATATGCCAATTTACAAGTGTTCTCTGCGCAAAACGAAGACGGCAGTTTGGTGCTCGTTGATCCCAACCGCCCAGTAACTATTCGCGATTTAATGCGCCATACAGCGGGATTGACCTATGGCAAATTTTCCAACACGCCCGTTGATATGGAATACCGCAAAGCCATGATTTTGCAGCCCGAGGATACGCTGGCAGAATTTTCAGAGAAGATCGGCAAACTTCCGCTTTTAGTTCAGCCGGGCACACAGTGGATTTATAGTGTCGGCGTGGATGTTCAGGGTCGTTTGATCGAGGTGTTGTCAGGGCAAACCCTTGGGGAATATCTTGAGGATAATATCTTCACCCCTCTAGGCATGAGCCATACGGGATTTGTGGTTAAGGATGAAGACAAAGACAAATTCGGCCCGGCCTATGTGGTGGATATGTCGACGGATGCACCCGTGCTTATCCGGCTTACGGATGAGAACTCTCCAAAGATTACACAGGGTATTCTCTACAAAATCGACAGTAGTTTTCTCGATAAGCAAAAACTGGAAAGCGGTGGTGGTGGTCTCGTATCCTCGATTGATGATTACGCCCAATTTGCCGAGATGCTTGTTAAAGGCGGCGAAAACAAGGGTACGCGGTTCCTCAAAACCGAGACATTGGACATGATGCGCCAAGACCATCTGGGCGAGATAGATAATGGTGCGCTTGATGACAGCATGGGGTTCGGGCTCGATTTCGCGGTGAAACTTCGCCAAATTGAAGACCCTAAAAGCATGCCTGTGCCAAATGGCAGTTATTACTGGGGTGGCCTTGCAGGCACGTTTTTCTGGATTGATCCCTCAAACGAACAATTCGTCGTTGTGCATATGCAATTCATCAACCCGGTTGACCCAACAATTCGCAACATGATTGCGGCCGCAGTTTACGGCGAATAAGCTAACGACAATTGGTCTCTAACCAATGGACAATGTCTTTGGTTAGAGCCATACGCGTCCATGAATAGGAATGATCGCCTTCGAACACTTTGTGGGTCAGGTTTAAATCGGCTATGCGTGTATAGGCCTCGACCATTGGGGCGTGATAGACGGGGGGCGGTAGAACCGTATCATTTTTGGCTGCGGCCAAGAAAACTGAACGGCCCGCAAAGCTCTCCCCCATTTTTGATACGCTAAACGCTTCGGTATTGGCGTCCATTTCCTCCATCATTCCAGATCCGCTCACACCTTTGAGCGGGCCATGACCAAGCAATCCGGCCCCGTCCACATACGCAATAAACCCAGCCCGTGCTTGTTCCATTTCCTCAGGGTTTGTTGGCAAGTTTTGGCTGCGAAGCCCGTAATCTGCTGGCGAAAGCGCGGCTATACAGCCGACGTTTTTATCAGCGGCGCCCGCGGCCAAAGCGGCGAACCCGCCCATAGAATGGCCTAAAAAACTGATGTGTTCTGGATCAATGCGGTATTTTTCAAGACTGTCGGTACTGCGCACGAAAGTGGACGCCGCGAGTGCATCTTCAATCACATGGGTGAGCGAGAAATCCCCTTCACTGCCCCACGCGCCCCGGTAATGGAAAAACAGGACATTGAAGCCTGCCCTGCGCACAGCTTGGGCAATATCAAGGTTTTTTTCATAGCCGGGAAACCCGTGCAACATAATCAATGTCGGATGTGGCCCCGCCCCGTTTGCTAGATAAAAATGCCCGTTCAGAGCACTTCCGTGACTGGAAAAATCCAGCTCTATTGTTGTGGGTGGGTTTGCAGTATCTATGGAGGCTGGATCCATGGTTACCGGATCATATGGCGCCGCAGAGCACGCGCCCATTACTGCGCTTAACGCAAAAGTCGCTACAGTGTTTACAAGCTTCATGACGGCACTTCATTCGAAGACGTGTGATCAGAAACGACAACCCATTTTCCGTCAATATTTTGCACCAAAAGCGTGAATAACCCACCCGGTTTATCAGTGGCGCGGATCAACTCCCAGCGGCCAAACACTTGTGCGTATTCACGTGATAAAATCTTGATTTCCAAATCCCTAAACGACAAGGCCCCCATAGCGTCTTTGTCAGGGTAACGGGTTTTGTAATTCTCTAGCGTGGCTTGCCAGCCTCTATTGACTTTTCCGCCAGAGGCAAACCGTAAATCCTCGGACTTCCAGTAATCTTCCATGAACCCCTCAATATCACCCGCATTCCACGCCGCGTCCTGGGTCGCGAGCATTTCGGTGATTTCGGCTTTCATAGTGCCACGGTCAAGCGGCGTATGGCCGCAGGCACTGAGCACTAGTACGGATGCAAGACAGAGAGATTTGAAAACACGGGTTTTTAAAATATAGGTCATGGACGGCTCCTTTTGAAAGGAGCCTATCATACACGCTTTATTTCATCAAATGTCTTGCGAGCTTTAGCGGCCAAACTTCATAAATTTAAGCTTGCGCGGCAGATCAGCATCCGGGCCTAGGCGGCGTTTTTTATCTTCGATATAATCGGAGAACCCGCCTTCGAACCATTCCACATGGCTATCGCCTTCAAAGGCCAGAATATGGGTACAGATCCGGTCAAGGAAGAAGCGGTCATGGGAGATGATCACGGCACAGCCTGCGAAATGCTCTAGGGCAACTTCGAGAGCCGACAAGGTTTCCATATCCAGATCATTGGTTGGTTCATCGAGCAAGAGCAGGTTGGAAGCTTTGGTCAGCATTTTGGCCAAATGCACACGGTTACGTTCCCCACCGGACAATTTACCAACATTTTTTTGCTGATCCGTACCTTTGAAGTTAAACGCGCCGACATAGGCTCGCGAATTCATTTCCCGCTTACCAAGGTTAAGCACATCAACACCGCCAGTAATTTCCTGCCAGACATTGTTTTTCGGGTCGAGTGCATCGCGGCTCTGGTCGACATAGCCAAGCTTGACGGTTTCGCCGACTTTAAACGTGCCTTTATCGGGGTTTTCGCTACCGGTAATCATTTTAAACAGAGTGGTTTTACCCGCGCCATTTGGCCCGATGACACCAACAATGCCGCCCGGCGGTAGGCGGAAAGACAAGTCTTTAATCAGGAGCTTGTCTTCAAAGCCTTTCTCGATGTTTTCGGCCTCGACCACCATACTGCCAAGCCGTGGGCCAAGCGGAATACGGATTTCGGCAACGCCGACCTGTTCTGTTTCAGCCGCGTCGCGCATGGCTTCGTAGGATTTGATCCGGGCTTTTGATTTGGCTTGGCGGGCTTTGGGGTTAGAGCGTATCCATTCCAGTTCGCGGGCAAGGGCACGCTCTTTGGCGTCCCCTTCACGGCCTTCTTGTTGCATGCGCATATGCTTGGCCCCTGCCCATGAAGAATAATTGCCTTCATGTGGGAGGCCACGTCCACGATCCAACTCCAATGTCCAGCTTGTGATATTGTCGAGGAAATATCTATCATGGGTAATCAGAATGACAGCGCCGGTATATTTGACCAGATAGTTTTCTAGCCATGCCACGGTCTCCGCGTCCAGATGGTTGGTTGGTTCATCCATAAGCAGCAAGTCAGGCTTGGACAGCAAGAGCTGACAAATCGCGACACGGCGAGCTTCACCACCGGACAGAGTGTCCACGGACCAGTCTTTAGGAGGGCAACGTAAGGCCTGCATGGCCATTTCGATTTTACTATCAATATCCCATGCATCGCGGGCATCGACCAGCTCTTGTAGCTCGGTCATTTCTTCCATCAACTCGTCGGTATAGTCTTCGGCCATTTTCATGGCGACTTCGTTGTATTGATCGAAGATTTTCTTGTCTTCACACCCGACAATCACATTGCCCCATACGTCTTTGCTTTCGTCCAGACGCGGTTCCTGTGGCAAATAGCCAATTTTGACCCCCTCGGCCGCCCAGTGATCGCCACTAATGTCCGTGTCCACACCCGCCATGATTTTCATCAAGGTTGATTTACCGGAACCATTAATCCCGACAAGGCCGATTTTTGCATCCGGGTAGAAAGACAAATGGATGTTATCAAGAATGGTTTTATTGCCAAATTTTTTGGTCAAACCTTCCATATGATAAATAAATTGACGTGCCATGGGGCGCTCCTGCTTTGGGGAATAATTTGTGCCTATATGGGCTTTGGCACATCAGGATGCAAGCCCATTATCTCAGCGCCAAAAGCACAATCAGACGTAGTGACGAACGTCACGTCTTGCATAAGTTGTTCGTGATATACAGGCACATATTTTATGAGAGGCACAATCATGGCAAAACATATTTTATTGGCAGGTATAAGTTGTGCAATGTTTCTCAGTGCCTGCTCCACCGCAAATTTTAACTCCATACACCGGACGAGCACAATCTCTGAAAGCGGGCAGATTGAATTTCTGGATGGCAAACAACGTGCGATACTGATCAACCGTTATAAGGGCGCGGCTGGGAACACAAACCCAACACTATCCGACATCGAAAACAACCCCATGCAATATCGTATATGTAGTGAACCTGCGCCGGACGTGTTTTCTGCATATGCAACAGCCCTTGCGGTTAAAGCGGCTAAGAACGGGACAGATATAGGTGCAAGTCTGGGGCTTTCCAACTCAGAAACGGCCGCGACTATAGAGCGAACACAAACAATCAATTTAATGCGCGAGTCCATGTTTCGGACATGCGAACGCCATATGAATGGTGCGTATTCAAGGCAAGAAATGCAAATTCAGGCCGCCCGCGATCAACGCATGATGGTCGCCGTTTTAGCGATTGAACAATTGACGGGCGTTAGCAGAGGTAGATCAACTATTTTGTCTCCCACAGCGCAGGTCAATATAAGCGAAACCTCCAACGATATTTGGGAGCAATACAAGGAAAGTAAAAAAGTTGTTGATGAAAAGGAAACCGCGTTTGAGGCAATGGAAAAAACCTACCAAGCTTTGAAAACAAAATATGAAGACCTGGACAAAAACGAAGATATAAAAAAAGCTCAAGGATGCGCGGTTCTCGAAAATACACCCGAGGCACCCGAGAATGCAAATCAACCTGACACTGAGAATGCGACGGCGGCGCAAGAAGCCGATCAAGCGACACAAGACCTCAAAGCGCAATGTCTCGCGGCTAAAGAACAAATGGGAACGGCAGAGGCTAACAGAGATAAAGCGAAAACAGGCCTTGCGGATGCCAAAGAGGAACTTAAGCAAGTTAACGAGCTTGCAAAACTATACTCACCTTCACATATGTGGGCCACTGCAGGTAAGGGTGAAAGCACAGCTGCTACCGCACAACAAAACCAACCTGTTTGCACAACTTGTCTAGGACAAACCGTAGAAAATATCACGAAACTGGCGTTCGATAACAAAACTGAAATCATTTATATTTGCCTTGGCATTCTAGAAAACAAGCGCCTTCATGAAGATGACCAAACAAAAAAATCCTGCCGCAAGCTGTTTGAGGCCGAACTCAGTGTCAGAGAAAATGAGGCAAAACGACAAGCTGCAATAGATGGCAAAGCTGCACAGATTTTGGAAACCGAGACGGCAATAGAAAAAAATAAACTCGATATTTTCTTAAATGCCAACGCAAGTAATAACATGTTCAACAGGTTTTTAAACCGGATGGAATCTGCCTTAGACCCCAGTATTTTTGTTGAAGAAACAATCGATGCAATCATGGAGCAACATCCTAACACCGAAAGTTTGGATGAATTAGAAGCCGCAACAAACACGAAGGAATTGAAGGCAGCATTTTCGGAGCTATTTCAGCACACCAAAAGATTACTCATAGAAACCAATATACAATAGGGATTTTATTATGACCAAAATCATTACCGTCGTGGCTAATACCAAAGCACAGGCTTACAGGGCTTTAAACAATATGGCTGGCGACACTAAACCCAACATTCTATTTGGACGTCCACAAAAACAATTCCGGTATTCCTCGAATGTCAAAACCGAATTTGCGCCGGGATGCCAATGCGATAGTGGAAAAACCGAATTTCGGGCGAAAAGGGAAGATGGCAAGAATTGCTACGTGCTATTTGCCGAATTTCCATAGGGGCTCTTATTCAGGCATCTCCCAATCACTATAATGCTCCGCAATGGCGCGCATCAGGGTGATGTTTTGGGCCATGTAGCTTTCGCCGTGCCCGTCATCACTCATAAACTCCCGGTGGGCAGCATTTTGGGCAATGGTGATTCCGGCTTTTGGATTGACGTATATATATTGGCCGTAGACGCCGACAGCGAAATATTCGCCGTCCGCATGCGGGGGTGTCCACCATTGGTAGCCATAGCCAAACGGGGTGCCGTCCTGTGTTGGCACGCCCTCACCTTCGGCGGCCAAGGGGGCCGTGTTTGTGGTTGATATGGCGACCCAGTCTTCAGGAATGATTTGGACATTCCCGCGACGACCCTGATTACGAAACAACTCGCCAAACAGGGCATAATCGCGGGTGCGCATATTTAAACCGCCAAGCGCAAAGGCATTGCCCTGCAAATCGGTGGAGTAATAGGCATCGGCACCGGCCCCCATTTTTGACCAGAGGTTTTTAACGAAGTAATCTTGTAAGGTTTCTCCTGTGGCGCTGCGTAAAACCATAGAAATCACATGGGTATCAATGGACACATATTGCCACGCCGTGCCTGAAGGCCGGTTGATACCTTTGATCGAGGCCGCAAAATCATCCAGAGAGCCGCCAACCGCCAAGGCCCGGCCCATTTTGTTGATATCGGAATTTTTATCCAGATAGTTTTCATCAAATGTGACGCCGCTGGCCATATTCATCACATGGCGTAAAGGCACGCCGTCATAGGCGGAATTTTTCAAGCCCGGCACATACTTGGTCACCGGATCATCAAGGCTCTCAATATCCCCGTTTGCAAGCGCCAATCCCGTCAAGGCAGAGACAAAAGACTTGCTCATAGACCATGAAATACGCAAATCATCCGCGCCCGTGCCTTTGAAATAGGCTTCATGCACAATCACCCCGTCTTTGACGACAACAATGGCCGTGGTTTGTAATTCTTCGAGCATGGCGCTCACAGATTTTTCCTGACCGCGATCCGAATAGGTTTCGTTCAAAGGCGTGAGAGAGACCGACCAGTCATGGACGGTTCCGCTGATTGGCAATTCGTCTGCGGCCAGTATATCTTTCATATTGGAAAAATTATGAACGATTTTATCCGCGTCAAACAGAGAATTGACCCGTAGCAGACGCTGGATATTGGAAAAATTAAGCCCAATCAGGACCACACCGACAAGTACTATTCCGGCGAGTGCGTACCCTGCCCATTTCAAAAATTTTCTCATATTCATCCCTTATTTATTCAGTCTCTGTGTTCATACTATCTATCTGTAGGGCCAAATCGAGCGCATTGAGACCAGCAATGCCGGGCACAGCCACAGGCGTGCCGTCCAGCACGGATTGCGTAAATGCGTTGACCGCAGATCCCAAACTGTCCTTGGCCATAGGATCGTTGGCGAAATCGGAGTTAAACCCGTACCCGGTTGTATCTTCAAAGGTTTTATTGACAAAATCGATGCGTAGAACCCCGTCCGGGTATTCGATATGCATGATACGTTCACGGGCGCCTTTGGCTCTGCTGGCTTCTAAAGAGGCCGTACCTCCGCCTTCAAACTCCATGCCTACAGAGGCCGTATCGGCCAGTTCAGAATACACGCATACGGTCTCGCCACTTATTTTTACAGGCTGGCTTCCCATAAGCCACGCCGCCATATCAAAATCGTGGATCATCAAATCCAGCGTCACCGATACATCGGTTCCCCGATCCGATACGGGGCCAAAACGGGTCGCGTTAATGTGCACGGGGCGCTTCGGGGCTTTATCAAGGCCAATGGCGCGCCCGACAAATCGTTCCTGATGCCCGACTTGCAAAACCAGGTTTTTATCTTGTGCGATCTGTACCATATCACGGGCGGTTTCCAGCGTATTGGCAATCGGTTTTTCGACCAAGACATGCCGCCCTGCCCGCAAGGCCGCCAGAGCAATCGGGCCATGATGCACGGCGGGACACGCCACAATTACCGCATCTACGCCCGACAGAAGCGTGTTACAATTGTCGAAAGCCCGTGTGTTATGGTTTTGGGCGGACAAACGTACCTTGTCATGATTGGGATCGAAAATACCGACAAGATCAAGACGGGGATGGGCAGCGCATTTTCCCGCATGGAAATTTCCAAACACACCTGCACCGATCACGCCAATTCTCAACGATTTTTCAGTCATTTACCCTCACTTATTTGTGTTTGCGCTATTAACCCCTATTCACGTGCCCCATTCAAGTGCTAGTTTGTATAATATGCAACAAATTGCTTAAAAAACGGAGCGCCCCATGACACTAACATCACGTAATATGTGCCTGAAACATTATCCAAAGGGGATGCCTGTTTCAGACGATTTTCAGATGACGACGACAGAAATCGCACCCGCAGGAGACGGCGAGATTACAGTTCGAAATCATTGGATGAGTGTCGATCCTTATATGCGCGGGCGTATGACCGGCATCAAAACCTATATTGCCCCGTTCGAGTTGGGACAGCCTATGGAAGGTGGCGCGGTCGGGGAAATTATTCATTCCGGGCACCCGGATTTCAAGGTTGGCGACTGGGTTGTCAGCATGCTTGGCTGGCGTGAAGTGTTTACGGCTTCGGTTGAAAACCTGCAAAAAATGTTATTGCAAAAGATCGATCCGGCTCTGATTCCACCACAAGCTTTCCTGGGCGTTGCCGGTATGCCAGGCCTGACCGCCTATGCGGGTCTGTATAAAGTTGCCGAGTTCAAACCGGGGGAAACCGTACTTGTCTCAGGGGCGGCCGGGGCCGTGGGTAGCACAGTTTGTCAGTTGGCCAAAGCCGATGGGGCACGTGTTGTCGGCATTGCAGGGACGGACGATAAGTGTAAATGGCTCGAATCACATGGTGTTGATGTCGCGATCAACTACAAAACCACGAAAAATCTGACAGAATCCCTAATGAAGGCCGCTCCGGACGGGTTTGATGTGTATTTTGAAAATGTAGGCGGGGAAATGCTTGAAGCGGCCCTGAATACCATGAAAATGTTTGGCCGGATTGCGGCGTGCGGGATGATTTCACAATACAATAATGCCGAGCCAGCACCCGGGCCAAGCAACTTGGTGATGATCGTGGGGAAATCTTTGCGATTACAAGGGTTTATCGTCTCAAATTATCAAGAATTCGCGCTAGAATATTTTGCCAAGCTAGGCCCGCTTATGGCAGAAGGCAAACTGGTTCAGCATGAAACTGTGCTGAACGGCATTGAAAATGCGGGCGAAGCTTTCTTGCGCCTGTTCAGCGGTGACAAGCAGGGCAAAATGTTGGTAAAACTCACATAAATCGTCGTTATAGCGCATGTTTTTGCGGCAATTAACCTTGCGTTAATGTCTTGAAGTGACCAATGTGTACACAATGATTCTGCGCATACTGGGCAGGACGAACACTTAAGGGAGTAACCCATGAACAAGAAAGAACTTATCGGCGCACTTGCTGAGGCCTGCGGAACGACACAAGCACAGGCTGGCGAATTTGTTGACGCTTTCACAGGCACTGTTGTTGGCCAACTTAAAGCTGGTAACGAAGTTAACATGCCGGGCTTTGGCAAATTTATTGCCAAGTTTCGTCCTTCACGTGAAATGCGCAATCCTGCAACGGGTAAAATGATGATGAGTAAAGAAAAAACTTCTACTCAGTTTAGACCATCTGCAGCACTTAAAGATCTATAAAACACGCCCATACTTTAATGGGGTAAAATGATTTTGAATACAAAACCGCCTCTGAAATCAGGGGCGGTTTTTTAATATCTTTTTGTCGCGCCTTTATATATGACGCAAACAAAGGGTGATTATGGAAAAGACACACAACAAAGATCGCCTAGACGCGAATACGATCGGGTTTGATGATTTTTTAGAAGATTTGTTTGGCCTCAACATACGGGGATTGAAAACTCTGTGGACGAGCTTTGCCAACCCTAAAGCCTATTTTCAAGCCTGTAGCTCTCCCAACTGGCACGACAAATTCACCCCTTCATTCCGGCTTTGGTTCACCCTGTCAGCTCTGACAGTGTTCCTTCAGTTTTTCTGGGGCGGCAATATAGCAGTATGATCGAGTCTATCACACGCAGCTTCGAAACATCGGCAACACCCCTCCCTGAAGGGGTAAGCCCCAAATGGGCGGCGATCATATTTAGCCGTTGGTATTTCGGGCTGCTCCCACTTGTCACTGCATTGTTTTTGCTTTTTTTGCCCGTTGTTTTCCGGGCTTGGCAGAGAGAGACGTCTTATGTCCTCAGACAAAGATATGTATTTGTGACCGTGTTGCCGAGTACCGCCATAGGCCTGCTTATGGCCATGCTGACACGCTATATTAGCGCGGATCAGATCACAACATTCACCACGTTCTCCCTGCTCATTTATACGGCTGTTAATTTCATAACCGCCTTCAGAGGTGGATTTTCCGAAGCTCGGCTGGGCGGTCGCCTCTGGCGCGCGCTCTTACTCTCCTTTTGCCTTTTCGTCATCATAGTTGTCGCAGCAATCATGACGCAAATTTTCGCCGTCGTCAGCATGGCGCTGTATTATTCTTAAGGAGCTCCTATGGGCAACGAAGCACAAAAATCTGCCCCCAAAGCCGACATTGAAAGCTTTGACGGATTTTTGGAAGATATATTTGGCCTGAATATGAAGGAGGTAAAGACGCTCTGGACCAGTATTCGCAGGCCGAAAGACTATTATCAAGCCGCCTGGATTCAGGATTGGGGCGAAAAATTCACCCCCTCCTTCCGATTATGGTTCACCCTCATTGCCCTAACATTTTTCTTTCAATTCTTCTGGGCAAGCAATGACAGCCCCCTAGTACAATTATTCGCGCAACTCCTCGGAAACGTTGTGGACGCAGGGGGAGTGTCCCTACCAGAAGATGTGACGACAAAAGCCGCATCAGCTAAATTTATCCGCTGGTATTTTGGTTTTATACCAGTTTGTAGCACCATCTTTTTACTTCTTTTTTCAGGAATCTATCGAGCATGGAACCGTAAAACGCCCTATGTTGTCAGGCAAAGAAATGTGTTTGCAACGATCATCCCAAGCACGTTCATAGGTTTGTTTCTAATGATGTTCAACAAATTCATCAGCCCAGAGCATCTCGTGACTTTTTCATCAATGACCGGAGTTATTGTTGTATCTATCGATTGCTTGACTGCGTATAGGGGCGCTTTTCCTCATACCTCCATATGGGGTCGTTTATGGCGTGCAATAGTATTGTCGGTCAGCATCCTAACGGTAACAACACTCGCTGCAGTTACCGCCAACCTCCTGACTATGATCAGCCTTGTAATTTATTACGGCTAAACAGCGATGGCGGACGGCTTCACCACCCGATTGGCCCGTAATTCTTCCGCAATCAAAAATGCCAGCTCCAAAGCCTGATCCGCATTTAAACGTGGGTCACAATGGGTGTGATAGCGTGAGGACAAATCCTCTTCACGCACCGCTTTGGCACCACCGATACACTCGGTTACATTCTGCCCTGTCATTTCAAAATGCACGCCACCAGGCCAGCAATTTTCTGAATGCAGAACCTGCATGAAGGTTTTTACTTCCGTCAAAATCCAGTCAAATGGACGGGTTTTATACCCGGAGTCGGTTTTGCGGGTATTGCCGTGCATTGGATCACAAGACCAGACCACATGGCGGCCTTCTTTTTGCACTGCACGGGCCAAGGTCGGAAGTTCCTTCGCGACATTCTCGCGCCCATAACGGGCGATCAATGTCAGGCGTCCCGGATCATTGGCCGGGTTCAAGGCGTCAATGAGGCGTAAAAGTTCATCAGGTTGAAGTTCCGGCCCGATTTTAATGGCTAAAGGATTTTCGACCCCTTTTAGGAAGTGCACATGCGCGCCGTCCAATTGCCGTGTCCGATTGCCAATCCACAACATGTGCGCGGATGTGTCATACCAACGCCCTGTCGTACTATCGATACGGGTCATGGCTTGTTCATAGCCCAGTAACAGCCCTTCATGGCTTGTGTAATATTCGGTCGAGGCCATTTGCGGCGTGCTGTCGGGGGTGACCCCGCAAGCTTCCATAAAGTCCATAGCTTCGGTAATTTTATCGCAAAGTTCCTGATAGCGCTGGGTTTGCTCGCTATTGCTGACAAAACCAAGAGTCCATTTATGGATATTGCGTAAATTCGCATAGCCACCTGTCGAGAACGCGCGCAGCAGGTTTAAGGTTGCGGCCGCCTGTCCATAGGCTTTCAAAAGCCGCTCGGGATCGGGCGTGCGCGATTTTGGTGTGAAATCCATGCCATTTATGTTGTCACCACGATAGCTTGGAAGTGTCACCCCGTCGCGAACCTCGATAGGCGAACTGCGCGGTTTCGCAAATTGACCGGCAATCCGGCCGACTTTGACCACGGGCTTGCCGCCGCCATATGTCAACACGACGGCCATTTGCATCATCACGCGGAACATATCGCGCAGATTGTCAGGATGAAACTCGCGGAAGCTCTCGGCACAATCTCCGCCTTGCATCAAAAAGGCTTTGCCCATGGCCACATCACCCAAGCGTTTTTTCAGGCGCTGGGCTTCACCAGCAAAAACCAGAGGCGGATACCCACTTAAGGTCGCTTCCACATCTGCCAGATGCTGGGCATCAGGGTAATCTTCCGGGATATGTTTGGCCGGTTTTGTGCGCCAGCTCGACGGAGACCATTTTTGACTTGAGGTGCTCATGTGCGTATTCCTAAATTTCTTCCATCATAGTTGATCTGGTTGGTCGATCTGGATAATCGATGGACAAGTCAGCATAAAAGCCCTCATATGGCACAAAATTCAAGCTAAAAAACGAGTTTATGCTGAGATAAAGTCATAAATCGGCAAATTTTACGGGGGACATATGGATTTACAGTCATATTGGTTATGGGGCGCTCTGCTTGGGGCCGTGATTTTCCCTGTTCTGCGGTTGCGGGGGTATTCGTCGATACGTCCGTTTGTGAAATCTATTATGGGTGTGTGTCTCGCCGTTTATTGTGTGACCAGCCCGAGCGCACCCGTGATGGTCATGGCTGTCGGATTCCTGCTCTCGGCTCTCGGAGATTTCTACCTTGATCTCCCCGAAGACAAAGCCTTCACCCCGGGCCTATTCGCCTTCTTTGCAGCCCACATTGCCTTTGTCGTGCACCTTTGGCCGATGATGGTGCCTTTACACGCTTTCACAATGAGCGAATACACGATCGTGCTCGTGACGATTGCCCTTAATCTAGGCTTCTTTCTGTGGCTACGCCCATCCCTTGACAAAGAACTCGTCATTCCCGTTGCCATGTATTCCGTTATTATTTGCCTGATGGGGATTACCGCCTTTACAACCACAGCAATGACAGCGCTCATCCCGCTGGGTGCGTTGATGTTTATTGCGTCCGACGTTGTGCTGTCGGTTGAAAAATTCAAGTTCAAACTGCCAATGGGGAAAGAACTGAACTGGGTGTTGTATGCGGGTGGTCAGATATTGCTGGCCATCGGGGTTGTGAGTGTGGCGGGCGGCATCGCCGCCCTTTAGAGCTTCATCAATTAAAGCGTCACCAATTCCTCCGCCAGTGTCGGGTGGACAGCACATGTGGCGTCAAACTGGGCTTTGGTGAGGCCGGCTTTCACGGCAATACCGACAGCTTGAATGATTTCACCGGCATAGTCGCCAACAATGTGCACACCGATGACTTTCTCGCGCTTGCCCGTGGTAATCAGTTTCATGAAACACCGGTGCTCGGAACCGGACAACAGGTTTTTCATTGGGCGGAAATCGGTTTTGTAGACTTTGATTGTGCGGTATTTAGCCCGTGCTTGGGCTTCGGAGAGGCCGACCGTGCCGACAGGCGGCATGGTGAACACGGCACTGGGGATATCCGAATGGTCATAGGCGGTCGGGTTGTTTTTATATACGGTTTCAACAAAAGCCATGCCTTCGCGGATCGCAACAGGGGTCAAATTGACCCGATTGGTGACATCGCCGACCGCGTAGATATGCCCAACATTGGATTTTGACTGGGCGTTCACGATTACAGCCCCCTTCTCGTCCGATTTCACACCGGCTTTCTCCAAACCCAGTCCTTGAGTGTTGGGTAGACGGCCTGTGGCCATCATGATTAAATCCGTTCCGGCCTGAAATCCATCTTCGAATGTAACCTTAAACCCGTTGCCGATCTTTTTGATCGAAACCGGAGACTGGCCGAATTTAACGTCAATACCATTGCGTATCTGACCTGCCCCGACAGCTTCACGCACCTCTTCATCAAAGCCGCGCAACAGCTTGTCTCCGCGGTAAACCTGTGTGGTTTTCGCGCCAAGGCCGGCGAAAATACCGGCAAATTCACTAGCGATATATCCGCCGCCAATCACCATGACCCGTTCGGGTAATGTATCAAGGAGGAAAGCCTCGTCAGAGGTGATCGCGTATTCCTTACCCGGCATTTCCGGCACAAATGGTGTGCCCCCCGTGGCGATCAGAATATGTTTGGCGGTAATTTCCCTGCCCGACTTCATGAGCCGTAGAGAATGCGGGCCGGTAAATTCGGCCCGTTCAGAGAAGAAATCAGCGCCGTTGCGCTCTAATACACCTTCGTAAATTGCTGACAATCGGCTGACTTCGGTCTGGATTTCGTCGCGTAAGCTGGCCCAGTCGAATTTGGCACCCTTAATGCTCCAGCCATAGCCGGACGCTTCTTTCAGGGCTTTGCCGAACTCTGCCCCGTAAACCAGATATTTTTTGGGAACACAGCCACGTATGACACAAGTGCCGCCGGCGCGATATTCTTCAGCTACGGCGACTTTCTTACCTAGTCCTGCGGCCAGTCTCGCGGCCCGTACACCGCCAGAACCAGCACCGATAACAAATAGATCATAATCATAATTACTCACGGACAATCTCCATAACTTTTGCAATTTCCTCTTCACCAATGATGATTGTATCAGCAAGATCAATGAATAGACCATGCTCCACGACACCTGGTATAGAGACAAGTAAACTTGCTGTGAGACGGGGGTCAGGAATGCTGGTGCAGGCACAATCGAGGATGTAATGCCCGCCGTCCGTTACCAACGGGCCTTTCCCGTTCTTTATTTGACGTAGTGTCGTTGAGGCGGTTTTACAACCCGCTTGCATTAAAGCTGTGTAAATCCGCTCGGCCGTGAGGGCCATCGCGAACGGATCAACTTCGACGGGGAGCGCAAATGCGCCCAGTGTCTTTACCATTTTCGTACCGTCGACAATAACGACCATATGCTCGGAACTGTCCGCAATGATTTTCTCGCGCAACAGGCAGGCACCGCCACCCTTGATCATCTGGAAATTCTCGTCGACCTCATCCGCACCATCAATGGTAAGATGGATACGTTCAACCTTGTCGGGATCAAGGAGAGGCACGCCGAATTTCTTGGCGCAATCGGCTGTCCCTTGTGAGGTCGGTACGCCTTGCACTTTGAAACCATGCGCAATTTTTTCCCCTAAAAGTTCGATAAATATCTCGGCCGTAGAGCCAGACCCCAGCCCCAGAACCATGCCGTCTTCGACCATGTCCAGTGCCGCAATGGCAGCGTTTGTTTTTGCCTTGCTCATCCTATTTATCCTTTTTGTTTTTTTGACGTTTCTCTTTTTGGCGTTTTTCCTGGGCAGTACGGTAGCGTTTGGCCCAGCCTTCTTTATTGGTTTGGGGGGCACGCCCGAGAGCCAATGCATCTTCGGGCACGTCTTTGGTGATCACCCCACCCGTTGCCAGATATGCACCTGCCCCGATTGTCACCGGCGCAATGATCGAAGAGTGGGTACCGATAAAGGCCCCATCGCCAATGATAGTTTGATGCTTGCGATATCCATCGTAATTACAGGTGATTGTGCCCGCACCGACATTGACATTCTCGCCGATTTTTGAATCACCTATGTACGATAAGTGACTGATTTTACTTCCTTTTCCGATGTCCGACTGTTTGATTTCGACAAAATTTCCGGCCTTGGATCCTTCAGCTAAATTCGCGCCGGGACGCAGGCGGGCAAAGGGGCCAATTTGTGTATTCGGGCCGACATGCGCACCTTCAATATGGCAGAACGGATGGATCACAGCTCCGGTTTCCACATGCACACCAACGCCGAAAACAACATTTGCGCCAATATCTGCATCAGGCTCGATATATGTATCCCACGCGAAATAAATGCTTTCAGGATCGCGCAGCGTGACACCATTATCCATCATAAGCGCACGCATTCTTTGTTGAAACGCTTGCTCGGCCAAGGCCAGATCGGTGCGGGAATTTACCCCTAAAACTTCATCAGCAGAGGCTTGAACGGCAACGGCTTTCTTGCCTAACCCCCGGGTGATTTCGATAACGTCCGTTAGATAATATTCACCTTTGGAATTGTTATTTGTCACCTTGGCCAAAGCGTTGAACATATGAGTGCACTGTGCTGCCAACATGCCGGAATTACAAAAATCAACTGCAAGCTCTGCCGGGCTAGCTTCCTTGGCTTCGACAATTTTTAACAGCTCGCCGTTTTCGACAATCAGGCGCCCATAACTGCCGGGATCATCCGGCACAAATCCTACGGCGACAACATCTGCGCCCGCCTCAAGCGCTTTGAAGGACGCGGCCACGGTTTCCTCGCGGATTAAAGGCGCGTCTGCGCACAATACAATCACATTGCCTTCGAAACCCGAAAGGGCGTCTTTGGCGGCCAGAACGGCATCAGCCGTGCCAAGTTGTGGCTCCTGCACTGCAATTTCAAGCCCAAGTTGCTCGGCCTCTGCGCGAACATCCGCGTTCATTTCTCCGACGACTGCAATGATTTTTTCAGCGCCTACGCTGCGGGCTAGATCGGCAACCCATGCCAGCATGGAACGCCCCCCGACATGATGTAGGACTTTCGAGCGCGAAGACTTCATGCGTGTGCTCTTACCAGCAGCTAAAATGACGGCGGCACGTTTTTGGGAAATAGTCATCGAAACTCCATTTGCTTCGCGGAAACTCCATTTGCTTCGCGCTTTTGATTCGCACTTGATTCGTACTATGGTTCTTTGGCTGTTTATCCGAGTATAAACAGGAATGCACGATTCGTTTACTGCAAATACGGGACAAAATTATGGCAAGCAGACTGAATGCCGTTTCACTGAGCTTTGATCTGGACGGGACATTGGTGGATACAGCCCCGGATTTGATACGGGTTTTAAATGAAGTGATCGCCGAAGACGGGCTAACGCCCATTCCTGTGGAAAAAGCACGGCATCTGATCGGGTATGGATCCATGGCGCTGATTAAAAAAGCTTATGAGGGCACAGATACCGCCTTAAGCGAACCACGGGCTCTCGTCTTACAAAAACAATTTTTAGGTTTATACGCGCAGGATTTGTCGCGTTTATCGCGACCCTACCCCGGTGTGGTGGAGGTTTTGGCCGAACTGAAACGGGCGGGTGCACATTTGTCCGTCTGTACAAACAAGCCGGGAGCTATGGCGCGCCCACTGCTGCAACAACTAGGTCTCAGTGGCTTCTTTGACCGGGTTGTCGGCGCAAATGACACAAAATTATGCAAACCGGCGGCGCAACATATTTTTGATGCTGTCGGGCATCGCGGCACAAAACCGATTGTTATGATAGGAGATGGAGCACCGGACGTATATGCGGCGAGAGCGGCAAAAATACCCGTTATTCTCATGAGTTATGGATACTGCCCCGTATCCGTACATACATTTGGAGCGGATGTTGTTCTACGATCTTTCCGTGAACTTCCATCCGCTCTCAAAATTATTTTAGGAACACAGCCTAAAGATTAGGCAAAGTTCTCCGTATTGGTCATAGGCACGCCATTGACCATGTTTGAACGTACATCCGTACGCGCCGAGCGCATTGACGCCAAAAAGGCACCTTGCACAAGGTTGATAGATACAGGGCGGCCACGATCTGCCCAATAGTCTTCAATTTGCTTTTTGATGCGTTCAGCACCTTCACGTGTACAATAATCACCAGTCATAATAACCTCGTTAATAACCGCGCTCCGTCCCTGAAGTGCGGGTGGTAAAAGACCCCCTCGGATAGCTTCTATATAATCGCTATATATTAGCTATTCAAGAATATTATTAGTTTTAATTATATATTTTTGGTAAGGTTCTAAATATGTATCCTGTTCATATTAGGTTCAGGAAAGGGTAATTTTCCTATATTACTGCATTTTAATGATATTAAGCCCCATATATTGGGAAAATACATTTTCTCTCTATACAAATATGCAAAAGCATATTATTTGTTTATTTTATATTCATCTTAAAAGGGAGGGTTATGTGGAATCTGTAGGTGAGAGAATAAAGAAGACCCGGCTGTCACAAGGGTTGTCACAAGTAGAACTGGCGATTGCAGCCGATGTGAGCCAGCCGACAGTCGCGAATTGGGAGAATGATTCCCACGCACCGCGTCAACGCGCACTCAACAGGCTTGCCGGCATTTTAAAAATTTCGACACATTGGCTGTTAAGCGGGGACGAGGGCCAAAACGGTCAGAACCTCCCGACTCGGCAATATCTGGACACACCGATCCAGCACGTCCCGATTATTGCCTGGCCGCTCTATGACGATGTATATGACAAGGGCGTGAAATCTGGCCCGGTGCATGATTATTTGGCAATTTCGACGAATGCACAGCAGCCATTTGCGCTTATTGCCAATGATCCGGCAATGGCGGCCTACTTCCCGATCGGCGCGGCGATCATTTTTGACGCGACACCGGGGGAGTTGGACGAGGGGAGTTGCTATTTGTTTGCCAGAGAAGCGCAAATTATCTTGCGGCGCTGGCAAAGCATGCCTGAGCGCTTAGAAGCCCTGCCCAATCACTCGGCTGTCGATGCCGATTTTGTCAACCAGCGCCCTGTACCGCTGGCAAAGGCGCTCCTGTCTGTGAGACGGTATTAGTGATTATCCCGGAGTGTTAGTCGCTCATGGATTCCAAGTTGGCACCCGCCTGCTTTACGGCCGCTTCGAAGCGGTCTTCGGCGGAGGCGAGGTTTTTCTTGGGGTCTTGGTAATAAGCTGTCATTTTCATAAGCTTCATCATCAGGCCATTTAAGAAACGTCCCCAAAATTTCATCGGGCGGTCAAAATCGAACAACAGGATGACCCGTTCTTCGTCGGTATCGTTCCAGACTTCGTGTTCATAGGTATCATCAAGGACAAACACCTTACCTGCCTGCCAAGGCCTGATCTCGCTATCAACCCGAATACGGCATTTCTCGAAATCCTTGGGAATAATCAAACCAAGATGGGCCCGCAATATCCCCCGCGTCACCCCTTTATGGGCTGGAATATGATAGCCCGGTGCCAGAATAGAGAACCATGCGGTTTGTAAGTTTGGAATGCTTTCAAGCAATTTCGCAGATACGGGCGTCAGAGCCGTGTTTTTCTCAAGCCGTGTCCCGAAACCATAGAGAACGAATGTTTTCCACTGGTTCTTTTTGGCGATCCGGTATTGGTCCGGCGAAATATCTTCAAACCCCGGAATATCATCGCGAAATTTAAGCACAGCCTGTGCTTCTTTCTCGATGGCTTGCCAATGCTCTTCAAATTGCGGCAAGAAATCAAAATGATCCACAGACACAAATGGGGTCGTGGGCACAAGAGATTGCTTTGTTTGAATATTGGAAACCGTCAGGAGAGCCTTCTTGCCAAATTTCTTTATAAAACGACGGCGCCCGCCCGAAATGGATTTAGGACGGTCGGGAGCCGGAATGTCAGCATTTGCCATATTTGCCTACCTGCATATTTGCCTACTTTAAGGCTGCCTCTGCAACCTGCATATAGTCTCTGGTAATGGGCAAATTACCCACCTGTTTAGAGAGCTGTATTTGAAAATTCATGTTCTTGCTATAGAGAAATGAATAGGCGCTAATAATAAGATAAAACTCCCACATCCGGCAAAACCGCTCATCCATCATCTTTGCAATTTTCGCTCGATTTTTCTGAAAACGGCGGTCCCATTCAAGACAGGTTTCCCCGTAATGCAGGCGCAAAATCTCTATATCGGTTGTCCACAAACCTGATTTCTCAATCTCGGCCAAAGTTTCCGATAGAGCCGGAGAATATCCGCCCGGGAAAATATATTTTCTAACCCAACGTGCCGTCGAACCCGGCCCGCCCCTGCGCCCGATAGAATGCAGTAGCATGGTGCCCTCGTCCGTGAGTAAATCCGAGACCTTGGTGAAAAACTCGAGATAATGCGGCACGCCAACATGTTCGAACATGCCCACCGAGACAATGCGGTCAAATGGCCCCGTCAGTTCGCGGTAATCTTGCAATAAAATATCGACCTTGCCCTGCAAACCACGCTCTATCACCCGTTCAATTGCTAATTTATGCTGCTGGACAGACAGGGTCACCCCCGTTACATGCACGTCAAAATTTTCCGCCAGATACATGGCCATTCCGCCCCAACCACAGCCAATATCAAGCACTTTTTGTCCGGGCTTCAAGTCCAGTTTTGCGGCAATATGACGTTTTTTGGCAAGTTGCGCCTCTTCCAGCGTTGCGTCCGGGTGCTCATAATAGGCACAGGAATACTGCATGTCCTCTTCGAGGAATAATTTATAGAAATCGTTCGACAAGTCGTAATGGTGTTGTACGTTCTTGCTGGCCACTGATTTGATATTCCGCTGATGAAGGCGTTTCATTTTTTTATAAAATGTTCGGATACGTTTTTGGTGGCCCTGGCCGCGTAAATTGGCGGCATTCAGGGCGAATATTTTTAAAAAATCGCGGATACTGCCCTCTTCCATGGTCAGTGTGCCGTCCATATAGGCTTCCCCGGCTTTGAGCTCGGGATTGAGAAACAAGGTTCGGTAGAGCTTTTTATCGTGCAGTTTTACGGTCGCGCTCGGCTCTGCCCCCTCCTGCCCAAATACATAGGCTTTCCCGTTTACATCAAGAATAGTTAGCTGGCCGATTTTGACAAAACGGCGCATCAGTGTGCTCAGAAGGCGCATATTATTTTAGTCCCACGTTTGTACTTCAAACCCGTGTTCGTCTACGCATTTTGCGAGGCGTGGACTTGGGTGTACCGCTATACCTACATCAGCCCAGCACAGAATGGCAAGGTCGGAGCGACTATCTGAGTACATTGTGATATGCGTGTGATCACGTTTAAAATCGGCATCTTGGGCCAGATAGCTCTTCACCATATCCAGCTTACCTTGTCCGTAGCAATTGGCACTCCCGAGTTTTTTCTCTAGATAGCCGCCTTGGCAATAGGCCATTTTGGTACAGACGACCTCGTCAATGCCAAGCCGCTTTGCAATAGGGTCTACGATCAGATCGACCGCGGCACTGGCAATAAGGATGCGGTCCCCTGCGTTTTTATGCCGTTCAAGCACGTGTAAGGCCTTGGCACGCAATCCTGTGGCAACTTCGTTTTGCGCAAATATCTCGGCCATGGCTTCGACTTCTTGGCGTGAATGCCCATGAAGCGTGCAACACATCATCGTCTCTTTCACATATGAACGCGGGACATGCCCCAGCATGTAGCGGATTTGTGCAATGAGGGTTCTGACCACAAACGGGGGCCATTTCAGGGGCTTACCCCGTATAGACCCGACGACAAACCGCCCCCATGTTCCCTTTTGGGTCAAGGTTTCATCAAGATCGAAGATTACAATATTCCGGTTGGTCATGGTGTAGACATATCGGATTTTGCCTGTGCCTGCAAAGCTCTTTTCGCAAGCCAGACTGCAAAAACAACAGCCAGAAGGTTTCCAAAAATGGCCGCCCATCCGGGGCCCGTTTTACCCAGATACTGGCTGAGCACGAAGATGAGCCCTATATAAAACACCAGCCCTGTCCCGCGCGCCAATATTGCCAGCTCGGGACGCCCCACAGCAAAGAACACGGGATAAATTGGCGCCAAAACCCCCATCAGGGACGCCGCCAACACGAGCAAGACAGACAACATCACCGCATCTTCATACCCTTCCCCGAAAATATGTATCACTTGCGGGCCAAATACGGCTACGACAGCGGAAAACACCAGCCCTGTAAACAACATGACGACACTCGCCTTGATGACGATTTTCCAGATATTATCGCCCTGCCCACGCCGCATCATACGGGCATATTCGGGATAGATAACCTGATCCAGCAAGAGGACACCTGTGGAGAGAAGCTTGGCGATTTCGTCTGCGATTTTATAGGCGCTCACAAATGCCGGGCCAAAGATCGGCATCACCAGTAGAACCGGTAAATGGGTCGTACCTGTCGCTAATGACGCGTCAATATTGGCCTTCCATACGAATGCCCATACACCTTTGCGCTTGATCTTCAGGGTTGGAAACGCACTGAAGACGACAGATAAAAGGTTCCGAGATTTAAGTTCGAGAAGGGCCAAGAGCGGCAAGGCAAGATAGCCACATAGTGACCCAAAAAACCAGGCCCCTAAATATCCGTATAAGCCCAAGCCACTCGTATAGGCGAAAAGCACACCCGCCAAGCGGCACCCCGGCATGACTAAAACTTGCAATGCCAAAGGCTTGAATTTATCGAACAGGCGAAATAATCCAATTGAAGCGCCGCCTTGATGTACAAGAATGAGCAAGCAATACGGGATGCCTAATTTAACAAAACGGTCAATGCTCTCAAATTCCATCTGGTATTGAAAGGATGGCAAAAGTGGCAAAATTTTATAAAGCGCTATAAGGCCAGTTGCAGCCAGAATAAAGGCGACGACGGCCCCGACAAAATCGAGCGCAATACAAAACCGGAACAACCGCCCAAGCGAGGGAATGTTTTTCGTCTCGACATCATGTGTTCCGAACCGGATGACAGCCTGCCAAGACTGGAACGTTGCCACCTCGGCGAAAAACAGCATATAGGCGTGCAAGAACAGGATAATGCCGACATCGGCAATAGGGAGGGTATTGGTGATCATCATCAATGATACCAAGCCAATGATCGCTGAAACCGCCTTGGCCCCCACCATCAAGCCCGTATTCGCCGCCACCCTGCGTCCGACTGTGCCCTTTTCTTTAATGTCCAGATTCTCATTCATATGCGTTTGGATAATATCTCTGTCACAAGGGTTAAATCGGAGGGTTTATCGACATCTATGGCCGCCTCGGCAAAGGGAAGTAGGATAGGTTTGGCCTTTATCTGTAAGACATTCGAGGCATGTTCGAAAGCTTTTCCCATGGTCAATTGGCCGCTTATGTATTTAAACAACATGCCAATACCAAGCCTTCTGGCAAGCTTTACCGGTTTCTTGCGGTCATGTTGTGCGGCCTGCCAGAAGCGTATAGCCTTAAGGCCTTGTTCGTTGCGAACATAAAACAGATTACACCCCGACACGCTTTCGTCTTTGAATTTTAAATAGGTGCGTTTTACATGTGGATACGCAGGCTGAATGATTGTTTTGCTGGCGAATGCGAGCGCAAAATCCACGCCGCTTTCCTCTGCCGCTTTGATGAAATATTCGACCATCTCCGGGGTCAGAAGTGGATGATCGCAAGTGGTGACGAGGAAAGGGTATGGCAAATCCGCTTCAGCGGCCAAAACGACACTGCTGGCAGGCCCGTCCGCAGACGGGCTTTGATGTGCGCTTTCATCAATAAGGTTTTTGTCTAGGCCACTAATCCAGAACGGGGCCGCAATAGACGGGCTAGCCTTCAATGCTTCAAGCACATAGTCCGTCATGGGTTTGCCGTGAATGGGCAGAAGGGCTTTCCATTTCACGCCCGCATGCGCACACAGGGCGTCAGGGAGAGGTTCCCCGTCTTTGCACCTTTGTCCGGCAAGTATCAGCGCGCTTACGGGTTTCATTCCGTGATCGGCTTTTCATACATGCGGTAAGTTTTATACGGCACGCCTTTGGCTTGCTCGATAATCCGGATCATGCTTTTGTTATCTTCGAGAATCCACGACATTTCTGTGTGAGTGTAGCCACGGTTTCTCGCCATTTCGAATGATTTTTCGCTCAAAGCTCCGGCCATGGCTGTGCCCGAGCGTTTGCCCTGGAATTCTTTGCGGACGCCCATGAAAAGAATACGTGATGTTTTCATTTGCTTGAACTTCAAACGGTTGACAAACTTGGCCCACCCGAACGGAAGAAGTTTACCGTCCAGACCTACCGAAGCCTCATTTACATTCGGCAACATCAAAAGAAAGGCCGCTGGTTCGCCTTTATATTCAACAAACCAGAAAAAATCCCGGATGAGGACTGGCATCATCTCACCGCTCATATGATCGGCTTGTTCATGGGTAAACGGCACAAACCCCCAATTTTCCGACCACGCATCATTAAAGATATCAACCGCCAACCGCATTTCTTGTTTCAGCTTGCCCTTTTTCATCGGACGTAGATTATAATCAGCTCTGGTATCGACCATTTTGACCAGTAAATCGACGGCGGGTGCGCGTGGATAACCCTCGTGCATATTTGTCCAAAAGGCCAAAATATCCTTAGCTTTGGTAAAGCCTAACCCTTCAATTGTGGTCTGATAATCGGAGCGGCCATAAGGCATAGCGACAACTGGCGGCGTATCGAACCCATCGACCAATAACCCGAGGTCTTCGTTGATACCCATATTAAAAGGCCCAAGAATACGGGTTAACCCGCGTTGTTTAAGCCATGTCTCGACTGTTCCAAACAGGGCTTTCATAATTTCAGGGTCAGGCTGTGTATCCAGATTGCCGAAATGACCGGTATTGTCGTTGTGCTTGGTCAAATAGTGTGGATTTACAATTGCTGAGACCCGCCCAACAATTTCCGTGCCTTTAAGCGCTAGGAAATGTTGTATTTCCAAGCCTTTCAAGTTCGGGTTTTTTTGGGGATCGATTTGGGTTGCACGGTCAAACCGTAAGGGGGCGCGCCAATGCGCTTCCCCACGATACAGATCATATGGGAAATCCAGAAACTGCTTGAGCTGTTTTTTGTCGCTGACGGGTACAATGGAGACGGGTACTGTGGAGTATGTATTTTGCACGAAGAGCCTCTTGGTATGCGGCTATCTTTTTTTGCGGGCCGCTTTGCGTTCTCTCTTTTGCTTTTTTAAGTCAATAAGTTCAATAGTTATATTTGTCCCGCCGTGAATAAGCTCGAACGCGCTCTCGGAAAATTTGGGGAAATGTAACTCTTTGATATAGGGATTATTGGACAAAGCGAACGGTTCACGCGGGGCTTTGTTCCATTTTTTCTTCAATTTACGATTACCGTCAATATCGTGATAACCTGCGACAGCGTAGCTCCCAGTGACACTTTCGTTTATGCACACGGTTTGCGTGCCTATGACACTCGGCACACGCACCCGACGAATACGGCCCTTCTTGGACAGGAAATGTTTTGGGTCATTATACAGCTCCAAGGTCAGCATGCCGCCGCCTAAGCTGCCATTGACCGTGATGCGTACTTGGGTCGTAAGCGGATCACATATATCGGCGGCTTCGCCCTCATAAATCTCCAAAGTCGGGTGAATACGCCGTAAAACCGGCGCGTCATCGGCACTGGCAACCGATGTTGCGCTTGATAGCAGAATTACTGCAAGGAATATGTTGTGAAGTCTTGTGTTCATAGTATAAATTACGTATCCAATAAGGCTAAATAAACCGTTGCTTTCTCTCACGATTAAATAGTGGAAAAGCTCTGCGTACTTGTAAAGGTATAAACACAGTTTTGGGACAGCTCAATAGATACCTGTTTAAGCGTGCTTACACCTCCATTGGCGGTTTAATTGTCTTTGCCCTAGCTGTACTTTTGCTTGAACGGCTTTTACGCATTTTTGAAATTGTCTCCGCGTCGACCAATCCGGCAAGTGACGCCACCCAGATGGTCGTCAACCTTCTGCCCCATTATCTCGGCATTGCCATACCGATGGCCCTGATGTTGGGCACGATTATGACAATCGATAGATTTTCACGCTCTAGCGAGCTTTCCGCCGCCTTCGGGGCGGGTGTATCTTTGTTCCATATGACCAAACCGTTTATTCTGGTCTCGTTTGTCATGTTCGGGTTCACCCTGTTTATCGAAGGATATATGCAGCCCATCGGACGGTATGGCTACCGCGAGGTCGTGCATTCCGTAAAACAACAATCCTTTGCGGCCGTTTTGCGCGAAGGACAGTTCACAACCGTTGGCAATCGTACATTTTTTGCCAGTAGTAAATCCAGCAAAGCCGGCATTGGCCCTGTTTTCATTTATGAAAAACTCGCAGATGGTGGGCTTAACATCACAACTGCGGCACAAGGGGATTTAATTGTACGCGAAGAAACTGGTGATCCGGTTTTACAATTATCCGAGGGCAACGGGTTTCGGGTCACGGCTGACAAGCAGGTCAGTGGGCAAATTGAATTTTCATCCAGTTCCGTTACGGGCACCATCCATGACACACGGTTTCGGGCGCGCGGGGATGATGAACGGGAACTGACCTCAACCGAATTATTTAAAAACCGCAAAGGCGCCCTGTTTCCCGGCCTCGCCCCCAGTGTCAATAATTCGGCCCTGCATTTGCGACTGGCGCGCGCCTATTTATTGCTGTTATTGCCATTTATTGCCGTTCCTTTTGGTATTAATTATGGGCGCAACCCCTCTTCTGCCGGTATTTTTGTCGGGGTTGTTGCTTTGTTGACCCTGCAAAAATCACTTGAATTTGGCCAAAGCCTTGGCGCAAAAGGGTCCATTCCGCCGTGGGCAGGGATATGGCCACTTATGGCTGTCGTAACTCTGGGTATTTTTCTCATCTATCGTAACAGCGCCTTGAAAATGGGGCAACCGCCACTTGCGACCCTCTCCATATTCATGGCCGATATCCTCAAAGACATCCGCAAAGGGGCGCGTGCTCTTCTGCCTTTTGCAGGACCTCCGGCCCCGAGTGGGTCCAATTCATGATCCGGTTGTCCATATATCTTTCAAAAACCTTTATCTTTAGCTGGCTGATGGTCACGTTCGGGTTTCTCATCCTTATTGGCCTTCTGGACTCTCTCGCTAACGGGGGTGAAATCCTCTCTGACGGGCGCGGTTTTGCGGCGACATTCGAATATATGGCCTATCGGGCCCCAGTGATTTTTGACAGGGTGTTGTTGTTTACAATTATGGTGGCGATGTTGCTGACCTATGTGAAGCTTATCCGCCAACACGAATTGGTGGCCCTGCTCGGGTTCGGGCTGTCTGTACCCACTCAAATTGCTATGCTGACCCCGGCTGTTGTCGGGGTTACGACCTTGGCCGTGATTTTCATTAACACAGCCATGCCGCCGTCCGTGCGGGCTTTGCAGGCGTGGGGCATAGGCGAATATAAACGCACTTCGATTAGCGAGGCCAAACCCCTGTGGCTACAAGACGGAGACCGGATTATACGCGCGGCCGGTCGCCCTGACATGGAAACACTCACCGATTTACAATTTTACGATCAGGTTGAAAATGGTGAAATTTCGATTGTCAGTTGGGCAAAACGGGCACGATATAATGGTACGAGTTGGGAACTTACGGACGTGGAGCGCCTATCAACCCAAGAGCGGTTTACCCCTGCCCCTTTAAGAATATGGGTCAGCGAGCAAACACCCACCAGTATTGCCAAGCTTGCCGCCGATCCACGTGATCTGGCCTTGCGTGATATGCGCCAGTTCCGCCAAGACGGCAATTCCGGGTCCAAGCCCGCCTTTGCCTACGGGTTTTGGCATTTGCACCGCATAACCCGGCCATTAGCGGCCTTTGTACTCTTGATCTGTGCCGTGCCAATTATGCAGCAAACGGGGCGCGAATCGACGGGCGACAAATCCCTGGTCGTTGGAATCGCGGCAGGATTTGTCTTTCTGATTATCGATGGTGCCCTTTCAACATTTGCCGTTTCAGGTGGGCTGGCCATTGGATGGGCGGTTGCGTTCCCGCTGGCGCTTTTCTCCATCATTGGCGGATTGTTAAGCTTGCGATCTGAATCTCTTGGCTCTTAGCATATATTATGACCGTGATTTCAAACCCGACGCAGGCCGCATTTTTTATTAATCCACTGAGTTATAGCGTCGCGAAACATGGATCGATTTTAGCAAAATCAGCGTTGGATACAGATATTGCCCGCTATGATTTAAGTCCGTTTGACACCCTCGTACGTTCCGTAGACGAGATCATAAAAAACCAAGTTAAACTGGTATTTATCGAAGGTGGAGACGGCACAATCCAAGGCATTATCACGGAATTTTTTAACCGCAAAACCGAGTTTAACGCCTTTCCACATTTTGTGCTGCTTCCTGGCGGCATGACGAATTTGGTGGCCGCTCATGTGGGTATGAAAAAACCGACAAAATCCAAGATCGAAGCCCTGCTTGCTGCGCCGCACAGTGCACAACAATCGGACTTGCCCTTCTTGAAAATCAGCTATGAGGATCATGTTCATTTTGGCATTCTGTTCTCGACCGGTGCGTTGCCCAACGGCACGCGCTATTGTCAGGACAAAATACACACCCGCGGGATTAACGGGGCCGATGCTGTGCTAGCAACCTTGCTAAGGGTGTTGCTTGGGCGCGGCGAGGACAGGAAAATCGTTCTCAAACCAACTCCGATGGTTTTGGATGTGGACGGTATGGAGATCACGGACAAGCATATTATAAGCATCGCAACAACCTTGCCCAGCCTGATGATCGGATTAAATCCGTTTTGGGGCACGGGTAATGGGCCTGTGCGTATAAGCCATGTTCGCATTGGGGCCAAACGCCTGATCCGCAATGTTTTACGCCTACTCAAAAACAGCCAATCCTCTGGTGATATTGCCACATTGGAAGCCGATGGGTTTCGGAGTTGGTCTGTAGACACAGCGACAATGCATCACAATGGCCCTGTTGTTCTGGATGGGGAGTTTTTGCCGCAAACGGAAAAACCGATTACCCTCTCGGCAAGCTCTCTGGTTTCTTTTCTCAGATAGATATGATGCAGGTTCAAAACACCATTCTAGATATTCTTGAGCAGGAGCAGATCGAACCGTCCGAGCCTGCGTCTGCTATGTGTAAAAAGATCATGGCCAACCATGCAGGACGGGTTCAGGCTTTTTTGTATTATGGGTCTTCTCTGCGGGCTATGAATGATCCGGCCAAAATGCTCGATTTTTATGTGATCGTTGATAGCTACGTAAAAACCCACCGCAACCCGGTGCGCGCCCTCCTCAATTATCTAATCCCGCCAGCCGTTTATTATCTAGAGAACGAAAATAAAGACGGAAGTATATCGAACTGCAAATACTCTATAATTTCCCTGCGGGCTTTTGAGGCGAAATGCACCCAAAAGGCTATACTTTCAATGGTTTGGGGGCGATTTTCCCAACCTTGCGTACTCCTTTTTCCGCACAACCCGAAAATACGGCGACGTATACAAATCGCGCGTTCAAACGCAATTCGCCATGTTGCGGCCATGACACACCCTCTTGTAGCCTCCCCAATATCGGCGACCGAATTCTGGGCGCGCGGGTTTATGGAAAGCTACAAGACCGAGCTGCGCCCTGAAAAATCAGACAGTCGATCCGAAGAAATCGTGACCCGCTATCAAGACCGTTATAACGACTTGATGCAAGCGCTTTACGGCCGTCCAAACGATCAAGACATCTACACATTACCAGCAGTTTCCAAATGGCAGGCTCTGAGATGTAAATGGATGTGGATGAGCCGGCGTATCCTAGGAAAACCGACGGCGGCAATCCGTATTCTCAATAGCGCGGCGACATTTAGCGGCGGTATTGATTATGTGCTGCATAAGTTGAAATCCCATTCGGGCGTAACCATTGGAATCAGCGCATCCCAACGCAAGCACCCGATATTGTGGTCACCGGTTCTGGCGTGGAAACTGTACCGGCGCGGGGCGTTTAAATAGCCCTATTGAGCCGCCGCCATTAGCTCTTGTACACGGCTCATTAGAACTTCGCTTTGCTTGCCCATTTCGGTGAATGCATTCAAAATCAGATTGATATCGTCCTCGGTGTGGGCCGCAGAAAGGCTGATACGCAATAGCGAGCTGGATTGAGGTGTGCCCGGCGGTACGGCCAAATTGACATAGACATTGTTTTCCAACAGCCAGTTCCATTCTGTCGCCGCGACAATCTCGTTTGGACGACGTATGGCCAGTATCGGGCTTGGCCCGGCGCAAAGCTCATAGCTAAGTGCCGTTAAACCAGCATGAAGTTGTTCTGCACGCGCGTGCAAATTCGCCCGAAGCTCAGGTTTACTGGCTATTTTATCTAGGGCCGCTCTCGCCGACGCCACATTGGATGGGGTTGGTGAAGCCGTAAACATATAGGCCCGCATAGCTTTGCGGGTAATCTCAAAGCCTTTATGGCGCGACAGGCAAAACCCGCCGATGGAGGCCAGGCTTTTGGAGAATGTACCGCTGATAAAATCGACGCGATCCAAAACCCCTTCTTCTTCGGCAAGGCCACAGCCGGTTTCGCCGTAAATACCGAAAGAATGCGCTTCATCAATGTAGAGGTAGGCGCCGTGGCGCTCGCAAACTTCGACGAATTCCTTGATCGGGGCTTTGTCTCCGAACATGGAATACATGCCTTCTATGACCACAAGCGCAATACCGTCTTCGATTTTGCCTTGACGGGTTAGGCGTTTGTCCAGATCAGCTGGAGAATTATGGCGAAAGCGGATGGTCGGCGCTGCACTTAGGCGACAGCCGTCAATAATACAAGCATGGCTGTCTGCATCGATGAACAGGACATCTTTTGGCCCCGCCAGAGTGGCAATGGCCGCCAAATTGGTTTGATAGCCGGTCGAGAACACGATCGCACTTTCCATACCGGCATGTTTGGCCAGTGCATCTTCCAGATCGATATGTTCTTCATAAGATCCATTGGCAATACGGCTTCCCGTTGTACCGGTTCCGTGTTTTTTAATGGCTTTAATCGAGGCGTCCATACAATCAGGATCAAAGGTCAGTCCCAGATAATTATTAGTACCCGCCAGTATAATTTCACGGTTTCCGATCATGCCGCGTGTGGCATTTAGTATGTGATCAAACTTAACACCGAACGGATCAACGCCCAGTTTTTGAACCAAATCACTCCGGGATTTCAAGGATGCAAACTTGTCAAAAATATCCATGATCGTGCCTATTACGTCTTTATGCTTCTGATGTAAGCTGTTTCACTGCGCTCACAAGCTCACCAACTGTTTTAATATCCGACACCATCTCCATCGGGATGGAAATATCATAATGATCTTCCAGTCCCATAATCAAATCAAACACGGCTGTAGAATCTACTTCCAAGTCGGTCATAATACCGCTCTGGTCGGAGATGGCTTTATTTTTGGGGTTGTAGGGGATGAGGAGTTCACAAATTTTATCAAAAATTTCGTCATGAGTCGGTTGGGACATCTCGTTGGCCTTAATTTATAATCTGCATTTATAGTCTACGCAGGGGCTTAGTCCCCTAATATTGTCTTCTTTAATCCAGATTGCAAGGGTATGCCCGTTTGTAAATCCGTATCAATGCTCCAGTCGTCATAAAGAAACTCGCGCAGTTTGCCTAGAGTTAAATGCCCAACCCCCGCAACACGTTTTGTTACACTTGTAACTGCGCAAATAGGGTAGAGAAGCGCAAGCGGTAAACGCAACACACGTACAGGTCGTCCCAAAACCTGTGTACATTCATCGGCAAACTCATGCCACGTAATGCTGGCCCGGGTTGCAATGCTGACCGTGCGCCCGTCGCACGATCCATCCAGACAAGGGCCGGTGAGATATTCTGCCAACTCGTCCACATGGATCAGGCTGATTTTCCGCGCGCGCCAATTTCGCCCTCCCGGCGCCGGTAATATCCCTTTGCGGATCAGCGTATAAAAAGGAGCCGTTGCTTTATCCCCTGTCCCAAACACGGCAGGTGCGCGCATGACAACGCCGCGCATCTTGCCAAGTTTGCGAGAGAATGTGCCCTCGCCTGCGCGTTTTGAGCCGGCATAGTCGGAAAGCTCCGGTTGGCGGGCCGTAATACTGGACAAATGGACAAACCGTTTCACACCGGCAACGTTGGCAGCTTTGACTAATCGGCCCACAGCTTCGGCATTAATACGGTAATATTCGGATTTTTTACGGGTGGTGACCAATCCGGCCATGTGAATAACCATGTCTGCGCCAGCACACAAAGAGGCTTCACTTTGTGCATCGCACAGTGTGCCCTCAATCCAGTTTATTTGCTTAGATTGAATGGTTTTGGCATGGGAGCCTGGCCTGACCAGTGCTTTAATATGGTAGCCTTTATCCAAAAGCCGTTGCACCACACGCCGTCCGACAAAACCGGTTGCCCCTGTAAGCGCAATAATTTTTGGGCTAGGCACTGGTGGTGCTGTCGACGACTTTCATCGGCGTTGTGGCTTGCAAATCTATAATTGCGTCTGCGAGGAATTTTTCGCGCACCCGTGCCCGACTTAGTTTGCCTGACGAGGTAATAATCATCGAGCTGCGCGGGACAAGGATCAATTTGACGGGCGCGCCAATTTCAAGGCGAATGGCGGAACTTACCACCGCATGGATTTCTTCCAGTAGTTTCGCGTCCCGTGTCCGGCATTCCAACAACAAGATAATGTCTTTTTCGTCGCCGCTTCCGATCGCAAATGAACAAGCCCGTCCACAGCGGCTGGTGGCCGCAGCTTGAGCGGCCCATTCAATATCTTGAGGCCAAATATTGCGACCATGCCAAAGAATAAGGTCTTTGAACCGGCCCGTCACAACGATTTGATCGTCGAGCCAATAGCCTAGATCGCCTGTGTCCAGCCATCCATCATCTGTGAAAGCGGCCTGTGTCGCCAATGCATTGTGGAAATAACCGGGTGTGACACTGGGGCCACGAAGACAGATACGACCAACATGGCGCTGCCCCATGATTTCGCCTTCGAAACTGCGGACTTCCAAATCATGGCCGGGTAATACCTTGCCGCACGCTACAAATGTACGTTTGTTTTCATCAGGTGTGATCTCGGAGGCAGGAACAGCCTCACCTGTGCGCTCATAGCGCTCCATATCAATTGTATCACACAACAGGCCCTGTCCCGCAGGCGCAAATGTGGCGGCCAGAGTTGTTTCTGCAAGCCCATAGCTTGGGGTAAATGCCTGTTCTTTAAATCCACTGGGGCCAAATGTCTCGGCAAACGCCTTTAGTGGCTCTGGCTGCACCATATCACCGCCAATACCTGCGGCGCGCCAACTTGACAGATCAAGTGTGCGGTCTTTGCGCCAACGGCGCACACAGAGCTCGAACCCGAATGTCGGGCTATAAGACAAAGTGCCGCGATTATCGTGGATGAGTTGTAGCCATGTGATCGGACGCCGCGTGAAGTCAGACGGGTCGAGAAAATCGACAGAAATTTGAGACATTAAAGGGGCAAGCATGCATCCGATCAGCCCCATATCATGATAAAGCGGCAACCAGGACACACAACGGTCACTTTCGCGAATATTTAAACCGCCATCCCCGATGATGCCAAAACAGTTTGCCGTTACGGTGGACTGGGTGCCAATAACGCCTTTTGGTGAGCTTGAACTGCCCGATGAATACTGGATATAGCACAAGCCATCGGCATCGTGCGGCCGTAGTTCGTCTTGTAAAGGCAATGTGTCTACATCTTCGAAGCTTAGCACCGGCACATCATGGTCGTTCAGTGCGGAACTCATGATATTTTCCATACTGGCTGGCGTCAGAAGAGCTGCAAAATCACCCGTATCCGCCATGCGTTGTAATTGCCGCTCATAGCTACCGCGACCACCAAGTGTGACGGGGAGTGGCAAAGGTGCGGGAACAAGGCCTGCATACTGGCAAGCAAAGAACATAATCGCAAATTCAGGGCTGGTGACCGCCGCGATACCAATGCGGTCTCCGGCCTCGGTAATGCCGACAAGACGGCGCGCAGCCAGAATAGATTTTTCCTTTAGTTCTTTGTAAGTTAACTTGCTTTTTAACTCGCCACGGCTGGTATAATAGTTGAAGCCTGTGTCACATGTCGCTGCATATTCTAATCCGGCAATCAAAGTATTGAACTGGCCACGCACTAACGGTTGTCCGCGGTCTGTACTCGTTGGTAAACTCATAAATATCCCCCAAGTAACACCAAAATGTCACAAGTTTGTAATCTTAATACCTGATTTTGTGTGAAAGTAAAGACAGGCCGATCAACCTATCAACTCACGAAGCTGGGCGTTAATTATCGCAAACTTCGCCAATGTCCAGCCCCCAGATGCACTTACTTTGGTAAATGTATCCTCGTAACTCGTCACCGTATGAGGTGTGCTTTGCACATAACCTTCAATAATTGTCTTGGCTGACGCTTTGGCTGTGCCCCCATTTGCAATATGTAATCGGGCGGCTGCCAGTGCCAATCCGGCTTGAGCGGCATAGAAATCCTCATCAATCCGGCGTTGGGCAAGGCCCTCCCAATGGGTTTTGGGCGGGGTTTTGGCAGACATGGCCCGCAAACGGTCAATTTTAAACCGGCCACCAATATCATAGAACAATGTCGCAGATTTCCGGATAGGCCATCCGGTCTTCTCGGTCAGAGCCACCACATCGAAACCAGACGCGGATGAGCGTAAAAGCGCTACATCCTGTGCGAGATCTTGCGGGATACCGGCACGGATATACCGGCCAATGCGGGCGCTTACCCGTCGGCTATCATAGGTCGACAACACATCTATCCAGGTTTCATCTACGTGTTTCAGGCCATTTGTACGTTTTGCGATGCGCGCAGAGATAGGCTCGTTCTCGCCACGGCGCACGAGCCAGCCAATGACCCGTTGAAGCACAATCGAAATTTCCTCGTGCAAGTTAAGTTGGGCTCTGGCGCTCAATTTATTATCGAGCGCATTAATAGCTTCACGGATTTTTTCGATTTGCAAAACTTCATATGCAACTGTGAACGCTTTCCCGATCTCTCCGGCGCTGGCATTGGTTTGTTCCTCAAGCCGCGACATAAATATCGGCCCCCCGACATCGACAATTTGATTGCACAAGCGCGAAACAATGATTTCACGGCGTAACCGATGTCCAGCCAAGGCTTTTTTAAATCCATGAACCGCTTCGGGGAAATAGGCGAGCAATGTACGTTCATAGAAAGGATCGTCTGCAATATCCGTATCCATAAGGTCGTCAAACAGCTTGATTTTGGCATAGGCATTGAGCACCGCAATCTCTGGACGGACCAATTGCCCACCCTGCTCGGACAATTTTTGCATCTCTGCCACGCTCGGCAAGCCTTCGACCACACGGTCCAAACGGCCTTCCGCCTCAAGCGCTTCCATGAAGCGTATATAGGTATGGTGTTCATCGACGGCGTTCATTTCTGCCAATGACAGCGCTCCGGTCTGGTCATAATTGTGTTTCAAAACCAGATTTGAAACATCATCCGTCATGGATTCAAGCAATTTTACCCGCTTGGCCGCCGGAAGCTCGCCACTTTCAATCGCGCCGCTGAGCAAGATTTTAATATTGACCTCGTTGTCGGAACAATCCACGCCAGCAGAATTATCGATAGCGTCCGTATTGATACGGCCACCGGTTCTGGCAAATTCAATACGCCCCGCCTGGGTCATACCGAGATTGGCCCCCTCGCCGACAACTTTGGTTTTCAAATCCGCACCATTGATACGAATGGGATCATTGGCCTTGTCCCGAACCTGCGCGTCCGTTTCGCCTGCGGATTTCACATAGGTGCCAATGCCCCCAAACCACAGCAATTCACACGGGCTTTTCAACAAAGCGTTGATCAGTTGGTTTGGCGGGACACTGTTTTCTGATAATCCTGTTAATTTCTGTATTTCAGGGGTCAGTTTTATGGATTTCGCACTTCGAGGGAAGATACCGCCCCCCTTTGAAATCAGTTTTGTGTTGAAATCCTGCCATGTACTGCGCGGTATATCAAACATGCGCTGACGTTCTTTGAAGGTTTTCGCCGAATTTGGGTCTGGATCGATGAAAATATCTCTATGATCGAATGCAGCCAACAAACGGGTATGTTTTGATAAGAGCATACCATTGCCAAATACATCTCCGGACATATCCCCAACGCCGATCACATCGAAGTCTTCGGACTGGATGTCTTTGTCCATTTCGCGGAAATGACGTTTCACGGCTTCCCAGCCGCCTTTGGCTGTAATGCCCATGACTTTGTGGTCATAGCCGACAGAACCACCCGAGGCGAAAGCGTCCCCAAGCCAGAACCCGTATTTTTCGGCAATACCATTGGCAATATCCGAAAACGTTGCGGTGCCTTTATCGGCGGCAACAACCAGATATGGATCGGGATCATCCCAGCAGATAACATCTTTGGGGGTCTGCGTACCCTTGCCTTTGTAGGTGTCGGTTATATCCAGCATGCCGCTAATAAACTGGGTATAGGCGGCGATGCCCTCAGCGACAAAGGCGTCACGCCCACCACTTGTTGGCAATTGTTTGGGATAAAAACAGCCCTTAGAGCCTACAGGCACGATCACGGCGTTTTTAACCTGCTGGGCTTTGACAAGGCCAAGCACTTCGGTGCGGAAATCATCGCGCCGGTCAGACCAGCGCAAGCCACCGCGCGCCACAGGCCCGAAGCGCAGATGCACGCCTTCGACCTTTGGAGACCAGACAAATATTTCGCGGTATGGTTTCGGAGCCGGTAAGGCTTCCAGCATTTGCGAATTGATTTTAAGGGAAACAAAGGGATGGAAGTCCCCATTTGCGTCCCGCACAAAGAAATTGGTTCGCAGGCTCGCTTGCAAAGCCTCAGTCATACGGCGCAAAGCCCGGTCATGGTTTAAGGAGCCAACCTTTTCCAACTTGTCAAAAATGGTGATTTCCAACTCGGCTACATGGTCGCGGCGTGCCTCCATCGAAATTTTCAGATGCGGGTTAAATTTAACCTCAAAAATGTCAAGCAAAAGCCGGGTTACCTCTGGATATGCCGCCAAAGCTTCGATTTGAACGCTCTCGGACGGATCAAGCCCGGATTGCTTACGGTAGCGGGCCAAAAGGCGCAAAAGAGCGATACGGCGCCAGTTTGCGGCTTGTGGCAGTATCAGGGCATTAAACCCGTCGTCTTCGTTGCGGCCATGCCAGACCGACAAAAATGCATCTTGGAAGATACCATCAAGCCGATTTCTGTCAGCAGGCACAAAACCAAGCTTCATTTCATAATCATGCACCCAGACATCTGCGCCCGCTTCAGGGGTAATTTTATAGCCGGTTTCCTGGGCTACATGCAGATCCATATTGGCAAAAATCGGCATGACGTCTGACAATTCCAGCCGGTGTTTCCAACTGTAAAACTTGGCCCGAAAAACGGTCTCGGCGTCACCTTCTTGTGTATAGACGCGCACATCTGCCGGATTGTCTTCGGAGAGGTTTTCAATGGCGATGACATCATCCAAGGCCTCAGTCCCGCTAAAGCGGGATTTGTAGGCAGCCGTAAATGCAGGCTTATAGGCCTCCAAACGGTTAATAATGGCAGGATCACCAGCCACTTCCGCAGCGATTTGGAGATTATCGGCCCAAGGCTGGGCGAGTGCCGCTATTTCTTTCTCCAATGTGTCAATATCGGGGGTTAAATGGTCATCATCAGGGTTTAGTCCAATGATGAAGTGGACACGCGCAAGGGGCGAGTCTGAATATTGCGGATAAAAAGCAGACACCCGACCTCCGAAAGCGGCGCATAAATGCGCGCCAATGCTCTGGCGTGTCGAGGTATTGTAGTTTTCACGCGGCACGAAAACCAGCACCGATACAAATCTCTGGAATGTATCATGACGGACAAAAACGCGGGTGCGGGGGCGGTCATAGGCTTGAGCAACCCCACTGGCAATCCGGTAGAGATCATCCTCTGAGCTTTGAAACAATTCATCGCGCGGATAAGAAGACAGTACGAAATCCAGCCTTTTGGCATTGTGCGACCCCGGTTCTGCACCGAACCGATGGACAACCTGATTAACTTTGCGCCGGATCAAAGGCACATATTTTGGAGAGCGAGCATAGGCATCCACGGTGAACAGGCCGACAAAACGGGTTTCTCCACTGACAATGCCTTCTGCGTTATAATGTTTGACGGAAATATAGTCCATGCGCACCCGACGATGCACCCGTGATCGCAAATTTGATTTTGCTACGGTGACCGGATCTTTATCCGATAGAAAAGCCTCTACATTGGACGTAATATTTGCAGGTTCACTACTTTGGCGGAGCACCAAGCGCGATGTATCTCGCAAAACGCCGAGACAGGATTTCTTGTCCATATTCGGGTGGGCATAATTATAGGAGCGCCCTTTGCCGCCTTTGGCGCGGCTTTTTCCCTGTTCATACACATAGGTTCGTGTGCCAAGAAGGACGAAATTACCATCCCTGATCCATTCCAAAAATGCACAGGCTTCGTCCATGACGTCTTTGGCTACATTGCCGTGTTGCCCGGACAAGTCTGAAATATTGTCTTCAAGCAATGTAAGCATGCGTGCGAAATCACTGACAACCGCATCCAAATCTTCCAAAGTCTGTTTGACACCCGCCGCCAAAGCTTCGCGGGTCTGGCTGGTTTGGCGGTGGATCAGTATCTGTATCATAGATTCTGTCACGGCCTGCCCCTTCTTCGTCCACCCCCCCTTCTTGTCCCGGCATCCCGACACAACAGGATGGAAAAGCGCGATCACATCAATCCCTTGCGACGAGACTTCGCCAATGACCGAATCAACCAAGAAACGCATGTCATCCGTGATGATTTCAACCACATCATAGCGTTCCCCGAGGGCTTTGACATGATCGACAGGACGTATACTTACCGAAGACTTCCCGACTTTGCGCGACTGACCCAGCATCCAGAAATCCCGCGCGAGTGACAGCAAATCAGTTTTAGACAATATCAGTGCATCATTTTGCTCCGCGTCATCATAATAGGCTTTCAAAAAATGCTCTGCACCCAGCTCGAACGTGCCTTTATGATGCCAGGCCTTATCGCCGATAGCTGCTTTTACGAAAGCGGATTTGGTAAACTTCAGTCTTGCCATGAGGAGGCCTCACAATTGAAAACAATAGAATATGCAAGGGAGAATATAGTTTTTTAAAGCAAAAAAAGCATTAATTTTTTAACCATAATAGATCGAATTCAGCCCCTTTTTAGACAATTGGGGAATTTTGTGCTAGAGTTTCGCGTAGAAGGAGACAGTTATGAGCGTTATGGAGATGTTAAATGCCAAGGGACACGCGGTTTACGCTGTGGATGAAAACGCCAGTTTACGCGAAGCCATCAACATGTTGAACACCCGCAATATAGGGGTTGTCCTCGTCACAAACGAAAAAGGTGCCCTTTGTGGTATCTTGTCTGAGCGCGATATTATTCGCAAATCTTTGGTTCAGGAAACCGGGTTCCGAGACGAACCTGTTTCCAAAACCATGACCAAAAAAGTTCTCAGTGTTACACCTGACACCAGTATTGACGATGTGATGACCATGATGACCAATTCACGCATACGGCATGTGCCGGTGCTTGATGGCGGCGAAATTCAGGGCCTTGTTTCGATCGGAGATGTGGTGAAACGCAAGATCGCCGATATCGAAGGCGAAGCCGCCGCTTTACGTGAATATATTTCTGCGGGATAGCTTAGCAAGGGCGGTTAAACGTTCTCTTGAGCCGTCTTGGCGTTGTTGTACTCATCTTGGGCAAATTGTGTGCGAAAGCGTGTCGGGCTAAGGCCTGTAACGCGTTTGAAGTGGTGGCGGAGTGTCTCCGGTGTTTTCAAACCCGTCGCATGCGCGATTTGTTGAATGTTCATACTGGTTGTTTCCAGTAAATCTTTTGCAAACTCAATACGCTCTATGGTGAGCCACATATGGGGGCTGTGTCCGGTCGCGTCCTTGAAGCGCCGCTGTAGCGTCCGTGCTGAAGAGCGGGATTCGCGGGCCATGCGTTCAATACCCCAGTCTTCGTGAATTTTTTCGCGAATTTTGTCCAAAAGCGGGGCAATGTTGCTTTGAAATATGCGGGGGTGCGGACGGGAGACCTCGTTTAGCGAATCCGTGTTCTGCATGCTGGATTTGACCAAGCTGCGAGCCACTACATTTGCCATGGCTGTACCGTAATCCCCGCGTACAATGTGTACACACATATCAAGCCCCGACATACCACCCGCAGAGGACAACAGATTTTCGTCTTCTACAAACAATACATTTGTATCTACTTTTACGTTAGGGTAGCGCAGTTGAAACGCATCAATATCGCGCCAATGGGTCGTCGCACGTCGTCCCTCCAAAAGCCCACATTGCGCCAGTACGTAAACACCAGCCCCCATTGCGCCAATGCGCGCGCCTTGTGCATAGGCCGCTTTTAAAGCCAAGTTTAAATTTTCGGATATGTCGCTTTCCATGCCGGGCCATCCGGGGATGATAATGAGATCAGCCGTCGCTAGAGGCGTTAAATCCAGACTTGCCTTCACCACCAAGCTTCCCAAGCCGGATACAGGCGTTTCATCCATTGCAATTGTGTGGCATTCATACCAGCCAGCTGATTTGAGCTCTGATGCGGGTTTTGCTTGCGCAAATACGCTTACGGCAATGGCGTATTCCAAAGTGCTTAGCCCGTCATAGGCCAATACATAGACGCTGAGCGGTTTGCCCGCTCTCCCACGTACAGAATTGATCTTCTGAGCGGTTGCAGCCGCTGGCTTGGCTATAGATACAGCCATAGAAATCCCCCGAATTTCTGTTCCCGATGTTTCAGATGGGCCACACACCCATAAAAAATCGCCTCCACTATCAATACCGGAGACAGGCTTGTTATGGGTCTGTTTTTCACAAATGAAAAGCTTATTTTACAGCGTTTTTCTGTTGTAAGGACAGAGCGTCGAAAATCCCCCATTTTACCCAGTTGGAATTCATATACGAACTTGGTATAGAAAGAGCATGGAACGGAATCTAACAGACCCATTCGGGCGACGAATCACCTATTTACGTATGTCGTTGACCGACAGGTGTGATTTGCGGTGCTTTTATTGCATGGCGGAACGCATGGTTTTCTTGCCCAAAGAGCAACTTCTAACACTGGAAGAACTGGCCCGGCTTGCAGATGCATTCATCGCGCGAGGTGTGCGTAAAATCAGGCTTACGGGCGGGGAACCTCTGGTTCGTAAAGGGTTTATGCAACTGGTGCATCATCTTTCCAGCCATTTGAAGGCAAACCGGATTGACGAAATTGCCCTGACCACCAATGCGACCCAGCTTGCGCGCTATGCGCAAGATTTGAAGGATGCGGGGGTTAAGCGAATCAATGTGTCACTGGACAGTTTAGACCCGCAGAAATTCAATCAGATCACGCGTGGTGGCGATCTCTCAAAAGTTCTAGAAGGCATTGAGGCCGGGCGTAAAGCCGGGTTAAAATTAAAGATCAATACGGTCGCCTTAAAACAGGATAATATGGACGAAATTCCTGCCATGATTGAATGGGCACATGCACGCGACATGGACATGACATTGATCGAAGTTATGCCGCTCGGCGATACGGGCGAAACCCGCTTTGACCAATATATTCCGCTGAGCGTAATTCGCGACACTCTGGAGCAACGCTGGACGCTTGCCGATACGCCCGCCAGCACAGGTGGCCCGGCGCGCTATGTTGATATTGCCCAGACGGGCGGGCGGCTTGGCTTCATTAGCCCCTTGTCCCATAATTTTTGTGCAAGTTGTAACCGGGTACGGGTCACATGTACGGGGAAATTGTTCATGTGCCTTGGCCAGAACGATCAAGCCGACTTACGCGGAGCGTTGCGCGGGGGCAATGGTGCGACAGAACTGGATGCCATCCTTGATGAAGCCATAGGCCGCAAGCCGGAACATCATGATTTCGAGATCAACAAATCTTCGAGTTCGGGTGAAATGCAACGGCATATGTCCGTTACAGGTGGCTAGGGCCGCAATATGTGCTCTGCCAATTCCAAATCTGCCTGCGTATTTATATTAAAAAACGGGTCAAAATCACCGGAGCTCTCAAAACCAACATGGGTGTTGGGCTGACTGGCAATCCATTTGCCGACCCCGCGCCACCCGTTTTGAATATCTGATCGCAATTGCTCTGCCATGTGGACGGGCCAAAGCGCGCAAACATAGTGAGCGCGCCCCTGACTTTGCGAGACGATGATCCTCTGCTCTGGCCTCTGCTCCAGCCTCTCTTCTGGCCCCTCTCCTGCACGCGCTTGTAGGCGCTTTACCCAATCTTCGGGGATAAAGGGCGTGTCACCGGCACAGGTTAGTATGTGCTCAAATCCCTGCTCTTTTGCCCATAGTAGTGCGCTTAATATCCCTACGAGCGGCCCCAAACTGCCCTCAAGGCAATCCTTGATAACCGGAAGGCCGAAACCCTGATACTCTGCAATCCGGTTCGCATTGATAGCCAAACTGCCGGTCTGAGAGCGCAATCGATCCAGCAAATGTGCCAACATTGGCTTGCCACCTAAATCGGCCAGCATTTTATCACGACCAAATCTGCCAGACGTACCGGCACACAAGACCATGCAGGGAAGTTTGTCTGAAATGTTGCGGGGAAGTTCTGCTTGCATTCGCTCTCTATAGGCCAGATACCAAGCGCTTACCAAGGATGTATTTCATGAAAACATCGCTACTCGTCCTGTTTTTTGCCACGGCCCTCCTCTATGCCAGTGTCGGATTTGGTGGCGGCTCGACGTATACGGCTCTTTTGGTGCTATCCGGTGCGCCATTCGCCATCATCCCGATTATATCTCTGGCGTGTAATATCACTGTGGTCAGCGCTAACAGCGTGCAATATATGCGGGCCGGACTGGTGTCTTTTGCAAAAGTTTGGCCATTTCTCTTCCTCTCTGTGCCTCTGGCGTGGGTCGGCGGCCGGATTGCCATTCCCGAAACCGTATTTATCGGCATGCTGGCCGTGTCGCTTTTGTTTGCCGGTATCTGCCTGCTTATGAAACGCGGTCCAACGCGCGAAAACCCAAAAGCACATTCCGTAGGCGTAAGCGCGTTCATCGGAGGTGGTCTCGGATTTGTATCGGGCATGGTCGGGATTGGCGGAGGTATATTTCTGGCTCCAATTCTGCACCATATTGGCTGGGGTCGTGGCAAACAGATTTCGGCTTTGTGCAGCCTGTTCATTCTGGTCAATTCCATATCCGGTCTGACAGGGCAATTGATGAAGCTTGGCGATGCACAGCATTTGCAAATCCTGCAACCTTACTGGCTGTTACTGCCCATGGTTTTCATAGGCGGGTTGATTGGCAACAAGCTGAGTCTGAAAGTGTTTTCCGAAAATACGATCCGTAAAATGACGGCCCTACTTATCTTGTTCGTCGCCATACGATTACTCTGGAAATTTTATAATTTGACGCTATCCTAGCGATAGGGAAAGGGCAGCAGATGGTGAAGATTTTATATTTCGGGCGGTTGAGCGATCGGACCCAATGTCGTGAGGAGACCATTGATCTGCCAGATGATATTTGCACAATTAATGCATTAAAAACATGGCTAGGCCAACGCCATGACTTAGGCGACGCACTCAACCTAGAGTCTATTAAAACCATGATAAATCAAGAACTTGTTCACGGCAATGAAAGCATCGCGAACGCGCAGGAAATCGGGTTCCTTCCCCCTGTCGGAGGTGGATGATGGTGATCATTTCAGCTACAGAGTTTGATCCGGGCGCTCATCTGAACAGCTTCATGGACGCAAGTCAAAACGCCGGTGCCATTGCCAGTTTTATTGGGCGGGTACGCGGTGAGCATAACGAGGTGGAAAGCCTATATCTCGAATCCTACGCGGATGTGACCGAGCGCGGTATTGAGAACGCGGAATCCGAAGCCCGCGCCCGCTGGCCTTTAATCGATGTGTTAGTTATACACCGGATTGGTACGATGCGTTCGGGAGACCCAATTGTCCTCGTCGCGACAGCATCTGAACACAGGCGTAGCGCATTTGAAGCCTGTGATTTTTTGATGGACTATTTGAAAACCGAGGCCATATTCTGGAAGAAACAAACCACAAAATCGGGCAGTGAATGGGTTGAACCTCGCGCTGCTGATTATCAAGACAACAAACGATGGAGCTAAATTATGCATGGTATTAACGAGAGCCGGGAGTTCATCCCTGTCCGCATCGCCCTTTTAATCGTCAGTGACACACGGACAATGAAAACGGATACATCCGGCAATTTGCTGGCCACGCGAATTACCATTGCCGGGCATGAGCTGGAAGACCGTAAAATCCTGACAGACGATGTTGAGTTGATACGTGCACAGGTACAGGAATGGATTGATGACCCGCTCGTGGATGTGATTATCACCAGTGGCGGCACAGGCCTGACAGGGCGCGACGTCACCCCCGAGGCTATTAGCCCCTTGTTCGAGAAAACAATTGAAGGCTTTGCCCATGTTTTTCACATGGTCAGCTATCAAAGTGTGGGCGTTTCGACAATGCAGTCGCGGGCTTTGGCAGGAACTGCCAACGGCACATTTATTTTCTGCCTGCCCGGTTCGAACGGAGCCGTCAAAGATGGGTGGGATAAAGTGATTTCGCTTCAGCTTGATAGTCGTCATGGGCCGTGTAACCTCGTGGAAATCATGCCCCGATTGACGGAAAAATAACATGGCCTCTCCCCTCACGCATTTCGACAAAGACGGGCGCGTCAACATGGTTGATGTGTCCGCCAAAGACCGCACGGAGCGCGTCGCCATTGCCAAAGGCTGTGTGCGGATGAAACGCGAAACCCTTGCGCTGGTGCAATCGGGGGAAGCCAAAAAGGGCGATGTGATGACAATTGCGGAAATCGCCGGTATTATGGGGGCCAAACGCACATCAGATCTTATCCCTCTTTGCCATCCTTTGCCGATCAGTGGCGCGAAGGTCGAGGTTAGTATTGATGAAGCCTTGCCCGGTTTAAATGTGATCGCTTCGGTCAAAACCACCGGACAGACGGGGGTGGAAATGGAAGCGCTATGCGCGGTGACCACGGCCTGTTTGACGATTTATGACATGTTGAAAGCGACAGACAAGGCAATGCAGATCGGGCCGATTGATTTGCTGGAAAAACGGGGCGGCAAGTCCGGGCATTACAGGAAAGACAATGGCTAAATTGACTTCTGTCGAGACGGCTCTTGAACGCCTCATGAGCGCGGAACCCCTCCCGGCTTTACATATCCCTCTCAAACAGGCGCACGGATATATATGCGCAGAAACCCTACACGCCAAAGTGACCCTGCCACCGCTGGATGCGTCCGCGATGGACGGGTATGCTATGAAAATCGAAGATCATCATGCACAGGGCTCACATTTTAAACTGATCGGTGAAGCGCCGGCTGGTGCGCCCTATCAGGGACGTGTTGGCCCGGATGAATGTGTGCGAATTTTCACAGGTGGCGCGGTGCCCGAAGGGGCCAACCATGTGATTATGCAAGAAAACATCCATGCAGACGGTACACAAATCACGCTGAGCGAACCTCTCAGCCCCGCCACCCATATCCGTAAAGCCGGCATTGATTTCAAGACCGGAGATGGCCTTGTCAACAAAGGTACGCGACTGGATGCCTATGCGCTCGCCCTGCTTGCTGCGGCCAACCACGACGAAATATCCGTCTATAAACGCCCTCGCTTGGCTTTGATTGCCAATGGTGACGAACTGGTGGAACCAGGAAGTACGACCCGCGCAGGCGATATCATTAGCTCTAATCCATATGGGCTGGCACCACTGGTAGAGGCTTGGGGCGCGAAACCTGTCTTTACTGGCATTTCCAAAGACGATCCCGACGTGATTAAGGCCCAGATCGAAGCCTGTGCGGACGCAGACATACTTGTCCCGATTGGCGGCGCATCGGTTGGGGATCGAGATTATATGCGGTCCGTTTTTGACACGCTAGGCTATGCGCCTCTGTTTACCAAAGTCGCCGTTAAACCCGGTAAACCTGTCTGGTTTGGTCGCTTAAACACACAATATGTGCTTGGACTGCCCGGCAACCCGGCGTCAGCGCTTGTCTGTGCGCAGATATTTTTGAAACCGTTGATCTTTGCCCTCACCGGCAATAAGGCCAGCCCCAATGCAAATGTCACAGCTATTTTAGCTGAAGACTTGCCCGCCAATTCATGGCGGACAGGATATATACGGGCTTTGGCTGATATTGATGCGCAGGGACGGGTTCATGTTAGGCCGTATCCACGCCAAGACAGCTCTTTGCTGACCCCGTTCCTCAGTGCCAACTGTTTTTTGGTCAGCCCGCCGAATACGCCTGCCTTGCGGGCGGGCGATACTGTGCAAATCTTGCCCATTAAATCGCTAGGCTAGCGAACGTGAGACCCGCCATTAATATCAAATGTTGCGCCTGTCGCTGACGGACAAAGATCGGAAAGCAAAAACGCAATCATAGCGCCAATTTCGCTCGGCTCGGCAAACTTACCAAGCGGGATTTCAGCAATAGCCGGGTCTAATACGGCCGGATCGGTCGGGGCCATTTCAGTATTAATCCAGCCGGGGGCCAAGGCATAGACAAGGACGCCGTCTTTAGCAGCACCGCGTGCAAGAGTTTTGGAAAGTGCGAGAAGCCCGCCCTTGGACGCCGCATAGGCAGGATGGTCGATGGAATCGCCACGATGGGATGCCCGACTACACAAGTTTACAATGCGACCACCGCCGGCTTGTCGATATGCGCGCAAAGCCGCGCGGCTCAGATCGGCCGGAGCCTGTAAATTCACAGCCAGGATTTTGCCCCATGCGTCCGCCCATTCTGCCTCGGGACCATATGGGTCAGAAACCATGTCGATACCCGCATTATTGACAAGTGCATTGATCGGACCAGCTTGCGCAACGGCTTTGTCCCAAAGACGTGTCCCTGCGCCGGCTTGCGATAAATCTTCCTGGATACAAGCAACGGCCTTGTCGCCAAGCTCTGCACATACTGCGTCGGCAGCCGCTTTATTGCCATTGTAATGCACGACGACTTTAGCGCCATAGCTTGCACACATTTTCGCAATGGCCGCACCGGCTCCACGCGAAGCTCCGGTCACTAAAACAGTAATATGATCCAGTTTCATCGTTTTATCCTCACAATGTAAACGTTTAAGCAAATTTATTCTGTCCTAGCCAAACTCGGCCCATAGGCCAAGCAAAATTAACCCTAAAACGGCAATTTTCGAAAATAAATTGCGCTCGGCCCCATACGCCGTCCTCAACACCCCTATTGGCACACCTTATCTATGCAAATTTGTTTCTATGCCACCTGCCCCACTTCTGTTAATCCTTAGGGCTTAAACCTAGAGGAGAATTTTCAATGGACTACGTGCTTTCGAATACATCCGTTGCCTTGCTTGGCTATATTGCCCTCACATTAGTTATTTTGCTTATTCTGGCCAGTCTTCGCACCGGTTTGACCGTAAGCGGAAAAAGGCGAGCAAATGATTTTGCGCCAACCGGTGAAGATGTCGGGCCGTTCTCGCGTAGGCTTGTTCGCGCCCACGCTAATCTCTACGAATTTTTTCCCATCTATGGCGGCCTACTGCTTTTTGCATTGGCCACAGGACAAACCGGTGTCACCAATGGGCTGGCTCTGGTCTTCTTAGGCGCGCGTCTTTTCCAAACTCTGATTCATATATCCTCCACCAGTATAATGGCTGTTCAAGTGCGGTTTTTCTTCTTTCTAGCTCAGTTCTTCATCGCAATTTACTGGGTAGTGAACTTCCTTGGCGTGATAGGCTAGGCATATCTTATGATGAAACCCCGTACAATTTTAGGCGCCCTGTTTGGGCTATTTCTGTGTGCACTTTTGTTATCTTCGTGTATGACAAATGCTATGACAAACCGCAGCCATAAGCCGCAAGGACAATTTGCCGAAATTGATGGGGTGAAAGTCCATTATCTGGATTTAAAACCACAAATAGACACGGGCTTAACGCCCATAATCATGATCCACGGGGCCAGTGCCAATCTACTAGATATGAAATTGGCCCTTGGGGATAGGCTTTCAAAAACCCGACGGGTGATATTGGTAGACCGGGCCGGGCATGGATATTCGGGGCGACCACGTGACGGGTATCTGCTTACGGTTCAAACCAAGCTGATAAATGGGTTGATCCATGAGCTGGGCATCGAAAAACCCATAGTTTTAGGACAAAGTTTTGGCGGGGTAACCTCGCTCACCTATGCGCTTCAATATCCTGATGATCTGTCGGCGCTTGTCCTGATCGCACCGGTGAGCCATGAATGGCCGGGGGATGTGGATGGATATCATGCGGTTTCCGCCCATCCCGTTTTCGGGCCGGTTTTCCGGCGCACCCTGATCCCGCTCTATGCCAAACTGAAAGGCGAAGCGGTTATTGACGGGGCGTTCTGGCCTCTCATGCCGCCCGAAGATTATTATGACAAATCCGGTATGGCTTTGTTATTTCGTCCCGCAGAATTCAAAGCGGATTCCCAAGATCGGTTGCATCTGTTAGAGCAGATCAAACAGCAGCAATCTCGCTACAGCGAAATCATTGTGCCAACCCGGATCATTACGGGCACCCATGATACAAGTGTCTCTCCGGGTTTGCATTCCATGGCTTTGGACCGGGAAATGCCCAATGCAGAGCTTCTGCTACTGACCGGAATTGGGCATCCACTTCACCATGTGGCCCAAGACGAGATCGAGGGCGAAATTGCCGCGCTTGACCGTATTCTGTCCCTAGCACCCTAGCCCATTTTCCCAGCCCATTTTCAAGGCCTATTATGTTTAAAAAACTCACCAAGAAAAAAATTCTGGATGCTTTGATGAGCGTCACCCATCCCAAAACCGGAAAAGACGTGGTGACATCCGGTGTGATTGATAATGTCATTATTGAAGACGGCATTGTATCCATTACAATGAAAATCGATCCGAAAACGGCGGACATTATGGAAGGTGTTCGCAAGCGCTGTGACAGTGCTGTTGAAGGCCTGCCTGGCGTAAAATCCGTGCGTACAGTGATGACGGCACATGCCGATCAGGCGGGGCAAACGCCCTCTCCATCCCCTAAAGCGAAAGGGTTTGGCCATGGTCGCCGCGCCCCTGCCGCCCCGGTACCGATTGCGGGGGTTAAACGTATTTTGGCGATTGCCAGTGGCAAAGGCGGGGTTGGGAAATCGACGACTTCGATCAATCTTGCGGCTGCATTTACACGTCTTGGCTGGAAAGTTGGCGTGTTTGATTGTGATATTTACGGCCCTTCGGTACAGCACATGCTGGGTGATGGAGATAAGCCAAAACAGGGTGAGGACAATGTGATCTCGCCTGTGACCCGCCACGGTATGAAAGCCATGTCTATGGGATATTTGGTGCCGGAAGGCAAAGCAACCGTTTGGCGCGGGCCGATGGTTATGGGGGCCGTGCAACAATTGATAAATGGCGTGGCCTGGGCCGAGGACGGGGAGCTTGATGTGCTTGTGGTTGATTTACCGCCGGGCACCGGTGATGCCCACTTGACCCTAGTGCAGACGGTGCCTCTGGATGGTGTCGTGATTGTCTCAACCCCGCAAGACATTGCGCTGATTGATGCGCGCAAGGCCCAAAGCATGTTTGAGAAAACCAAAACACCCGTGCTTGGCATGATCGAGAATATGAGCACATTCATATGCCCGAAATGCGGGGAGCAGACGGACATTTTCGGACATGGTGGCGCGCGAAAAACGGCTGAAACGTCCGGCATTCCGTTCCTTGGCGACATCCCCTTACATATAGATATTCGTACCCATGCGGATGATGGATACCCAATAGTTCTGGCCGATCCCGATGGGGTGCATGCCAAAATTTATATGGATATGGCCAAGGTTTTAATGGAAAAAATGGGGTGAGCTAGCGCCTGAACGGCAGAGCCAAACACCATAAAATACGTGACGGTTTTTCGTTCTGGTAGTGGGGTAGACCAATGGTCATGCCGTCGTGCCCGCGTTCGGGTTGTGCTGTATAGCTGCGAAAAATACGATCCCAAACGCTGAGGAAAAACCCGTAATTACTATCCGTCTCCTGTTTGAGAATACTGTGATGTACTCTGTGCATATCCGGCGTGACGAACCCGATACGCAAGCCTCTCTCCAGCCACAAAGGTAATTTTACATTGGCATGGTTGAACATTGCCGAGCCATTAAGCAAAATTTCAAAGACAAATACGCCGATCACCGATGGCCCTAAAACCAATACTGCAGCCATTTTGTAGAGCATTGAAAGCACAACTTCACCCGGATGAAAGCGTATGCCTGTGGTCGCGTCTATGTCGCGGTCTGCGTGATGGACTTTATGAAGCGCCCAAAAAACCGGGACTTTATGCGAGATCACATGTTGCCAATACACGGCGAAATCCAGCGCGATGACCGTAATAATAATGTTCACCCATGTGGGTAAACCCCACATATTCAACACGCCCCAGCCTTTTGCGTGGGCGTAGCTGGCCATACCAAGCGCTGCCATCGGGAATAGCAAACGCAAAACGAATGTGTAAATCACGACAATACCCAAATTGGTCGCCCACCTTAACCCACGTCCCTGAGTACGGGTTTTGCGCGGGAATGCGGCTTCCAATATCATCATACATGCCAACACGCCGATAAACACGGACATGCGGATCATGCTTTCGTTTTGGAGTATCATAAGCGTTTGGCCATATTTGACCCTAGAGTATTTTAGCCGCGTCCGATACGTTTTTGTGCCATTTCATCGGCAATGACATCGGTGGAGCGTCCGGTTTTACTGGCAAGATCAAGTATATCGGAAAGGGTTTTCTCTAAGCCCTGAAGTTTTCCCTCGACCCAATCCCGGTTATAATTGCCCTCAATTTCTCCGGCGATATTGATAATACCGCCGCCGTTCACGACATAATCGGGACAATATAAAATGCCGCGCTCTTGCAAGCTCTGGCCCATTTGCGACGTGGACAGTTGGTTGTTGGCAGCACCGGCAATGATACTCACTTTAAGCTGCTCTATTGTATCAGGATTCAAAGTCGCACCAAGTGCACACGGGGCGTAAATATCGGCCTCGACCGCATAAATGTCGTCGGGTGTGACAGTTTTAGCGCCGAACCGGCTTTGCGCTTTTTCTACTAGAGAGGTATTGATATCGGCAACAATCAACTGTGCCCCCGCCTCATCAAGGCGGCGACATAGATCATAGCCTACATGTCCAAGCCCCTGCACACTTATGCGCATCCCTTTCAACGAGGTGCCAAGTTTCTTATCCGCCGCCAGTTTTATGCACCGAAACACCCCGTCCGCCGTCACCGGTGAAGGGTCACCTGAAGCAGATGCGCCCTCATTTAAGCCGGCAACATATTTGGTTTGGGCCCGTACGACCCGCATATCTTCGGGGGAAACGCCGACATCTTCGGCTGTATAATATTTGCCACCAACGGCCTCAACCGCACGTCCAAAGGCTGCAAAGAGCGCGGTGCGATCAAAATCACCTTCGGGGCGCATAATCACCGCTTTGCCGCCGCCAAGTTTTAATCCCGCCATTGCATTTTTGTAGCTCATCCCGCGTGACAGTCGCAACACATCTGTCATGGCCTGCTCGGACGATGCATATGTCCATAAACGAGACCCACCAGCCGAAGGGCCTAGCGTAGTTGAATGCACAGCAATAATCGCTTTTAGTCCACTTTGCGGGTCTGCAAAACTATGTACGCTTTCATGATCGTCAAAATTGACATTTTCAAAAATAGACATGGATGTTATCCTAGTAATTCAGGGGCAAGTTCCCCACATTCGAGCCTTCATCGCAACCTAATCAGCAATGCAAGAAAATATGTTTTTAAGATAGGCTATATGTGAAAAATATCAGCGAGAACCAAGGGTTTTAAGCAAGAAATGCCTATTTAAGGAGAGTGTAGCCTAGCTTAAAAGCTCGGCGGCTCCGGCCGAGGCTGCCTTCAAAATACCGATCGTTAGCGCCGCGCCGCTTCCGTCGCCAATGCCAATCCCCAGCTCCAATAAGGGTTTTTTGCCAATACGGTCAAGCAAGGCCCCGTGCGCAGGTTCGGTTGTCACATGCGCGCCCAAACAATGATCCAGAGCTTTCGGGTTCAAAGCATGCAAGATCGCCGCCGCCGCGCACACTGCATATCCATCCAATAAAACAGGGATTTTTTGATGTCGGGCCGCGAGAATAGCGCCCACCATGCCTGCAATATCCCGCCCTCCGAAGCAGCGTAAAATTTCCAACGGGTCGTCAAGAATGTCTTTGTGAAAATGGGTTGCGACGCCAACCGCTTCGATACGTTTTTCAGCCGTCTCGCCCGTGCCGCCAGCCCAGTATTGCGCAGCCCCCCCATATAGGCCCCGTGCAATCCCGGCGGCGGCGGTGGCTGTGCCACATCCTGCATTGCCCAATACGATCAAATCTGCACCCTCGGAGACCACTTCCATACCAAATGCAATGGCCTGAGCGCAGGCTTTTTCGGATAATGACGGCGCGGAGCGCATATCGGCAACAGGCTGGTCTGTGCCCATCTCATATATTTTAAAGGCGGCGCCTTGTGCGGCTGCAATGCCGCGCACTGCGGTTTTTCCGGTCGAAATCGCTTCCACCCGTTGTTTTGACAATGTGGCCAGATCCCCGCCCATCACATCTTTTGCCACTAAATGTGTCCCAACAAAGATAGCGACCAGCGGTGTATTGATTTGCGGATTGTCCTGCCCTTGCCATGAAGCGAGCCACGCCACCACATGATCCAGACGCCCTAATGGTTTTAGTCCGTTCGTGGCGGTTTCAAGTTTTGCGTAAACGGCGGCTGCGCGTTCTTCCTGCGGCGATGGTATTGACGCGACAAGGTCTCTGATATCATCGAATGGTTTGGTGTTTTGCGTGCTCATTTCAACGACACTATCAACACAGAGATTGCTCCCGATCAACATATTTATTGGTTATTTTGCGCTTCAACTGCTCATCTTCATTGTTATCTAACAGGATATCTATAGTATACCCATATGAGCAATAATTTGATCAGAGATGCAATTCTGGCCAGCTTGATCTTTTCAGGCGGGTTTTATGCCTTTTTGCACCGTGATAAAATTTATGAATATGCAGGGATTAGTCCCCAAGACATTGTAAATGTCAGGGAAGCTAATAAAGCCTCCTCGAACCCCGTTGCACACGCTCCAACAGCCTCACCTATACATGTGGGCGACCATTCTACCACCATTAGCAAAGCTGCGGACGGGCAGTATTGGACAATGGCGCACGTGAATAATTCAGAGATAAGATTCCTTATCGATACCGGAGCCAGTGTCGTTGTTTTGACTCCTGACGACGCCCAAAAAGCAGGGTTAAGGCCGGACAGTCTTGAGTATGATGTGCCTGTGAATACAGCGTCAGGCCAGATTTTTGCCGCCTCTGTCGAGTTGGCGAGCGTGTCTGTCGGCAATGTTTTGATATATAATGTGCGCGCAGTTGTCATTCCCAAAGGCCTAACCCATTCCTTATTGGGTATGAGCTATCTGGGCGAATTACAAAAACTGGAAGTCACATCGGAAGAGCTGACCTTACGCCAGTAAGATTTTCCTGATCATATTCAAACCGACCAATAGCAAACACACTCCAAAGACCAAACGCAACCGTTTTTGATCCATGCTGTGGGCTGTTTTTACCCCGAACGGGATGGCTAAAAAACTCATGCCTGCGATCAAGACAAAGCCAAGCAGGTTCACATACCCCAGAGAGTATTCTGGCCGTCCAGCAACGCCCATACCACTGATAACAAACCCGATAGTCGCAGGCAGGCTAATAAACAGACCGAGTGCGGCCGCAGTGCCAATTGCCCTATGAATACGCTTGCCGCACAACACCATAAGCGTCACACAAAATGCGCCCCCGCCAATACCCATAAGTGCCGACAAGCCGCCAATGGACACGCCAATCGCCGGCACAGCCATGCCGCCCGGCAAGGCTTTCGCCAACTGCCAACTTGGGCGACCAAAAATAAACTGGACAGCGACAAGGCTTATCATGACCCCGAAAATAAGCGTGAGGGTCATTGTTGAAAGATACTGTGCAAGTACAAGGCCCGCTAACAAAGCCCCTACCCCGATCCAAATACCCCAGCTCCAGAGCAAATTCTTTGGCCAAATCAAATCCCAGTCCACGGCCCCGTGTTTATGGTGACTGGACGCGGAGCGTATTGAGGTAATGATGATGGTTGCTGCAGAGGTTGCCACAGCCGCGTGCATGATGACGTCGGGAGAATACCCCAACACCGAGAATACATAGTAAAGCGCCGGTACAATGACCGCGCCACCGCCAATGCCGAATAGACCGGCACTAAACCCTGCCACGCCGCCAACGGCCATAAGGGATAGGGCCAGTATGATAAGTTGCGTCTCCATTATGCGGCCTGTTCACGTGCGCGAAGCAATATTTCATGTGCGTTCGCAATCCGTACAGACACCGGCTGCTCCCTATCCGCTTCGCTGAGGGCCCGCCGCCAAATCCGCGCGCCTAATTCTCCGTGATAAAGGCCCATAATGTGCCGGATCAGGGCTTTTATAGATCGGTCTTGATCTTGCGTGTCTTCGGCGTAGCTTATCAGCTGCCCAACAATATCGTCGCGCGTGAATGTGGATGGTGTCTGCGCAAAAACCTGCGTATCGACCTGGCTTAGCAGCCAGGGCGTATGATAGGCGGCGCGTCCAAACATAGCCCCGTCCAGAGTACCGGCCTCGGTTTTTACCTGAGCCAATGTTTCCAGCCCCCCGTTTAAAACGATTTCCAACCCGGGATATTGCACCTTCATTGCCCGTACCAGATCGTAATCCAGTGGCGGCACGGTGCGGTTATCTTTCGGGCTAAGCCCGTCAAGCCAAGCTTTGCGGGCATGGATGATGAAATGGGTGCAGCCCGCCTCTTTCACTATCTCCAAAAACCGGGGTAAGCTTTGCTCTGGCACTTGCTCGTCAATACCGATCCGGCATTTGACCGTCACGGGAATATCGACCGCATCCTGCATCGCCCTAAAGCAAGAGGCCACAAGTTCAGGCTCGGCCATCAAACTGGCTCCGAACCGTCCCGCCTGTACCCGGTCAGACGGGCACCCCACATTCAAATTAATCTCGTCATACCCGAATTCTGCGCCTATCTTTACTGCGCGCGCCAGTTTGGCAGGGTCAGAGCCGCCAATTTGCAGTGCGACCGGATGTTCGCATTCATTATAGCCGATCAAATGCTCCTGATCGCCATGAATGACCGCATCGGCGACAACCATCTCTGTGTACAATAGCGCCCGACGTGACAGCATGCGGTGAAACACCCGACAATGCCGATCCGTCCAATCCATCATGGGCGCCACGCTGAATGTAAACTTTTGTTTTCTCACACCTTTTGTTATTATTCAAAGACATAAACTCAACGTTCGCACTCGCAAAATCACTCCAAATCTCGTAAATTCTCGAGTTTTCACGCAGGCTCTGCACAAGGATTGCAGACAATATGGCGACGATTATAAAACTCAGATCTGGTAACTTTCGCGTTCAAATTAGAAGGCGTGGTCAGTATGCTTCAAGAACCTTTCTCCGGCAGGTTGACGCCCAATCCTGGGCCATGGAAACAGAGTGCCGTGCAGATCGTGGGGAACAGATTAATTTGCCTGTCGCTCGCAAGACACAATACTTCCGCGATTTAATAGATTTACATATTGCGGATATGAAAGAAGTACGCAAGCCCCTTCGCCGTTCCAAGGCGTATTGTTTAAAAACATTACGCAAAGAGGTTGGGGACGTTCAAATCGACCATTTAACTCGTGAGAGAATTATTTGGAAGATGTTAAAACGATATACCCACCTTGACCCAGTTATTGTATTTTCTAGATCAGACATTAAATGACATTACCAGAATATGGCAACGAGGAGAAACGTTAGCAATATTAATGCAGCGGCCATTACTTTATCCAACAGGGTAATGTGGCCAGCACGTGTGTTTATCCAGAGTAATTTTGCCTCGACTTCATGTGGTGTTGTCAATCGACTTACAATCACAAAAGCCAAAAGGCTAATCATGGCAACGGGCAACGGCACATAAAGGTAATGAATATCAATCAAGCCCATTCCGTCTCCGAGTATACCAATTAACACGGAGGCTGTGAAACCTGCAACCAAGGCTGCCAATGCCCCCTTCGCGGTTGCTCTTGGCCAAAACAATCCCCCCAAATAAATGACAACAAATGGGGCAACTGCATATGACAGAACGCCTTGAACATATTCAAATAGCGTACCGAAATTACCAATCATCGGGGCCCACAGAGCGCTTATGCCAATAATAATTACGGTTATTATCCGCCCGAGTTTTACCAATTTCTCTGCGGGAATTTCCGGGGATGCCTTATGGACAAAATCCATTGTGATTATTGTAGACGCAGCATGTAAAGTGGAATCCGTATTTGACATCAATGCAGCAACAAACCCCGCCAACACAATTCCCAGCACTCCAGGGGGCAAATATTCCATAAGTAACGCGGGGTAAATACGGTCCGCATCAGTGAGACCGGGAATAAGCGTTGCTGCAGCAATGCCGGGGACAATAATTATAAACAAAATAAAGAGTTTTAAAAATCCAACAAACATTAAACCACGCCTAGCATCTGTTTCCGAGTTCGCGCTTAATACCCATTGCACCATATTTTGGTTTACCATCCAAAAATAAGTACAAAGAACAGGTATGCCAACCACCAAGCCAGTCCATGGTACAGCACGATCATCTAACCCCCGGATAAGGGACAATGCTTCATCGGGTGTAGCTTTGATAAAACCGCTCCACCCCCCACTTGCTGCCAGTGTAAAATAGGCAATCAAGAGCGCACTAATGAACAAAACAATGCTTTGAAAAATATCTGTTTTCGAAATTGCGTTTAACCCGCCAAGCACCGAATAGAGGCCCGCTAAAATCATCACCAGCACGATAACAAAATTCATAGACAAACCGGGAATGACCTCACTCAGAAGAACCCCTCCGGCATAAAGCGCCCCTGCCATTTCAATAAACACGATCAGGAAAATGATAAACACCGAATACAAAACTTTAATTCGGGCATCATAACGACGTTCTAAATACTCTGAGAGCGTATAGACTTGGCTACCTCTCACCACACGTACAAGAACAAGTGCAAAAAAAACGAGAGCGAGAATGCCAACCCATTCGTAATTATAAATCGCAATTCCTGTAAGGTAAGCAGCCCCAGTGAGCCCTATTAATGCGGATGCGGAGAAGTTTGTCGCAAAAAGCGAAAATCCGATTTGATACCAACGCAATTTACGCCCTGCGAGAAAGAAATCCTCTGTAGTCTCATTCTTTTTTTCACCCGTTAAACCAACGCCAACCATGCACAAGATAATGACAACAAGAATGACTCCGTCCAGTGCTGTCACTTTGCATTCCCTATCTGGCATGCGAGGCCAGTTTCACGATCAGAAGCACATTCATAAACACGCACCCAGTCAACAAACATAGTTTTGGGGAAACCTTCTTTATTAACACCGCCCGCATTACGGCCTTCTGCAAGGCCGCCACCAATAGCCACGTTCAGGATCAGATGGAAGCGTTGATCAAATGGTGCAAATGGCCGCCCTTGCGCCTGTACTCCTGCCGAATACCATCCTTCATGAGTCTGGCGAGCATATAGCTCGTCATCAGCAAACCACTTTATTTCACCCGCACTCCACTCGATTGTATAGGTATGATAAGCATCCAGAGGATTAATGGATGTGTTATGATCCGTATGGGCATTATCGGGCCATTTATCACCATAATGCAATGTGCCCAGAATGTGATTTTCATAACCGCCTTCACATTCAGCGCACGCAACACCCAAATTCACCGCTTCCATTAAGTCAATCTCACCGGACGCCGCCCAAGTCCCATAATGCTCATCACTAGGCAGCATCCAAATTGCAGGCCAAACACCTTGCCCACCCGGCAATTTCGCCCGCACCTCTATGCGGCCATAACGCCAGTCACCTTTACCAATCGTCCGTAACCGTGCAGATGTGTAAGGCTTCGTTGCATTTTTTTTGGCGTCTTCATCGGTTCTCCGCGAGCGTTGCGGTAAAGCGTACCCAGTGTGCATTTCCCGTTTGGCTATGATCTCCAGATTGCCATTTCGGACGCGGGCATTCTCTTTGCTATCTGTATAACATTGCCGCTCTTCATTCCCCCCACCCCAGCAATCCGTTTCAAAGCTCCACTTGTCCGTATCAATTTCCCGATCTTCAAATTCATCAGACCAAACTAACGTCCACTTTGCATTAGATATTTGGGGCGTTTCTGGTACAGGTTTTTGCGCAGTACAGGCGGATATAGGCATTAAGAAAATCGTGACGAATAGTGTAGAAATGATTTGTGTTTTCATGATTTAGAGGCCTCACAATATTGATGAAGAAACTCTTCGTGCGTTGGCATTTCTTGAACGAGAAACTGAATTGATTTTTCTATTTCATCAAACTCTTTTTTAGTTTTTTCTGCATCCATAGCATCAACAACAGGGTTGTAGGTTTGCGGTTCAATGCCCTGCCCCATCATAACAGCCACCCAACTTGTCGCCGTAAACAACTCATCCTCTTCTCGGAAAAATTGTCCGTTCCATTTAAATAAATCAAGTTTTTCCTGAAGCGTATCCGGGATATCCATATTTTGGCAATACTTCCAAAACTCACCGTCGTCGCGCTGGTTGACGTGGTAATGTAGGATAAGAAAATCTCGAATTCTGCGATACTCTTTTTGTGTGAGCCTATTAAAAATATTCTCTTGTATGGGAGAAATTCCATCTAGGGAGAACGTCGCAATCAACTTAGTAATCGCCGTGTTTATCAGGTGGATAGATGTTGATTCCAGAGGCTCCATAAACCCGGCCGACAAACCAATTGCCACAACATTCTTGTTCCAAAATTTCTTACGTTGACCCGTTTTAAACCTCAGTGTCTTGGGCTCAGTTAAGGGCTCTCCGTCAAGATTGCTCATCAAGATGTCTTGAGCTTCATCGTCTGACATATACTCAGAACAAAACACATGCCCATTTCCAAGCCGGTTTTGCAATGGGACGCGCCACTGCCATCCCGCAGACCATGCCGTTGAACGTGTATAGGGCAAGGGAGCATCATCTTGCGCACAGGAAACAGCAATAGCACGATCACATGGCAACCAATGCGTCCAATCCTCATAACCCGTTTTTAAAGCCCCTTCGATTAACAAACCACGAAAGCCAGAGCAATCAATAAAAAAGTCGCCTTCTATAATTTGTCCACCCTTGAGCGTAACACTATCGACGAACCCATTTTCAGAATTCAGTGTTACATCTTCGACCAAACCTTCCACTCGTTTGACCCCTCGTGGCTCGGCGTACTTTCGTAAATATTTTGCGTATTGACTGGCATCCATATGGTAGGCGTAATTAATCGGAGGGAGATCCCCCCTTTGACCCTCGGGCGTACGCTCAAATTTTCTGTGCATGGCCGCAATTGTTTCAGGGCTAAATGCATAAAGCGGTCTAGGGTCACCATTCTTACGGAACTTCATCCAAATACTATGAAAGTCATTTCCATCAATGCTATATCCGTAATCACCAAACGGATGGAAATAGCTATCTCCCTTTTGACCCCAATTCACAAATTGAATGCCGAGTTTGAACGTCCCCTGCACGTTCGCCATTAAAGTCGCCTCATCAATACCCAATAAATTATTAAACCCTACAAAGGGAGGGATGGTGGCTTCGCCAACCCCAATGGTCCCGATTTGTTCGGACTCAATCAATGTGATTTGCGCTCTATCACCTGTTGCATGGGAGAACGCAGCCGCCGTCATCCATCCTGCAGTGCCGCCCCCCACAATAACAATGTTTTTAATCGACATCCTATTTCCCATAATTCTCTATAAGCTATACTAACAAAAAAATGGGCCTTTGCATTAACAAAGACCCAAAAGTTCATGGAAAGTTACGTGCTTATTAGAATTCAAATCGTGCCAAGAAAGAGAACCGACGATCATTCCTAAATGCAGACCGTGGTATGCTCGTCCCATCAAAGTCGATAATTTGCGATGTCTTGGTGACTGCATCCAGAAGGTTCACAGCTTGCACGCCCAACTTAATGCGGTCTGTGAGACTATAGAAGAACGAACCGTCCAGTTGACCTGTTGACTCGCCAATAATAGGCGAATACGGGAAAATAACATCACGAGGCGTTATGGCATAATTTGAACGCCAATTATACGCGAGGCGGGCTGAAATTTTACCCTTTTCGTAAAAACCCGTCAGATTGATAGTGTTTTTTGAAACACCAACCAATGCAAGATTATCACCTAGCGCACTGCGGCTCGCTCCAAATGTGGAGTTGCTTAGATCTTCTGCATTCACATACGTATATGTGGCTTGTATCCCCAGCCCGCTTAAAAGCCCCGGTAAGAAATCATAAGATTGCTGGTAAGCAAATTCAAATCCATACAGGGACCCATCTTGCGTATTTGCGGGTCCAACCACTTCGGTTAAAACAGTTACGCCGCTATCCGAAGTAATATCACGTAGCGTTGGGCCCGTGTTGATGAGACCGCTCATTTCCTTACGGAAAGCTGAGGCTGTGAGCGAGCCAACTTCAGCGAAATACCATTCCGCTGAAACATCAAAGTTCCAAGATTCAACAGGTCTAATCAAACGATTACCCGTATCAACACGCCACAATGCGCCTGTAGCCAGCGTCCCGCCTTGTCGTAGGCTATTGGTATTATCACCCAAACCACCATTGGTACGGAACAAACTTAAGTCCGGCCTAGAAATACCTTTAGAAATAGCAACACGGAACAAGAGTTCATCCGTCATATGAAGTTTGGCATTGAAGCTTGGCAGCCAATGATTGAATTTGATATCAGCGCTGTCATCGATAGCTTCCCCGGTATACGCTTGGGCCCACAACGCTTGACGCTCTGGTGAAAGTGAGCAAACAGCCGGTGGCAACCCATTTGGAGCTGTAGACGGTCGTCCACACAATACCGCAACAACATTATCTCGCGTAATTGCAGGCTCGTTACCTTGCGCAGGCGGTAGCACAGGAAACTGTAATGAGCCAACCGAAGTAACCGAGGTTTCAACATAGCGAAGGCCAAAATTACCTTCTAAAGTACGACCACCACTTAAGAAATTCTCGGCACCAAAATCTACACGGCCATAAAACGCCGTCGTTCTCTCATCTACGTCAGAAATTTCACCGTCTCGGTAAACTGTGCCGGCGACAAGACCACCGCGCGTTGCAATGGGACCCCAAGCATTAGGGATACGGCCCCATGCAGGATTCCACGTCCCCGCCGCAGTCGCATCCGCTAAATTAGCTTCGTAAATTTCTATTGACTGCGCTTCTATTGCGCCGCTTAGATAATCCTGAACAAGATTGTCGCCCCCGAAGAAAAAGGCTGAACCACCGGGAACAGGAACACTTACATTGCCGCGCTGAAATTCTTCGAAAGGACTCCTAACACCGGAATAACTGGAGATAGCGCCTCTCGAATCATTGGCATAAACCTCCCCACCAGTCCATGGTTGAGATAGAGCGCCCCAGTTAGAGAAATTGGTATTTTTTGTCGCACGACTTCTATCCGACCACCGCGCACCAAAGCGAACGCCCTTTATGATACCAAATTTATCTTCAAGATCATAATCAATATCAGCACGCAAACTGGTCATCTTACCTGTGTTACGAACCTGATTATCAATCGCGAACCAGTAAAAGTTCTCGCCGCTATCTACAAATTGATTGGCTGTTGCGCCGTTAACCGGGCCAAAACTAACATCGGGTGTAGAACCGCCCATATCAATGAAGATATCTGAATAGGTAGACATCGCCGCAATAAACCCGTCTTCATTCCGGTCAGACGTAACGTGTTGAGCTTCGAAATTAACTGAGATCCTATCAGATGGCGTCCACTTTAGATCAAAGGAATAATCCTCTGTTTTTGCATCATCCTCTCTTTGGAAACGCAACATTTCCGTAGGAATGCCGCCAGCCTGTGTCAACGTACCTGAACGGAATATACCATTATCAAACGCCCAAGATTGACCTGCCGCCTCAATAGGGAATAAAGCATCGTCATTCACGAGCGCAAGAATAGAATATTCGTCCAAAATCTGATCTGCTTCTGCGCGTAAATATTCTGCCGTTGCCAACCATTCCCCATTGCTACTTTCCCACTGACCTATGACAGAGAAAGCCCTGCGGTCACGGTCAAATGTTGTTGTACGGACACCCGCCCCCTTGGGTACAACCACGGAATTAGCAGGTGGGAAGTTCGTCTCGTCAAACGTAGAGCCGCTTGCCGCAGCGATACCATCAAGGCGAAAACAAGCGCCGTCGAGCGTATCGGCGCGGTAGCATGGGTCGGTCACCTGTGACGCGTCTGTACGAGACACGAGCTCAGATTGCGTATACCCGAGTTGAATCCCAAATGTGCCCACTTTTGTTTCCCAAGTGTTTGAACCAAGAACGGAAAAGGCAGGAGAAACCTCGCCTGCGAGATCCCCAATATTTACCCCGACAGTACCAGCAAGATGAAGACCGGGCCGATCTAAAGGTTTGCGCGTCACTAGATTAACAGTCCCGGAAATGCCGCCATCAATCATATCTGCTGTCGTATTTTTGAAAACTTCCACAGCACCTAACAATTCAGGAGACACATCATTAAAACTAAGTGCACGACCACCATTGGCAGAAAAAATACCCCGCCCATTAAGTTCAGACCTTACAAAAGGGAGACCGCGCACCACAACGCCAGACCCTTCAACGGAAAAACGATCCGGATCATCTGCTTGCGCAAAACGGCTAATATTAACACCTGGAAGACGCTGCAACGCCTCAGCAACGGACCGATCGGGCAAGGCACCGATATCTTCGGCCGTAATCGCATCTACGAATGTGTCAGCACTGTACTTAAGGTCTTGAGCTTTTTTGAGGGATTGTTTGAAACCAGTCACGACGATTTCATCTGTGTTCGCGGGTTCTTCTTCATCACTCGTTTGTGCGCTCGCCGCCAGGCTTGCACTCGCAACGGCAATAACTGAAACGCCCGTTAAAAATTTTCTGATGGTCATATTAGGTGAATTAGACATATGCTTTCCCTTTTAAACTCCAACAACGCCTTCACATAGAGCGCCTGTTTTTATTTGCATCTACTAATTGTCCATCATTGTCAAGAAAAAGCTATGAAAGGACAATGATGATTGAACTAGGTGACAAAAATATCACGAAGCCATGTCTATAAAGGGGATATTATTGAGGAACAGGCCCTGTAGATTCGCGAACAATCACACTATGATCAAGAATCAGGGTTTCAGACACACGTCCACCGGACGCCTTTTGCAAGCTCAACGCCTTAACCGCCTCATTGGCAATTTGCTCGAATGGTTGAGCCACAGTCGTGAGTTCTGGCCAAATTGTTTGTGCGATAGGTGTGTCGTCAAACCCCGCCACAGACAAATCTTCTGGAATGGACAAACCAAGGCGGCTCGCCTTCATGACAACGGCAGCGGCCATTTCATCATTAGAGGCAAAGATCGCGGTAGGCCTATCTTTCATGGATAGCATACGGTCCGCGATTTCCAGCGCCTCGCGAAATTTAAACCGCCCTGAAGCCACATAAGCCTCATTGATTGACAACCCAGCCTTCGTCATCGCCTCCTCATAACCCTGACGACGCAAAAGTGAAGCGATGTGCCCTGGATGCCCACTAATGTGCCCGATCTTTGTATGCCCTAAGTCTATGAAATGTCTGACCATTTCCTTTGCCGCCAACCGGTCATCCATAGCAAGGGAAAGCGCGCCCTGAACAGGGCGTGAGGGGGAAACCAATACAAAATTCACATCTCTATCATGCAAAAGCTCATGTACATCCGTTGAATCACACATGGGCGGCACCAAAATCAGGTTTTTAACTTTCGTACGGTCCAAAAACGCCTCGACTTGCTTGACCCAATCCGCTCCCTTCTCGTCAAAAAGTTCAACAGCAAGATAACGACGCGCATCAGAACACGCTTTTAAGACGGCGTGATTAAGGCGCGCCTGATAACCACCACTAGGATCACTATATAACATCCCGATACTTAATGAATCACCGAGCCGCATTTGTCGGGCAACCGTGCTAGGCGTATATTGCAAGTCCTGCATAGCCTTTTCCACACGCGCTTTGGTTTTGGGGCTAATATGCTCATAGTTATTCATGACACGTGAAACGGTTTTGACCGATACGCCAGCATATTTCGCAACCTCAGTAATTGTCGTCATAATGACCCCTTAGCCTTTTCACTCTCAGTGCCCAATAATGCCAAACCTGCATAAGGCATTAAAGTTACTTTCTCAAATAGCCATTGACATTGTCCATCGCAAGACAATAAATGAAACAAATTTGTCTATGAGGACAATTAACAAACTTATTAGACAAAATTGGGATTCGAAATGAATAAAAAATCGCAGCTAAGCACTATTCTGCTCGCACTCATTCTGTCAGCATGTTCGGGACAATATAGTAAAACCCGTGAAAAATCCGTTTTGGAGCAAGCCAGTACAATTTTAGCAGCCATGACATTAGAAGAGAAAGTCGGGCAAATTATCCAAGCTGACATTTCTGCCGTGACACCCGATGATGTTAAAGCATACCACTTAGGCTCTGTATTAAATGGTGGCAACTCAGCGCCGGGAGGAGGCATCACAGCGCAACCTGAAGCATGGATTGCCCTTGCCGATGCGTTTTGGGAAGCATCTACAGACACGTTTGACGGTGGCGTCGGCATTCCCATCCTGTGGGGCACAGATGCTGTTCACGGGCACAACAACTTACAATTTGCGACCATTTTTCCGCACAATTCAGGATTGGGGGCAATGCATAACCCCGAAATTATTCAAAAGATTGGCGCGATCACTGCGCGAGAAGTAAAGGCAACAGGTATTGACTGGACGTTCGCGCCAACATTAGCTGTCGCCAAAGATGACCGATGGGGACGAACTTATGAAAGTTATTCGGAAAACCCTGCCCTTGTTGCACAATACGCCAAAGCGATGGTTCTTGGATTACAAGGGGAGTTCAATAACGAGGACTTTTTAAGAAATGGCCATGTGGTCGCTACGGCCAAGCATTTTATTGGCGATGGCGGCACTCAATTCGGCATTGATAAAGGCGACACCATTGGCAACATAATGGATATAATCAAAATCCATGGTGCAGGATATGGCCCCGCATTTGATGCGCGCGCTCAAACTGTAATGTCTTCCTTTTCCAGTGTTAACGGCATCAAAATGCACGGGTCCAAAACTCTGCTGACGGATGTGTTACGTGGGGAAATGGGGTTTGACGGGTTTGTTATTGGCGATTGGGACGGCCATGCCGAAATCCCCGGATGCACACCTACAGATTGTCTTGCCGCACTTGAAGCGGGCGTCGACATGTATATGGCACCAACTTCATGGAAAGGACTTTATGAATCACTGTTGGCGCATGCGAAAACAGGTAAGCTTGACCAAGCAAGGCTCGATGAAGCGGTGAGTCGGATACTAAAAGTTAAAATTCGGGCAGGATTATTTGAAGCAGAACGCCCTTCGCAAAGACCAAGTTCAAATCCAGCTATACTTGGCGCGCCCGAACACCGGGCCATTGCCCGCCAAGCTGTGCGGGAATCTCTTGTTTTACTCAAAAATCAACACGGCTTATTGCCCATAGCCTCAAACCAACACGTACTCGTGGCTGGTAGTGGTGCCAACTCCATGCAACAGCAAACAGGTGGTTGGACATTGAATTGGCAAGGCGATGGGAACACAAATAAAGATTTTGAAACAGGCGAGACCATCTTCTCTGGCATCCAAAAAATTCTATCTACAAATGGTGGCTCAGCAACACTATCGATCGACGGTACATTTAAACAAAAACCGGATGTAGCAATTGTAGTCTATGGTGAACACCCCTATGCAGAATATCGTGGTGATCGCTCTGATCTCGTGTTTGAATTTCAAGATGGCAACAATCTTGCTTTAATTAAATCTCTGAAAGCACAGGGCATACCCGTAGTAAGCGTATTCCTGACAGGACGCCCTCTTTGGGTAAACCCACATTTAAACGTATCAGACGCTTTTGTCGTCGCGTGGCTTCCCGGGACTGAAGGCGGTGGCATTGCAGATGTACTTATCAACACCCAAAGCGCGAAACAAAATTATGATTTCAAGGGGCGCCTCTCCTTCTCATGGCCCATCAATGGTTTAGGTATTCCTATTGAAAATCCAAACGATTCCAATGTACTCTTTCCATATGGATACGGGCTGACATATAATGACAACATTGAATTGAACGCACTCACAGAGGATTCAAAAGTTACCAACACAGACACCTTTGACGGCAATATATTCACTCATGGTGATGCCACAAATGGCTTCAAATTATATCTCGGTGATGCATCCAATTGGAACACGCCGGCTCTATCTTTAAGCAGTACAAGCCTCGGTAAAAAAATCACCATTAAAGGCACTGACTTTAAAGCGCAGGAAGATTCGCGGATAATTTCATGGAACGGAACTGGCCAAGCTAGTTTCAGCCTCCGCCCTCGTCGGCCTATTGATCTCTCACAACTTGGTGATCCTGAAGCATTGATGCTAACTTTGCAGTGGCGTGTAGACACCCCAATTACCAAGCCACTCTCCATATCCATCGAATGCGGAGAAGGGTGTGTTGGCGCCGTCGATGTATCAACTATACTTACAGACGCATCCAGAGGTGAGTGGATAAAAACTAAAATTCCCGTTCATTGCTTTATAAAATCGGGCCTAAACCCAGAACATATTAGCACGGCATTAAAAATAACCACTAAAGCCACACTACAAATTTCCTTACACGCTGCCACACTTAGTAAAGTCAAAGATATCCAGACACCCTGCCCCTCCCTTGGTCAGTAGGCTTGGCAATTAGGAACCCGTTGTGAAAAAGAATGAAGTGATTTTAGTCGGTGATATTGGCGGCACCAATACCCGCTTGGCTCTAGCCCATTATGATGGCCACCACGTCCGAATAGAAGGGTTTGAGAAATTTAAAGGAAAGGATTATTCTTCCCTGAAACCCATTATCGAAACTTACCTTGCACAACAAAGCACAAAACCAATTTCCGCATCTTTGGCTGTTGCAGGGCCAATTCATAATCACTCGGTTAAACTCACAAATAGAGACTGGCAGTTTTCAGAGGACACGCTAGAATCCAAATTTGGTTTTGAGAAAGCAATTCTTCATAATGATTTTTCAGCCATGGCACGCTCCATTCCGATCATGGATGATGATAGCTTTGATACCATTTTCGACCCCAAAACATCTAACTCAAATGCGCCAATAATTGTCGCAGGCCCCGGCACGGGATTCGGAATGGGGATTATTATCACCGACTGTCACCCCCCACACGTCTTGCCCAGCGAAGGCGGGCACCAAGCCTATGCGCCACAAACCGAAGCAGAATTCAAGGTTCTACAATTCCTGCAAAACCATTTTGGTTTTGTGTCTTTAGAGGCAATATGCTCTGGCAGCGGGATGAACATGGTACACAAAGCTATTTGTGCACAACACGGCAAACCCTATGAACAATTTACACCAGAAATTGTCCGTCAACGCGCTAAAGCAGGTGACAAAATTTGTCTAGAGATTTGCGAAATCAGAGCTGCTGCCCTCATGGGGGCTGTTGGAGATATGGCGCTAGCATGCGGAAGTTTAGGTGGTGTGGTTCTTGCTGGCGGCGTAAGCGAACGCCTTATCGAGTATATACGCGCCCCAAAAGCTATGGCACGGTTTTTCGATCGTGGCCCTCAAACAGACTATATGAGGCAAATACCCATTCGGCTTCTCAAAAACCACGAAGCCCCTTTATATGGTGTTGCAGCCCTATATGCGGATCATCAGCACTCCTAATAAATACAAAGTAACAAAAAAATTAAGATGAGAGCATCCCTTAAATTTTATTGATAAATGCTTACTTATGCCAAATTCGTTCACCCCGTTAAGAAACGCTAATTTTCACGGCCACAACTTGTGAAACGAGCGATCGCAGGCACTCAAATGTTGGACACGAGTGTATTTAACAGGACAAGACCCTGTTGGACCGCGCAAAATAAAAGAAAACTCCTTTTCCCCATAAGAAAAATTCATCATCGAGAAGCACACGGCACCTCTTAACCCTTTACTCTAATTAGAGTCTCTTTAGGTTCCATCATAGGCACGACTGAAATTATGGGGGCGGGTCTTAGTCATACGCCATATGCGCCAAATAACCTATCAGGGCAAAACATTCTTATGGCAGGGCAAAACATTCTTATGGCAAAAATCTAGTTGTCCGTTTTGTAAACCACGCCAGACTTCATTACAAAATCTACGTCTTCAAGTTCGCGAATGTCTTTTATAGGATCACCGTCCACAGCAATAATGTCGGCGGACTTGCCAACGCGAATGGAGCCGATTTCCGACTTGATACCGAACAAATCCGCATTGCCAATCGTGGCCGCCTGTATGGCTTGCATCGGGGTCATGCCCCATTTGACCATATAGGCAAATTGCTTGCCATTATCGCCTTGAGGATAAACACCGGAATCCGTACCAAATGCCAGTTTAATCCCCGCATTCACGGCCACTTGAAAGCGTTCGCGCTGTCTCTTGCCAACGATGCGCTCTTTTGCGAGAGATTCCTCCAATACACCCGCCGCCTCGCCTTCCGAGAGGATATAATCAGACACATAAATATCCATGGACAAATACGTACCATTCTTCTTGGCGGCTTTTATACCGGCGTCCGAGATTAAGCTCGCATGTTCGACAGAATCGACCCCTGCACGGATCGCCGTGTCAATGCCGTCTTCCCCGTGGGCATGAACCGCCACTTTGAGACCGAGCAAATGGGCCTCATCAACCAGTGCCTTCATTTCTTCATAGCTAAACTGCTGCGCGCCTATTTTCGTACCTTTGGACAGCACGCCGCCTGTGCCGCAAAATTTGATAACTTTCGCACCATATTTTACATTCTCACGCACTTTGGCACGTACACCCCAAGGGCCATCTGCAACACCGCCCGCTTTTTCATGATCTTCATACGGCAGGAGATTACTGTCACAATGCCCGCCTGTAATGCCAATGGAGTGACCCGCCGGAATAATACGAGGCCCGGGGATAACGCCTTCGTCGATTGCATTCATTAAATCAATATCTGTAAACCCTGCGGCCCCGAGATTACGCACCGTCGTAAATCCTGCCATGAGGGTTTTGCGCGCATTGGCGACCCCATTAATAGCAGAGCGGGGTGTTGATATTCTCAACCGCTTATAGCCATGTGCATGTGCGTCTGCGGTTAAATGTACATGAGAATCAGACAAGCCGGGCAATACAGTCATGTTCGAGAGATCAATATATTCTACGTCCCCCGTTTTATCGAAAGCTTCCATATCTGCCTTGGAACCAACAGCGACGATTTTTCCGTCTTGTATAATTATGTAGCGGTTTTTTAAAACTGTACCATTTTCAACGTCAATCAAGGCCCCTGCCTGTATGACCGTGGTTTGTGCGTGCGCAAATGAAGCCTGTGCACAGGAAACAAGAACAGACAAGGCAAGTGTTTTTGAAAGCGTTTTCATCATGATGAACTCCGTTGGATTATGCTTGCTCGCAAGATAATACCTTGTCTTCACGCCTCGCAAGCTTTTTATAAGCGGTGCGCGTCAGTATTGGGCGGCCCGTCGCAAGAGGGACAATTCCAGCATCGCATCTTCTTCAACGCCTTCCGCCTTTAAAACCGCTTCGCGGTGTTGCTTGGCGGCAAGGGCTTCCGCCGCCGTGACCTTGGCCTGTACGATTTCAAGCTTGGTGAAGAACGTTCGAATATCTTCGTCCAGAACAGGAAGGGATTCCTGGATTTGTGCCATGGCGAACCGTTGATGATTGCACCATTGCTCGTAAATATGTCCGTCTAATCGACCGGCCTGCTGCTGACCCATTTCAATGATATTCACTTTGATCTGTTCTATATATGCGAGGGCGTCCACTTTACGCTTGGTGCGAAGCGCAAGGGCCGCTTCAGCTTGACGTTTGAGCAATTCAAGAATGTGCAGGACATCTTTCATCTAAGCGCTCTTTTTAGTAATTTGATCCGCGTAGTGAATGGCGGCGGCCACGGCGGCATAATGATCGCGCGGAATATTATCGCCGATTTCGGTTGTGGCATAAAGGGCGCGGGCGCACGCCGGACTTTCATAGATCGGCACACCGGACATTTTGGCCCGCTCGCGAATACGAAACGCCATGTGATCAACCCCTTTGGCCACACATTTTGGCGCGTCACCGGAAGCGCGGTCCCATTCAAGTGCGACCGAGAAATGGGTCGGGTTAACGATGACGACGCTCGCCCCGGTTACATCCTGAAGCATTGTAGTTTTAGCGATTTCTTGGGCCCGTTGGCGACGACGTTGCTTTTGGTAAGGATCACCCTCGTTTTCCTTGTTCTCGTCACGGGCTTCTTGCACGGTCATACGCAATTTAATGCGGTGGCGAATAAATTTGGCAGGCATATCAATTGCCGCAATCGCGGCGGCGCCAATGATTATATATAGAATAAGTTCCAAGCCTTTCTTGGCTATCAATCCGGGCAATAACTGGGCTGGCATCCCTGCATAAGCAGGTAAAATTTCGTATTCTTTTACAAAGAATAGCCCAGCGATCACCAAGATCACCATTAATTTCGCAAAGCTTTTAAGGAACTCGCCCATTCCGCCAGGGCCATATTTTTTCTTGGCGTTCGCAATCGGGGACAAGTTGGAAAGCTTGGGTTTGATTTTTGTGAGGCTGAAGGTCACAGATTGCTGGGCGATCATCGACACAATTACAAAAACGGCTGGTAAAAGGAAAAATGGCAAGACACGGGCGATCACACTGCCAAACAACCAGGCACTTACATTTTCGCCCTGATTGAGAAGCAAACCGCCTGCAATCCTGTCGGGGTATTCAAGCATGGACGCCAATATTGATAAAACCCCTTTACTCACACTTGCCCCTAACATGAGAATGGCGAGGCATGTGCCGATATACATCATGACCGTATTGACTTCGGTGGATTGGGGGATGTCGCCTTTTTCGCGCGCTTTACGGAGTTTCTGCTCCGACGCTTCTAAGGTTTTTTCCTGACCTTCGTTCTGTCCCTCTGCCATGTCCTAAAACCCTAGCAAATGCGCATCAAATTCACGCAACCAGACGACAAGCATACCGGAAATCGTTATGGCAAGCAGTACGATGCCCGCACCCGTGATAAACGGCATGCCGACAAATGACACCATTAACTGTGGCATGGCCTTGTTCAAAAACCCGAGCATCAGATTATAAACAAAACTCAGCAGTAAAAACGGCAATGCCAAAGCGACGGCAAAGGAAAACACGGACATGGTTTTTTCAGTCGCCCAAAACGCAATTTTACCTGTGTCCGGCGAGCTTGCGAGCGGGAAGGTTTCAAATGTATTCACCAACATACCAACGGCACGCACATGTAAATCAAGTGTCACAAGCAAAGTTATCCCCGCCATCATCAGCATGGTTGAAATGGTCGTATTCGGCTCTGTCGTCATGCCACCGCCAAACACTTGCGACAGGGACATGCTTTGTGACGTAATCGAGCCGGCAATCTGCAATGCAAACACCATCATACGGAACGCAAAACCAAGTACAAATCCGTAGAAAGCTTCTAGCCCGATAGCCAATGCCAGTGTTGTTACCGACCAGTCATTGCCTATATTAATATCGAGCACGGGGGTAATGAGCCATGTCAGCATCAAGGCGACAACCAAACGGATGCGGGTGGATATGGCTTGCTCTCCCAAGCCCGGGAGTAAAAAAACAAAAACCGACATCCGCGTAAACACAGCCATCAGCGGATACACTATGTTAAAATTAGCAAAGATATATTCGGATAATGTTTCTAGCCCTTCCATGGGCGCTAGGCCACGGCCAGAATAACCGGCCTCTCGTTTGGCGGAATTTCCTCATAGGAGATCACCGGATTACGGATGCCTTTGGCGGCCATAACCGTCTTGATAAATCGACGACGGCGCGCACTTGTGGCAATGGCCGCATAATTTCCCTGCGCGGCAGAGCTGTCAAGTTTCTCGCTGACCGCATCAGCAAGCCGTTTAAATTCGTCCGGCGGCAAGGCAATGTCCACATTACCCCCCTCTTGCTTAATCTCGTGTTTGGTAAACAGGTTTTCCCAGTCCGGGCCAAGCTGTACAAGCGGCAACCGCCCTTGATCATCACGCATTTTGGCAATGAACTGGAAGGATATGCGCTGACGTACACATTCGGCAATTTGCTCGATCGAATTCATGACCGGCTTCACCTCGGCAATGGTTTCAAGGATCAGGGGAATATTGCGCATAGAAACGCGCTCGGACAGTAATTGCCGTAAAACACCCTGGAATGTATCCATAGGCACTTTATCAGGGATAAATTCGTCCAAAATTTTCTTGTTGGAATTGGCCCGGTCCAAATCAGTTACATTTTTGAAAGCATCAAGCGTTTCATATAAAGATCGACGGGTTAAAAGTTTGGTGAAATTGGCTTGAATGATTTCCAGCAAATGGGTTGCCAAGACCTCTTCAACCTCGATGATTGCCAGACCATGCATGACCAATTCATCACGGTGAGATTTCTCGACCCAACGTGCCGAAGCCTGATAAACGGGCTCGCGAAATTGTGTACCCATAATCTCGGGGTGATCATTTTCCTCCATCAAGGCCATTACATGGCCCGGTTTCAGAATACTGCTCGCCACTTCTGTGCCCTGAATATAAACTTTATAGGTCTCCGTTGGCAATTGTGCGTTATCGGTAAGACGAACCGCAGGCAAAATAAATCCGAACTCGGTGGCAATATATTTCCGGATTTTTTCGACCCGTTTGTCAAAGCCCGTTTCCGCGTCCATAGCAATAGGCACAAGCTCTTTTGACAACACCAGATGGATTTCATCCAGATTTAATACGTCCCCCATTGTTTCTTTTTCCGGCTCTTCGCTTAAGGATGTGACCGGTTTCTCGGCGTCCAGTTTTGCCTGATTTTGGGTTTTGGTTGTCCTATATGTTGCATAACCAAACCCAAGTGCGCCAAGCATGAAAGGCATGAAAGGCAGGCCCGGGAAAAAGGCAAAAACGACCATCACACTCGTTACGGATCCCAATGCAGCCGGATGGGCTGCGAACTGTTTGAAGATAGCCTTGTCAACGGTGCCTTCTTCCTTGCCCTTTGCCAGCAAGAGTGCGGCCGCAATGGAAATAATCACGGCTGGAATTTGAGACACAAGGCCATCGCCAACAGTGAGAATCGAATAATTGGTCAACGCATCCGAAAAACTTACCTTGTGCACGCCGATACCAATGGCAATACCGGCAATCAAATTCAGCAATGTGATGAGAAGGCCTGCAATCGCATCTCCTTTTACAAATTTAGACACGCCGTCAAGTGAGCCAAGGAAGGCGGTTTCTTCTTGCTCCGTTTTACGGCGCAAACTGGCCTCTTCATGGCTGATCGCGCCAGCCGCTAAATCAGAATCGATCGCCAGCTGTTTGCCTGGCATGGCATCCAAGGCAAAACGGGCGCCAACTTCCGCCATACGGCCCGCACCTTTGGTAATCACCATAAAGTTGACGATCACCAGAACCGTAAACACGATCAAGCCCAAAAATAGATTGCCCCCCATAATGAACTTGGCAAAGCCTTCAATAATGCCGCCAGCAGCATCCGTACCTGTATGCCCCTGTCCGATAATCAGTTTGGTAGAGGAGATGTTGAGGGATAGGCGTAATAACAATGAAGCCAAAAGCACGGCCGGAAAAGATGAAAAATCCAGCGGCTTTTCGATAAACAAAGTTAACATAAATATCAAAATGGCAAAGGCGAAAGAGGCGGTAAGCCCTACGTCCAAAACCCAGCTTGGCACTGGTAAAATCATCATAATAATGATGGTAATCAGCGCCAGCGCCATGGCTGCGGTCGGATTATAAAGACTGGCAAACGTAAGTTTTGGCATTAGCTATTGGCAATCACAGGTAAGACTTGTGTATCAAATAATGTCACGACAATGCGGGTCATATACCCGGCCGTTATAAAGAAGACGACGAGCATCACGGCAAGTTTAGGCACGAATGTCAGCGTCATTTCCTGAATGGACGTCAGGGCCTGTAAAAGCCCAATGACCAAACCAACAACAAGCGCGGCCAGCAATAAGGGCATGGCCATCATAGCCGCGCCCCATAAAAACTCGCGCAAGGCTGATAAGAGATCCCCCTCGGTCATCCCCCGCTCCTATACCGGCATGCGTAGAAGTTCTTGATAGGCTTCTACGACCCTATTTCGCACGGTCACAGCCGTTTCAAGAGCCATTTCGGCAGTTGCCATGGCTTCAACGACAGAATGGGCGTCGGCTTTCCCGACACTGAGAGCCTGTGTGGCTTTCTCGACATTTTCGAAAACCTCTGCAAACTCCTTAACACCCTGTTCAATCTTGCCGGGCTTTGAGGCTCCTGACAATTGTGCGTCGGGGGAAATGGCTTTTTGAGCGGTTTGATAGTGGCGCAAAGCGCCAAGTGATGCAGGTTCCATTTAAGCCTCCTATCGCCGCAGCAAATCAAGCAAGCTTGAATACATGCTTCGGGCTTGCTGAAATGTTGTCAGATTTGCTTCATAGGAACGACTGGCCTCGCGTGCATCGGCCATTTCGATCATCATATCTACATTTGATTTGGTGACATAGCCTTGCTGGTTGGCAAGCGGATGCGAGGGATCAAACTCTTGATCGCCCGGACTTTTATCAAGGGTAACCTTGTCAACATAAAGCCGGCTCTCGCCCGTATGGGAATCATATGAATTTTTAAATGTAACAAGCTTGCGTAGATACCCGTGCGTATCCGCATTAGATAGATTTTCACTTACAATGCGCAACCGTGTGGACTGTGCGTTCATGCCCTGTGTTGCGGCTTTCATTGCCCCAGAAATTGTACTGTTTCCCATAAAGCCTCCTGCTTGCGTTTCATTTCGTTGAAACTCTTCATCATAAATCTCCAGCTGCGCTAACTTAGCCTCAACCACCGACTCATTTAAACGCGCTCGTCGCCCAGCTAAATGCTCAATAACCGTATCACTGAATCGCTGTTTTACTTCGGCAATCGTTATCATTATCGACTGCTGCTGTGTCTCAACGTCCTGCTTTACGTGGGCGATACGGACTAAATCATCGTCAATATCATTAACCAACGCCACATACACAACAAGCGTTTCCTGCATGTCGCGTAACTGCGCAATATCTTGATCAAGTTGAGTTAACAAAGCACTAGTCGCACCTTTATGCTTCGAGAAATTGCTCTTGCTATGCCACCAAACATTACGCTGAATAAGATCGATGCGGCGATCAGAACCAATAATTTTCAGCCCCGCACGTTTCAATAACACCATCTCCTCTAAAGACAAAAAGAGAATCCATCACTTTGTCCATAAAATATCGATCATGTGAAACTACAAGCAAGTTTCCAGGAAAATCGAGCAAGAAATTTTCTAGGACATTTAGCGTAATTACATCCAAGTCATTTG
>NVWK01000003.1 GCA_002733605.1 Robiginitomaculum sp.
CCCACCCGATCCCATCTCGAACTCGGTCGTTAAGCCTCTTCGCGCCGATGGTACTTTGTCTTAAGGCACGGGAGAGTAGGTCGCTGCCCGGCTTACACAGGGAATGTAATTTAAACAAACCTCCTTTATATCAAACACTTAATTTACACCTTTGACGTATTTTTCTGGGTGTAAACGCATGTCTGCACCTCGTAGCACTTGCAAATTGGATTTAGGCTGACTATATCAGCTATACAGGACTTATGCGGCCCCTGAATTGGGTCGCGACCCAGAATTGACGCGGGGTGGAGCAGCCAGGTAGCTCGTCAGGCTCATAACCTGAAGGTCGTAGGTTCAAATCCTACCCCCGCAACCAACTTACCCTTACTTACCTCATATAGAGGTAGGTCTAGTGGGTTCGTAGTCCCCGCAACCAACTTAGCCTGCTTTATCTCTGTAAGCCTTGTGTAATCAAGGGTTCCAGAGGGTTTAAGGTTAAGCCTAGGGTCATTTTTCTGGGCAGTTTGCAGGATACCCGCAAGATTACCATACAGATCAATTACCAAGGCACTCTTATCCTCATTGGGGGTGAGGACAATCTTTTCAATTAACTCCCTAATCAAACTTGCCGATTCGTCTCGGTGTTCAGGGTCGTTAAGTGATTTAATAAGGTTTTGAACTTCTACATGGAAGCGGTGCGCCATATTTGGATGGATTAGCACTGGAGCTTCTTCGGTCGTGTCCAAATAATTTTCTAATTCCTTGCAGCGTTCGGATAGAGAATTTATTTTATCTTTTACCCTAAGAGGGTCAATTCCAGTCGCTATAGCATTTAGAAGTTTTTCAATCTCTCTTTCATTACGGTCAAATTCATTTCGATAGTTAGTAAGCGATGAATTTCGCTCCATACGAATTTTATTAATATGAGCCGTATATTCTTCACAGAATATTTTGCACAGTTTTGGATTCATCAAACGGTTTTGCAATGCACCTAGCACTCGCTCTTCAAGTTTTGATTCCATTATGCTTAAGCGGTTTTTACACGTGCCTTTATTGCGTGATGTTGAGCAGCCATAATGTTTTTTAGAAATCTTTGAATAACCGCCTCCGCATTCTCCACATTTAAGAAGAAACGAGAATAGTTTTGGCGGACGTTGTTTGGCCGAAAAGTTAGGCAACAGATCAAGCCTCGATTGTTTAGCCTTTACTTTGTCCCAAAGCTCTTGCGGTACAATTCGCATATCAGGCACATCGACAGTGATTACCTTTTCTGGATCATTTAGTCGGGAAATACGTTTGCCTGTATCAGGGTCTTTAACAAAGCGCATACGGTTCCAAACAAGCTTACCAATGTATAACTCATTGTTCAAAATGCCATTTCCACGTTTGCGGTTGCCATTGATTGTACTTTGAGACCATCCTTTATTTGTAGGGCTAGGAATTTTCTCTTCATTAAGCTCAAATGCAATTTTTCTTGGTGACTTACCTTTAACGTAGTCTTCCATGATACGGATAATAACAGCTACATGTTGTTTGTTGATTTTACGGCCACCGCGAATTGGTTCACCGTCAGCTCCCATTTTATGAATGACATCATATCCATAAGCTTTTCCGCCTGCATTTTTTCCTGCGAGCGCACGGCCTTGCAACCCACGATGCGTTTTACGAGCGAGGTCTTTTAGGAAAAGCTGATTCATTGTGCCTTTAAGGCCAATATGTAATTCGTCAACTTCGCCTTCTGAAAGGGTGATTAAACGGCAATCTGCATATTTAACCCGTTTATAGATATGGGCAATGTCTTCTTGATCTCTACTTAGGCGGTCTAGAGCTTCGGTAAGAACAATGTCAAAATCGTTATTTTGAAGACTTTGTAACAAGTTTTGAATGTCTGGACGCAATAAGCTTGCTCCTGAAATCGCATGATCAGAATAGACCTTTGTAACGCTCCAGCCTTCAGATTCGGCGCGATCCACACATGTGCGGATTTGATCTTCTATTGATTTATCTGTCTGCAAATCAGATGAGTATCTTGCATATATGGCAACCCTATTCATAATTGTTCTCCTTTTGTTTTAAGGAACTATAGGGAATCTTGCCTGTCTTTTGAAGCTTTTTATAATCATTTTCCGCAGCAATACGGGCAAGGTGTCGGACAAGGGCATCAATATTGGCGTCAAGCAATGAGGCGGAACCGCTAAATGCGTTCCTCATTCCACCTTCAATCAATATTTTGTCCTTATCTTTCATATGCCTTGTAACCCTTGCTATTACTCTATTTTACCATGTTTTTAGGTATGTATTTTTCACTTTCTATGCTGCACTGCACAAAATAATTGGCCTAAAACCTCGAACATATTGATTTATATGACAAATATGGGGTCGAGAATTTTTACATTTTTCTTCATTTTATTACAATTCCAAGATCACTATACCCTTGAAACCCTTGTTCTGTCTTGCTTATGGCGTCGCACGGTGCAACATATTGAGCATATTTGAGCAAGGGAGATAGAATGCAATATAATGGTAGTTTGGAGCAGAAAATTGCTCTGATTGATGCTTTGAATGAATTGCAAACAAAAGGCATTAGTTCTGCAAAACTAATGCACAAAATTAACGACGCTAGAAAAAAAGGAATGATACTTGGGTTTACAAAAGATTCAGGTGTGGAAATTTCTAGAGCAACAATTGAGCGTTATAGAGATGATTACGATCCAAAAACCGCTCGGATGAGATATGACTCTGCGGGTCTCATGTATAACTTTTTATTACAGAGCAAAGATTTTAATACGGCATTATTGGTCGATTCTGCCCTCACGGATACCGCTCACGAACTTTCACCTCTCATAAACCAGTTTATGCAACATTTTGGGACGAAGAACGAACCTTTTGATAAAGATGTTTTGAAGAGCTTAGAAGGTACATTCCACGCTTACCGTAAAGCTTGGTCATCAATTAAGAAGAAAACCTTTATCCGTTCTGTAGTAAAATTTGAGCGTCACGGGAGTTCTTTAATTTATACGGACACCCAAGACTATTATGACCCAATATCTGATACCCTAGTTCATCAATCTGACACAGGTTTTGTGGTTCCGTTTAATGTCAATGTAATCATGATAGGCAAAGGTGCTGGCCGAGAATTACTAAAGTTTTGCGCATTGCACGACTTTACGCCTTATCCGAATGGCATTGATCCTATAGATGCATTCGAGGGAAGCTTCACCGTAGTATATAATAAAAGGCAGCATCTCGGTTTTCAAGTTTTGGCTAGGCGGGTAAAACCAGAAAGAGCGCAGAGCAAATTTTATAATGAGGGTGAAGTGGATAAGGAGATTGAGCGCATTCTTTTGGCCAGTCTAAAAAAGCAAGCGGAAGTGCTGCTTACCGCTTAAATTGAGCGCAAGATGTGTGTGGTAGTACCACACTTCTTGCCAAAGGGAGGGCTTAGACGCCGCCCCCCTGTTGGATACCCCCTGCATAATGGTGATGTTCAGGCCATATAGGCACTCACAGCACCATGACAACGCTTGGCCGTTGTATCACCATTCAAGGGAGCCTTCGCGCTCCCCTGAAAACCCCATGACAAGTTCCTTGCGACAAATTCTTTGAGACAACGCCATTGAGGCCAACCCTGCGCGGATTGGATGCGCGCCAACTTCATTGCATTTGGATTGCAACTAAGGGAGATTTCATCTCTCCCCTAGACCCCTAGAGTAAAAGGAGGCTTTGGCTCTACCCTTTGCAATCCCATCAATCAAAGGGCATTTATTAGCCTTTGGAACTTTTGCTCAACACTCGCTAAAATTTTAAACAAGTAAATATTCAATCTATTGATTTTCAAGAGAAAGTCCTGTATTTTCTTAAATATTGGCAGTAAGCAAGAAGTGGTTATGAACAAATAACTGTCGTGAGGGGAACCACACATAATATATGAATATTAGACAAAAACCGATATTGATTGCTTTAAGCATCCTATTGATAGGACTTTGCATGTTTGCGGCTATAAAGGTTATTAAACCAAATAAGCCTAGCTTGACTGAAGCCACAAACATTGAACAGTTAACTAAAACAAGCTCTACACCACCACAGGTAATGGTGGCTCAACCTTCTATTACCACTACCCCAAAAGATGGTTTTGGCTTTTTATACACCATATTAGTTTTACTAACGGTATCTTTGGCTAGCTCAATATTTTTGATTGTTTATCTTCTTAATTGGAGATACCGGATTTCGGATACACAAGTATCTGTTGTTCCAAATGAATTATTAAAACTGTTGGAAAAACAAGTGGGGGGCTTCAACCAAACAACTCACTACATAGGCGATTATATAAAAAGAATTGCACATGATAGAGAAAAGACGGACGCTGATATTAAAGAGCTACAAGACGTTTTTGCTGTTTTCCAGAATAGTCTCAATAAAAAAGACCAAGAAATAGAAAGATATAAAAGTGGTTACGATTCTGCCATTTACAAAAAATTTCTAAGTAAGTTTACAAAATTTTATATCGAGCTAAAAAAAGAGTCACATGCACCGGAAAATCATCACAGTGTTAAGTTGCTTACAGATATGCTTGAACAGCTAGAAGATGCTCTTTTGGAATGTAATGTTGAGCTAAGAACGCCGACGCTCTTGGAGCGAGCCGATGACCACAAAGACATTATTGGAGGGCGTATAAAAACAAAAACAACAAACCAGCCTGAGTTACATGGAAAAATCGCCGAGGTATTATTGCCTGCCTTCGTCTTAAAGACACAAGCAGGAGATGATGTGCTACGTGAAGCAAGTATTGCAATATACGTTTATGAAGAAAGTGAAACGACATGAGTAATTATGTAGGTATTGACCTTGGAACGACGAACTGTGCCGTTTCTAAACTAGATGAAACTGGCCGACCGATAATCGTGCACAACCCAGATGGTAGTAATATTACACCTTCTGTCATTTCATTTTCTTCCGCCAGAAAATATGACGTTGGAGAAGTTGCAAGAAAGAGCCTTGGAGAACCAAATACGTTTGGAAGATTTAAAAGAGATATGGGGAGTGATTCTGAGTTTGAAGCTTTTGGTATAAAACACACTCCCGAAAGTTTGAGTGCTCTCCTCTTGAAAAAACTGAAAGAAGACACAGAAAATACAATAGGCAACATTGAGGAAGCGGTCGTCACTATCCCCGCGAATTTTGCGAATGAAGCACGCGAAGCTACTCTTAGCGCAGCAAGCAAAGCAGGTTTAAATGTCAAAAATATTATCAATGAACCAACCGCTGCCGCTCTATATTATGCTTTCCATTCTGGACGAGAGCTTGACGGAACTTATGCTGTTTATGATTTAGGTGGTGGAACATTTGATGTGTCCATAATAAGCGTTCATGGAAAAGATGTGGAAGTGTTAGCAACAGAAGGTGTTAGCAAGTTAGGCGGTGATGATTTTGACAGAGCTTTACAGAAGATTGTATCGCAGAAATATAAAAAAGAAACCGGTTCCGATTTAGATTTAGAAGATTATAACTTGATTGATGCCGAAGATGATAAGAAATCTCTTTCTAGGCGTGAAGTGATTAAGGTTGGTCTTCGCTCTACAGGTGGACGCGCCAGTTTTGAGGTTAGCCAAAAAGATTTTGAGGAGGCTATTTCTTCTTTTGTTGCTCAAACTGAAATGCTTTGTGAAACCGCAATCGATGATGCAAATTTAGTGCCGAGTGATATTTCAGAAGTTTTTCTTGTCGGGGGAAGCTCCCGAATACCTTGCATCCAAAAAAGTGTAGAACGTATTTTTAAAAGGCCTCCTGTTTCTTTTGCAAACCCAGATGAAGTTGTAGCGTTGGGTGCGGCCTTATATGCCGCCTATAAATCTGATGGGAAATTCTTAAACAGTATACAAAAACAATCTGTTGAAAAAATCAGCGTGGCGGAAATTACCAGCAAGTTCTTTGGTACTATTTCTGTTGGTATGAGCGCTAGAGATGAGTTAGCCCGCGGTAATTCAATTATTATTGAGAAAGGCGAGAAAATACCCTGCATTAAAGAAGAAAGTTTTTTTACGCTTGCAGATGGTCAAACCGCTGTAAATTGCGTGGTCACAGAATCTAATACGAATGAGACAGACCCCAAATTTGTGAAAATAATTTGGGAAGGTGATCTTGAATTGCCCGCAAACAGGCCTGCAAACCAAGAAATTATTGTAAGGTTTAGCTATGATCAGAATCAAGTAATGAAGTGCTCTTTTATAGATGTTGAAACCAATAAAAAAACAGAGGTTGATCTGAGTATGAGCAAGGGTAAAGAAAATGCTGACGTGGATATAGACAAGTTTATGGTGGAGTGAGAACATGGAAATAATTGGCATTATTGCAATATTTTTGATTTATGCTTTTTTTGGACAAATCATTCGTGCTTTTTTTGCAAGCTTATCCGCTGGACGGAGAACTTTAATTCACGGCGGAAGTTTCAAAGAAAATTTTGGAACGCAGTTTTTTGGAATGGATGCCTTTGAACTAAAAGGTGAAAAAAAACCAGTTTCGAGTGAAACCCCATTTGAGGTTCTTGAGTTAAGTGGCAAAGGGATTATCCCTGTTAAAAAGCCAACCAATATTAGCTTCATTACTTCAATATTGGACATGACGGATGGTGACCCTGTACCGGTTTTAGCGGCAATTGATGATTTTATGGAGCCTGAATCTAGAGCATTCCAACATTTAATAGAGGCCATGCACGTAAGTCCAAACACTGGCTTTGTCAGCTGGGTAAGAATTGGCGTTGTTATTCCTTCTTTACTTATTCCTCCACACAGTGGCCAGCGTAACTTGGTAGCTGTTACTAGAATGGTTGACGCTGACAACCCACCACCAATTAACCTAGGTTTTTGTGACTCTAGCCATCCCGGCCATCTAGCGGCTTATCAATACAGTTTCCAAGAGAATTTTGAGGATAAGGGTTACGAAGAGGCGGCGACTCATAGAGACGACGCACGTGCTTTTATAATTATGTTGGCGGTACAAGTCGCTATGGCAGATGGAGATTTTGCAGACGAAGAGGGAAAAGTTATTAAAGATTGGATAACTAGATCTATTGCTACTTATTCTGATGAAAGAAAAGAAGAGCTAAAAAAAGTTTATAACAAAGCGTTCAAAGACGGATATGAAAAAGCGAAAAAAGGCACGCTTTCTATTTCTAAGATTACTAATGAGTTAAATGAAATAGCCAGTAAAGCTCAAAAATATGAGGCTGTTGAACTTTGTTATGATGTTATGGCCGCAGATGGTGTAGCAGATGAAGCAGAATTGGACGCGATCAAAAATATTTCACAATCACTTGATTTGGACTTCCAAGAAATTCAAAAAATGAAAGATCAACGCCTTATTAAACTATCGACTAAGCTCGAATCCCAATCAAGTGTAGAGGCAATTCTGGGAATTGAATCCGACTGGTCACATGACCAAATACACAAGCATTTAAGAAAAGAATTTACGAAATGGAATGGTAGACTTAACACCCTTTCAAGCGGAGAGGAAAGAGAGAACGCCCAACAAATGCTTGATTTAATTGCGGAGGCTCGTAAAAAATATGCAAAATCAACGTAGTCTTAGTGATGCAAAAAACCTAGCAAAAATATACCGTTACACAGATGATACACCACAAAAAACTATAAAAAATTCAATCCAAGCTGCGCAACAAATTAAAAGAGTACTTTCCACAAATGGGCTGCAAATTACGTCAGCTCTTACACCCAAGCTATATGAGAGCCTTAGTACAGCATGTGAAAACCTAAAAACACCTGTGGAGAGTGTCCTTGCTTATGTTTCACCTTCGGCTGAATTGCAGGCACAATGCTTTGAAGCGGACGACGATAATTGCGTTATCAATATTTCCTCTGGTCTTATAAACCTTCTCCACGCGGATGAAATTACCTTCGTAATTGGTCATGAAATTGGCCACCACATCCTTAGGCACAATCAAGAGGGGGACACTCAAGCCTCGGTTGAAAGCCTTATGAATCAAAGGGCGAAGGAAATATCTGTTGATCGTGCGGGTCTTATTGCGTGTCAATCACTTGAGAGCTCCTTGCGAGCAACTATGAAGGTTCTTTCTGGACTTCCTGATGAGTTTATCCGTTTTGATACTTCCAACTTCATTAACCAGCTTAGAGATGCCGACCAGCAAGACGCAACGTTAGAAGATAGCTTAGCGACTCATCCCTCTTTAATTTTGAGAGCTAGGGCACTTTTATGGTTTTCAATGAATGATGAAATAATGCTTGGAGACAAGCTAGGCTCTTTATCTTTGAAAAAAATAAATGATTGGGTCAGAAAGGATTTAGACCGCTATATTGATAAGCCCGCGAGGAAAAAAATCTTGACCATCGAGAGTGATTTGTATTTCTGGACATGCTCAAAAACTGCTACTTTGGAGGGGAAGTTTACTAGGGAAGACCGACGAAATCTGACACTAGAATTTGGCGAAGACAATGTTAAAAAACTTATCACGGCTATAGAGGGTATGAATATTGATGAAGTGTCGGAGTTTCTAAACTATAAAATTTCAGAATCATGTGAGGAATTAGCACAACTAGTGCCTAATAGTGTAAACCAGAGAATTGAAAATATAGACCAAAAAGTTTTTAACCTTAAGGCAGGGCGTTAAAGATGCCTTTTAGTTTACTCTTGTTTTGAATTTGCGCCCTTTTATTGGCTGCGGTTGAGTTCACAACTGATCTTCCGCTCCTAGAGACGCTGCGCTTTCCGTGAAGACAGTTGCATCCTCTCCCTGACAGCCAGTGCTCATCTTCTTGTTCAAAACAAGGAGAAAACAATGACAAACATTTACCATGCAACACCATACGATATTTCAGCATCAGGTTTCTATTTCAATACACTTGCTGAATACCAAGAAAGATCAATTAAACACCGTAATGAATACGGCGATCCCGTTGAGGAATATGAAATCCAATTTATTGATGGAGATAATTACCGTCTATTTGGTGCTCTAGGCGTAAACCAAGCCAACCTTGATAAGTGGTTTTCTGATTTTGAAAAGCTTGAAACAGATGAAACAATTAAAGCTATATATCTATCTGAAGATTTAAGCTACGCGATGGATGGCATTCTCGACTGCCTAGATGACGTTAGCTTGTTTGAAGGTACTGCACTTGAATATACTGAAAGCTATATTGAAGATACGGGTCTATTAGAACAAATCCCTGAAAACTTACGTTTCTATTTTGATACAGAAAAGTTCGCCCGTGATATGGTTCTTGGCGGTGATATTTCCAGCATTGAAATTGATGGTACGAATTACATTATACAGGCCTTTTAGGCCTGTATAACTTTAGTAATTAAAAGCAAGGTGGTTTTGGCTGTAAAATTTTGTTGTAACGGATTACGCGAGTAATGTTTGCCAGTGTAGCTAAGATGATTTTTGTATCTTTGCTGTCTGGGTATGTTGCCGCAAGTTCGTTCTTTAACTGATGATACATAGCGAATAACTCTTGTCCTGAATATTGCATCAACTCTTCTGCTGTAATAGATATTTGCATTTTGCCTCCTTCATTTTGACCCAAGCTGTTCAGGTCTTTCTTGAAGAAAACGCAGTTCATTAGATGGTAGGGCGACACCCTTTTAGGGCGTAACAAAGTGGAGCAGGGCAAAGGCATGCCGCCCTTGTCGCTACATAGCCTTATTGTGAAAAAGTTTGAATAAAGCCCTTGCAGATTTGAGAAATTTAGGTGGTTAAGTGCTATATATTTTGAAAGTTGATATGTGCAGGATATTTGAGTGATGTCTCATTGGTTTGCTTGCTCCGTTTTTTATGCGAAGGCTCCTAACCATCCGCAGGCAATGATCAATACCCAGCCCGCGCCAAATTACGACCAGAATACTCTGTTCTCCATTCCGTGTCGGGAATGACAATAGCCTTTAATCGAATGGTTTTTGAGGAGGCATAACGAAGCCAATCAAACCAAAGGAGAACGATCATGGCACAGACTAAAAATCAACAATTTCAAAATATAGAAAAAGCTCCAGCTTTCATTGCATGGAACGTAACAGGCAAGGGCGACAAACCGTTTTGGCAAAAAATAGGTGCATGTTGGACACATAAGGACGGAAAAGGTTTAACCCTCCAACTTGAGATTCTACCCATCAATGGCCGCATTGTTTTACGCCAACCTCAAGAGCCTTTAGAGTAAATTAAACCACAATCCTAAAATTTAAGAATGGTGGTAATAGATTGCCTCCATTTCTCTTTTTGGACAGTTAAAATAACTTTACACTACTATTGCGTATGGTGTTTTTCGTCGAATAATTTATTTTGTGTAGTTTTTAATTTTTCAAAACTTGCACTTAAGTCCGAAGCATATTGGTTTAACTTCGCAATTATTTCCCCTCGTTTTTCTTCTGTCGGGTCATCCATTTTTATAGGAACATTACAGAGCTCCATGTTCCCATCTATCACAAAAGTCTCAATAACAAGGAAGCGATTAAAAACGCTCAATTTGGCTATTAGTTCAGCTCTATCGTTTTCTAATTTTTTATTATGAAATATAAAATCTGGAGTGGACAATCTATCGTAATACATAGCTTCTTGAATTTTATCTAAAATATCTCGCTTATATGGACTAGAAAAAGTATGAACCTTTAGAAAATCTACTACCTCAGGATGGAAAAGATTCTCATAGCGATCCATTACACGTTTATCATGAATTCCTGGTCTTCTACGATCAAAAAACCAAACCCATAATTTTTTTGCCCCCCACGTAACAAATTGTGTAAGCCACACAATTAAAATAATAGATAAACCTTGAGTGATGGTTATATTTCCTTGAATTATTTTTTCTATAATATCTGGCATTATTTTTTTACTCCTATGGACGAAAATGTAGCACAGCAAAGAATTTGCTAAAACACAAAGTTAATTTTTTCTCGAATGAAGATAAGTCGAATATGCATTGGAAAAACATTTTAAACAGAGACTAATTCTCTGGCCCCTCAAAAGCATATGGGCTGAGGAATTGGCGGTTCCAGAAATATAGGCAGTCAACTTCATTTAATTTTGCCTTATCGCATACCACATCTCAGTTTTTTCAATGACTACCTTTTGATGTATGATCTTTGGTAATTTACAATGTTCCAAAAATTAATGACGGCTGGAGTTTGACATGTAAAAAATATTTTTTAGCAACGAGCTACACGTAACGCAGACTTGGTATTATAGAATTAAATGCACAAGCCCTGCTACACTAGCTGCTATAGCCCCATCCTTAATCATGTTTTCTTTCTCATGGTTGGAAACCTTTTCACCTTTTAACAGAACCCCTGCATTTTTTGCCAATGTAATCATTGCTGCTACGGTCATGCTGTCGATAACGTTTGGGTCGTCGAAATCGTCCAAGTCAGAAAATACTGAAGATACGTCTTCTGTAAGGTCTTCATTAGAAAACCCTGTCGATGTGAGCTCTGCGTTGCCAGTGGCAACTTCACTTGTCGCAAATATCTCAATGTTTTCATATTTTTCATTATGCTCACGAATATGTTGCATATATTTCGTCGCTTTTAATTGAACTTCTTTTACCTCATTGGTATCTGTGTTGATTATGCGTATGTCCGCGCCTGCGTGATTGGTGGTTTCAAACAATTCTACTACATAGTTGTCACCATCGCTGTTTTCTATATTCTGATAGGCAAGCTCATGATAAATACCTTTAATATTATTACTAAGCCCTGAAATTTGCACGGGCTCCATGTTTTGGATATATGTTGCTAGCTCTTCGTTTGATGCATTTGTTAAAGAGTTGTTGGAGCGTCGCAAGGCTTCTAATACTAATCCTTCTTCTTGACTGAATTTTGGCAAATCATCCGCTAATAATTGAATGATTACCGCCGATACAACACCTGTCGATATGGAGAGTGCCTTGTTTTTTGTAGCGGTTGAGAAATTACCCGACTGGCAATAAATATACTCCGTTAGATTTTTAACCCTATCTATGGAAGTGCGTAGTTTCCTTTGGGCGAGAACAGGCCATGCATTTGCTTTATCTAAAGATTTTATTAGTTCGTCGCATAGAGGGATTAAGGCATCCACATATAATGCCTGCGCCGACATTGAATCAAGATCATGACCAAGCGTCTCTTGCTCTCTAAAGGCTACCGCCAACGATAGGCAAACATCTAACACGCTTTGTTCTTGTAAGCTTAACTCTGTTTTCGCCCTCTTTTTACCCGTTAGTTTTTGTGTTAAAATACGCACACCTAATAAAGCACCTAATCCACCAATTAAAGAAGCCCCTAAAACAATAGCCGAGCCTACCGCAACACTGCCGCCGACCCAAGCAAGAGCTGCACTATTAAATGCTGCGCCCGATAAAGATCCTATGGCCGTACCTGTACTGGCGGTGCCAAGAAGAGATGCGATAGAAAATATACTGGCGCCCGTACCAGCAAACCCTAGTTTAGCAGAAAGACCTTTAACGATACGGCTAGACACACCTTTTTTTTCACGCAGCAATGCATCACAAATAGCTTCACAGGTCTGCGCAGCTCTTCCATACCAGTTTGCCTCGGACAACGGTTCCATATTCCGTGAAATTTCTTCAGATTTTTCTTTTACGAAGCTGCCTGTTTTGCGCGCGGCCATTTTTCCTGCCTTTGCTGCAAATTGACTTGTTTCCACTGCGACAACTTTCCCCGCTTTGCTCACAATTTTACCCGTTTTGGTCAAAACAGACAGGCTAGCCTTACCAGCTTTGAGTGCCATATGTTTTGATTTATTAGGGTTTTTCATACTTCAGTTTTCCTTGTTAAAATAGCGCGTGTTATTTGTAGTTTTCATCCGTTTTTATCAGGCTTGATAAGAAACTCGCAAATGGGATGATATTTTGATCAACACTAGCAGCTTCTAAAGCTGACATATATTCTGCTCTTCTTTCAACGGGTATAACCATCCACGGATATCCGCCAGATGCCATCATGACGTTCATTAAGAAACGAGCGGTTCTACCGTTACCGTCTATATAGGGGTGAATATAGACAAAGATGAAATGACCTAGCACTATACGAACAGAAGCATCAGTTTCAGCTTCCAATAATTCAAACAAAACAGGCATGGCATCTCGAACAGCTTCGGAGGGTGGCGGGACATGCATTGAACGGCGGATGAAAACGGGCATATTTCTATACCCTGCTAAATCAGCTAGTTTTAATATACCTGCTGTTGCGCTAGGTGCAAATAATTCCCTATACCACGCCGCATGGTCGTGCTCCGTAACTTGGCCAGCATTCTGCCCCTCTAAACATTTTTTGACACTTGTTCTGACTTCCTGAAAAGCAAGCCAATATCCCCGTGCAGCAAGTGTATCTCTGTGTTTTTTATCAGCTTCAATTGTATCTGGGTTCCAATCCCCCGAGCGCACCAGCTCTATGAGTTCAGCGCTTACCTGATAGCCTTCAATGGACAGGGAATGGTAAGCGTCCGTCACATAAATATCATCCACTTGCGCTAAGTAAGCTTCGATATCATTCAGTGGAGTGGGAGCAGGGAATTTGCCAACAACATCTTCACGCATTTTTTGCCACATCAGTTTTATGCGCATTGCGAGCGGAGAAGTCTCTCTCATATTTCCGATGGACGGGAGCTTTTCTTCAAAGGGGTCAAGCTCTCTAACAGTAAAGTCTGCTGCCTTCATAGTTGCTAGAATTTCATCGGCGATGCGGTCTCTACCAATATTGCGAAAGGCTCCAGCTAAACGCCCTGCTATTTTACTGTGCTCACCCTCTAGGAGAATTCTAAGTATGTCGGAAGAATCTTTGATAAGTGCAAGTACGGTGCGAGATTCGGTTGGGTGTTGCTGATAGTAGGTAGGTGAGCAGGCAATTAGTGAGTCTGGCAGAGGAAAAAGCCTCATACCGTCTTTAATCTCTATATTGTTTTGCTTTGGTATAGTTGCCTTCACATCATAGAGGGATGTGCCGTGCGGGAGGTTAGTTGTTTTATTTCGTGCCTTTGGTGCTCGTACCAATAGCTGTTTTGGTACCTGCATATTACCTGCATGTATTTGCAAAGACTGTTCTGGAGAAAGACACCAATCATCCTCAAAGCGGGACGGAAGATAAGAGGCGCAAAAATCCCAATATGAAGCATACCAAGCCGTGCTTTCACCAGACATATCATCTGGACTTGCTGGAATGTACCAACCTTTCATGACCTCTTGTAAAAAACCGTGTTTGAGAAGGCGTTCTCTGTGTGTGCGCGTTAGGTCAGCAGATCGCACTGCTACAAGGCCATTGTCTTGTATCGCTTTTAATGCTTCTAATGAGCTCGCTAGTTTATCTGAAGGCGTTGCCATGTTGTGTCCAATTTAGAGTTTATTGAGTTGTTTTATATTTAGCTTATTATGTTGTACCATATTTAGCTTATTGTGTCGACCTATATTTAGCTTATTGTGTTGTAGAATATTTGTCAGCGATCAATTCCTCTATCTTTGATCGGGGATTTGGCAACCAATGGTTTGAACTCTTTTTTAAGATCACCAGACTTTCCAAGTGCAAATCGTTTTGGTGGTCGCGGTGGTTTAGGGGCTTGCCCAGATTTCAAACGATTATTGTTTAGTTGGGGTGAGGGTCTGATGCCCACCATTCCAGGAGGTGCAAAACCTCTTGGAGCAACGCGAACATTGCGCGGTGGTTTAATTCTTGGGGCAGCATTGTCTTTATCGCGAAGATTCTTTTTCTCAAAGTCGGGCATTGGATTCTCCATGCTCTAAAATGAATGATGAATCGGGGGCTTATAGCCCCCGATATAGGCGGTTACTTATTTGTGTAGATTGTTGCCGAGGTTTTTAAGTTCAGGATCATTAAACCAAGGCTGCTTATGCGCAGAGATAGGGTTTAAGTTCTCAACTAAAATTAGCTGCTTGTCGTGAGGCAAGCGCATCAATTCATCGGCATAAGCCAATTTTCTTTGCACCGAAGAAGTAGTGGTTGTCTGGCTCGATGAGCTTGATGAACCTTGGGAGCTAAAGCCAAAGACACGGCCAAAAGCATAGGACAAATTCCAAACAGTACTAACACCGCAAAGAGCAGAGAAATACTCAGCCGTAATGCGATCTCTAGAGCCAAAATATTGGATAACGCCTGAGTTGCCAATAAAGGTTTCCCAGCCATCGCCATATATTTTTTTAAGCTGGCTTAAGTCTTGGACAATACCCCAAAGCTGAATGCCAAAGCCAGCCATTAAGCCATAAGCTTGCTCGACCATAGCCAAGCGGCCTAATGCAGGCATTTCATCAAGCAAGAATAAAACAGGTTTTTCAGGTTTAAGCTCAATATTGCGAGCATTGACTGTAATTGCTTGCTGAATAAGCAGGCGTAACCAGCGACTAAAGGCATGCAATCTATCAGAGGGAAGAACCAAGAATATGCTTACTTTACTAGTTTTCAAATCTTCAAACTTGAAATCAGACGTAGATAAACTTTCTCTTATACGCGCACTATCCAAAAAATGCGTTTGAGCTTGCGCAGATGCAACCACATTTGCGAGTAGCTTTTCCTCTTTTTGCAGGCAACGTGCGCCTGTACTCGCTACAATATGGTGAGCAGAATTAGCCATATGCTGAAATAGTTCTGGCATGTCTTCGCCGTCCAAAAGCAAAAGGTCACGGACACGGCCAAGATGGCGTTGTCCTTCTTCACTTTCTTCTGTTGCGACATAGAGAATGAAACCTTGTAATAAAGCTTTGGCCTCTTCGACCCAGAACTGGTCGCCGTTGCCATCTTTAACAATAAGAGCATCAGCAAGCAGCATTGCATTTTCAGTAATATCAACATCACCTTTAACCAGCCAATCCAATGGATTGAAGCGAGCGGTCTTGAAGTCGGCATCATTTGCAATGCCCCATGGATCAACAATAAAGACTTGTTGCCCCATATCTTTGCGGCGTTTTGCAGTAATTAAGGCATTTTCACCTTTGGGGTCAATTACCAGAACCGAACCTTCATAGGTTAAAAGGTTTGGAATAATGGCAGTTGTACCTTTGCCAGAGCGAGTAGGCGCAACCGTGAGTAAATGCCGATCACGCGCATAGTTGAGCGCAACGGTTTCTTTCTTGGTGGCAAATGTACCAAGCCGAAAACCGCTAGTGCCGATCAGGTCATTCTTCTTAATATGTTCCATATCTGCCCATTCAGCAGAACCGAACGTAGTGGGTTTGCCAAAAATGCTTTTGACTATGGAGCCAAAGCCAAGACCTATGCCTATAAAGAATGCGAAAAATGTCACCAAGCTTGATAGGCCGTGCGAGATCATGCTGTTGCTGGTTAAGATATTGAGAGCAATCAATGCTAATATGGCCAGTCCGACATATCTCCTAAAAGTTCTGCCTTTGTCAGAAAATAGCCAACCAATGGCAAAGCCAATACCAAAGGTAATTGCAATGCTCACAATGCGGATAAAATCTAGGCCGATTTGATCGCCGACGGCATCAAGTTTGCTACCTGCCCAAGCATTGGATGCAGGAATGATTACAAGCAATATGCCTGTAGAGAGTAGTTTTAGTAATTTAGTCATAGTAAACTCCGTTAGGGTTCGAGTGTGTTGGAAGGATCATTTTTACGATCCGCGGTATGTGGCTGTTCTTGATGCTCGCGTTGTTGCGAACGATCTTTGCCAACATCTTTTTGTGCAGTGCGCATGCGTAAATATGTGCTGACCTCACGGGAGAGCAGCCTGTGATTTTGAACATGGCGTTTGCGAATTTTATTGATGTCTTTTTGAAGAACTTGGCGTTCTTTCAGCTGGGCGAATACTAAGTCGTCACGTTGTGTACGATCTCTGACGAGGCCTTGATATGCCTCAGCCTCATTAGACTTTTGAATATGACGTGCTTTACCAGTTACTTTTTGCCATAGACCGCGCAGGCCTTTATTTAATTTGTCCGCACGTTTGGCATTTTCCTCTCGCCAACGCTTTTCTTGCTTTGATGATAATAACTGGCGTTCGGATTGATGGGTTTTAGTCATTGCCCTCTTTGTTTCCATCAAAGGGCGCAATTCTTCACCATGACGCGATTTAACATCGCGCATGAGGGACGTAACTTTATCGGTTACTTTGAGGGCAAGCTCGGAACGTACTTGGTCAACAGATTCCAGTTCTGATTCTTTTCCAAGCTTTGCACGGACTTCCTTAGTTTTTATTCCAACCCATTTGGGTATGGCAAAAACTTCACCTTCAACATTGAGTGCAATAAAGCCGCGCCTATCACCACGAGCAAGAAAATAGCCTTTTTCTTCTAGTGCATTTTTAAAGGCGTTGGCAGTATCCGTTCTTGACCAAGTTTCCTGAAATACTTGTTTGATTTCACGAGGGTCAAGCTTTTGACGTTTTGCTTGCTGCCATTCTTCCAATGAGAAGTTTAATGGACTTTTGCCACCGTCACGGCGCAGCCCATCAGGAAGGTTCCAGCCGTGTTCAAGATATAGTTCACGCGATAGCGCAGTTAGTTTGTATTTAAAATGGGGGAGGTTGATTGCCCGCATAGTCTCATGGTCAATTCTTGACCAAACGACATGCGCATGCCTGCGTCCTTCTTTCTCATGAAAGACTATTGCTCTCGGTTGATCCTTTAGGCCAAGACGCTCTTCTGCTAAGTCTGCCGTTTTGGCAAAATCGGCCTCACTCACATTTTCGTTTTGCGGTGGGTTAAGGCTAAGCGAAAACATGAATTGCTCGCACTTAGTGCCTTTTGCAATCGCATGGTTTTCAGATAGTGCACCCTTTAGATCGTCAGACACAAATCCACGAAGCTCATAGACAGAAACATGATCATTATCTTTGCTGTTAAGAAGGTGAGATGAAAGCTGATTTGCACCGCCTCTTTGTGAGCCTTTGAGGATCATAGCTTGAACCTCCGCTCGTCAGAAGTCGCACGGCTAAAACTTTGAGAAGTTGTTTCGGGGCGTTTATCTTCTTCTCGTATTTTAATGCCTAATGAGCGCATGAGCATTAGGCGCATATTGCGAATATCATCACAGGCACGGTTAATATCGCGCTTGGTATCAAAGTCGAAATACAGTGTTCCTGAGTTAGCAGATTTTGCGAGCTGGTTTAGATTGTTGGCAATCCTTGAAGCACCGAGGCAAGCTAGAAGTTCCGCTAATTGCTTGTGATCTTTTACAGGAGCTTTGCCGCGCTTTTTACGGGGTTTATACCCATTGCCAAATAAGCGTGATTTGATGAATGCCCCCATAGGCATTCCAGCAGATTCGCGCTCTAACCAAGCACGCTCTTCAAATGTTAGCCTTAGTGAAAAAGGCGCAATTCTTTTGCCGTAGCTTTCTTTGTTCATCATTAGCTCTCCAACCAACGATCAAACCAAAGATGCCAAACGCAAAAATCCCGAAATTACTAAGTAAAATCAAGGTTTTGCAGATATACGGCTATTGGAAAGGTCGAAGGCGTTGAAAAGCAGGTTCAGTGGGTTAGTGGCTCCCGCAACCAACTTACCCTTGCTTGCCTCATATAGAGGTAGGTCTAGGGGGTTTGCTGCCCCCGCAACCAACTTAAATTGCCTAATCTCAAAAAAAGCCCTGCTCTCGCAGGGCTTTTTGTGTTTGTGGAGTACAAGTCGTGTTGGTTGCGGAAATTCACAACCAAGTAATCGGGTGTACCGAGATGTATGTTTTTGCTTGTTTTAATAGAGCCTCTTGGGATACTTATAAAGTGCACTCTGAGGGGAGATTAAATTGTTTGTATCTAAAATTTTAAGTCGCGTGTCATTTGCGGTGTTTGCCACATTTGCTATTTTTGGGCCAATTTCTAACACCGCCATTGCAGCGGCGCCCAATATAGATATTTATGCACAACTTCCGAGGACGGCATCTGTTCGTGTCTCACCTGATGGAAAATACATTGCAATGTTGGCGCCCTATCGCGGAGACAAAGCGGTTTTCGTCTACAACCTACAAAACCCTAGCGCCAATACGGTCATTATCACGCCACCCAAAGACTCGATTGTTAAGGCGATTGATTGGGCCAGCAGCAAGCATGTGATTATGGTTGCCCGTATTCGCGACAAAGGCGCCGGTAAAATGAAACGCTATAGTACCCTATATAGCCGCTGGGTCTCGACAAATGTTGAAACGCAAAAATCCGTTATCTTGATGAATGATAAGCTTATGGAGAAATCTTACCCCATCACAAGCGCGGGGGCATACCTCCACAGCCTGCCGGATGACCCAGATTATGTGTTAATGGCCCTCGCAGAATTTGGAATTAAGCCCGAGCAAAGGCATTACCGCGTTAATCTTAATACGGGCAAAGAGCGATTAAAACGTCTCTTGCCAATCAGCACCCAAAACATTGCATTTTCAAGTGATGGTGAGAAAATACTGGCGCGTGAAGACTATAATCGAAGAAACGGTGTCTACAAAGTCTTCCATGGTGCAGGGAAAAAAGAGACCGTAGTTTATCAATCAAAGTTTGATAAAACAAAGAACCGCACGACATATTTCATTACTGTCTTCGATGGAAAAATTCTTATGCAAGAGGATGAGAATGAGGAATTAACGCTTTTCACAATCGACCCGGCATCGAAAACCCGGGCACCATTTACAATCAATGCCAATATTGGTTCAGGGCATGTGTATCGACCAATTTTTGATACTATAACGGACGAGTTGATAGGCATTAGCTATACAGATGACATCCCAAAGCAGGTGTTCAGCGCAGAACCTTATAAAACCTGGCACAGAAAAGCCAAAAAGGCATTGAAGGGTAATGAAGTAAGAATTCTTTCCCGCACAAAAGACAATGCAAAGGTAACGCTTTATGCGCAAAGCGCTTCAAACCCGGGGACATTCTATCTTTTTGAACCGAAAGAAGGGAAGATTTCGTATCTTGGGGGAAGCTACCCAGAGATTGACCCTTCACAAATCGCACAGACAGTCCGGTTCGATTTTACAGCTCGTGATGGGGTGGAAATTCCCGCGTATATAACATTCCCTCCGGGGAAAACGAAAGCCAGTGGGCCGATGCCAATGGTCGTATTGCCTCATGGCGGGCCTTCGGCTCGGGATACTGCGAGCTTTGATTTTTGGGCGCAATATCTGGCAGCCAAGGGCTATGTGGTTTTCAAACCGCAATTCCGGGGATCTACAGGATTTGGCTATGATTTGAGAGAGAAAGGTTATGGCGAATTTGGAGATAAGATGCTTACGGATACGATTGATGGCGTAAGACATCTTATTAGTAAAAACATTGCGATTGCTGATAAAATTTGTGTTACTGGCGCCAGTTATGGTGGATATCAAGCCCTTGCCTTACCGATGGTTGAGCCGGACATGTTTAAATGTGCGTTGTCTGTAAATGGAGTCTCTCAAATTCGCGATATTTTAAAATATGAGGTCGCGCGCACCGGAAATAACAGCTCGGCAATAAAATTCTGGAGGAGAATAATCGGAGATCGTTTTGATGACAAGGATATGTTGATCGCGCAATCTCCAGCCGAGAATGTCGCGAAAATAAAAGCCGAAATCGTGCTCGTTCACGGTACTGACGACATGACAGTCCCGCTTAAGCAATCCAAAACCATGGCTAAAGCCCTAAAGAAAGCGGGCCGTTCTGGCGACATCATTTTGCTGCCAAATGACGATCACAATTTGTCTTTGCCGCAATCTCGAAAAAAGATGTTGGAAGCCAGTGACGCTTTGTTCGCAAAGCATTTGGACTAAAAGCCGGACAAGACCAAATATCCCGGCAAGCCTAAATCACAAATGTCGGGTCCGTAATCGCGTGGAATGCAGGTTTGGGTTCGCGGTTTGCATCGAATAGCAATGGGTAATTTGTGCGGCTTATAGGGAATGTATTGAGCCAGGTTTGGTCATCTGTCAGCCCCCAAAATGTTGCGGACGTCACACTTGGTCGTGCGACCAGCCCGTTGAAAATATCCCTGTAAAGCTGTGCTTGCGTGCGCAATACGCTGTCAGGGATATTCGCGCCATAATCGGCCGCGCAATTTGTCGGTGGGCTCCCATAACAACTCCCAGGGTCGGTATACACCGAGATATCCAACTCGGTAATATGGTTTTCCAGTCCGGCAAACAAATTATCGACCGCGTCGATTGCCCCTAATATATCATCTGGGTTAACGGTGGTTGACACATGGGCTTGATGACCAACCCCGTCCAGCGGTATATTACGGGCCAGCAAATCTTCGATGATTTGCAGAAAACGCGCCTGTTTGTCTGGTGATTCAGTATTATAATCATTGATGAAAAGCTTTACATCCGGGTCTGCGGCCCGCGCGGCTTGAAATGCCCAGTCAATATATTCGGGGCCAACCGCTTGATACCAATTATTGTCACGATATGGCGCAGTGCCGCCGTCTCCATCACTGGTGACTTCATTGACGACGTCCCACGCATAAACTTTGCCTTTGAAATGGGTGACAACATCTGTGATATATTTCTCAAGCCGTGCGCGAATATCCGCGCGCGTACCTGCGAAAAAATAGTCAGGTGTTTGTTGGTGCCAGAGCAGTGTATGACCGCGTAGTTGAATGTTATTTGCCTCGGCAAATGTCAGCAGGGCATCCGCTTCACTGAAGTTATAATTCCCCTCTGTTGGTGCAATGGCCTGCGGCTTCATAGCATTCTCGGCCGTAATTGAGCTAAACTGATTGGCTAGAATATTCGCATCATCTGACCCGGTTTGAATTTGTAGGGCCCCAATGGCCGCCCCAATGAGAAAGTTGGGCGCATAGGTGCCGCGTAAGAGCCCGGAAACCGGAGGGGTAGGGGCTGGCGGAGGTGGCGGAGGGACAGGCACTGGCACCGGTATCGATGCGGGCAATGATCCGCCACTACTGCCGCAACCGGGAAGAAGCGTGGCTGCGAAACCTGCAAGTAATTTCAATCGTGTACGTGCTGTAATATCGACCATAAGTAACGACCCGGTGATCTGGGCTCCCCAAAATAAACAATTTTCTTGTTCTCGTGTCAGTAGACATAAAATGCTAGCGCTAACAATTTCGTAATACAAGGGTTTATTGAGGCATGCTTACATTTAGGCTGTTGCACTCTTGTTTCAATATACTCACTGTACAAAGCTCCGTTTCGTGTGAAGTAAAGTTGCATATTTTTACAGAACCCTTAACGCGTTATGTCTAATCAAGGTGTGGTATTATATTCCAAGGGGGTTGTTGTGGCGCGTTTTCTCATATTTGTGATTGTGTTGTTTGCCATGTCTGCAGGGCCTGCAAGTGCGCAGGATGTAAAAACAAAACCCGTGACCCGCCCCAAAATTGGCTTGGTGCTTGGCGGAGGTGGGGCAAAAGGGTTGGCCCATGTAGGAATCATAAAAATTCTGGAAGATAATCATATTCCGGTAGACGTCGTTGCAGGCACCAGCATGGGGGCGATCATCGGCTCGCTTTATGCATCCGGCTATACATCGGACGAGCTTATCAAAATCACCAATGATCTTGATTGGGCTGATGTTTTCACGGACAAAACGGCGCGAAGCCGGGCTACATTTCGCCGAAAATCCGATGAGTACGGATTTTTAACCGACTACAAATTGACCTTCAGGAACGGGAAATTGGTTTTGCCAACGGGTATTATTCAGGGCCAAAACCTGTTCCTTGAATTATCAAAACTTTTAGAAAAAACGAGATCTATAGGGAAATTTGATGATTTACCGATCCCGTTTCGCCTTGTGGCAACCGATTTAAGCACGGGGAGGGCCGTCGTTATGACGGACGGAGATCTAGCCACGGCCGTGTTCGCATCTATGGCCATTCCCGGATTCCTGCCGCCCGTCGAACGCGAAGGCAAGTTTTTGGTCGATGGTGGCTTGGTCAATAATTTACCGATTGATTTAGCCAGACAATTAGGCGCAGATATTGTCATTGTGGTCAATGTTGGTTCTGATCCGAAACCCGCCAGTGAAATAGGCAGTTTCATAGATGTTCTTCGACAAACGCAACTTATTCTAACTCAGGCCAATACCAATTTCCAGCTCTCGACATTGCAGGATACGGATGTGCTGATCACGCCTGATTTGGGCAATCTAGGGGTTGGTAGCTTTGGAAAGTCTGCCGAATTGGTAACGCTTGGTCGCACTTCGGCGCAAAACCTCATGCCCCTTATGGCTAAATTGCAGCTTAATGATGAAGACTGGAAAGCCCATGTGGCGGCGCGGCGTCCTAAACGTCTCCAAACGCCGGTCATTGATGAAGTACGTATCGTACAAAACTCGAAACTGACTGATAAAGTACTGCGTCGGGGCATCTCCCAAGAAGAAGGAAAAATTCTGAATACGCAGCGTCTCAATAGGGATATCAATAAATTATACGGTGGGGATACATTTAGCCGCATAACATATCGTTTGCTTGAAGAGGAGGAACGCAATGTATTGCAGGTCTCAGCGACAGCAAAAGAATCCGCGGATGGATATTTTAGATTCGGCGTGTTGCTTGATTCTAATTTAGAAAACGAGTCCAGTTTTCAACTGGGCGTATCTTACACGAAACCGCAAATGACCCGTTTTGGCGGGGAGTGGCGCACAGAATTAAATCTCGGAGATGTTATCGAGGGTATCAGCGAATTTTATCAACCATTAGGCGCGAAACAAAGATTTTTTATTGAACCTTCCGTCTTTATTGGCCGCGATAAAAGTGATTTTTTCGATGCGAACGATCAACGGCACGGGGAAGTGAAAACCCTATTATACGGCACGTCATTGCAAGGCGGGTATTTGCTCGGGCGATGGGGTGAAATCCGCACAGGTGTTAGGCTGAGCAAAGGTACATTAAGCTTTACGGATAAAACACTTGGACTGGGAAAAATCAATATTCAAGACGCAAACTTCCTTGGACAGCTGAATATAGACACACTTGACAGCATATCATTTCCCACAAGTGGCGGGATTTTAGTCGCAGAATTCAAAATCCATGACGAGTTTTTTGGTGGTGAGTTTGAATACCGTGAGGTCAGTGTTGTAGGGTATAAACCCACCACATTTGGACGGCACACATTTGGTGTCGGGGCACGGTTAAGTGGGGCTTCAGGGCGGGATTCCAATATTTTCGGTTTAACCCAATTGGGTGGTTTTCAGGAATTGTCGGGTTTTAGCCAGGGCGAGCTTTCAGGCCAGTATGCGGGCCTGCTTTTTGGCAATTATTATTATCGGTTAAATAAACAGGCCCCAATATTTGACACCCCCATATTTTTGGGTGGCTCGATAGAGGCGGGCAATGTTTTTCAAAACTGGGACAGTGTAGGGCTTGATAATTTGATCTATGCTGCCAGTGTCTTTGCCGGCATAAAATCGCCTCTCGGCCCTGTTTTCGTTGGGTTCGGATATAATGATACGGGCGCGACCTCACTCTACTTCTCGATCGGAAGTTTCTTTTAGAGATACGAAGACAAGAGATATGATTGTAGTAAGGCGGCTTTAAAGATGAAACATTGTGCTCGCGGGGCAAATCAATGTTGAATCCCGGGATGACCGCCTCACTACTTTGTGACATATATGTGGTTTGAAAAACTGCAACCGTGATCTTCATCACGTTTGATCAAAATTTGTGTGTTTATATAGGGAAAATTACAATATAGGCACATCATAGCTCTCACAGAGGGTGGAAACCCTGTGAGATTAGGCCCGTATTCCCCATATTCTCCATATTCTCCATATCTGAGAATTTAGTTTTGAACCAAAACACCCTTTCTACCGACTTTCTATATAAGAGATTAAAGTTGGAGGTGTTCCTGCGCATGTCTAGAAATGTTGCACGTGTATTTGATGAGTATCTGGTTGTCTGTGCTCGCGCCGGTGATCGGGCGGCGCTTGGACGTCTTGTGAAATACTGGCAGCCCAAATTACTGGCCCACGCATACCGCTTGACCGGAGACGTCGAGATTGCCAAAGATGTGGCGCAAGATGGTTGGGCCGACATACTAAAAGGGCTGCCAGGGTTAAAGGAAAGCACAGTTTTTCCGGCGTGGGCATACCGGATTGTGACACGTCGGGCCGTTGATCGCATTCGGCGTGCCCAACGCAAACGACGCACAGAGGCAGCTTTCGCAGCCGAACCCTCATTATCTGATCGAACATCAGAAAAAATGGAGATCGCTGTTGATCGCACCCCGATTACCTGTGCGATTGCAGAACTTTCCACATCACAACGTGTCGTTATCGCTTTGTTTTACTTGGAAGAATTGAGTGTCACAGAGATTTCTGTGGCTCTGGAGGTTCCGGCGGGAACCGTGAAAACCCGTCTTATGCACGCGCGCCGTAAATTGCGCGCATATCTAGAAGGAGAAGATCATGGACGAACTTGATAGAAAAATTGAAGAAGCTTTAAGCGCTGAGGACCGCGCGTTAATGGAGCATTTTGGCGAGCAGGGCCTTTTGGGGCAATTCGGTAGCTTATTTAGCGGGAAACTGGCTTGGTTGACGGCCATCACAGTGATTGCCGGTTTCGGCATGTTTATATTGGGTGTTTATGCGGCTTGGAATTTCATAAATGCCCCTGACATATCTGGCATGTTACGATGGGGTGGTGTGGCCTGGTTCGGCTTTATCAGTCTAATGATGATTAAAATCTGGAGTTGGATGCGTATGGAGACGAACCGGATTTTACGGGAAGTGAAACGTCTGGAGCTTCAAATCGCCCGTATGAAAGCCTAGGTGAAGTAAAAAATCTAACCATATGATTTTATATTCGTTTTTAGAAACTTTATGAAGGTTTGAATCCGCGGGATACGGGCAATATCTTTGTGGGTTCTCAGCCAGAAAAGGCGATCAACAACAATTTCATTTTTAAGAATGGGCCTCAAATCCTGATTTGCAATAAAATCGGGCAGGATTGCGAGGCCCATGCCGTTTTTGACCATTTCATATTGGGCTAGAATAGAGGTGCTGCGAATTGAAGGGGTGAGATTGGGAAGGGCTTCCTCAAAATAGCGTAATTCAGGCGCATAGATTAAATCATCGACATAGCCGATCAATGTATGCGCTGTCATGTCCGATTGGGATTGAATACTCGCGTGGGCCGCAAGATAGCTGGAACTGGCATATACATGCAGTTTATAAGGCAAAAAAGCTTCGGACACGATGTGCTTTGAGTTGGTTTTGGACAGCCCGATAGCAATGTCGGCCTCGCGCCGTGACAGGCTGAGAAATCCACTGCCGGAAATAAGCTCGATTTGAATATTGGGATGCTGTTTATGAAACAGGCGCAGGAGCGGTGGCATAATGATCGCGCCAAAGCCTTCGGCAACACTGATACGGATTGTGCCGCCGTGCGCCTGCTGCAATCCTGTGCCCATCTGGTCGATTTTGACCAATTCCAACTCGGCCTTTTCAGCGTGTTCAAAAATGGTCTTGCCCTGAGGTGTTAAAACATGCCCATGCCGCCCGCGTTCGAACAGGGTTATATTGATGTCGCTCTCAATACGTTTTAGGCGTCTGGAAACTGTTGTTTCGTCAATCCGCAGTGCTTCTGCTGCACGGGCCAGTTTTGAATGACGCGCAATCGACAAGACTATCTTCAAATCATCCCAATGCATTTTTAGGTTCCAACTTAACCTGCGTTATTGCAGAAAATACATGCAATATTTCCTCTTTATCTTCGAAAATGCAAGTTTATTGTCGAGATATAAGTTTTCATACAAAAACTGCCGGTTTCAGCCTAGGCTGGGTACTTAAATCAGGACGGAATACATCATGCGCAAAATTGGACATTTTATCGATGGCAAAAACATTGCTGGAACTTCGGGGCGCACGGCTGATATTTTCAATCCCAATACGGGGGCCGTACAGGCGCAAGTCACCATGGGCACGCCTGACGAGTTGGACATTGCCGTCCAGTCCGCCGTAAAAGCACAGGCCGAGTGGGCCAATGTAAATCCGCAGAAACGTTCTCGCGTCTTGTTTGCTTACAAAATGCTAGTCGATGCGCATATGGATGAATTGGCCGAACTCCTGTCATCAGAGCACGGTAAAGTCGTGGCCGATAGTCGCGGTGACGTTATGCGCGGCATTGACGTGATTGAATTTGCCTGTGGTGTACCGCAAAACCAAAAAGGCGAGCACACAATGGGCGCTGGCCCGGGCATTGATGTCTATTCAATTCGCAAGCCGCTCGGCGTTGTGGCGGCGATCACCCCGTTTAACTTCCCTGCTATGATCCCGATGTGGATGTTTGGCATGGCGATCTCGACTGGTAATGCCTGTATCCTCAAACCTTCCGAGAAAGACCCGAGCGTCCCTATGCGCCTCGCAGAACTTTTTGTCGAAGCGGGTGGTCCGATTGGCTTGTTGAACGTTATTAACGGCGACAAAGAAGTCGTGGACGCGATTTTACAACATGATGATATCAAAGCCGTCAGTTTTGTCGGCTCCTCCGACATTGCTCATTATGTGTACCAAGAATCCGCCAAATACGGCAAACGCGCCCAATGCATGGGCGGCGCGAAAAATCACGGTATTATCCTGCCCGACGCCGATATGGACCAAGCGGTACAAGACGTGCTCGGCGCGGCCTTTGGCTCTGCTGGCGAACGTTGTATGGCCTTGCCAGTTGTTGTGCCGGTGGGCGAGGGGACGGCTGAACGCTTCCTCGAAAAAATGCTGCCAGCTATTGAAGGCTTGAAAATCGGTATCTCGACTGACCCTGACGCAGATTACGGCCCCGTGGTAACGGCGGCGCATAAAGCCAAAGTCACCGAGTACATTGATTTGGCAATTGAAGAAGGCGCAACCCTGCTCGTAGATGGCCGTGGTTTCGAGCTACAAGGTTATGAAGACGGCTATTTCCTCGGCCCCACATTATTTGACAATGTCACCACCGATATGACCACCTATAAAGAAGAAATCTTCGGCCCCGTTCTCCAAATCGTACGTGCAGATACGTTCGAAGAAGCACTGGCCTTGCCGAGCGAACACCAATACGGCAACGGTGTCGCCATTTACACTGTCAATGGTCGTGCGGCTCGCGAATTTGCGGATCGTGTCGAGGTTGGCATGGTCGGCATCAACGTCCCCATTCCTGTCCCCGTCAGCTATCACAGCTTCGGCGGCTGGAAACGCTCGGCCTTCGGCGACATCAACCAATACGGCATGGAGGGCTTGCGCTTCTACACAAAAACAAAAACAGTCACCCAGCGCTGGCCGGACAAGCCAACCGAAGACAGCGCCTTCATCATTCCAACGTTTTAGGGATTACAGATGGATTTCTCACTTACTGAAGAACAGACACTCATTCAAGACATGGCGCGGCAGTTCTCCGACGCCGAGTTTGCGCCTCATGCAGCCGAATGGGACGAAACAAAAACCATGTCACGGCCTGTACTAGAGAAAGCGGCCGCACTTGGTTTTGCCGGCATTTATACGCGCGCCCAGCATGGTGGTTCTGAAATGGGGCGGCTTGATGCGGCCTTGATATTTGAACAGCTCTCGCGTGGGTGCGTGTCCACAGCCGCTTTCCTGTCGATCCACAATATGGTCACATGGATGGTCGATACGTTTGGAGACGAAAATTTACGGGCCAAATGGGTGCCGCAACTCATCAGCATGAAAAAAATAGGGTCTTATTGCCTGACAGAACCGGGCAGTGGCTCGGACGCGGCTAGTCTTAAAACCAAAGCCGTGCGCGATGGTGACGATTACATTTTGAACGGTACAAAGGCCTTTATTTCCGGTGCCAGTTTCTCGGATGTCTATCTGATTATGGCCCGCACAGGCGATGACAGTGCCCGTGGCATCAGCGCATTTCTGGTTGAAAATGGTACGCAGGGCTTAAGCTTTGGCGCACAAGAAAAGAAGATGGGCTGGAACGCCCAGCCGACCGCCCAAGTGATACTGGAAAATTGCCGTATTCCCGCTGCCAACCGTATTGGCGCGGAAGGCGAGGGCTTTAAATTTGCTATGGCGGGCCTTGACGGTGGACGGGTAAATATCGGTTCGTGTTCCCTTGGCGGCGCAGGGGCAGCCCTTGACGCGGCCATACAATATACCGGCGAGCGCGAACAATTCGGCAAGCCGATTTCCGCTTTCCAAAACACCCAGTTCAAGCTTGCCGACATGGCGACAGAGCTGGACGCATCTCGCCTGATGATCTACCGCGCAGCCGACATGATTGATAAAAACGACCCGTCCAAAAGTAGCGCCTGCGCTATGGCCAAACGTTTTGCCACGGATATGGGTAGCAAGATCGCCAATGACGCTCTGCAACTGCACGGCGGTTATGGCTATCTAACGGATTACGGCATTGAGCGCATTGTCCGTGATTTGCGCGTGCATCAAATTCTCGAAGGCACAAACGAAATCATGCGCGTAATTATTTCCCGGAGCCTTTTACGATGACAGATCAAGTCTTATTTGAAGTTTTTGGAAATCTGGGCCGGATCACACTCAACCGCCCCAAAGCCCTCAACGCGCTGACAACCGAAATGTGCACGGCTATGATAAAGGTTTTGCAGGCATGGGAAAACGATGACCGAATTGGGGCCGTACTAGTCGAAGGGGCCGGGGATCGGGCCTTTTGCGCTGGTGGTGATATCATCATGCTCCATGACAGCGGCAAAGCAAAGGATGGTCGCGCCGAAGATTTCTGGCGCACGGAATATGCCCTTAACGAGCTCATCCACCGTTACAAAAAACCGTATATCGCCCTGATGGACGGCATTGTTATGGGCGGCGGCGTTGGCCTGTCTGTACACGGGCGCATTCGTATTGCGGGGGACACAACCTTGTTTGCAATGCCGGAAACCGGCATAGGATTTTTCCCCGATGTTGGCGGCACGTATTTCTTGCCTCGCCTCGGCACGGCCATAGGGCAATGGCTCGGTCTGACGGGGGCACGTTTGAAAACAGCACAAGCTTGCGCCCTCGGCGTGGCGACAACTTATATACCAAGCGAAGCCCATGAAGCTTTTGCCGTGGCACTTGGCAGGGCGGAACTTGATGGTTCTGATGCAGCCGTTATGGATGTAATCAAAGCGTTCGTGAAAACCCCACCCCAAGCCGAAACTTTACCTGATGCCCTACAGGCCTTTGAGCAACCAAACCCTATGGACATCCTGAAGGCTCTGGAAGTGGACGCGGGCGAGTGGGCCACCAAACAGGCTTCATTATTAAAAAGCAAATCCCCGTTGGCGGTACATATCACGTTCGAAGCTCTCAAAAGGGGCGCGGAGATGAATTTCCGTGAAGCCATGACCCAGGAACTTGGTCTTTCATTGGCCTTCCTGACCACGCAGGATTTTTTTGAAGGCGTGCGTGCGGCGGTTATAGACAAAGACCGTAACCCGAAATGGAGTTCCGGGGGCTTGGCGCTGGTCAATGTTTTCGAGATGGAACGCCATTTTGTCCCCCCGTCCTCGCCATTACAGTTTCTCGATTAGGAGTTCATTATGAGCACAATTGCATTTATCGGTCTTGGTAATATGGGCGGTGGTATGGCGGCTAATCTGGTTAAGGCCGGACACGATGTCCGGGCTTTTGATTTGTCTACGGATGCGATTGCACGCGCCGTGGAGGCCGGATGTCGCGCAGCCGCCTCAACTCTGGACGCTCTCGAAGGTGCAGAAATTGTCGTGACAATGTTACCTGCGGGTCAACATGTACGCAGTATTTATCTGGGGGGTGACGGCATCATTGCCAATGCACGAAGCGGAGCCTTACTGATCGATAGCTCGACAATCGACATTGAAAGCGCCCGCGCCGTTATCAAGGCGGCATTTGAGCGCGGCCTTGATATGGTCGATGCCCCCGTATCCGGCGGTGTGACAGCCGCCAGTGCAGGGACATTGACATTCATGACAGGCGGCACGAAGTCCGCCTTCACCAAAGCGCAGCCCTATCTTGAAAGTATGGGGAAAAATGTCTTTCACGCCGGTGATGCAGGCAATGGACAAGTCGCCAAAGTGTGTAACAACATGTTGCTTGGTATCTCCATGATCGGCACCTGTGAAGCATTTGCGTTGGCCGAAAAATTGGGTCTGGACGCGCAAACCTTTTTCGATATTTCGTCGACAGCCTCGGGCCAAAACTGGTCAATGACAAGTTATTGTCCGGCCCCCGGCCCGGTCGCAACCGCGCCGTCCAATAATGATTATCAGGCCGGGTTTACGGCTGCCATGATGCTTAAGGACATGCGCTTGGCCCAACAGGCGGCCGCAAGCGCCAAAGCCTCAACCCCGCTCGGGGCACAGGCCGAAGCGCTTTATGCGCTGATGGAAGTGGCTGGCAAGGATGATCTGGATTTTTCCGGAATTATGAAACTGATTAAAGGAAGTTTATAATCCACCCCCTATGCAAGGCGGCGCTTTCATGGCATTTTGTTTAAAATGCTGAGGAGCGCAAAATGCAGACACTGGATAAATTCTATATTGATGGCAAATGGGTTGCAGCAGGGGGTGAGCGCACAATTGATGTGATCAATCCGGCGAACGAGCAAGCCTGTGCACAGCTCTCGCTAGGTGGCCCAAAGGATGTTGATGCAGCCGTTCGTGCCGCGCAAACCGCTTTTACAAGCTTCTCACAAACCAGCCGCGAAGAACGCCTCGAATTACTGGGCAAAGTTATTGAGCAGTATCAGGTCCGAATGGGCGATATAGCTGCCGCCATCTCCACTGAAATGGGATCGCCAAAATGGTTGGCAGGATCTGCACAGGCCGCGTCAGGCCTTGGCCATTTGATGACGGGTATGAAAGCGCTCGAGAGCTACGTTTTCGAGGAACAGCGCGGCACCACCTATATTTCTAAAGAAGCTGTTGGCGTTTGCGGATTTATTACGCCGTGGAATTGGCCCATGAACCAGATCGCCTGTAAATTGGCCCCCGCACTGGCAACTGGCTGTACAATCGTATGGAAACCTTCCGAAATTTCTCCCTTGTCGGCCAATATCCTGATGGAAGTTCTTGATAAAGCCGGTGTACCCGCCGGTGTCGTCAATATGGTGCACGGCGATGGGCCGGGCGTAGGGGCGGCAATTGCGGCCCATCCGGGCATTGATATGGTGTCATTTACCGGATCAACCCGCGCAGGCGTGCTGGTGGCACAGGCGGCAGCCCCAACCGTGAAACGTGTTGCGCAAGAACTTGGTGGCAAATCTGCCAATATCATTCTTGATGATCTGAACGAGGAAGAATTTGCCAAAGCCGTCTCCGGCGGTATGCAGAGCATGGTGGTAAATTCGGGACAAAGCTGCAATGCGCCTTCACGTATGTTAGTGCCCGCGACCCGTATGGACGAAGCCATGCAAATAGCAGTCGCCACAGCTAATGCGGTTCAAGTGGCAGACCCGCAATCGGACGGTATGGCTATGGGGCCGGTTGTGTCCGAGGTGCAGTATAACCGTATCCAGTCTTTGATCGAGACGGGCATAGGCGAAGCCACTCTTGCGGCGGGGGGGCTAGGACGACCGGACGGACTTTCGAAGGGGTATTATGTGCGCCCGACAGTTTTTGGCAATGTCACCAACGATATGACCATTGCGCGCGAAGAAATCTTTGGCCCTGTATTGTGCATTCTCGGCTATAAAGACGAGGATGATGCCGTCGCCATTGCCAATGATACGGTTTACGGCCTGTCTGGGTATATATCGGGTAAGGACACAGACCGTATTCAGGCCGTGGCCGCGCGTTTGCGTACGGGCATGGTGCACGTAAATGGGGCCCCAACGGATTTCGCCGCACCTTTTGGCGGCTATAAGCAATCCGGCAATGGTCGGGAGTGGAGTGTGGAAGGTTTTGAAGAGTTTTTGGAAACGAAAGCGGTCATGGGCGTCACAAAACTTTAATAAAACCGACGGGTTTCCTTCATCTAACCCGTTTAATGAGCAACAATTGTGAAGTAAGGTGCAGGAATGAGTGTCAAAATAGCCAGTGAAAATGCTGTTCGCGCTGTTGAAATTGTGCTGGCTTTGCTTTTTGTGTTTCTTGTGGTGAAATTGATCTCGGCGCTGATGTTGACCGGTGCAACGGGTTTGCCTCCTAAAATGAACACAACCACATCCGACGTAAACAGTGCGGCACAAACCCGGTTTGATAGCAAGGTATTAGGTGAGTTTGATGTCTTTAATCGTGCGCGGGGCGCACAGGGAACTGTGGACGTGCAGGAAAATGCACCGGAAACAAATCTGAATTTGAAAGTTTTCGGTATGCGGGCTGATTTGCGGGGAAGCAGTTCAAGCGCGATTATTCAAACTCCGGATATGAAGCAGGCGACCTATTATCTGGGAGATGAAATCATCCCGGGCGTGAGCTTGAAACGTGTCGATATCGACTATGTTATTTTGGATAGGAACGGCACGCCTGAACGTCTGTCCCGGCAGGGCCGTACAGAGGACGAATTGGCCACTTCCACAGTAGAAATAAGTGGCCTGTCATTCAAGGCGAACGCGATGATCAATAATCTGCGCTTTTACCCGAAAGTGGAAGGCCGGAAGATTGTAGGCTATCGAATATTGGCACGGCGCGGCAATACACTTGAAACCTACGGGTTTAAACAAAACGACGTTATTACGGCTATTAACGGCCATGATATGACGCAGGCCAGAGTGAACTTGTCCGGCCTATGGAAAGATTTCAGGATTGCCCGCTACGCAAGTATCCAATTGATTAGAGATGGTAATCCGATGACACTTGAGGTGAATTTACAATGAAACCACTCCGTTTTTCTGCGCACTGTAAATATGTGCTGACATTTATGTTGGGTATAGCGGTCTTACTTTTAAGTCCTGTGGCGCTCGCGCAAGACCATGTAATAAATCTAAAAGACGCCGATATCCGTGCCTTTATCGAAGACACATCCGTGGTGACCGGTAAAACCTTCATTGTTGACCCCCGCGTGACGGGCACTGTATCCGTATCGTCACAAGCCAAGCTGAGTAAATCCGAGGTGTTTCAGGTCTTCCTTGATGTGTTGCGTGTACGCGGTTTTACGGCAACGCCGACGGCCAGCGGTGCCTACCGTATCACGCTCATTCAGGGCGCGGCCCAAGATGCACCATTGTCCAATTCATTGGGGCGCGGCGTTCTTTCAACGGCAATTCTCAAGCTTAAGCACGGGGATGCGGCTCTGGCTGCAAAACTGATTAAACCGGTGTTGCATTCACAGGGCCGCTTGACGGCCAATCCGGGGGGGCGTGTTTTGGTCATCACCGATTATCCCGAAAATATCCGCAAAGCTCGCGAAATTGTCGCGGCACTGGATGTGGATCAAGCCGTGATCATAACAATCCCTTTGCAAAATATTTCAGCCCGTGAAGCCAAAGATGCCGTGCAGGCCTTGATGGGAAGCGGAACACCTAAAGTACGCAACAACATCGTCGTGGGAGAAACCGTAAGAGCCTTTGCCATCGACGCAACAAATTCACTGGTTCTGCGCGGAGACAGCGCAAGTGTGGAACAATTACGACAAACGATTTTACAAATGGACGCCATCGGGAACGCACCGCGAGGACAGGTGAGCGTTATTTCCCTTCATTACGCCGATGGTCGTGATGTGCTCACCGTGCTCGAGAAAATTTTGCCAGCTTATTTTGATAAAGTGAAAACGGAGGCAGTGCCGACAGTTGCCTATGATCCGGGCAGTAACACCCTGATTATCAGTGCGAAACCTGACGTCCAAAAAGCACTTGAAAGCGTCGTGCGCAAACTTGATGTCCGTCGTGCGCAGGTGCTTGTCGAAGCGATCATTGTTGAAATATCGGATACGGCCGCAGAAGATTTGGGCGTACAGTTTCTTCTCGCCGGAAATGAAGGCTCGGGCCTGCCATTTATCTCGACAAACTATTCACGTTCTGCCCCGAATTTACTTGCGATCACAGGCGCGTTGGCCGGGGATAGTATTGATAGTGTCGCACAGGGCGATTTGCAAAATGCGGCAATCTCGTCATTGCTGGGCTTGCAGGGCGGCACGTTCGGCATTGGTGGGTACGGCAGTAGTGGCCTGTTCGGGGCCGTTTTAAACGCGGTCAGTAATGATACAAATTCCAATGTGCTGTCCACGCCCTTTGTCACAACTCTGGACAATGTTCCTGCGACATTCCTCGTGGGGCAAGAAATACCCGTTACGAGCGGAGAAGCGCTTGGTACCAACAACTCCAATCCGTTCAGAACTATCACCCGTGAAGAAATCGGGATAAAACTGGAAGTCTTGCCGCAAATCAACGAGGGCGATGTCATTCGTCTGGAAATCCGCCAAGAAGTCTCGAGTATTTCTGCCGATGCCTCTGTGCTGGTTTCGGGGTTGGTGACCAATAAACGTGAAATTTCCACAACCGTTTTGGCCAATGACGGCGAGGTTATTGTTTTGGGCGGCTTGATGCAGGATGACGAGCAATTGTTTACATCGAAAGTGCCTTTTCTCGGAGACATTCCGGTGATCGGCAATCTGTTTAAATCACACAATAACACGCGTAAACGCACCAATTTAATGGTGTTCATTCGCCCGACAATCATCCGCAGTCGTGAAGACATGATGCCGTTAACGCAGCAAAAACTGGACATTATGCGACGCCAAGAGCGCAGAAAAACTGGCGGCACATCGTCCCGCCTTGATGGAGCCTTGCAAAACATGGGGGTTGCCATCCCCCCATATGATACACAAGAGTAAATATGGACAGTGTAGCGGATACTCTCAGTTATAGCTTTGCCAAGCAATGGGGGATGGTCGTGCTTGAGCTAGACCCTGTCATCCTCGGTGTTCGCACAGGCGTGCGCCGTGAAGCCATTCTAGAGGCGCGTCGGGTCATGGGGCGAGCTTTCACGCTGCAAACCCTCAGTCATTCCGCGTTTGACAAAGCCTTGTCCGTATCCTTTGCCAGTACCGGTTTGGAGCGCTCCGCCGCCGATGCACAAAACGATCAGGGCAGTTTATATTCGCTCGCAGAAGACATCCCGCAAACCGAAGATTTGCTCGATAGTGATGATGATGCCCCGATCATCAGATTGATCAATGGCTTGATCCAGGAAGCCATCCGTTTGCAGGCTTCGGATATCCACATAGAGCCGTATGAAAGCCGCTTGTCGGTACGGTTTCGCGTTGATGGCGCTTTACGCGAAGTCTTGTCTCTCTCTGGCCGGTTGTCTTCGGTGCTGGCCTCGCGGATTAAAGTCATGGCCCGCCTTGATATTGCCAAAAAAAGAGTGCCGCAGGATGGCCGTTTTTCTCTCAATCTCGGAGCGAAAGCCGTTGATATACGGGTTTCAACTCTACCGTCACGGTTTGGCGAACGGGTCGTGTTGCGATTGTTGAACAAAGAACAGGCATTGTTAAGCGTTGGCGAACTTGGCATGACCCCTGATATGACAGATGCATTTGCGAGGGCGCTGAGCGCTCCCAACGGAATTATCCTTGTCACAGGCCCGACAGGATCAGGAAAAACCACAACGTTGTATGCGGGCCTCACCACATTAAACGAGGCGTCGCGCAACATTTTGACCGTAGAAGACCCGATAGAATATGCTCTCGAAGGTATTGGCCAGACACAGGTAAATAATAAAGTCGGCATGACATTCGCGGCCGGATTACGGGCCATATTACGCCAAGATCCCGACATTGTTATGGTCGGAGAAATCCGGGACGCCGAAACCGCCGAGATCGCGGTGCAGGCCAGTCTGACCGGGCATTTGGTGCTTTCCACAGTTCATACCAATTCAGCCGTTGCGGCCATCACGCGCCTGCGCGATATGGGGGTCGAGAAGTTTTTGCTGGCATCGACAGTCACCGCGATTGTGGCCCAAAGACTGGTGCGCAGGCTGTGTGAACAGTGCAAGGCACCTTATGAAGCCGATCAAGCCAAACTGGTTTTATTGGGGTTGCAAGGCAAACATGTTTTCTACGAACCCAAGGGCTGCGAAGCCTGTCACCATACCGGGTTTCAGGGCCGGATTGGCTTGTACGAAATTGTCATCATGGATGATGATTTACGTGCGATGATCCATGAAGGCGCGCGTGAGCAGGATATGCAGGCCTATGCGTTTCGCAACGTCGATACCCTGATGCAAAGCGGGGTGCGTCACATTGTTGACGGGGTCGTCAGTGCGGACGAGGTTTTGCGGGTTTGCCGACAAACGGGTGAGCACTAATGCAGGCCTTTGATTATGAAGCGCTGACAAAAAATGGCAAAACCAGTCGCGGCACGGTGATGGCAACAAATGCCCGCGCGGCACGGCGCGATTTACAGGCCCGTAATTTAACCCTGTTGAAAATGTCCGAGGCCAGTGCCAAACGCACCCGTGACCAAAAACAGCCCCACCAAAAACAACCTCAAAAGGGAAAAGTTAAAACCCGAATTTTAACGCAAGCCACGCGCCAACTCGCCATATTGATCAGAGCGGAAACCCCTGTCGCCGAAGCTTTGAAAATCACGGCATTGCAATTTGAAGGTTCGCCCATGCGCACAAGTCTGCTGGATGTACGTACGCAAGTTCTGGAAGGACAGCGCATGTCCGAAGCCATGGCCGGAGATACACAAACCTATTCTGAGCTGTACCGCTCGCTGGTCGCTTCGGGAGAAAATAATGGCCAGCTTGGTCAAGTGTTAGACCGTCTGGCTACTGATCTGGAGGCCGCGCAAAAAGTACGCCGAAAAGTTCTGGGCGCAACCATTTATCCAATTGTGCTCAGCATCGTCGCCCTTGCCGTGATCGTCATCTTGATGGTGCTGGTTGTGCCAAAAGTGGTCGAACAATTTGACAGCTTTAATCAAGAGTTGCCACGGCTGACACAAATGACAATCGGGGCTTCACAATGGCTTCAGACATATGGCCTGTTTGCGGGAATAGGGCTGATACTCTGCGGGTTCGCAGGGGCGCAAACCTTGAAAATCGCCTCCGTCCGCTACCGGTTTGATACATTCATGCTGGGCCTGCCATTCATAGGGCGCTTGATCCGCGATATGAATGCCGCCCGTTTTGCCCGCACCATGAGCGGTTTGTTGGAGAGCGGCACACCCGTTCTGCAAGCGATCAGCACGGCCAAAAACACCCTCAAAAACAAAGTTATGCAAAAGGCCGCAGATATGATTATCGAGCAAGTCCGGGGCGGTAGCTCGGTCGGCGCCGCGCTTAAAAAAACCTCCGTATTCCCGCCTTTAATGGTGCATATGATTGCCAGCGGAGAGGCAAGTGGAGAATTGGGGCACATGTTTGAAGTGTCAGCGGAATACCTTGAGGGTGAATTTGAAACCGCCACGACAATTGTATTAAGTCTGCTAGAACCACTGATTATTGTGTTCTTGGGGGGCATGGTTTTATTGATTATGGGCGCCATTTTCCTGCCAATTCTAAAACTCAGTACACTCGCCTATTAGGAGAAGTTATGAAAAAAATACACCAAAAAACACGTGTAAGTGATAATAATGAAGCAGGGTTCACCCTCGTTGAAGTCATGGTGACGATGGTCATTATTGGCCTGCTGACAACCTTTGTCGTCCTCAATGTATTGCCCGCACAGGACAAAGCCATGACGCAAAAAGCCAAAACGGATATCAGCACATTAAGCCAAGCTGTTGAAATGTACCGGCTGGATATGAATGTCTATCCGGAAACACTGGATGAATTACGCCTCCAGCCTTCGGGTGCAAATGACGCCCGCTACCGCACTGGTGGATACATCAAATTTTTACCAACCGACCCATGGGGGAATGACTATCTTTACGCGTATCCGGGCGAACATGGTGTCGTCGATATCTGGAGCTATGGTGGGGATAGTGAACAGGGCGGCGAAGGCCTGAACGCAGACATCAATAGCTGGCAAGATTAACCCATATATTTTCAAATGAGCGGTTTCCTCCACAGATTCAATCCACATAGGCAAGCAGGTTTTACGCTTGTGGAAGTCATGGTCGTGCTCTTGATCATCGGATTGATGGCAGGGGCCGTCACCCTAAGCTTTCCGCCGCAGCGTGAGCCTGTCCTTGTGCAGGGCGAGAAGCTGGCCACCCGCCTGCAACTTGCTTCGCAGTCCAGTGTGGTCGAGCACACGCCTTTCGGGGTGAAACTGGAGGAAACCGGGTATGTCATTGTCAAATTCAAAGACAATGCGTGGAGCGAAATCGCGCAGTACACATATGATATGGACGACACACCGGCAATAACCCTTATGGAAAACGGGGCTATCATTGATCTGGAGGCCGCCAATAAAGCCAACATCCCTGTGATCCGTTATGACACAACCGGACTTGCGACACCGTTTACGCTGTCCATGGCGACAAGCCGTGCGCGCATACGCATTGTGGGGGCCGTAGATGGGCGGGTCGAACTTATCTACGGGGGAGGCCCGTAATGCATAAGCATATGCAGCGCGGGTTCACCCTCGTCGAGGTTCTGGTCTCTTTGGTGATTTTCAGCACAGCCATTATTGGCCTAATGCAAGCGGGTACCCAAAACGCGCGCGCCGTATATATCGCACAACAAAAACAACTCGCCGGCATGATTGCCGACAACCAGCTTATTTTGGCCACGCACACCAATGCCCCTACACAAATTGGCACGCAACAAGACAGTGTACAAATGGCAGGGCGACAATGGCATTGGCAAATCCGCACAGAGGAAACATCCCAAGCCGGATTTTATAAACTGATCATTACCATTCGCGAAGACGGCTCGGAGCAGATTATAATGACCCGCACGGCCTATTCCGAGGGGCGCGCATGAGAGACGCACTAAAAAAACAGGCCGGCTTCACACTCGTCGAAGTGCTAGTCTCTCTGTTTATTTTTTCAATCCTGTCGGCCTCGACCCTGACCGTCTTGACCTCCACACTGCAAAGCAAAGCCCAACTGGCTGAAAAAAGTGAGAGGCTACGCCAAAATGATATTTTGCGCGTGCTGTTGAAAGCCGATTTTGAAAATGCATTGCTTATCCCCAAAACGGATGAGTTTGGCCAGCCCATGCCCATTTGGTTTGCAGGGGGAGCTTTGGGGGACAACCGGGTTTTGGTCCTGTCGCGTACAGGCTGGGATAATCCGGGCGGGATAGAGCGGCGCTCTAATTTGCAATCGGTAGAATATAGCTTCGAGAACGGAGGGCTTACACGGCATGTGCGCCCGCGCTTCAATGCGCTGAGCACGGTACCAACGTTGGACCAGAGTTTAATGAAGGGCATTCGTACGGTGAACATGACATTCTTTGATGGCCAAATCTGGGGCCAGAACTGGTTAAGCGGCCCGCCGCCGCAAGGCGTCCAGAACTTGCCCGTATTGGCCGCTGTCGAGTTGGTGTTTGAAAACGGCGAAACTCTGAGACAGATATTCCGTGTCGGAGCTGACCAATGAGACCCGTACGTAACGAAACCGGTGCTGTGCTGCTGACCACATTGTTGTTAATGGCGCTTATGGCGGCGATCACAATCGCGATTGTCGACGACATCCGGTTCTCCATACGCCGCACCATCAGTGTACAATCGGCCGAGCAATTGGCCTGGTTTGAACGCGGCGGCGAAGATTTTGCCAAAGTCTGGCTTGAGAATGTGCATTCCGAAACCCAAGCCGAGCTTGGAGAGTTTATCCGCGCAGATAACCCTGTCATCTTCCCGATCGATCAAGGGGTTCTCAATATCCGCATTCAGGACGCACACAATTGCTATAATGTGAACCAGCTCGCAAACCCGAAAACAAAAAAGGCATCACGGCAGCAGTTCAGCCAGTTCTTGCAATTACTGGAGTTCGACATCACGGACGCAGACATATTGGCCGCCAGCATACAAGACTGGGTAGACACGGATACAATCCCCAATTCGGGCGGGGCTGAAGGGTTAAGCTATGCCAATTTGATACCCGCTTACCACGCCGCAGATACCCTCATGGTCGATATAAGCGAGTTGCGCGCCGTGCAGGGCATTGACGAAAGCATATATCAACGCTTGCTGCCCTTCGTGTGCGCTGGAACCAATACAAAACAAAACCGGATTAATGTAAATACATTGTCATTAGAACAAGCCCCGTTACTGGCCTTGTTATTTGACACTCAAGACGGTTTAAACGCAGCCCAAACGGTGATCGCCAAGCGTCCATTGGCCGGATACGACAGTGTTGACCAGCTATGGTCGCTCCCCGTTGTCGTGGATTTGGATCAAAAAGGTGTCGGCAAAGACATGACCGATACGCGCACAGACAGGGTGAAACTGGATATATATATTCAATATCAGGATCAAACCCGTGCGCGGCAAGTTGTCTTTAATCTGGGGTCTACAGGGGTAAAACTTGTATCTCGCCGCTCGCTCTATTAGAAAGCCTACATGTCCGACCTTATCCTCCTCATTGGTGAAACCGAAGACCAGCCTTGGGACTGGGCCTTGTCTGGCACAGATACATATGGGCAGGCGCTGGGCATTGATGATAAGTCAGCTTTAAGTACGCTGAAATATGACCGCCTGATTGCCGTGATTCCGGGTATGCAAGTGGTGGCGAAACTGCACACACTTGAAACTCTCAACGAAAAGCAAAAACGCCAAGCCGCCGGTTTCAGTATTGAAGACGAATTAGCAGCCCCTCTGGGCGCAACCCATATTGCGTTCGATTCAAAAACAGCGCGGTTATTGGTGATCGCTAAACAGACGCTCGCAAAAATAGTGACAGATTTGGAAACTGCCGGACTGTCGCCGGATATTGTCTGTGCCGACTATGATATGTTCGAGGAGGGGGCAGAGTTCTCATATAACGAACGTGTCGTACAAAGCGGCATCAATGGGCTGGGGTTTGCGATTGAAACGGAACTTGCACTACATATTCTCGACGGATCCCAAACCCTTCCTGCCTCTCTTTCGGGCACGCAAGTGTTGCGACGGATCATGGACAGCCTGCGGGCAGGGCATATGCCGGTGAATTTGCGGCAGGGAGAGTTCGTCAAACGCTCAAGCTTGGCTGGATCAGGGGCAAAACGTATTGGCTGGCTTGCCGCCGCCTGTATACTGGCCTTTGTCACGCTCAATATCGGGCAGGGGCTGGTCTATGCCCAAAAAACCAAAGCGGCGAAAACCGAGATGGACAAGATATTTGTAGAACTTTTCCCGGATAGTCCGAAACCAGCAAATCCGGTCGTATCCGTTTTGCGTGCACAGGCCGAGAATAAAGCCGTCGCCGGAGAAGAGTTTATACGTCTTTCAACGATCTTGGCGGCCAGTGTGAAGCAGGTGGAAGGGGTTGAAATCGTCTCTTTGGGTTATGATGAAGGGCGGGGGCAATTGTCGCTTTCGGTTTTGTATAATAGTTTTGATGATGTCGAGCGCCTGAAAACCGTGATCGCAACACATGGCGGCGTGTTTACGGAAAGTGGCACGCGACAAAATGACACTGGCCTTGCAGGTGACGCAATTTTGAGGGGCGCATCATGAGAATTTTCTGGGAAAATTTAGCCGTGCGCGAGAAAGCTCTTATTGGCATTGCGGGTGCATTGTTAGCCTTTGTTTTAGGCTGGCAGTTGGCTTTAAAGCCGCTTTTGGCTTACCCGGATGTGCAAAAAACCAAAATGGAACGTGCCCAGGCCGATCTTGAAATTATGCGCAAGGGGAAATGGGCGCTTAAGGGGCTAAATATAACGGAGGCGGGAAGCACGAAATCCAGCCTGTCTGCCGCTGATGCCCAATCCAAAATTACCAAAAGTGCGGCCGCGCACGGCTTGCTCATCTCGCGCAGACAACCCAATGGCGATGATGGCGTGAGCTTGTGGTTCGAGCACGCACAGAGCACCCAGTTCTATACGTGGATAGATGAATTGACCTCTACCTATGACATCATCTTGCTTCGTGCCAATCTGAACCGTAACGAAAACGGGACAGTTCGCGTGCAAGTTACTTTTAAGTTGGGGACGTAAATGCGCGCCGAAATAACGAGTATAACGGGTGTAATATGTGCAGCAATAATGTTGACGGCCTGCGCCAGTACAACGCCACAAGACGCACCCAAAACACTAATTGCACATACAGGCTTGGTTGCGCAGGAACTTGCACAGGGTGAGTGCGGCATATTTTTCTGGACGCTTTCGTCGCCGCCCGTATTTACCTTTTTCCAAAAACAAGGAGAGAGAACTGCGAAGTTTTATCATGAAGCGGCGCAAACAACACTGACAACGCAGGCGAACACTCAATCGCTTGGCGACACCCCCACATTAGATATCATCTATAAAACCGAAGCCGGAAATACAGTGCGAATCAAAGGTCAATTTGCAGATATTTTTACCGATACCCTAGACGGTGGCCGCCGTATTACCTCCGGTGCAATCCAGACAACAACTTCGGAAAACTGGCAGGAAATCACCCCTGTTTCCGGCGTCTATGTGTGCCGATAGCAACATAGCATTACGTTTTTTCGCCCCGAACCCCCATAAAAGTCTATCTGGACGCGCATTCTATTTCGTGACACAGTTACGCGAAAGTATAGGAAATTTTACAATCAAAGGGCGAATATGGCAAAAGCATCAGATGTATTTATCGAGGCACTGGAAGAAGAAGGTGTTGAATATATTTTCGGCATTCCCGGTGAAGAAAATCTGGACATGCTGGACAGCCTGTCCCGTTCCACGAAAATCAAGCTGATCCTGACCCGCCATGAGCAAGCGGCCGGTTTTATGGCCGCAACATATGGGCGTTTTACCGGCAAGACCGGTGTTTGCATGTCAACGCTCGGGCCGGGGGCGACCAATTTCGTGACCGCCGCCGCCTATGCGCAACTGGGCGGCATGCCAATGTTGATGATCACCGGACAAAAACCGGTGAAAAAATCAAAACAGGGCCGCTTTCAAATCCTCGACGTGGTTGACATGATGGGCCCGGTCACCAAATACACCCACCAAATTGTCTCCGCAGACAATATTCCAAGCCGTGTCCGTGAAGCCGTCCGCATTGCAGAAGAAGAAAAACCCGGCGCAGTGCATCTGGAGCTACCCGAAGACATAGCGGACGAACAAACCAATGAGCGTCCCATGAAACCGTCTAGGGTGCGTAGACCCGTACCTGAAGACAAATCCATTAAAGATGCAATTGCAAAAATCGAAGCGGCGCGTTCCCCCATCATTGTCATCGGGGCTGGCGCCAACCGGAAACTGACCGGAAAAATGCTCACCCAGTTTATTGAGCAAACGGGTATCCCTTTCGTCACTACCCAGTTGGGCAAAGGGGTGGTGGATGAACGCCATCCCTTATTTATGGGTTGTGCAGCCTTGAGCGCTGGCGATTTTGTCCATCGCGCCATTGATGCCGCCGATCTCATCTTAAACATTGGCCATGACGTCATTGAAAAACCACCATTTTTCATGAATACGGATGGGGCAGAGGTAATCCATGTGTCCTTTAATACGGCCGAGGTTGACCCGGTGTATTTCCCGCAAATCGAGGTTATTGGCGACATTGCCAATGCGGTCTGGCGGTTTTGCGAAGAGATAAAAGTGCAAGAAAGCTGGGATTTTTCCCGCATGATGAAAGTACGTAAAGCGGGCGCAGAACACGAAACCCAAGGCCAAGATGATGCACGCTATCCTATATATCCACAAAAACTGGTTGCCGATATTCGTAAAGTCATGCCTGACAACGGCATTATCTGCCTCGATAATGGTGTCTATAAAATCTGGTTTGCCCGCAACTATAAAGCATATCGGCCAAATACCGTCTTGCTCGACAATGCATTGGCGACAATGGGGGCAGGGCTACCGTCGGCGATGGCGGCGCATCTTGTCCATCCTGACCGCAAGGTTATGGCGATTTGCGGGGACGGCGGATTTATGATGAACTCGCAAGAGATGGAAACGGCTGTGCGCCTGAAAATGAACCTTGTTGTGCTTATCTTAAACGACAATTCTTTTGGCATGATCCGCTGGAAACAGGCCAATATGGGGTTCAAGGATTGGGGCCTTGAATATGGCAATCCCGATTTCGTCAAATATGCAGAGAGCTATGGTGCCCATGGGCATTTCGTCAACTCGTCCGAGGAATTACCAGCTTTGCTGGAAAAATGTCTGAATGCGAAAGGCGTGCATTTGATAGAATGCCCTGTGGACTATTCCGACAATGATGAAATTTTAAACAAACAAATACAAGAGCTTAGCGCAGCCCTTTAATACATGAACTGGAAGGTTTCGCAATGAAACTGGCTAAAGCCTATCCTTATTATTTGGCAAATGAAGCCGTGTTTGCCAATACGGATTTGGCCGTTACGGACAAATATACTGGCGAAATTGCCACCCGTGTAGCCCTTGCCGACCCAGTCGCGATTGACGCAGGCATAGAAGCGGCAGTCGCAGCGGCGCAGGCTATGGCACAAATGCCGGCCTATGCCCGCAAAGATGTGTTGTTACATTGTGTGAGCCGGTTCAAGGAACGTTATGACGAACTGGCCTATGCGCTGTGTATAGAGGCGGGCAAACCGATCAAGGATTCTCGCGGCGAGGTCGACCGCCTGATCGATACATTCCAGATTGCCGCCGAAGAATCCGTACGTATGAAGGGCGAGTTGCAAACCCTTGATATTTCCGCGCGCGCTCATGGCTATCGCGGCATGTGGAAACGGGTGCCGATTGGCCCATGTTCATTTATCTCCCCGTTTAATTTCCCCCTAAACCTAGCTGCCCACAAAATCGCGCCTGCACTGGCTGTAGGCTGCCCCTTCGTGATGAAACCCGCCAGCCGCACACCGCTAGGCGCCATCATTATGGGCGAGGTATTGGCCGAGACGGATTTACCCAAGGGGGCGTTTTCCATCCTGCCATGTTCGCGCGACGGGGCCGATTTGTTTACGGTTGACGAGCGTTTGAAATTGCTGAGTTTCACTGGCTCTCCCGCTGTCGGCTGGGCGCTAAAAGCCAAATCTGGCAAGAAGAAAGTTGTGCTGGAGCTTGGCGGCAATGCGGCCGTGGTCGTCGATGCAGATACAAATTTGGAAGACGCCGCCAACCGGATCATCATTGGTGCGTTCTACCAATCCGGTCAAAGCTGTATCGGTGTACAACGCATTTTGATCCACGAAGATGTCTATGACGATCTTAAAACCCTGCTGGTTAAAAAATCGAAAGCTTTGATCACGGGCAACCCTCTGAATGAGGACACCTTTATTGGCCCGATGATTACCGAAGGCGAAGCAAGTCGCCTGCAAGGCTGGATTGATGAAGCCGTTGAGCGAGGCGGAAACCTTCTATGTGGTGGCCATCGTGACGGCGCGATTCTGGACGCGACATTGCTAGAAAATGTCCCGAAGGATACGAAAATCTGTGTCGAGGAGGCCTTTGGCCCTGTAGCAGTGTTATCAAAATTCAGTACATGGGATGAGGCCTTAGCAGGCGTCAACGATTCAAAATTTGGTCTGCAAGCCGGTATCTTCACCCGTGATTTCTATAAAATACAGCAAGCTTGGGACGAGTTGGAGGTTGGCGGTGTTGTCGTCGGAGATGTACCGTCTTACCGCGTCGACAATATGCCCTATGGCGGCGTCAAGGATTCCGGTCTTGGCCGTGAAGGGATACTTTTCGCTATGGAAGACATGACGGAAATCCGAAACCTGGTGATCAGAACCCCACCCGAAGCCTAAAATCAGGCTTGCCGACATGCGCTGAGAGAACGTTTTTGTACACCGTCTGTGTCAAAATTTTGCGCACTTAGCCATGTTTCAAAACCGGATTTCACCAGTGGCCAATCCGCATCCGTCATGGCGAACCAAGCCGTATCCCGGTTCTTTTGTTTCATCACCATATCGTTTCTGAAAATGCCTTCAAATGTGAAGCCAAAACGCTCTGCTGCGCGTTTCGACGCAGTATTGCTATTATCACATTTCCATTCATAGCGGCGATATCCCAGATCATCAAACACATGGGCCGCAAGTAAATACATGGCCTCGGTCGCCTCGATAGTGCGTTGCAAGCCTTGACTGAAAACAACACAGCCGATTTCGGCGCTCCCGTGTTCGGGACGGATACGCATATAACTGGCTGTCCCGACGACGCTCTCGTCGCGTGTGCGAATGATAGCGAGCACTTCCCATTTACCGCGCTCTACTGACAAACCCATGATTGTTTGTAACGCTGCCAAATCATCAAACGGGCCAATCGGAATATGTGTCCAGAGGCGTGCATTGTTAGGGCCGATAATGTGTTGAGCAAGTTTTGCACCGTGCCTATCCCAATTTATCGGTTCAAGCCGCACAGATTTTCCCGAGAGCACAGATTGTCCGGGCAGGGGTCTGGGGTGGTAATTGGCGAGGTCTGTCATGCTATTTTACCAACGTCCTTTGGGTATCCATACCCATGCTGATCAGAAACGGGTTTTCTGCCTGTGACGTTTTAAACATGTCTTTGTCTGCCAGTCCATTCCAATGGTTCTCAATCAACACTTGCGCGACAGGGGCGCCCATTGTCGTACCGGGGCCGAGGACGATAATTTTGTCCGGCGCAAACTCTTTTATGCCAACATTTATGGCCGCAGAAAAATCATAGCTAGAGTTAAGCTGTGCTCCGAGCGTGTAGTCATACAGGGCGCGTACATCCGTGCTGTGCGGCATCCAAATCTGCCCTTGCCCATCGATGAGCGGTGTATCCGGCGTTGTGAACAGAGAAGGCGAAAGCTTGTCTTGGGCCAAGGGCACAATATGATCCAGAATCGGACTATGGAACCCGTTATGGCCCCTTAGGCGCAGAGGAAAATGCTCATCTTGGGGGAGGTTGGCGCTTAGATATTTCAGCCCTTCATCATTGGCCGCAAATACCACCATGCCGCCAAGCCGGATCGAAATATGTATTTCTACACCCTCTGTTGCCTGTCCATGCGCCAGCATGTCCTCGACCAGAGCCCGTTTTTGCGGGTCTGGCCTCCAGTTACTATCGACGACTGGGTAGACAATTTGCCCACCTGTGCCGCACTCATGCATCAATGTGCCCATCTCATTGACGAGAATGGCGCCGTCCGTCAGGCTAAGGGCCCCACTGGCCGCAAGCGCCAGATACCAGCCCATAGAATTGCCCGTAATCGCGACAATGTCATACATATCCGTGCTAATCGTCATGAAATCCGCCAGAGCACAAGCATAGATCAACAAAGACGCATTTTCGCCCGTCCCGTGCAGACTTGGCTTAAACGCCTTCGCACTGTCTAGATCCGTAATACGGGCTTGTCCCTTCGCCGATCTTATCTCGTCGAGCGTGTGCAAAAACTCCGCCTTGTCCGCATGATGCGTATGAAAATAGCCAAGCTCGGCGGCGTTATAGGTTCCGCGTCCGGGGCAGACAATCAAGGCGGTTTGCTTAGACATTGCGCGCTCCTTTGCCTTGATCGCTTAAAAGGTCGAGGGTCGCCTCGATAATCTGCTCTTTACTGACCAAGACGGTATTGGCCGCTGCGCCAAGCGGAATAAAGCTGTCCTGCGCGCAAATCCGTGAGGTTTTCGCCTTCACACCGGATTCTGCGAACAGTGTCAGGATTTGCTCGCTCAGTGAGGCCGTCTTGCGGCATTCGTCGACGATCAGAACATGTTTATAGCCTTTAATAGCGTCCAATATGGCCGCTTCAGGCAGGGGCTGTAGCCACCTCATATCGACAATTTTGCTTTGAATGCCATGTTGTTTTGCCAGAATTTTTTCGGCCTGCCGTGAGAGATAGTAGCCATTTCCATAACTCAAAATACAAACATCTTTGCCTTTTCCGTACTGTCCGACTTCATCCAGATGGATGATTTCATCTTCGCTAGGCGTTACATAAGAACCGAGCCAAAGCCCATCGTCTTCTTCGTGCAAATCCGTCATTTGATACAGTGCAATCGGTTCCAGAAAAATAACAATACGGCGCTCTTCGTGGGCAAGACGCACACTTTCGCGTAACATTTTACGCGCGTCATCCCCGTGCGATGGGCAAGCAACAATGATACCCGGAATATCGCGCAGGGCCGCCAGTGCATTATCATTATGAAAATGCCCGCCAAAACCTTTTTGATAGGCTAGCCCGGCAATCCGCACGACCATAGGATTGGTATATTGCGAGTTCGAGAAAAACGACAGGGTCGCCGCTTCACCGCGAATTTGATCCGCCGCATTGTGCAAATAGGCCAGAAACTGGATTTCCGGTATTGGCACAAATCCGTTATGTGCCGCCCCGATTGCAAGGCCCAAAATCGACTGTTCATCCAACAAAGTGTCGACCATGCGCGCAGGCCCGAATTTGTCCAGCAGGCCGCGTGTCACCCCGTAAACCCCACCCTTACGGGCCACATCTTCACCACAAATGAAGGTGTTTTCATATTGGAGCAATATATCGGCCAGCGCTGTGCCAATTTGCCGCGCCATCGGCATGGGTTTTGACAGGATACGTTTATCGCGCTTTAACATGGCGGTACGGGCGGTCTTGGAGGCAAATGGCGGGGCGGGTATATGCGCGGTTTTAGCTGGAACAATTGGCTCCATAACGGCTTGAGCTGTGGTCAATTTTGGCCGCACGAACACCTGTTCGGATATCGCGCGGATTCTCTCACCAATATCCTCATATAGTTTAAGCATGTCGTCTTGGTTCAAAATTCCGAGTTTGAGTAAATGCGCCGCCGTTTGCAGGAGCGGGTCTTTCGCCTCATTGGCCTCAAGGGCTTTGATATCCGTATAAACGGTTTCGATATCGGCCCCGGCATGGCCCATAAGACGAACCGTTTTCATGTGTAAAAACACAGGTTTGCGCCGAAATCTTGATATATTCACGGCGTGTTTCGCCCCTTGATAGGCGCTTAACGGATGAGTGCCATCGCAAGCGATATATTCAAGGCCGGGACGGTTTGCATAATTGGCTTCGATCCAGCCTTTTGGCGTTTTGGTGGAAATGCCAATATCATTGTCTTCGCAGATAAACACAATCGGCATCGGAGAGTTTTGATAACTGGCCCATGCCGCCGCATTAATGGCCCCTTGGGCCGTAGAATGATTGGTAGATGCATCCCCGAACGAGCACAAGATAATGGCATCCTCCGGCAATACGGCCCCATCCAGTTTGAGTTTGCGCGCCATAGCTACGGAATGCGCCGCCCCGACAGCTTTGGGCAGATGCGAGGCAATCGTGCTGGTTTGCGGCGGGATATTGACGTCTACACCGCCTAAAACCTTATGCCGCCCACCGGAAATCGGATCATCCTTGGCGGCCGCAAATGACAAGATCATATCGTAAAGCGGTGTGGCCCCTGGGACGGATTTTTTACGCTGGAGCAGGAAGTTTCCGTCCCGATAGTGCAAAAATGCCATATCGGTCAGACGTGACGCTTTTGCAACCATGGCCATGCCTTCATGACCACTACTGCCAATGGAGTAAAATGTTTTTCCCTTGGACCGACGCGCCAGCAAGTCGAGCTGGCGGTTCATAATCTGCGTTTCAAACACATCGACAAGTTCGCACGCCGATAACCCAACGTCCTCGGGCGTTAAATGCGTTGATATTTTTGGCAAATCTCCGGATTTCACCCGTGATTTAAACGCTTCGTCTACCGCGCTTGCTCGATCAAACATGCCACATACTCCTGCTTAAGGCTTACCCTCTTAAAACGCTTTTCACAGGCTGACTACAAAAAATCGAAATTATTTCTCCCAATAATATGGAGCCGGTTCACTGGCCCCACTAAGCACTTCATTCATGCGCTCCGCCTCGTACAGACGCCCACCAAGCATAACGTAGGAAATATGGTCGGAATTGCGGATATCCTCTAGAGGATTATCATCGACGATAATTAAATCGGCCAGTTTTCCAACTTCGAGAGAGCCAATATCTTTGGCATAACCAAGATGTGTCGCCGGCGTAATTGTAGCAGCCCGCAAAGCCTGTAGTGGCGACATGCCCCCGCGTACAAAGCTCCACATCTCCCAGTGACTGCCAAGGCCTTCACGTTGCCCGTGTGCCCCGATACTGACAGGGACACCGGCCTCGGACAGCTTTTTAGCGGTCGCGGCACTGGTCGCGTCGACATAATCCGCCTCTGGTGCCATTTGTCGGCGCACCGCACGTGGTTGCAATATGTGGGGCGGTACATGTTGGGACAGAAGCGGATGCTTCCACACATCGGATTGCTGGTACCAGTAATCCTCACCCGAAATACCGCCATATGTCACCACAAGGGTCGGCGTATAGCCAACTTTCGTGCCGGAATAAAACTGGATCACATCATCATAAAGTTCTGATTGCGGTAGATTATGCTCGATGCCGGTATTCCCGTCCGCAACCATGGATAAATCCATATGAAACAAGGAGCCACCTTCGGCAACAACCGCCATATTGGCTTCACGCGCAGCACTGACAACCTGCTGGCGCTGTTCACGCCGTGGCTGGTTATAGTTTTTAATGCTATACGCGCCTTGCGCTTTTAACCGTGCGATATGTTCCTTGGCATCCGCAGCATTACTGATATTGGCGAAAAACCCGGGGGCTTTGGCCCCATAAATGATCTCGCCAGTCGAGAATGTACGCGGGGCGAGGATCATGCCTGCCCGTTGCATCTCGGAGGCCGCAAAGATGTGATCCGCCTGAGAGGATGGATCATGCACAGTCGTGACGCCAAGGGCCAAATGCGCAATGGCTGACCAGTTTTGCTGCGGAACCAATCCATTTGTGCCCTGTGCGCCATGGGCGTGGGCATCGATCAGGCCAGGGATGATGGTTTTACCACTTGCATCAAGCATTTTGGCCGTGCTCGGGATGGTAATTGTGTCTGCTGCGCCAATCGCTTTGATCTTGTTGTTTTCAATCAGAATAACGCCATTTTCAATCACGCCGCCGTTTGCGTCTGACATGCTGACAATCCGTGCCCCTGTAATGGCGATCATCCCGTCTGGGCGATCCGCAGCCCGTGTTACGGTGAGGGCAATACCGGATTTAGGCGGGGTGAAATCTTTATTGGCAATCAACTCGCTGGTTTTCGCAGAATAAAGTGTCGGCCCAAGGCTCCAGTTGAGCGATTGTCCATTTTCGGACCAACTTGGATATTGCGCGCCGCCTGTGCTAACCTTGGTCACGGGCAGGGCGGAGCCTTTGGGGCCAGTGTCAATATTTTGAGGGCCGGGCAGCACCGGACTGACATACAAATTATAATTCTGCCGGAAGGCGACATTCTGACCATTGGGCGAAATCATGAAAATTTGCGCAAGTTTTGATGAAGTATGGATACGCTGATCTTCACCGTTCACATCCGTACTGACAAGGGAACGGGTCTTGTCTTGGTTCTTGGTAAAATAGAGACGGTTTTCTGAGGCGCCGAAATGCGGGTTTTCGCCGGATTTACTAAATCGGGTCATCTCGCCGCCATTTGAAGGCATACGGTATAACCCCGTTGCGTTCGACCATTGGTTAGAAGTTAGATACCCACCCGATTTTTTCTCGAACACAATGCGCGTTCCGTTAGGAGAAAACACAGGGCGACTGTAATGGCCGGGCTCGCGTGTCAGCTTTGCAAGCGTCTTCGAGGCCAAGTCCATTGCATAAATCTCTCCCAACCCATCATCCGTCCAACGGGTGAAGACAAGGCTTTTGCTATTGCGTGAAAATGACGGGTATAGCTCACGTACATTATCGTCCCAATCGGTCAGGCGCTGCGGCGTACCATCGGGCAGAGATTTTAAATACAATTTCCCGAACGCTTCAAATACAACCGTTTTTCCGTCGGGGGCGACTTGGGTGAATTTAATCATCTTGGCTTCGACCATATCGGGCGACACCTCAATGGTCGGGCGCGGCGGTACAATCGTGGTGCGGGTGTCTTTGACATGGAACGGAATATTTGTGACACTGCCGTCGCTCATATTATAGCGATGGATTTCGCCGCCAGCCCAGAAAATAAGACCGGAGCCATCCGGCAGCCAATCCATATTCGGATAGACCCCGTGCACAGCCCATGTTTCCTGCATGTCCTGATCCAGATCGTCGTAGATTTTCCAGGCCCTGCCGGACGCCATATCTTGCAAATACAGCTTACTCTTGGTGCGTTCACGGCGTACAAAGGCCATGGTTTTCCCGTCCGGTGACGGGGTCGGGCGCACAGACCCACCTGCGCCGCTCACGGCTGTACTGGTTTCGCCAGTTGCCAGATCATATCTCAAAATCTCGAACAATGTGTCGTTGGAATCTTGGGCATAGATAAAACGAGCGCCAGATGTTGTATTGGCAGAATAATATATAGACCTCCCGTCTGCCGAGAACATAGGCTCGCCCAGCTCTTTCTGGTGGGCTTCGCTGGCGCGTTTGACCAGTTTCACGCCGTCACCGCCACTGGTGTGATATAGCCAAATTTCGCCCGTGCCGAGGGAACGACTGGTGGTGAAATGCTTGCGCGCAGCAATGAAACGTCCATCCGGGCTCCATGTAGGATTGTTGAGCAGGCGGAAGCTTTCCTTCGTGACTTGTTGCGGGTCAGACCCATCGGCTTTCATGGTCCAGATATTGTCACCACCGGCACGATCAGACGTGAAAGCAATACGCTCGCCATCAGGAGAGAAACGCGGCTGGATTTCCCATGCCATGCCTTTGGCAATCGGCTTGGCGGTACCGCCGCTCATGGGCAGGGTATAAATATCGCCCAGCATATCAAAGGCGATCGTTTTGCCGTCAGGGCTGACATCAAGACTCATCCATGTGCCTGTATGGGTGTCAATGCGCACTTTTTGTTTTTCACCGGGCGGGTTGGAGACATCCCATTTTGCCTCTTTATCCTCAGTTTTATCTTTGGCGTAGGCGGACGCGGAAAGTGCAAACACCGATACCCCAAGCAGGGCAATCAGTTTTAAGGATGTAAATTTTGGCATAAGGCGCTCCCGATATATTTAGTATTTTTATTTTGTGGAAAAAACGGCCAGAGTAATTGTTCGCTGATCGTTGTTTCTAGTAAGTTTTCTACACTATATTCCGAGGGAAATTTACGTGTAATTTTAGCCGTTCCGAACAATATATCCCAAAAAAACAGCATATTCCCGAAATTATCTTTGTAATTGGGTGTGCGTATAAATTTCAAAACACCAAACCCGAAATAGACGGTAAATATGGCTATGATTTCTGGTCCATATTCTCTGTTCCCACTAAAGTTTTAAAAGCGTCCTGCGGCTCCCGGGAAAACAACTGGTGTTTCGCTGCCGTCTTTGGCAACGGAAGACACACCGAAGTAATAATTATCAATCACCATGTTCTTAAACGTATGCTCGCTTACATCCCCAACGTAGCGAGAATGCGTCCATTCCGGTGCCGTCGTAAGCCGCCAATGCACGCGGTATCCCATCAGGTTCGCGCCCGCCTTTGTCGTCGGGCGATCCCATTTCAAAACGGCAGAGGCTTTCACTGCGCCGCTGGCCTCGACATTGGCGGGGAAGGGCGGTGCGCCTGCAATACCTGCCATTGTCAGGGCATTGAGCGTCGTAAGCTTGGCCGCATATCCCGCATTGACGCCCGCCATAGTGTCCCCATATGTGACGCCGTTTTCCGTGCGTAAATCCTGATGTTGGCGGTCATAATGTTCATGGGTTTCCATGATGCGCACACCGGGAATCCCGACCGCATTAAACGGACGGTGATGGCCGCCACGGGCAAATCGGTCGAGACGGTAAATCATCATAACGTTCAAATTGGTCATATATTGATCGGCCATGGTTTTGACATAACGGGCCAGATTGCGCGAAGGGCTATCCACTTCGCCGCCCGTAAAGCGGCGCTGACGCGCTTCGGCTTTGGTCTCATTATCACGCGTGCCCTCGGAAAACACCCGTGCAACCGTATTGTCTGTAACGCCGTCAATACCCGTAATATTAGAGATCATATCATTGTTCAGGACGGCTTTAATCTCCCAACCCTGTTTAAGAGCATGTTGCGCCACGATTTTCCCGCCAAACAAGCCTTGTTCCTCGCCCGACAAGCCAGCGTAGATAATTGACCCTGCATATTTGTGTTGGGAGAGCACCCGCGCCGCCTCGAGCACACCTGCCATGCCGGACGCGTTGTCATTGGCACCGGGACTGTCAGAGGTGCCGTTGAGCGGGTCTGTAACCCGGCTATCAATATCCCCGCTCATCATAACATAGCGGTTTGGATCAAGTGTGCCGCGCTGAATGGCCAGCACGCTTACCACTTCGACCGGATCGGGGATGCGGCGCTCGCCTGAAATCGTGTCCGAGACATAGATGACTTCCAGACAGCCACCACACTCTTTTGAAATTTTTTCAAACTCGGCAAATATCCAGCGCCGTGCGGCCCCTATGCCGCGCGTGTCGGGTTTGGTCTCGGATAATGTATGGCGTGTTCCGAAATCAACCAGTGTTTGAATATCGTTTTGGATACGCTGCGCAGACGGTGCACTTGCAATATCATAAAGCGCCATAACTTCGGAAGGCGGTGCCGTTTTAGGGGGCGCTGCATGCGCACTAAAAGCCAGCAAAGTCAAAAGAGAAAATGTAGACGTTCCAAAAACTGTTTTCATATTATCTTCCTAATGGGATTGTAGGGGGTATCAGGCAGGAGCCGCAATACGTAGAACCTCCAGATACGAATCTTTCGTTTCCATATTCGGCAAATGGCCTTCACGTACCATGGCCGCATGCATTTTCTTAAGCTGCCAGCACGGGACAAACATATAGGCATGATGCTCCACATGATAATTCACCCAATAAGGGGCGACAAAAATACGCGCCACCCAATTGGCCTTGGTTGTTCGTGCATTTACGAGCGGGTTTTTTTCATGGCTGGTCATGGCATGCTCGGCAATGTTGCGGATGCGCAGGACAAATTGGAAAACCGTGAATAATGGCAACATCCAAAACGCAAAATAGGCCCACCAATATCCCAAAGCCCAACAGATAGCGAACATGCCAAAATTGACCAGATATGGCGCAAACACGTTTTTAATATTAAACACCTGATCTGCCACAAGGGTTGATTCGCGGTTCTTGACCATCATAACGATCTGCCCGATCCGCAGTTTTAAAGCGGTCATGCCGGTTAAATCGCGCAGCATCTTACGCCGAAGGCTTTTACGGCTAATCGGGAAGGGCGCAGAGAGAGGCAAATCAGGATCATTTTCCTGCTGGGTATTTAAATGATGTTTCAAATGGTATTTGCGGTAGACGGGCATATCGGTGCCGACCGGAAAAGCCAGAAATATTTGCCCGAAAAACGTATTGAACCCGGGTGTTTTAAACAATATGCCGTGCGCCGTATCGTGCATCAGGATTGCCATGCCCAATTGTCGCCCGCCAATGATCAGGACAGCCGCCAAAAACGTCAACGGGTTCGGCCAGACGATGAACATCATCCCCGCCGCAATGATAACGCCCCAACAGTGCAACATTAGTAAAAAACCAACCAAATCAGAACGTTGGCTAAGCTGCTTGATTTCATCTTTGGGGATGTAGGATTTCTTTTGGGTTTTCTGTGACATATGTGTAGACTATACCATGAAGCGGACGAGTCAAACACGCTACAGGCAAGCTGTGTCGTGAATGGAGGGTATACATGAGAACTTTAATATGGATTTTAGGTGCGGGAGTCGTTTTCGGCGTCGGCCTTACTGTGTATTCTTTTGCCAAAACACCAGCAACAATTGCGCAGGCCAAAGCAAATATGGTGCACGGGGAAGAACTTTACGCCAAAAATTGCGCAGCCTGTCATGGGGCCGATCTTGGTGGCGGTCTGGCGGCAAATTTAGCCGATGATGTCTGGGTTAATGCCAAAACCGCGTCCGAGATTACGGCTATGATCAAAAACGGAAATGATGATTTGGGCATGCCGGGGTTTGGAGATCAATTATCAGACTCTGATATTGCAGACGTGCACATCTTTATAAAAAGTCAGGCCGGGCGACAAAAAGTAACGGCCGCAACCGAGGCAAAATCGGGATCAACATTGGTCGAAACCGAAGTCTGGATCGACGGCCTTGATGCCCCGTGGGCGCTCGTCTTCACTAGTGCCCATCACGCTTTACTGACAGAAAAATCCAGCGGCGAAATATTTGAAGTTATTGACGGAAAAAAAGCCGAGATGCCAGTTTCTGGCGTGCCGAAAGTAAACAGCAAAGGTCAGGGTGGGCTTCTGGACGTGGCGATTGATCCTGATTATGCCGAAAATGGCTGGATCTATATCAGTTTCTCCCATCAGTTGGAGAACGGCAAAGATTTGAATATGACCAAAGTCGTGCGGGCTCACATCAAACAGGGCAGGTGGATCGACGAGCAAACATTATTCGAGGCCAAACTAGAGCACTATCTTGGCACCCACCACCATTATGGGAGCCGCATTACATTTGATGAGAGCGGACATATGTTCTTCTCGGTCGGGGAACGCGGCAAGAAAGATATGGCACAGGACATCACCCGTCCAAACGGTAAAATTCATCGACTTATGCGCGACGGAAGTGTGCCCAAAGACAACCCTTTCCTTGAGAATCCAAAGGCTTACCCGTCTATTTTCAGCTATGGACACCGGAATCCGCAAGGCTTGATCTATACGGATGGGCGCCTCTGGGACACAGAGCACGGACCACGGGGCGGTGATGAGCTAAACCTGATCAAAGCTGGCGCAAATTATGGCTGGCCAGTGATTAGTTATGGCATCAATTATAGCGGAACCGTGTTGACCCCATACACACATATGGAAGGCATGGAACAACCCGTAAGCCAGTGGACACCGTCGATTGCAGCCTGCGGTCTTGATGTTGTCAGTGGCGAAATGTTTAAAGACTGGGACGGGTATTTGCTGGCGGGGGCTTTGAAGTTCAAAGAATTACGCTTGATCGCTCTTGAAGACGGGCAATATGTCTCCGAGCAGATTTTATTGAAAGACAAGGGGCGTGTACGCGATGTGACAACCGGGCCGGACGGGGCAATCTATGTCGTGCTAAATGATCCCGGCCAGATTTTGCGCCTAACGCCTGGCAGTGGGTATAAGGGCGAATAATGTCTGACAATATACCTGAGAGTACACAAGAAGGGGAAAATGTGCCGGGTTGGAAAAGCGATCTGATATCAGGCTACCATAAGTTTCGCGCTGGCGCCTATAAACAGCGAAAAGATGAGTATGCGCGTCTGGGTGCCGATGGACAAAACCCGAAGATCATGATGATTGCCTGTGCCGATAGCCGTGTAAATCCGGCCTCCATATTCAATGCCCATCCGGGCGAATTATTCACCTTGCGCAATGTGGCCAATATTGTCCCACCCTATGAAGATCAAACTGGGGTGCACGGCGCCAGTGCGACAATAGAATATGCTGTCTTAAGCCTGAAAGTAGAGGCAATTGTGGTGATGGGCCATGAAAGCTGTGGCGGTATCGAGTGTTATCTGAAGGGCATAGACAAGTTAGATGATACAAGCTTTATTGGAGATTGGATAAAATTACTGGACGCGGCCCACGCCCGTTTAAGCGACGCACATAAACATCCCTCCGTCGCCCAAAGGGAATTGGAATATGCGGGGGTTTTACAGTCTTTGGACAATTTGATGACATTCCCGTTTGTAGCCAAGGCGGTCGCGGCCGGCGAGCTTTCACTGCTCGGGTCTTATTTCAGCATCATACGCGGCAAATTACTGTTCGCAGACAAGGCCGGGAAATTTCACGAAGTGTCAAGCACAGCCTAAGTCGCAAAAATTTGATCCATATCTTTGAAGGACTTAAATTCCAGAGCATTGCCGCTTGGATCAAGGAAAAACATTGTGGCTTGTTCGCCCGTGGCGTCCTTGAAACGGATATAAGGCTCGATAATAAAATCGGTATTTTTGGCTTTCAAATGCGCGGCCAGTGTCTGCCATTTATCCCAGTCCAGTATCACACCAAAATGTCGTACGGGTACGGTTTTCCCGTCTACGGCGTTTGTGGGTTGGCCTTCGAAGGCCTCGGGTTTTAAGTGGAAAGAGACCTGATGTCCAAAAAAATTGAAATCAATCCATTTCTCGGCTTCACGGCCACTCTTTAACCCGAACATGTCTTGATAAAACTGACGGGTTTCTTCTTTGTCTTTCATAGGAAGAGCAAGATGGAATGGGGCCAAATGGGATGGGGAAAGCTTGGTCATGTTGTTCAGTCGTTATGATGCAGGCCCGTAATCATAATGGCCGCCCCGTTTTAGGGCGCGTAAATAGGCAGGGCGTGCCTGCATGCGGTTCACAAAATCAATACAGGCATCATAGCCAAGTAATCGTCCATGCTTTTTTGCGGCCTCAAGCGGGAAAACCATTTGAATGTCCGCGCCGCTCAATTCATCCCCGGTAAAATAAGTATGCCCCGTCAGATGATACTCCATATAATCAAAATGAGCTTTCAATTCCTGATGAATGATCGGCAATATCGGTGCGGCCGCATCCCCTAAATAGGACGTATAGAGCAGAAGTAGTTGTGGCAACATGGCCGAGCCTTCGCCGTAATGCAGGAAATGTATATAATTGTCATACGCGTCCGACCCTGCGGGCGGAATGAGACGTCCACTGCCATGTTCACGAATGATATATTCTATAATTGCGCCCGTTTCAGCGATAACCTTGTCTCTGAACGTAACCACAGGGGAACGGCCAAGCGGATGTACCAATTTCAAAGACGAGGGCGCCCGCCCAGTTTTTGGATCCCGCTTATAATGCTTGATCTCGTACTCAAGGCCTAATTCTTCGAGCAACCACAAAACACGTTGCGAGCGAGAGTTATTCAAATGGTGAACTGTTATCATCGGATGAATATCCGCTTCAAAATCAATTTAGGCAAGCATTTTCTGGTGCGCTTAGCCCGAGATTCTTTTCGCCCTGTCCCCGGCCATGAACACCAAAGATTTAAGTTCGCCGCCAAGGGTCACATTCACCAAGTTCGTCTGATCCCGGTAAATGTCAAGCAACAGGGTGTTCTCGACAAGCAATTCTTGCGGCACTTCGCTTAGGGCAACTTCTTGATACACATAGGCGTGACCGCTCATGATTTCAGCGCCGACAATCGTCAGCGCAATGGGGTTTTTATTGAAGTCGAAGAGTTTGAAATGATCTTGCGCATACAGGGCAAGTTGGGCGCGTGCACGCAAAGACGTCAAATCCGGCTGGCTGAGTTTGCCAAGTCGGCTTAAGGCCTGCTCTGCATCATGTAGGTGCAGTATATGGGTGATTTCGAGCAGGTTTGTGTTCGCATTCCACTCCACAGTCGTGATGACTTTCTTTTGCCGATGCGCGAAGGCCTGCACAGGCAAAACAGCGACGGCAGCCCCAAAAAGGGCCGCCGTCAATAATGTTCTACGTCCAAAACCGGACGCCGGATCAGCAGGAAAAGCCCGCATATTCTATTTCCTTATCCGCTTTGGGCTGAAAGCCATTATGGTTCTACAGTTGTTTCGGTTGGCTCTTTTGCTGGCTCAAGAGGCACGTCCGTAGCGCCTTCATCACCTTCTTCTTTATCGTCACTTTTAAGCTCAACCAGCATATCCGCCATCAGGTTTTTAGACGTACGTTTCCCTTTATAAATCTCCAGCCGGGACTGGAAGATTTTTGCCGGAAAGCTGTTATTGGCAAAATTCGCATCCGCAATTTGATGTAAATTGTCAATATCAATAGAGGTGATCTGTTTGTCACGCACCAAAAGCTTGGTGACAAATCCTGTACTGCGTCTCCAGATTTCGGCAGGGATCATCATGTCTTCGCTCGTACCATCAGCGTAATGGAGTGTAAGGGGAAGCGGGCTGACAAGGCCGCCAACATTTTCAAAGTCGACAAAGTATATGTGCTGACCTTCACCCAACGCACGATCATAGGCTGTGCGTTCCCAAGCTTTTAAGCCTTCAAGGAACTCTTGATGCTTGTTACGGTCTTTATTGGTGATCGTGTATTTGTCATTTTCATTATACAGATCATTGATGGATTCAATACGTTCCACACGTGTCGTGCGTCCCTCGGCCCGGTTACGGATTTGGGTGATGCTTTCGGGATGATCACGCCAGTATTCGTCACGGTCCTTATCAAGTTCCATGTCTGGATTTTGGGTCGAAATTGTATACTCGCGAATATCGTTGATCGCCATATCCACATAATCCGTTCCGAAATACCAGCCCCGGAAAAACCAGTCCAGATCAACGCCGGACGCATCTTCCATAGTGCGGAAGAAATCAGACGGTGTTGGCCGCTTGAATTTCCAGCGCGTAGCATATTCCTTAAAGGCATGATCAAACAATTCGCGGCCCATCACGGTTTCGCGCAGTACGATCAGCGAGGAGGCCGGTTTTGAATAGGCATTCGGGCCAAATTTCAAAATGGAATCCGATTGGGTCATGATTGGCACCTGACCGGAACTTTTCATGTAATTGGTAATCGTATCCAGCGGGTTCGCTGATCCACCCAATATGTTGAACTCTTCCTGCCAGTCATATTCGGCCAGATATTCAACAAAGCTGTTCAAGCCTTCGTCCATCCATGTCCATTGACGTTCGTCAGAGTTGACAATCATCGGGAAATAATTGTGCCCGACTTCATGAATAATCACCCCGATCAAAGAATGCTTGATACTACGTGAATACGTAACTTCACCGGTTTCCTCGTCTGTTGACGGACGGTAGCCGTTAAAGCTGATCATCGGGTATTCCATACCGCCACGTTCCCACGTGTTGACAGATTGTGCAGTCGGGTAGGGGTAATCAAAGGTGAAACGGGAATAGGAATCCATCGTATGGACAACCGCCTGGGTCGAGTATTTTGACCAGATAGGCTCGGCTTCGTTTGGATAGAACGACATGGCCGTCACGATTGGCATCTCGGTGCTGTCTTGCTCGTGTAACATGGCGTCCCAGATAAATTTACGAGAGCTTGCAAAGGCAAAATCACGTACATTTTTAGCTTTATAATGCCATGTTTTCATACCACTGGCTTTGCTCTTTTCATTTTCGAGCGCTTCCTCGGGGGTCACGATGAACACTGTTTCTTTAGCCGTTGTACTTGCAACTCTACGGCGCTGTTCAGCGCTGAGGACTTGGCGAGAATTTTGTAAAGCGCCGGTTGAAGAGACAATATGATCGGACGGCACCGTAATGCTCACATCATAATCGCCAAATTCGAGGGTGAACTCGCCGCGTCCAAGAAACTGCTTGTGCTGCCAACCGGTGTAATCGGTATAGGCGGCCATACGCGGGAACCACTGGGCCAGAAAATAAATATAGGTGTCATTTTCAGGGAAATGCTCATATCCACCCCGGCCACCAATGGCGGCTTCGTCGATAATGTTAAACTTCCAGTCAATGCTGAAGACTGTTTTCGCACCGCTTGCTAAAGGACGCGGCAAATCAATACGCATCATTGTGTCGTTGATAACATAATGTAGCGCGCCGCCACGGGCATCTTTCACAGCCAAAATTTGGTGGCCATGTTCCACATCCGCCAAAGCCTGAATACGGCGCAGGGCATTGTAGCTGATGGAATCACCGCTGCCAGAGCGGTCACGACGTGTGCCTGCTGTTGATGCAGTTTCGCTGAGCCGTGCCGTGCTGCCATCTTTAAACCGGTTTTGATCGAGCTGCACCCAGAGGTAATTCAGCTTGTCCGGTGAGTTGTTGAAATAGGTGATGGTCTCGGAAGCGTTGATTTGTTTTTTATCTTCGTCCAGTTCAACTTTGATTTTGTAATCGGCCCGTTGTTGCCAATAAGAGGCGCCCGGGGCGCCGGCAGCGTTGCGGTAAACATTTGGCGTCGGTAAAACCGTACCGAGCTGGCGGAATTTTGCCGCCTGATCTTTTTTACTCCCCGCCGGGCCATCCGCAAAAGCTTGATGTCCTAATGACAGTGCTAGTGCGGCCACAATTGTCGCATATGCGCCATATCTGATGGTTTTAAAAACTGTGCTCATGTAAATCCCCTATATATTTTGGACACGCAAACTTGGTAACCGCCCGTTGTTACAAACGTTGTGACATAATAGTAATAATGGGAATATCATATTCGTGCGCGATTACATTAAAATTTTGTATATTTGAGAAATATAGTTTCAATATCCACGGTCATTTGCGCGTTCATGGGTTAAAAGACCCGGTCCGCATCCGATTTTCCATCCAGATTGCGTCCAGAATTTTGAATTATTTAACTCGATTTCTATGAGTTTAAAACCATTTGCACCCCGACGAAACGGAACCGGCTTACAATAGGGCAGCACTGTATTTAAGAAGAAGTCGCGTCTTACAATGATGCTTTGGTTTGTCCAGGACATGGTCTGTGCATCGACGAGAAAAAAACCATCACCGGCATCTGTAATATATTTCGGGAATTTCTCAGCCGGGTTTGCTTCCACATACACCGCGTTCCCACACAATCGTTTCGCTTTTGCGCGGCGAAAGAAGCGTTTTAATTTGGCCGACCCCGTGTCGGGTGTAGGAAAATAGCGTAGATATTTGTTATATATATTAAATTTTTCGCCAAAATACTTTCTGTGGCGCATTCGCACCATGCAGACATCGTCTTGATCAAGCAACTCAAGCGCTTTGCCGATTTGGCGATCGGCTTCTGCACGTGGCTCAATTAAGGGGCAATCATTTTCGGTGAAGAAAATAAACTCGGTCTCCAAACGGTTCGCGATCTCTTCCATACCCGAAAGAATGCCCAAGTTCTGCGGGTCTGTTTCTATGCGGTACGGATATTGGGCTGCAACCGCGCTTGTGTCTTCGTCGGGGTCGGGCAGGAAAATGACGGCGTCATCAAACAGGTCGAAAAAATCGGCGTCTCCATAGGATTTTAACGCTGTCCTCAAGGAGGCCGCGCCGCGCCAGCTGAGCGTGCCGAGACCGAGTGTGCCTTGGGGATATTTACTCACCAATGTTCCTCAATCCACGGGGTTGGGCGGACATGTTTATAGCTCTTTTTAATCCAGTGCTTAACCGGCCATTTCCCGACGGCGGCCTCGTCCTGATCCGGCTTGCCGGTAAAGGCTACAATGCGGGTTTGGGGTGGAAGTTTGGGACTGACAAAGAAATTGAAAGGCCATTTTGGTAATAAATTATGTTTGAAGCTGACGCACCAGTCTTGAGGCCAAAACACCATATCTTCAATCTCGCGCGAGATATAAAGCTGCTCAATCCGGTAGCTGTCCAAAACGGACTTGGGATCATCCTGAATACGATCGAAAATATGGGTGTATTTACCGACCGGAAACCGGAAGGCAGATGTATTGCCGATATTTTGTCCTTTTTGTGTCCAGTTTTCGATCACACAAAACCGCCCCGGTTCATAATCAAACAAAACGTCAAGATTACCCGTAATCACCAGATCAAGATCAAGAAACAAGACATCGCCGCTTAAATCAGCCAGCGGGTATTTCCACATGGCCAACTTGCGCCACGGTAAATTAATGAGATCAGGTGGCAAATTAATCTCGGGAATAGGCTCAATCTGCACATGCGCGTCCACACCCTCCGCATCATCCGTGAAACACACAAGCCGGGTCGGACGTTCAGTTTGGCGCTGGATAGCACTATTGAGCCGATTGACATATTCCGGCCCGTAGCGCGTGCCCCATTTCATGCAGATAACGGTTTGCATATTGATCTCTTAAGTGGAGGTCTCGAACTTACGGATTTGTCTTGAGCATTTCATCGCGCAGGGCACGGAACTCTGCACCTTCATACCAGTTTGGCCAATCTTGACTGTCGGCAATAGCACGCCCTAGCTCGTAAAAAACATTGCCAACCTGCTCGATTCCGGTCAAATCCCAAGTGTTGTCATATTCATCCGCAGGCGCGTGATAGCGCTCCAAAGTATATTCTTCCCCAAAGGCTTCCCCATAAGTTTTGCCGTTAATCTCATGATCAATGCCCCCATCCGCATACAACATCGGCACGCCTTTTTTCGCGAGGCTGATATGATCTGATCGGTAGTAATAACCGGCCTCTGGCTTCGGATCAGGCGTAATATACATGCCTTTCGGGTCGATAACGTCATGTAGAAGATCATCCAGATCAGATGCGCCGAACCCGACAACCACAATGTCTTTCGTGCGACCGACCGGCAATACGGCATCAATATTTATACCCGCCACCGTCTTGCTGAGCGGCACAATCGGGTCTTCCGCATAATAGGCAGACCCCAATAAACCGGATTCTTCCGCCGTAACAGCAACGATCAATATCGAGCGCAACGCGGGCTTTTGCGCAAAAGCTTCGCCGATTTCAAGAATCATGGCTGTGCCTGTGGCGTTATCAACCGCACCATTATAAATACCGTCTTCACCCTCCGGCACAGGTTTTTTACCCAGATGATCCCAATGGCCCATATACAGCATATATTCGTCAGGATATTTTGTGCCGATCACAGCCCCCGCAACATTGCGCGAACTGACCGTATGAATTGTATTGTTAATTGTAGCGCTGAGAGAAAGCCCGCTCATGGGCACGGCCTTAAATCCTTTTTGCGAGGCTGCCGCTTTCATCTCGACAAAATCAAGCCCGGCATTTGCAAATAAAGCTTTTGAAGCCTCCAGGGATAACCAGCCTTCTAATGCGGCCCGTGATGCACCTTCATCCAGGCGCACCAGATCGATTTGCGCCCCGGCCCAACTGTCCGCAACCACATTCCAGCCATAACTGGCAGGCTTGGTCTCATGTACAATAAGGGCTGCAGCCGCGCCTTGGCGGGCGGCCTCTTCAAATTTATATGTCCAGCGACCATAATAGGTCATGGCATTGCCGTTAAACAGGGCTTCGTCTTTGGTCGCAAACCCCGGATCATTGACAAACATGACCACAGTTTTGCCTGTCACATCGACATCCGCATAATCATCCCAGCCATATTCCGGCGCAACCACGCCGTAGCCAACAAAGACCAGATCAGCGTTTTCAACACTGACAGAATCTGTAAACCGTTTTGTCCAATACACAGTATTTTCCTGAAAATCATACCGGATTGTCTCGCCGCCATCTTTGGCAATGTCCAGAAACGACCCTTCGGAAACCGTTGTTTCCGTCAAAGTAATCGGCTGGAAATAACTACCGTCTTTACCCATCGGCACGAGACCTGCCGCTTTCATTTCATCTGCAACATATTGGGACGCCATTTGGCCACCCTGTGTACCCGGTGCCCGGCCTTCAAATTCGTCCGAGGACAACCGCTCAATCCGGCGGCCCAAATCGGCCGCTGAAATAGAAGCCTCTGCCTGTGGCTCGGGATCAAGCGTTGAGGGCGCACAAGCCGTCAATACGCTGGCGGAGACAGCTATGACAGACACAGCCAGAACAGACGTGTAAGATGATAAGGAAGATTTGGAAAAAGGCATGCATGTTCCCCCGATGCAGTTGTAATATACATTTTGATTTCGCCCAAACTGCGCCGATTTTTTCCAGTTTGCAAGTCGTTATTAAATTTCAAAATCAACTGGCACCTAAACAAAAAATGGACAAAAATTACCTTGCGACACAGGCCCGCCCGTTTATGGTGGGGAAAAATTATTCAGGGGAAATACAAATCATGACATCACTTAAACTTCTAACGGTCTCCACTTTGGCGCTGACATTGATGAGTTGTAGTACGACCATCAACATAGACACCAAAGAGGGTATACAAGTCACCCACAGCAGAATGTCTTCTGTATCTGGCAATCCAGAGATCAAAATGCTGAGTAACATGGCGCTTGAAGGCCATTACGGCTATGAGATCACCAAATCATTGACAACCGAAGTCGGAGCCCGCCAAGCTGGTTCGCCCCAAGAGGCGCAAGCCCGCCTGTGGGCTGTTAAAAAGTTTGAAGCTCTCGGCTTTGAAAATATAACCACTGAGGCATTCACAATAGACGGCTGGAAACGCGGCGTCGAAACCGTAACACTGATCGCGCCTTCATCGCAAAAACTGTTTGTGACAGCGCTGGGCGGCTCCGTTGCCACACCTGACGCCGGTATCGAAGCGCCGGTTGCGTTTTTTTCAACATTTGACGATCTGAAAAACGCACCGGAAAATAGTCTGGACGGTAAAATTGTTTATATTTCGGGCCTTATGGAACGCACTCTAAACGGGGCAGGCTACGGCCCTGCAAATATGAAAAGACGGAGCGGCGCCACCGAGGCTGCGAAAAGAGGGGCCTTGGCCGTTCTCATTCGCTCTGTCGGCACGGATTCCCATAGATTTCCCCATACGGGCCAAATGGCATATGATCCGGACATCAAGAAAATTCCAATCGGTGCCATATCCGGCCCCGATGCCGATCAATTAGACCGCATTTTCGCGTCTGGTGAAGATGTCGTCATCAATATGCGTTTGCAAACTTGGGCCACGGGAACACAAACATCCGGCAATGTGATGGGAGAGATTGTTGGTTCCGAGAAACCCGAAGAGATTATTGTGATTGGCGCGCATTTGGATAGCTGGGACCTTGGCACGGGCGCTATTGATGACGGGGCAGGGGTTGGTATTGTCATGGGGGCTGCCAAAGTCTTGATGGAGTCCGGCCTGAAACCAAAACGTACAATCCGCGTCGTTTTATTCGGATCAGAAGAAATCGGCATTAAAGGCGGCATTGCTTATGTCAAAGCCCATAAAGATACGGATTTAGCCAATCATGTATTGGCCACAGAATCAGATTTTGGTGCAGATAGAATTTACGGCCTGCAAACCGGTCTCACCGATGCCAACAAAGCGGCCGTGAGAGCGATGGCGCATGAGTTCGAATTTTTAGGCATAGAGCTTCTGGACGGTGAAAGTACCGGCGGGCCGGATGTAGGGCCCTTGTCACGGGCGGGCGTGCCGACAATAAGGTTAAATCAGGACGGCACCGATTATTTTGATCTGCATCATACACCGGACGATACTTTTGATAAAATCGACCCTGAAGCCATGGCCCAGAATGTAGCGGCTTATGCAACCCTGATTTGGCTAGCTTCAGAATCAAATTCAAACTTCAAGGACAACTAATTATGCGTAATATGCTCGTAGGAACCGCGCTGGGATTGGCTGCTTTATTGGCCCCAAATACCGCAAATGCAGAAGATTTACTTAAACTATACAAATACTTACATGCGAACCCGGAACTGTCTCGTATGGAAGTTAAAACCTCTGCGCTTTTGGCGGATAAACTGGAAGCCCTTGGTTTCGAGATCACCCGCAATGTGGGCGAGACAGGCGTTGTGGCAATACTGAAAAACGGTTCCGGCCCCACCATAATGATCCGCGCCGATATGGATGCTCTCCCTGTCAGAGAGCAAACGGGTCTGTCCTATGCCAGCACGGTTATGACTAAAGATTATGAAGGTAATGACGTGCCTGCCATGCATGCCTGCGGTCATGACATACATATGACGGTCCTAATCGGGACAGCAGAAAATTTGGTGGCCCAGAAAGCAAATTGGTCGGGTACATTGATCTTGATTTTACAGCCCGCCGAAGAATTAGGCCAAGGGGCAAGGCTCATGATCAATGACGGCCTGTTCACACGCTTTCCGCGCCCGGACTACAATATCGCCCTGCACGATAGTGCATCGCTCGCGAGCGGGCAGGTCGGGATTACCGCTGGCTACGCGATGGCAAATGTAGATTCTGTAGATATTATCGTGCACGGCATTGGTGGGCATGGCGCTTACCCGCACATGACCAAAGATCCCGTGGTTTTAGCCGCGCAGATCGTGACCAGTTTACAGACAATTGTCTCGCGTGAAACATCGCCGCTTGATGCGGCCGTTGTCACCGTCGGGTCTATTCACGGCGGCACAAAACATAATATTATTTCTGATGAAGTGAGACTGCAACTGACCTTGCGTTCTTACACAGACGAGGTGCGCGCCAACACAATTGCTTCTATAAAACGCATTGTTGACGGTTTGGGCCGAGCCTATGGTTTGCCGGAAGATAAACTGCCTGCTGTGAAGGTGAAAGACGAATACACACCTGCGCTCTATAACAACCCCGACTTGGCCGAACGCATGAACCCGGTGATTAGTAATGCGATTGGCGTCGAGGTGCAAACCTTGTCACCTGTTATGGGCGGCGAAGATTTCGGGCAATATGGCCGGGTTGAACCAAAAATACCGGGATTGCTATTCGTGCTTGGCGCGGTGGCACCGCAAACAATAAAAGATGCAAAGGAAGCCGGGACAAATCTGCCTTCATTGCATTCCCCGTTCTTTGCCCCTGATCCAGAACCGACAATTGAAACCGGTGTTAAAGCCATGACAGCTGTGGCCCTCGATCTATTGAAAAAATAACAATAACAAAAACAGGAAAAACACAGGAAAAACTATGTCCCTCCCAAAAATTTTACAAAACCTCGAACTTCCAGTTATCGGGGCACCGTTATTCATTGTCTCTGGTCCGGAACTTGTGATTGCCCAGTGTAAGGCTGGCATTGTCGGTTCATTCCCTGCCTTGAATGCCCGACCAGCAGAAGAGTTGGAAAAGTGGATCATAAGAATAAAATCCGAACTGGCGGCGTACGCTAAAGAAAACCCGGATAAGAAAGTCGCGCCCTTTGCGGTAAACCAGATTTGTCACGCCTCCAATGATCGTTTGCAACATGACATGGAAGTCTGTGTACGCCAGCAAGTGCCGATTATTATTACCTCCTTGCGTCCACCAAAAATTGTCATTGACGCTGTACATTCTTACGGCGGCATTGTGTTGCATGATGTGATCAACATTCGCCATACCAAGAAAGCCCTTTCAGAAGGCGCTGACGGCATCATTGCTGTGTGCGCCGGCGCCGGTGGTCATGCAGGGAAACTGTCTCCATTTGCACTTGTTCCTGAAATCAGAGAATTCCACGACGGGCCTTTACTCTGCTCGGGGTCTATCTCCACAGGTGGTAGTGTATTAGGGGCGCAGGCAATCGGCGCGGACTTGGCCTATATCGGCACACGGTTTATCGCGACAAAAGAAGCCAATGCACCGGATGACTACAAGCAGATGATTGTAGATTCAGCCGGTGAGGACATTGTCTACTCGTCTCTGTTCACCGGCATTCACGGCAATTATCTGAAATCATCAATCCAAAACGCGGGTCTTGATCCAGAGGCTCTTGAGGGTGCAGATAAAAATTCGATGAATTTCGGGTCGGGTGATGCCAAAGCGTGGAAAGATATATGGGGGTCTGGACAAGGCGTTGGCAGTATCCACAGCGTGCCGAGTGTTGCCGATGTTGTGGCCCAGCTTAAGCAGGAATACGAATCTGCAAAAGCCCGTTTGACATAAAGCCAGACCACACCCGATTTGTGATGCTCCCGCACTGGGAGGCAATACAAAATATTTATTCGGGGCATTTCCTCAAGATCAGCCATCGTTAAGATTATGTTGGTTTTAGTCCGTAAAACAGCTGCGTTATACATGTATTGCCAGTTGCGCATTTACCTGCGTTAATGCTATTACCGTTTTTTAATCTGAATCGATTTCACAAAAAGGGGACATAATGGGAACTTTTGGTAAGTGGGCTACCGGGCTAATAATTCTTGGTGTTGTTGCGCTTGTATTAGAAGTGTTCACACCATGGGGTGCCAAGGCACATTCAGTTGCCATGGGAAACTCTGTTGAAGCCACGCTGAAAGATGCCGGCTTCGGGAGCTTGAACATCAGCATGGAAGGCAATGTCGCAAAGCTAAGCGGAAACCTGCCAAGTACTGACGCGAAAACGGCGGCTTTAACGGCGGCTCAAAATGCGCAATGCGAAGACTGTGCCGGTCGTAGGGCAGGCGGAGCACGTTGGCATGAAGTCGACGGAACCGGCATTAATGTTGTCAAACCAATGCTCACCGTTCAACCTTATACCCTGACAGGCATTCGTACAAAAAATGCCATTCTAATTTTAAATGGCTATGTCTCTGACGAAGCCGAGAGACAAGAATTACTGGCTGTCGCCGAAACTTTATTTCCCGGCAATGTAACCGATCAAACAGTAAAAATCGCACAGGGTGCGCCAAACTCGGCTTGGCTAAGTGTGGCGAGCGCCAATATCGGTGGGCTATCCCTTTTGGAAACAGGGCGGTTTACCATGAAAGATTCAAGTTCGGTTCTTGTCGGACAAACGTCCACTGTCGAGGCCCGTAACAACATTAATGAGGCCATTGCTGCGCTCGGGGGTTCCACAAATATCAGTGTCCCGAACATGCAAGCGGCCAATATTGGACAGATTAATGACGAGGATGTGTGTCAGCGAAACTTTGAACGCCTTAAAGGCGACAATAAGATAGAGTTCAGCACCGGCAGTGCCGAGATAGCACAAGCCCCTAGCTTGGCATTATTGGCGAATTTGGCTGCAGCCGCAAAACAATGCTCCAGCTTTAATGTTGTGATTAACGGTCATACGGATATAGAGGGCGATTCTGAAAACAATCTTGTCCTCAGTCAAAACCGTGCCTTTGCCGTTGCCAATGTTTTAATCGCTCAGGGTGTTGACGCGGCTCAACTTTCCGCGTTTGGTCACGGGGACACAAACCCGATTGCTTCGAATGATACGGATGAGGGTAAAGCCCAAAACCGCCGTATCGAATTTACAGTTACACAGTCTAAATAAGGGGACTCTTATGGACAACATCATTTCTTACATTCTATTTTTTGGCTGGTTGCCATTAATGTTAATTGGCGCTTTGGCGCTCTTTATTGGCTGGTTGCTTTTTAGAGGCAAAGTACAGGCCGGTGATCTAAGCGTTGAAGGCGAGAGCCAGCTTCGTGCAGATGCAGATGGCTTGCGTGCGAAGGTCAATGAACTGGAAACGCGTGTGGGACGTCGGGATACGACAATTTCCAATCTGGAATCCCAACAGGGTTCATCATCAGGTGATGATGAGAGCTACGCTCTGGAATGGCGTAACCGCTATCTTGCAGCACGTGTAAAGTATCTTGAAGGACGTGTTTCTGAAGCGCCTACGCCGAAGAAAAAAACAGCCACAAAGAAAAAGGCTACACCTAAGAAAGTTGCAGCTGCGAAAAAAGTCGTGAAAAAAGCAGCACCTAAAAAAGCGGCGCCTAAGAAAACCGCTTCTAAAAAGGCGGCCCCCAAGAAAGCCGCCGTTGCTAAAAAATCTGTTGCAAAAAAAGCTGTCACTAAAAAAACCGTCACGAAAAAAATTGTAAAAAAAGCAGCTCCGAAAAAGGCAGCACCTAAGAAAAAAGCCGCCCCTAAAAAGGCAGTAGCAAAAAAGAGTGTAGCTAAAAAGACTGTGGCAAAGACAGCGCCTGCTAAAAAGAGTATAGCGAAAAAAGCGTCAGCAAAAAAAGCCCTTACGAAAAAGGCTCCCGCCAAGAAAGCAGCTTCTAAATCGACGGATATGGATAAGTATTTGGCAAATGTACGTAAATACGACGCTAAAGCCAAAGCAAAAGCCGTTGAAAACATCGTGAAATATTGTGGTATCGCCCTGAAATCCCGCGATGCTTCCTTGGTCGCGTGTTCGGACGAAAAAGAGCTGGACCGGATTATCAAAGGTTTCTGTACAAAGAAACTGGGCATGACCAAGAACCAGAAAGAAACGGTTGCCGAAGTCTGTACGCAGATGAAGTCTGATCGTTTTAAAAGCCGCGTAACCTTCTATTATTTGTGTGCAAAATCTGCACGTAAATTGGGCGCGCTCAACTAACAAACCTCTACACAATAGTGTATAGAAAGGCCCGTCACTCCGGCGGGCCTATTTTTTTGCCCCCACGTTATTGCGACCATCGGGAAAAACATATCCACGCCCTCGGCTCTACCCCCACTCTCACGGCTATGGATGGTTCCGCGCAGACATACACCGATATTGAACCCTTTTGGGATCGTCAGAGATGGCCATCATTTTCCTGTGCGGAAATGGCATGTTCCCATTGTGGGCAAGCCTATATCTGGCCGGAATTTATGGACCGCTTACAAACAGCGCGTACGCTTTCAGGGCGGCCATTCATCATTTACTCGGGCCATAGATGCGGCTTGCATAATGCGCGGGTCGGGGGCGCACCCTTGTCCCAACATTTGAAACTGGCCGCAGATATTGGCATTGCCGGACATGACCGGCACCGGCTTTATCAAGCGTGCCGAACGGCCGGATTTACCGGATTTGGATTTTACTCAACATTCTTACATGTCGACCTTGGCCGGAAGCGGTCATGGTATGGGCAGGGAAAGGCAAAACAATTATGGCAAATATTTTAAGCTTTGGCGCAGACGCGGTCGCAGGCGGTATATTCGGTGTTTTCGGAACTGCTTTGGGGCGTGTCGCCAGTTATTTCGAACGCCAGCAAACCTTTGTGCAAGAAGAAAAACGCTGGGGCCATGAATTGAAATTGCACGAACTACAAATGAAGGCAAAAAAACAGGAAACAGAACTGGAGCTGGCCATTGAGGCCCAGAAAGGCTCGTGGAGAGGCTTGGAGGCTTCATTGCAAGCAGATGCAAATATAGGCATTGCCAACAAATGGGTCATCAATGTTTTGCGCTTGGTGCGGCCTGCCTTAACCCTATTGCTCTGGCTGATAACCGCGTGGATTTTCTCCAAAACCCGAGATGGAAATATTGCCAGCTCCGCCGTTTTTGCGGCCACCGCCTCGACTTTATGGTGGTTCGGAGACCGGGCACCTAAACCACAGATGGGTATCAGTTACCATGGAGAAACTGCCCAACAGCATAGATTGTGATTACGGACAGGATAACGAACAGGAGGAGGGAATATAAAAACCCGCTGATGCTGGCCGTCCAGATGGTTTTAATCCATCCTCGTCCATACATACGTTTTATGGACAGGGTGAAATAAACCATCATCCAGAGCACAATCGTTAAAAAAGCAAACGCCCCTGGAAGAACCCATGACATCAAAATAGTAAAAAACAGGGCAATAAACAAAAATGAATGCAGATAAATTGCGTGGATAAGGTGATCGATGAGCATGGCATTTGAACTGCGCAGAAACAGTGCGCCAAGGATCATGGCAAATGGCACCATGCTGAACATCACGCGCGGTATCCAGATATTTAGAATAGCATTGAATTTTTTTGGATTTAAGAGAACGTCTTTCATGCTACGTTCCAGATTGACTGAATCGTTATTGAGGGTCAAATTTCCATCTTCTGCCTTTGAAATTCCTATGGGTTGATCCGTTTCTTCGGCCTCTCGTATGAGATCTTTAACTGTGCTTTCAATGTCTTTGTTCGTGTTCATAAGTTCTTCTATGTCCTCATTTAAGCCTGCAAGGCTTTCCACATCTTCATCTGTGAGGTTTGGGCTGCGGCTGAGAAAGTTTATCTTTACCGTTTTGCCGTCTATTGAAAATGTGTTGGGTGAAGCCCTGTATTGCTGACTTGCCGTGACTTGACTGTCTGTATCTTTTGATGTGGTTTTTTCACTTGTTTCCGGGGTGTCTGCTATCAGATCAAAGTTGATGAAGTCCGTATTTGAAATGCTCATAAAGCTGAAGAAAATGATACTTACAACCAGATAGGTTCGTACAGGTGCAGAATAGCGTGTGCGGGCGCCATCCGCATATTCACGGGCAACTTTCCCCGGTTTGAATATGAGAGCCGCCCATGTTTTCCACATCCGCGATTCAAACGATAGAAATCCGCCAAGAATATCCGTTCCCATTGACCATAAAGAGCGCCGCAAATCATCATTTCTTTGCCCGCAATTCGGGCAGTAATTATTTGCAGTTTCAAAACCACACGACAAACAATTATCGAACCTATTTGCCTCTGGCGCAGGTTTGGAGATTATATCGCCCGTGGCCGCTATGAGAAGGGCCTCGTTTTCTGTCGAATCTATACTCATGCTTTCCCCGCCACCATTTGATGGTCAATTTCACACGCTTCACACATTGCGTAAATATATGCAATTAATTGCACATAAAATGATTGTGTAGCGCCAATAGTTTGTTATCATGCAAAAAAGGGAGAAACACAATATGGTTTCAGGACAAAGCGTTGCGATTACAGGTGCAGCCGGAGGAATTGGCCGCGCAATTGCGGAAAAATGCATTGCAGAAGGCGCTAAAGTCGCGATCAGCGACATCAATGCAGACTTGGTACATGCGACCGCCAAAGAAATCGGCGCAACCGCATTTGTCTGTGATGTATCCGACGAAGCCTCTATGAAAGCTTTCATTGAAGGTGCCGAGGCCGCAAATGGCCCCATAGATATGTTTGTTTCCAATGCAGGTGTCGGGTTTCCAGACGAACCGGGCGGTCACGCCGCCGGTGGATCAAATAAAAGCTGGGAACTGTCATGGCAGATCAATGTGATGGCGAGCATATACGCAGGGCGGTCATTAATTCCGAACTGGATCGAGCGTGATTTGGACGTTAGTGGCCGGTTTGTCATTATCGCGTCTGCGGCAGGGCTATTGGCACAAATCGGAACCGCCTCCTATACCGCCACCAAACACGCAGCCCTTGCCTATGCAGAATACATGGCAATTATGCATAAGGACGACGGCATTAAAGTGCACTGTATCTGCCCACAATATGTACAGACCAATATGACAAAAGGCATGACCGTGGTCACCGAAGGCCCGGACAAGCATATATTGCCGTCCGATGTTGCCGACACTCTATTCGACTGCATGGCAAATGACACATTTCTTGTCTTGCCACATCCGGTCATCGGAGAGTATTTTCAAGCGAAAGCTGCAAATCATGATCGCTATATTAGCGGCATGGCCCGCCGCAAAGCCGCTATCGACACCGCACATATACCGTCCATGAAGGAGACATAAATGGCCCGTTTTGATTTAACAGGAAAAGTAGCCCTCATTGCCGGCGCCAGTCGCGGTATAGGAGAGGCGATTGCCCATGGTATGGCCGAGCAGGGCGCAACTGTAATCTGTTCCTCACGTCGTATCGAGGACTGTCAGAAGGTCGCTGATGCCATTATTGCCAATGGTGGCAAAGCAAGCGCCATGACCCTGCATCTTGGCCGTATGGATGATCTGGACGCCGCTATTGCCAAGATAGAAAAAGATCATGGCAGGCTCGATATTCTGATCAATAACGGCGCGACCAATGTATTTTACGGCGCCGCCCATGAATGTCCTGAGAGCGCCTATGACAAAACCATGGAAGTCAATGTGAAGGGGCCTTATTTTCTAACCGCGAAGGCCATTCCTTTAATGATAAAAGGTGGCGGCGGCGCTGTCGTAAATGTAGCCAGTATTGACGGGCTACAGCCGGGCGTATTCCGTACCGTTTACGGCATGACCAAGGCGGCGGTGATTAACATGACCAAGGGTTTCGCCAAAGAATATGGCCGCAAGGGCATCCGTGTGAATGCACTGCTTCCCGGATTTACCGATACAAAACTAGCCTCGGCCTTGAAAGAAATGCCAAACCTTCAAGAATTTATGGATGCCAATCTGGCCATCCCGCGCATGGCCCAACCCGAAGAAATGGTCGGCGCTGTCCTGTTTATGGTTTCTGACGAGGCCTCCTATGTCACAGGCGAGAGCATTGTGGTAGATGCAGGCATGACAATCTGATGAGCGTCAATCCAACCATAGATATCCGTGAGGGAGAAGCTTTTGATTTAGACGCCGTAGACGCGGTGTTGAAAGCAGAAATAGAAGGCTTAAGCGGCACGCCAATTCTAAAGCAATATGCCAGCGGCGCCTCGAACCTCACCTATGCATTGGATTACCCCGAGCGCCGTTTGGTGCTCCGTCGGCCCCCCTTTGGTACGAAACCCAAATCTGGCCATGACATGCACCGCGAATACAAGATTATGACCGCCCTGAAACCTGTCTACCCGTCTGTGCCTAAAACCCTGTATTATGTCGATAGCGAAAACAGTGTGTTGGGCGCAGAGTTTTATGTGATGGAGCGCGTCGAAGGTCACCTCATCCACACCCATATTCCCAAAGACTGGAATTGGGACAAAGCGCAAACGCGCAAGCTGTGCTTGTCCTTCTTTGATAAATTAGTTGAGCTACACCAAGTTGATTACAAAGCCATCGGCCTCTCGGATTTTGGCAGGCCCGAAGGTTATGTCGAACGGCAAATACTGGGCTGGAACAAACGCTATGAAAAAGCCTACACACCCGATGTCGATGCATTCGAAGACGTGCGGGAATGGCTGGCAGAGAACAGGCCCAAGACCGAGAAGGGCGCCGCCATTCTGCACGGTGATTTCCGCATAGATAATCTGATCCTCGATCTCGATGATCCAACGAAAATCAATGCTATTCTGGACTGGGAAATTTCCGCGCTTGGCGACCCGTTGATGGATTTGGGCAATACGCTGGCCTATTGGATACAGGCCGATGATCCGGTCCAGATGCAATCCCTGTCACGTCAGCCTAGCGGTGCACCGGGCATGTTGACCCGCAAAGAAGTTTTGGTCTATTACGCCGACAAAACCGGTGCAGATGTCAGCAATTTTCATTTCTACTATGTGTACGGAATTTTCCGTCTGGCCGTGATTATACAGCAAATTTACTACCGCTATTATCATGGGCAAACCAAAGACGAGCGGTTCAAAATGTATGTTCATATGGTCAATATTCTGGGCGGCGTCGCCCGTGACCGCATCGCTAGCGGCGAAATTTAGGAGAAAGATATGTCGGACTTGGAAACATTCCGCCTTGAGACGAGAGCTTGGCTGGCAGAGAACTGCCCACCCAAAATGCGCACGCCAATGAAAACCGACAAGGATGCCTGTTGGGGTGGCCGCAATTGGGTTTTCCAAAGTGAGGATCAAAAGATCTGGTTAGAGCGCATGGCCACCAAAGGCTGGACATCCCCAAGTTGGCCAAAAGAATACGGCGGCGGAGGACTTAGCCGGGCCGAAGCCAAAGTTTTGCAACAAGAAATGACCGTGATAGGGGCCCGTAGCCCGCTCTCAAGCTTCGGCATCTGGATGCTTGGCCCGGCCTTGTTAAAGTTCGGGACAGAAGAGCAAAAGCTACACTATCTCCCTGAAATTTGCCGCGGCGAAATCCGTTGGTGTCAGGGCTATAGCGAGCCGAGCGCAGGATCCGATCTGGCCGCACTGGCCACCAAGGCCGAAGACAAGGGCGATCACTTCCTCGTCAATGGTCAAAAGGTCTGGACCAGCTATGCGGATCAGGCCGACTGGATTTTTTGCCTCGTGCGCACAGACAATACCGGTAAGAAACACCATGGGATCAGCTTCATCTTGTTTGACATGGAAACCCCGGGCGTCAGCACCAAACCGATCTTGCTGATTTCAGGTCGCTCCCCGTTTTGCGAAACCTTTTTCGAGGACGTAAAAGTCCCTCTCGAAAATCTGGTTGGCGAGCGTGACAAAGGCTGGTCAATTGCCAAATACCTCCTGACCCATGAACGCGAAATGATCGGAGATATCTCGATCAATAAATCTTTGAGCGAAATTATAGCGGATCGTGGATACACACCGGGCCCGATGCTAAGAGCCAAAATATCCGAGTACGAAACCGACGAATGGGCCTTTGGCCAAACCATGACCCGTATGCTGATGGAGGCGAAAGCCGGTGCCAGCCTTGGGGCCAAGTCATCCATGTTGAAATATTACGGCACGGAATTGAACAAACGCCGCTATGAGTTGTTGATGGACGCAAGTGGACATGATGGTCTTGAGTGGGAAGGCGAGCGCAGCAATGACGGCGACCTTGCCCGTTTATGGCTCCGCACAAAAGGCAATTCGATCGAGGGTGGTACATCCGAAATCCAGCTCAATATTATTTCAAAACATATTCTACAATTGCCGGGAGCATAAACCATGGCACTTCTTTTAAATGACGACGAAAAAATGCTCGCCGAAAGCGCCAGTGGTTTTTTCGCAGACAAAGCCCCGGTCACCCAATTGCGCGAATTGCGCGATAGCAATGACGAGACCGGATATTCTAAATCCCTCTGGGCCGAAATGGCCGAAATGGGTTTCACCGGCGTGTTGGTCCCCGAAGAATATGGCGGCGTAGAAATGGGCTTCATGGCGGCAGGATTGCTGGCCGAGGAAATGGGCAAAAACCTGACGGCTTCACCGTTCTTGTCCACGGCAGTGTTGGCAACAACCGCGCTGAAACAGCATGCAAATGCGGAACAGAAAACAAAATTCCTCCCGCAAATTTGTACGGGCGAGACCGTGTTCTCTGTCGCGCTTGACGAGAGCAACAAACATAATCCGGCCAGTATGACGCTGAGCGCAACACCATCTGGAAATGGCTTCAAGCTGAACGGCACAAAATGCATGGTCATTGACGGCCATGTGGCAGACCAGTTCATTGTGTTCGCACAGACCGATGAGGGCTTAAGCGTCTTCATCGTGTCCGCAGATACGGACGGGCTCGACATAGAGCGCACCATTATGGCCGATACCCGCAATGCAGCCCGCCTGACCTTCACCGATGTGGACGTGACTGGCGAGCAGACTTTAGGGCAAGTTGGCGCAGGCGTAGACGTTTTGGACACTATCTGTAATGCAGGGCGTGCCATGTTGGCAGCTGAAATGTTAGGTGCATCTTCTCAAGTGTTTGACGTCACAACAGCCTTTCTACAAGAGCGCAAACAATTCGGTAAAATCATTGGCGAGTTTCAGGCCCTCCAACATCGCCAATCGCATTTGTATTGCGAGTTGGAACTGGCGAAATCAGCCGTACTGGCGGCACTCACCGCCCTTGACGCAGGCGCAGATAATGTCGGAGAGATTGTGGGCATGGCCAAAGCCAAGCTAAGCGCCGTTGCCAAACTCGCCGCCCTCGAAGCCGTACAAATGCACGGCGGCATGGGCATGACCGACGAACTGGATATCGGTCTATATTTAAAACGCATCCGGGTTGCACAGGAACTTCTGGGCGACAGTGATTTTCATTTAGAGCAACTGGCTCGCAATAAGGGATATTAGACATGGATTTAGGTATTTCAGAAAAAGTAAAACCATTAATCGCACAAGTGCGCCAAATGGTACGCGAAGAAATCATCCCATTGGATGAAGAATATCATGCGGAAGTTGGCAAAGCCGGAGACCGGTTCGCCTTTACAGATCGCCAAAACGAAATCCGTGAAGGTTTGAAAGCCAAGGCCCGTGAAAAAGGCCTGTGGAATTTTTGGCTGACCAATTCCGACAAGGGCTATGGCCTGACGACCGTCGAATATGCTTACCTCGCCGAAGAAATGGGATGGTGCGTTCTGGCCGCAGAGGTGTTTAACTGCGCCGCCCCTGATACAGGCAATATGGAAGTTCTGGAACGCTATGGTAGCCCAGAGCAACAGGAAAAATGGCTTAAACCATTGCTGAACGGCGAAATCCGTTCTGCCTATTTGATGACAGAACCGGGTGTGGCATCCTCGGACGCGACCAATATGGCATTTGACGCCCAAAAAGATGGTGACGAATGGGTTCTAAACGGCGAAAAATACTTCGCCAGTGGCGCAGGTGATCCGCGTTGCTCTGTCTATATTTTGATGGCTAAAACCGCAGATGAAGGCCCGCGTCATGGTCGTCATTCCATGTTTGCAATGGACGCAAAAGTAAAAGGTGTCGAAATTCTGCGTCCCATGCATGTGTTCGGCCATGATGATGCGCCGCACGGTCATATGCATATTCGCTTTACCGATGTCCGCATTCCGGCCAGCGCTTTGCTGATCGGGGAGGGACGTGGTTTCGAAGTATCCCAAGGTCGCCTTGGCCCTGGCCGTATTCACCATTGCATGCGTGCGATCGGCCAGTCCGAGCGCGCACTAGAGCTTTTATGTAAACGCTCATTATCCCGCGAAGCCTTTGGCAAAGTTCTGGCAAAACTGGGTGCCAATTACGACATTATCGCCGAGGCCCGTATCGAGATCGAGCAAACCCGTTTGCTCTGTTTGAAAGCCGCATGGCTGATGGATCAGGGCGACTTCCGCGCAGCCGCCCCCTATATCTCCATGATTAAAGTGGCCGCGCCTCGTGCAGCCCTAAAAATTGTCGATGAAGCGATTCAAATGCACGGCGGCACGGGTGTCACCCAAGATACGCCGCTCGCGATTATGTGGACGCAAATTCGCACACTTCGCCTTGCCGATGGCCCTGACGCGGTTCATCGCATGCAGGTGGCCCGTAAAGAGCTAAAACCTTACACAAATACAAAGGTTTAGGGCTAAATCTTATAAGGTAAATGATGAGGCGCATTGAGTGATCAATGCGCCTTTTTTCATGTCTAATTGGTTTTAGGCCTAATCAGGGTTTTTATAAACAACGATACCGTCAACAATCGTCATAACCGTTTTCAACGTCAGAATTTCTGCTTCGGGAATGGTCATAATGTCTTTGTCAAACACGGTGAAGTCTGCATTTTTCCCGACCGTGATTGTACCCGCACTGTCCTCTTCGAACGCCGCATAAGCTGCCCAGACGGTAAACATTTTTAGGGCCTCCTCGCGGGTCACTCTCTGCTCCGGATTCCAGTCTGAATTGCTAAACCCGTCCACGCTTTTACGCGCAACGGCCGCATAGAACTCTATACGCGGATCACCGCGTTCCACAGGCGCATCTGAGCCGCCCGCAATGATCGCGCCACTATCGATAAGACTACGCCATGCATAGCCGCCTTGTAGGCGCTCTGAACCCAACCGGTCCGGCGCGAAATACAGATCACCAATGGCGTGTGAGGGCTGCATCGATGCAATAACGCCTAACTCTGCAAACCGTTTGATGTCCGTAACGTCCAGTATTTGCGAATGCTCTATGCGCCAGCGTGGCTCTGCGACTTTGCGTTCGGATACAGGCACGTTGGCAAAGGATTCCTCATACCAGTCCAGCGCTAGGCGGTTGGCCCGATCTCCAATCGCGTGAGTGGAAACCTGAATGCCGTCGCGCAAGGCGCGTTCTAAAATTGGCAATATCGTCGATTTTTCGGTCAACAAAAGTCCGGAGTTTTCAGGGTCATCCGAATAGGGGGCCAATAATGCCGCCCCGCGAGAGCCAAGCGCACCGTCCACATAAAGTTTGACACCGCGCGAAACAATATGGCCATTCGCATTGCTTTGCGGCCCATCACTCGCAATCGCGTCCAAAAGCGGCCCTGCATTGGTAATGTCGACAGCATTATAAACCCGTAGCCCGACTTTCCCTTCATCTGAAAGCTGTTCTAACAGCTTGATGTTCTCAGGTTCGCCAGACATGGATTGGGTGCCAGTCCAGCCATAGGCCGCATAAACCTCTCCGGCTTTAATATAGGCCGCCTGTTTACGCTCTAAGCTAGGCTCGGTAAGGAGGCCGGAGACGAGAGATTGCGCCATATCGATCAACATACCCGTAGGTGTAGCGTCCTTGCCCAGTAAAATGTCTCCACCAAAGGGTGGTTTCGTATCTTTGGTAATGCCGGACATTTCTAACGCTTTTGTGTTCACAACACTGGCATGGCCGTCGGCACGGTTTAAAATCACAGGATGATCCGGTGCAACTTCGTCCAAATCCTGACGGGTCGGAAACCGGTTCTCAGGCCAGTGGGTTTCGATCCAGCCCCGTCCATAAATAGTCGAGCCTACTGGCGCAGATTTCACTACTTCGCCGAGCCGCTCTTTGAGCATTTTAATCGAAGCAGTCCCTTCAAGATTAAGGGTCAACTCCCGTAAACCTATGCCAAGAAAATGCGAGTGGGCATCCACAAACCCGGGATACACAAAGCTGCCTTCAAGATTGATAATCTTCGTGCCTTGATCTGCGTAACGCTGACAGTCAAGTGTATCTCCGGCGGCGCCAAGCGCGTCGATAGTCCCATTTGTAACGCTTATCACCGCGTTACGGATCGCCGTACCTTCGCCCGTATATACAGTCGCGTTTTCGATACACAGATCAGGCGCTTGCGCACTGGCTTCCGGTGTTTTTGTCTCGGAACTTGAACAACTCGCCAAAAGCACAAACAGCGCCAACCCACTGACCGTCATTCCATTTTTAAAGTGTGATTTTTTCATAATATCCCTCCCACAGTTTTTTATTATTATTTCCCGATACTACCCGATTCATAGAAAATGACCATAGGGGAATAAAAGGGAAGGGGCCGCTCAAATAGTATTGGGAAATGTAATTTTTGAGATCGGAGAAATGCAGTCAGGAATTAAGGTTTCTCTTTTCGGTTTTTTACTGCCTGCTTACGGCGTCTTAAATTGTCACGCAGGGCTTGTGCTTTACGGGCTTCACGTTGTTCGCGTTCGCGTTGTTTCTGTGATTTGTTTTCTGTCATGCTGCATTGATACTGTGCTTGCAAATGATATGTCAATTGTGTCTTGAAGCCTATGGATGAGTAGGCTATAGGCAGTGCCTCAATCGACGTCCAACGTCCTTGGCCGCAGTAGCTCAGTGGTAGAGCGCATCATTGGTAATGATGAGGTCGGGAGTTCAATTCTCCCTTGCGGCACCAGCTTAAATCTTTGTAATTACTAACTATATTCTGATATATCAGGAAATATCTTAGTTTTTTGTTCTCTAAATGTTTGCATATCTTTGCACATTTTACAGTGTTTTTGGTTATTATGACGGGCAATATACGGGCAATAATTTCCTTATCTTTTCGCTTTGCGATATTTGTGCCATTTTTTAGCACTGACCTGACGCTTTAAATCGCTCGTTCCCATGTGAGTATAGACCATTACAAGGTCCAATGACTTCCATCCCCCATCCATCATTAATTTCATCGGGTCTTTGTATGTGGCGTAATGCCATGATGCCCAGGTGTGCCTAAGCGTGTGGATATTGGTGTGGGGTAGGCCGTATTGCTCACATATGCGCTTGATCTTGCGTGCTGGGCCGTGACGGTCACTCCAAGGCTGTCCGTTGTCTTTCAGCCAGACCTTGCCGCCTTTTTCGGGACGGGGTGGCATAGCCTTTCTGGTGCGGTTACACAAATCAACGCTACGAGCGAAACCAGACTTGGTATCCCAAAATGTCACCCGTTCGTTATTTGACGAGACATCTTTCCAGTCCAGATTAATAGCTTCGCTACATCTTGCGCCGGTTCCGATGTAGAAAGTGGCCAGTGCTGACATACCCCTTGAGAGCTTGATTAGTTTTTCTGCTTCTTTTGGAGTGCGCCAATCTGGTCGGGATTGCTTCATTTTTGGCTTCTTGATAAAGACAGGTCCAAGCATACGCTCTTTGCGTTCCCAGTTTAGAATTGCGGAAATTGGCGCGTAGAATAAACGTATGACAGAGCTAGGCTTGTGATTGGGATATAACCGCAAAGCCTGAGTATCTATGACGCCTTGAGTAATCTCCTTGATGGTTTTTTCGCCAAGAGCAAGTATGACAGCCTCTAAATCGTATGCCTCCCCATTCCCTGCCTCTAGGTATTTGATAACCACTTCTGCGAATGATTGCGTGTCTTCTGGCGGTGGGTTTAGGTTATGAACTTCCTTGAAGATTTGCGTTTCAATCGACGTGAGGATTTGTTTTGCTTCATCTTTCGAGCGAGTTCTAGCGCTTTGATCGATGCGGATGCCGTAGTGCGATCCGCGTATGCGGTAAATGTCGGACGTTTTTCGTTTGGTGAGGTAGAGGGACATAATTTTGGTGTAAGTATAATTTCCAATAAGTTCAAGTGGCGGGGGAGTAGTGTTCTTGGGCCTTTTCCTGCCCGGAGACAGAGGCCGTTTTCATCGATAATTTTTCGTAGCCGAATGAGATTAATGCCGTACATTTCTGCGACATCAACATCGTGAATAGCTTTTCGTGTCTTGGTATTCATTCGCCTGTTACCCGTCTTCTGACATTAGCGCGATCCATGCCCATCATCATTACCGCTGCTTTTCTGTGGCGCTCTAGTTCTTCAGGGGTGTAATCTCTTGGTGTTTCATCATCACATTCCGCAAAGAATATCCGGTTTTTATGCACGAATGCTGTAAATAGGACTTCCGTCTCGTCACGATACGCTTTGACATACACATCAAAATGAAGGCGTATCTCCGCGTTAATTGCGTCCGTTACATGAGCGCCAAGCGACATGCGACGGTTTGTATAATACTCCCCACTAGCCCCAAGAATTTTTGCGAGTGTTTGCACCAACAACCGTTTCTCCATTTTGGTTTTGTATTTATACCAATGCATGTGTGCTTCTTCGCCTTGTGAAAACACATCATCCATTGATAGGCCGAGGGATTTGAGCTGCCTTTCGAGTATTGTTTGTGCGTTTACAGCTTCGCCGCCGACACCGCGATCAACCAAAGCCTTTAAGCGCTCAAGCCGGAGCTTCACTGTCTCAGGTAGTTGGTCTATAGCGTTCATGCCTGCAGCTCCTTTGTGGTCGCTATGTAGCGGCGTTTAGACAGGCAATATCGCATTTCATTCGGGCGAGCTTTATTAAACAGATTTATATCTATTGTGGCTTGTTGTGGCGATATATTGAATTTTCTGCACAGGTGCACTCTGCCAATATAGCCATAAACATGTAGCATATCGGCAATCCAATCCTGACGCAGTTCTACAAAGTAATTACGAGCAGGCATTACGATTTTCCTCCATCTTAACGCCGGATGTCTTCATTGGCATATTCTGTCTCCACCAGTCTAAAACAGATGTCTCAACAGCGGATTCGCATAAATCGGCTTGGGCGCGATCAATCTCTGTAGAAATAGTATGCAACTTTCTTGCGGTATCATCACTTAAGTACACTTCAATAAATGGCATATTCTTATCCTTTAAAATTCTCTGTTTTGCTATTCCCCGCCCCTTAGCTTTCGTGTCCTCGGTATCCAGCACCAGGGAGGGGAGATAGCGGCAACCACGATTTGAGATTTAGGAGCAAATCTGTGATCTAAATCACTCGCTTGAAGGACTGACCTGCATGTCAGCAGCGGGTGGTTATTTTGTTTGCGCTCTCCCCAACCAATTCACCGTGCGTGTCTTAAGTTTCAGGCTCCGAGGCTAGGGAGAGTGCGGCGATCACAGAGCCAGAAAAATATTGAAAACTGGCTGTGATCTAAATCGTTCAGTGTGGTGTTCCATGCTCGGTTAGCCACTTAAGAACGGTTGTTCTTTCCTTGCGCGGTCTCTGCGCTTTTGATTTTCTTTGTGCGTTACCAGCTCTAAGTGGCTCGGATTGACACACAGCCGGTTACGGCATTTATGGTCGATTTGTTTTTTGCCCGGAATGTAGCCGTGTTCATGCGTGTACATGACGCGATGAACTGCAACGGTTTGACCGTTTAAATTCATCCGTGGATAGCCGCCACCTCGACCAGTGCCCGAGTGAGGGCCAAGCCAAATCCAGCAGCCGGTAGCCGGTATGAGATTTACCCTGCTGTGAACCTTATTGACGATGGATGTGCGGCGGCTAATCATTAAATCAACTTCCTCTAATTAACGCAGGCATGTGTCCTAGCCCTCCACCGCATCCAGATACAGCTCAACCAAGGCTTCTTGCTCGGCCCGTTCACTGGCTTCGATCTTACGAAGGGCGATGGTTTTGCGTAGAATTTTGGTGTCAAAACCGAATGTTTTTGATTCCGCATAGACCTCGCGGATGTCTGCAGCCAGCTCCGTCTTTTCAGCCTCAAGGCGTTCAATCCGGGCAATAAACTGTTTCAGTTTTTCGCGGGTGGTTTCGCCCATGCTTTCGGCGCGTTGTTCATCGGTAATCATAGTGGTTTCCTTTGAGTTGAGAATTTTAGCGGGTGGTTTCGTAGTAGGCGCCTGTCCCGCCTTTGGGCCGGTAGGCGTGAGGGTATTGCTTCGCGTGCGCGATCACCTCAATGACGGTTTTCCCAAAACGGTAGGATGCAGACATGACTTCGCGCCTTTTTACCGCAAACACATCATTGGTCTGGATAAGGATGCAAAGCAGGCTGCCGAGATCACACCAGTGTTTAAAATCTGCGTCTGGTTCGTTTACATCGGCAAGCGGGCCAATGGGCGCCTTACCTTTGATCTTGCGTGTTGCGTTGTTGCGCGTGCCGGAGTTGCGAGCAGCGCTTATTAATTTGCTGCCTGGACCATAGAGAGAGGCCTGCAGTTTACGTAGGGTAGACGCACACTCAATAATTTCCGTAATGCTCGCAGCATCAAGGCCAGCGGTGGCATAATCCAAGTGCATGTTTAAGCTTTCTGTGATCTCGCTCATTTTATGTGTCTTTCGCGGTGGGCTGATTTGAGGAAATGCCGGGCTTCCATACGGTTCCGCATGGGTTGCAAGGCTGGTCAATAGGATGGGTTTTGTCACAGGAAGGGCAGAACCAGAATGCGGGCAGGGCTTGTGCGGTGGGCTGGGCGCTGGTCATGCTACGGCCTCCGGCACTTGTTCAAGAGTTTGTTCAAGTGACTTCCGTGCGTGATAAGCCAGAGGATCATCTAATTCGTCCTGACAGCTTTCACACAGCATTTCATCCCAATAGCAATCACATCTGCAATCAGCACATGTACCTGAACTTAAGCAGCCCATTACGCCACCTCACCCATATGGGCTTAACGGCTGCTGACATGCAGGCCATAGAAAGCAAGAAGGTAACGCGCACAGATATATTTATGTTTTTTGGTGTGCCTCCGCATATGGCTGGTGATACCGAAAAATCTACGTCTTGGGGTACGGGCATTGAGCAGCAGGGCATAGGCTTCATCACCTACACGGAAGAAGATCATTTCACTATGTGGGAAGAAACCGTGAATTTGCGGTTACTCACCAATGAAGAGCATTACTGTAAATTCAATCGCTCAGCGCTTGTGCGTGGAGACATGAAAGCGCGATGGACTACGCATGTGCAAGCATTGCAATGGGGTGTGTCATCACCCAATGAGATACGCGCACTTGAAGATCAAAACCCACGCGAAGGCGGGGACATTTATTACGACCCGCCGAATACAGCCGGGACACCACAATCTGAAAAAGAAAAAGAGGACTAATCATGAGCCTTCGTAAACTGCCTGCAGTGAATAATTTCGTATGCCCGAAAAACTTTGAATGGGACATGCCGTCTGATGTTTTTGCAAAGTGGACACAGGGTCCGCACGCCAAAGACAGTGACGATGCAAATACGATTACAATCTTTGATGTGATTGGTTTTGACATTTGGACAGGTGGAGGGTTTACCGCCAAACGAATGTCAGCGGCTTTACGCTCGATCGGTAATAATGATGTGACAGTCCAGATTAATTCCCCAGGTGGCGACATGTTTGAGGGGTTGGCTATCTATAATCTGCTTAGGGATCATCCCGCAAAAGTAACTGTGCACGTTATGGGATGGGCCGCGTCCGCTGGATCGATTATTGCAATGGCGGCTGATGAAATCCGTATGGGTCTTGGTTCGTTTATCATGATCCATAATGCATGGGGCTGTGTTTGCGGAAACCGTCATGACATGCGCGAAGCCGCTGACGTGTTTGACGGGTTTGATGCTGCGCTTGTCGATATTTATGAAGCTCGCACATCAATTGATGAAAGTGAAATCACAAAGATGATGGACAAGGAAACTTTCTTATCCGCGAAAGAAGCGGTTGCGAAAGGGTTTGCTGACGAAGTTGATGAGGGCATTTCAGTGAGTAATGATCCCGAAAACCAAGTCAGCCAAAACGTATTGGCCCGGCGTGAAGTTGAGGGCGCGTTGGCGAAAGCCGGGCATACCCGTGCAGAGAGATCGAAACTATTAGCGGAAATTTTTTCCGAGAAACCGGCCCAGCGTGATGCAAGCCAAAACACAGCCGAGCGAGATGCAGGCGTAAACCCTGTTGCAGTTATGCAGCTTATTGAAAAAATGAAATCATAAGGAAACGACATGACAAAACTACTTACAATAACTACACCATCTTCGCCTCGAATTCGCGGTGTTCGCAATGTTATGGCAGATGGCACAGCAGTAGAGGTTCTGAACAAGCTGACAAAAACGTTTGAAGACTTCAAAGTGGAAAACGATGCCAAGATTGATAAAATCAACGGCCAAATTGACCCGCTTCATTCTGAGAAGATTGATAAAATCAGCAATGAAATGACGGAGCTTGAGAAACTGCTGAAAGATATGACTGCTGATATTGCTGCTATGAAAATTGGCGGTGAAGGCGAAGCCGAAGGGCCGGAAGCTAAACAACATTTGACTGCGTTTAACAAATATTTCCGCAAAGGCGTTGATAACGGTTTGCGTGATCTGGAAGTCAAGGCGAAGTTAACTACAGAATCCGATCCTGATGGCGGGTTCCTTGTGCCTCATGAAACAGAAAAGAACATCGACAGGGTGTTAGGCACAACTTCCATTATGCGTGTAATTGGTAACGTAATGCCGATGGGCGCGGAAAGTTATTCCAAGTTTGTCAATGTTGGCGGCGCCAGCTCTGGATGGGTTGGAGAAAATGATGCGCGTGCTGAAACCGACACGCCAACTTTGCGAGAGCTCATATTTAATATGATGGAACTCTTTGCGCAGCCTGCGACGACTCAAAGAATGCTGGATGCCGGTATCATTGATATTGCTGCTTGGTTGGCTGACGAGGTGAAAACCGAGTTTACCGAAACTGAGGGCGGTGCGTTCATTTTGGGTAACGGTGTAAAAAAACCACGCGGAATCCTGAGTTACGATGCGGTAGAAAACGGTTCTTATCAGTGGGGCAAGATTGGCTATGTGGCAACGGGTGCAGCAAACGGTTATATTCCACCGTCTACCGACGACAGCCCTGCGGATGCGTTTATTGATTTGTATTACGCATTGAAACAGGGACACCGTGCTAACGCTACTTGGCTGATGTCAGATGCTACAATGGGTAAAATCCGTAAATTTAAAGATAATGAAGGTTCTTATATGTGGGCTCCGCCATCCGCTACTGGCAAAGTTGCCACAATCTTGGGCAAGGCTGTCAATACAGATGATAACATGCCAGCGGTGCAAGCCAATTCATTCTCGGTTGCGTTTGCTGATTTCAAAAAGGCGTATCTGATTATCGACCGCCCAGGCATTCGTGTGTTGCGTGACCCACTTACGCAAAAGGGCAAAGTTCTGTTTTACACAACAAAACGTGTTGGCGGTGGTTGCTCTAATTACGAAGCCATCAAGTTGATGAAAACAGCAACCGGCTAATTTTTATGGCGGGGTTTTCCCCGTCTTCTCATTCACCAAATTATACAGGAAAATACGATGAAAGATTTACATTCTAATATCCTGCTGGCTAGCATTGCATGTGCGGTACTGGCAGCAGACAATACGCCCGTAGCAATCGATTTGCAGGGGCATAATTCAGCAGAATTACTGCTGCAAATTGGTGTGGGTGGAATTACATTCTCCCCGACCAATAAAATCGAAGTTGTTGTCACGCACTCTGATGATGATGCCACATACATACCCGTTGTTGACCAAGACATTTTGGGCGGCACGGTTGCTGATGACGGCATAATCAAAAGCCTCATTGCGGCTCATGCCGCTGCGGCAGCTTATAGGTTCGGGTACCCGTGCCTACACCCGTGCCAATACGGAGAACTTACACGAAACACCAGTACGTGGCATTTTTCACTGATGAGGAATTATATTCATGGCACGTAGCATCGGAAGCAGCCAAGCACAAAGCAGCACCGGCGCGAAGTACACTCGATAAAGCGTTAATCTCAATGGACATTCGTTTGAACAACAGCACTCATTTCATTCTTACAAATGCACAAGCTATCGCAGGGCTGGATTTATTTGAGACGTTGGGAATTCTAACGTCTGCGCGTGTCATAGAAATTAAGGGGTTGTGATGCCAGAAAAAGACATCTCAAACGCTACATTTACAATTGGGTGGCCACTGCTGACGATGATTTGGGGTGTGCTAACTGGCTGGTTCTTAACTGCATTCCGAGCAGGTCAAAAATCTCAGAAGATATTGGGCGCGATCGAGGATTTGAAGGGTGATGTTGGCGAGATCAAAAAAGAAGTGAAAACCCTTCATAGCCGCTCGCAGCAGAGCAAGTCAGATATATCGTATATCAAAGGAAAATTGGAGAAATAACAACCCCCGTTCAGTACCCTGAACGAGGCTCTAAATAAGATCAAGCCGTGGAGCCTGAAAAGACCTGAGCGGAGCATAGGGTAGCTCTATCAGCCTGCCAAGTGATTAAAATGCAATGCCTACGCCCAACGTTGAACGGCGATGTCGGAATCTGTAGGACCTGTGTTGAACGCTATGCGAGTGTGAGGGGCATGTTCATGAACAACATTCACCAACCTTTCAAAAACTAGGAAATGGTCGTCGTCCTTGCGAACACCCGCACCGATTAACACAACATCATAGGAGGTTTCCTTAAGAGCCGCTTCCAGTTGGGCAGTCGCAGTGTCACCCTCATATATGAAACCAATGGACGCGTCATAGCCCAACTCATTGAGCTTAGTTTCATCTGCTCTCAGTGCTGTTTCGAGTTTCTCCGGAGTTAGCCCAGGCCATTTTGAATAATCAACCACACTTGGGTGCCATCCCACCAATAGGATTTTCTTTTTCATCTAAATGTGATCCTTTCCAACTTTTCTTACACCTAGCACAATTTTACAAACTATTCAAATAGGCCGCCTCAAGGGTGGCTTTTTTCATGGAGAAACCACAATGAAAGCAACAAATTATTCAAAGGCGTGTGTCGTCCTTGTCAAGAAAAGCGAGGGGCTTGTACTGCTCGCATATTTAGACAGCGCAGGGATTCCCACAATCGGTTGGGGTCATACGCATGGCGTGTTCAAAGAAGATGTTTACAACAATCGGAAAATTACACGCGCTCAGGCAATCAGCTACCTAAACGCAGATATTCAGGAGGCGGTTGGGGTGGTTCTAAACGCTGTGAAAGTTGACCTCAATCAAGGCCAATTAGACGCGCTGACATCGTTTGTGTTCAACCTTGGTGCATCTGCCTTCCTTTCGTCTACAATGTTGCGTAACATCAATCGTGGCCAGTTTGACACGGTGCCGTTTGAGCTATCGCGGTGGGTTTATGCGACTAATGCCCATACGGGCAAGAAAGAGCGTTTAAACGGGCTTGTGGCGCGTAGGGCGGCTGAGGCAGAACTATTCGCAAAACACGAAAAACCTTCTACTAAGCTGGCTCATTATGACATTTCACCCTCACCAGTTCGTGAGGAGAGATCAACACTTGATGGAAGCCGGACTATGCGCGGTGGGGCGTTGTCTCTGGCCGGTACTGCCACGTCAGCCGTGGGCGCCGCTACATCGAGCATGGAGCCTTTGACAGAGAAGGTGAGCTGGTTGCCGGATGCATTGGCCGCATTGGTCATTGTTGGTGTTGTAGCGGCTCTGATAGGCGCTGGTGTTGTGATGTATGCCCGTCGAGATGATTTCTTGAGGGCAAGCAGATGAGTATTCCCGCTAAAATAGGCGCTCAACTTATTATGGGTGCAGTTGCCCTCGGCGCCGTAACGGGTGTGGTGACATTTATTCATCATACCGGCCACACGCACGAGCGGAAAATCATGCTCAAGAAGGCAGTAAAGGCCGATGAGCGCGCCACGGATGTAGTGGAAGAAATAGCCGAAATCCAAACGCAAGTTGAGCCGGCAGTAATCAAAGAGCGTGAAACCATTATTCGATATGACCGAACTGCTGCTGTGGAGCTTGGCAAGGTCAAAGGACAACTTGAAAGCATAAGGAGCGATTATGAAAAGCTTGAACAACAACTACTTGAAGGGTGGGGCGATACTGACCTGCCTGTTGATGTGCGCGTGCAACTCGATAGGATTGACAAACTCATATCAGGGCTTTGAAATACCGGTCTATGAGACCTGTGATCCGGTTCCTGACAAAATGTTGGTCGTGGAGCCTGTAAAGCCATTCGCCACATCAGCCACGAAAAACCGCAATTTGCTGGCACGGGCGCAATACTATGGTGAGTTGGCGGCTGATGAGCGCTCACTTCGCCTGCAATTGATCGGCGCGCTGAAAATGCGCGAGGCATCCAGTGGGCGCTTAAAGGCGCTGTATGACAAACAGGCTGAGGACATACGCGCAAAGATCAAAGTGTTGCAGCAAGAGGAAGAAAAGCGCGGTATTTGGGGGTTTTGGTGAAACGAACGGCAAAAACTTTGCTGAAATTCATCGATATCTTAATAAAATTTACCAAAAAAAATCATGTTTTTTTATATGCCTCATCCAATCCTATCAGAGCATAGATACCGACTGCAATCGCGACCAGATTGGCAATTATAGAAGAAATGTCAGATAGAATATCCATATGTGAGGGGTCATAGCACAAAAACGGCAAATATACAAATATGGGATACATTAATTAGGTCTATCTGCCCATAACCACATACACACCCGCAACAATCATGACGATAATTAGTATGCATATTGCCCCAAATCGTGTGTTTGCACCTGCTTCTCCGAATAGGAATTTCACGTAGAATATTCTGGAGTGGTTGTTTTTTTTGCTTTCCTCGCTCATGTTGGTCTCCTTTCATATAAAAAGAACCAACATCTACTAAGTACACTATTTTTAGTTTTTCAACCCTAAACTGTTAATGTTATGCTAGTATGGTTAATGTTCGTTAACGGTATATTTACTATGTCAACCCGCCCTGAAACCCCTCAGTCTCAGCATCACTGGCCAGCATTAGCGTACATTTCGCCCTGCATTCCCTAAGCTCACACCGCATATTATCTTCAATTTGGTCTAGGAAATATTGCCTGTTCCACGGGTTTTTCAGCAGCAACTTCACCTCAACATATCGCGTATGGCCACACTCCTTGCTCACACACCGCACCTCAAACCGTGCATCTTCATCCAAATCCAATAGCTGTAAATTATGCTTCCAACTCATCACCAAGCATCCTCTGGCGCCGGTATGCGCGTAAAGGCAATCTTGTTGCCAGCGTTCTGACCAGGGGGAACATACGGGCCAAGGGTGACCAGTGATTTACCGTATCGTTTATTCAGTTCATCCATAGCGCTGGTCAGTGTCTCCATCTTCACACGTTCAGGATCGTCATTGACGAACATGTCCAATTGACGTGCATCCGAGGGCATGAGTTTATCAAATGTCACAAACACCCGTATAACTTTTGCATAATTAGGGAGGCGTTTGCAGATTTGCGCCCACAATGGTTCAAATCCGGCAAGTACGGCCTGATCGTCATTCACACATGGCAGAGAGCCTTTCTCGCTACACCGCCCATCTTTCCGGCCAATACGAACCGCCAAGCCTAAATATAGAGCATTGGCATAGAACCCATCCCGTCTCATCCTGCGAGCGGCCTTTATCAGCAGATAACGGCCCGTCTCACGCGCTTTGATGATTGAACGGTTGTCAGGGTCTAAAACTCTCCCATGACCATACATACCCCGCTTAGAGGGCTGTGCCTGTACGTCATAGCCGTTCAGGGCGTACCAAAGCCGTTCCCCCGTCACATTTCCCCATAATTTACGCATTTGCTTTGGCTCTGTCTTCATGAGCGCTCTCATGCCGTATATACCGGCCTTGTGTAGCCGCCTCTCCATTCCTGACCCGATCCCCGGTATATCATCAAAGGGTAGATCAAGCAGGGGTAGGGGCATGATCTCTGGAAACCATATTGTTGTGCCGTTGGGCTTGTCCATCTTACAGGCGATCTTGGCAAGGTGACGGTTGGCCGCGAAGCCGATCGAGCATGAGATATATGGACCCACATTGTCATGAATGCGTTTCTTGATGAGATCCGATAGTCCTACTGGGTCTGCAATGTCTTTGGGGTCGAGAATGCAGCTCAGCTCATCTATGGATTTAATCACATCAATGGGAATGACGGCCTCGATCTCACGCAAGAGGGTGTTGTGGGCGCGGCGATATAAATCAGGTGTTTGAGCGACAAGCTTTATATCCGGGCATATGCGCTTGGCATCACGCACTTTCATCACATTCTTGACGCCTCTGGCCTTGGCTTCCTTTGAACAGGCGATGACAACGGTGTGTTCAGTGCCGTCAAATGGCACCACGCCAACAGGCTTGCCACGAAGGGCAGGGCGTGCCTGTTGCTCAACCGAGGCAAAGAAGCCGTCAAAATCCAGATATAGCCGTTCTATGGTTGTTGGTTTTCTCATTGTTCCACATTTTTGTTAGGGGAATGTACAAGAACATAAACAGAACAAAAGAGTCAAGCAGGTTGGAATGCAAGGGTGTGGGTAAGTAGAAAGTCAGATTAGGAGAGTGGTGCAACAGCGAGGCTGGTTGTACGTTGTGTGGTGCAACGCTTTCCAAAGGCAGCGCTGCTGCAAAATCACTATGCTAGATGTGTTGTAACCTTGTCTGTGCAAATAATCACAGTGAGAAGAGCAACGAGGCAATCCATTTAATTAATGCGAGGGCAATCAGCATCCATCCCGGTAAATCGCCCCGTTGCAACTCAACGCACCAGTTTAAGCCAAGGGCGCATTGAGCTAAGATAGCAAAGCAGACCAGCTGCACTATTGGGATATAAAGAGCGAACCCACCTTGCTATTGCTATAAAGTCGCACAAATCACTCGAAAGTAAAGATTTTAATTTGAGGTCAAATATTAGGCCGCGATGAGGTGAGCGCATAGGTGTGAGTATTAGGCGAATTGATCTTAAACATCAAGTATGGGGACAATTGAACGTTCTTAGTAATTTATTCATTATCCTGCTCAATCATGTATTTTTGATAGTTAAAATTGTGGGATTTTATAATGTCTAATAATAAGCCAAACCTTGGCCGGGAAACTCTGTCTACTTTTATCTCAATTCCTTCTAGTTTAGAACAGGAGCATGCATCTCAGTTCAAAGATGTTCTCCTCATCTACAATGACAGTGCCTCCAATGCTGTTTTACGAAGCCTTTCGGACAATGGTGCCGAAATTGAAACAGAAGAGGAGCTTCACTTGCCTGATACATTTATTATAAAGTCTCCTTGTGGGGGCTTCATAAAAACGTGCTATCAGATTTGGCAGGATGGGAATTACATAGGCGTGACGTTTAAGTATCACGTTTATATAAAGTATAAAAAAAGTTCCAACATTTACCGTTTGTTCCGCTAAGCAACCATTTTGCGCTTGGAAATATTGGGGTGTGGGTAAGTTGTTTATAGCTGTGCTTTGGGCAGTATACGGGCAAGAAAATGCCTCGAAAATACAATACACAACAATAACAACGGTGTAAGTGTTTTAAATTCTTAATTGGTAATGATGAGGTCGGGAGTTCAATTCTCCCTTGCGGCACCAGTTATAGCGTGGTTTTAGAGACATTGGTGATTTCATCATATGGGCATAATGCCCACTTTATCCCAATATATCCGTAGCGCCTCCGGATAAGTATAGTGTTAAAGAGCGTTAGGTTCTAATACAGGAGCCACCGATCCAATATCAGGGTGTTCGATTAATGACCAAGTTGGCCGTGCTAAATATTTGGGGTGGTACCAAGATTGAAAATAGATTGCGCCAATGTTGTCCAATTCAGGAACCTTAAAATTACCCAGCCAACTATTAGTATTTTCAAGACTGAGTTGCACCAATTCATTCCAGACTAGCAGTACGTCGACATAAATTTGTTTTCTATTATATATTTTTTCTTTTTTATTGATTGTTTTTAGGAGTATGGAGTGGAACCATTCTTCAGAGGTGTCAAACCATAGGCCTTGATTGCAAAGCGGGTCTTCTGGGGTTGCTTGAATGTATTTAGCTTCTTTGATTATTTTTTCGTCCATGAACTCGGTTAACTCAACTGTGATATTTTTTTCGTTTAAAAAACAACTGAAATCGGGAAGTGGGGGGCTTTCTTGCTTGTTCAATTTAATTGAAACGCCATTCAGTTTCTTGATGGAAGCTATAAATTCCCGCAACATACCCCGTTCGACAATAGCAGTGTCTTCCGCATTCTCTGTCGCTCCAGATTGTGCGACCCCACGACCATTCATTAAGTGCGCCCAACGTTTCGATTCTGTATAATCGTTATCATCCATTATAGTATTGTAATTTGACAGATTAATTAGTCAACTAAGTCCGTTGTTACTGTCGAAAAACAAGATAATTCTCACGCTGACATTTGGGCCAATCCACTCTGAACCCCGTCTGTCTCTGCATCACTCGCAAGCATAAGTATGCATTTTGATCGTACTCCGGCATCTCACAGTTCATGCGTTGCTCTATTTCATCAAGACAATATTGACGAAACCACGAATTTAGCAGGGGTTTGTTTAGTTGATAAGCATGAGTTGTAAGCGCTCCCCCTCATTGCGAGATCCAATTACGCCATGTTTTTATCTCACATAATCTCAAATTACATATCGCCACAGGCCTTATTTTTGCCTAAAGTTTCGTGCAGGTATGATTCATACATCATACGAAAAGGTTTGAAGCACTATGGATAAAATTGTTATTGAAGGCGGCGTGCCTCTCTCGGGCGAGATCACGATTAGCGGAGCTAAAAATTCGGCGATCAAGCTTATGGCTGTGTGCCTGCTGTGTGACGAGCCGCTTGAGCTGACCAATATGCCACGCCTGAGAGATACGCGCTCTATGGGCGAGTTGCTGATGAGCCTCGGGGTGCAGGTGGAAACCGGGCCGGGTGCGCGTATGTTGCTTCATGCCAAAGACCTTAGTTCGACAACTGCCCCTTATGATCTCGTGCGTAAAATGCGCGCAAGCTTTAACGTGTTGGGGCCGCTCTTGGCGCGCTGTCACAAGGCAAAGGTATCTTTGCCCGGCGGCTGCGCAATTGGAGCACGACCGGTAGATTTGCATCTGGACGCGCTAAAGACGCTTGGCGCAGATATAGAATTGAGCGAGGGCTATGTTATTGCCGAGGCCAAAGGCGGGCTTAAAGGCGCAGACATCACATTCCCGTTTATCAGTGTCGGCGCGACCGAGCACACAATGCTGGCCGCCGTACTGGCAAAGGGCGAAACGGTTTTAAACAATGCAGCGCGGGAGCCGGAAATTATCGATTTGGCAGACTGCCTGAACGCTATGGGCGCCAAAATTACCGGAGCAGGGCGCTCGGAAATGCGCATTGAAGGTGTCGACCGCTTGCACGGCGTCAGTTACGCCGTTGTCCCCGACCGGATAGAGGCCGGAACTTACGCATTGGCGGCTGCGACCGCGGGCGGGTCTGTGCGGCTTTTAAATGTACGTTCCGAGCATTTAGGGGCTCTATGGCCGCTCATCGCCAAGGCGGGCACAAAGGTGACAATGGACGAAAATTCGGTATTGGTAGAGCGCCTCGGCACACCCATCCTCCCTGTTGATGTCGAGACCCAAGCCTATCCCGGTTTCCCGACCGATTTGCAGGCGCAACTTATGGCCATGGTCACTTTGGCAAATGGCGTGTCGATCATTCGGGAAAACATTTTCGAAAACCGGTTTATGCATTGCCCAGAGCTGATCCGCATGGGCGCGAACATCACTGTGAAAGGCCGGGAGGCTATTATCAGAGGTGTCGAAAGCTTAAAAGGTGCACAAGTGATGGCGACAGACCTTCGCGCCTCTGCAAGCCTTGTATCCGCAGGTCTTGCCGCCAAAGGCACGACAGAGGTGCTGAGAGTTTATCACCTTGATCGTGGTTTTGAGAACATAGATGTTAAACTCGGCAATTGCGGTGCCCGCATTAAACGGGTATCTGAATAGATATGAGCACAGGATTAAAATTACTCGCACAAAACCAAGACGATTTGAGCGTAATGTCGGCAGCGTTACAGGACGCAATCGTACAGGTTGACGGTATTCATTTTGACAAGCTGGCCCGCACGCTGGTGTTACGCACAAGCCGCTTCATGCATGAACAGCAGGCGGGGAAACGTGTGCGCTCTGGTTTGCAGCTTAACAACATCCTGTCGGTTCAGGCCAAAGGCATAGATCGTAGCGATCCAAAGGCCTACCTCGTCTTGCTCTCCATAGATTTTACAAAGGGGAAACCCCTGCCGGGCGGTGAGATTTGTCTGAAATTTGCCGGCGGCGGCGAATTGAGAGGGCAGGCCGAATATATAGAAGCCCGGCTCGTCGATTATTTACAAGAGCGCGAGACGGACAAACGCCCTCTCCATCCTCTAGAGGATTAGGCCGGTTACGCCATGACGGATGCTGATCACTATATCACGGAATTACACATCGACCCGCAGAGCCTGCCCGTAACAAGCCCGGAAATGGAGCATGAGCGTAGGGTCGCCATATTTGATCTGTTGGAAGAGAATGAGTTTAAGCCACTGGATTCCCCATCTGGGCCTTATGTGGTCAATATTGTGCTTAATGACGACAGACTAATTTTGAACGTAATGCGCACTAACGGAGCGGCGCGCGGCGATTATTCATTGTCGGTGAAACCGTTTCGCCGGATCATCAAAGACTATTTTATGATATGTGAAGCCTACCACGATGCCATTCGCACGGCGACATCTGCCCAGATCGAAGCGATTGATATGGGACGTAGGGGACTGCATAATGAAGGCTCGCGTTTGTTATCGGACAGCCTTCGCAATACAATCGAGGTAGATTTCAATACCTCAAGGCGGTTTTTCACCTTGATCTGCGCATTACACAGGCGACCAAAATGAGTACATCTTCAAAAACACCACCTAAAGCCCCCACACAAACATTGGGCGCGGTTCTTTTCGTATGCACCCTCAATTCTATTCGTTCGCCAATGGCCGAAGGGCTTATGAAAGACCTCATTGGCACAGACGTATATGTACAATCCTGCGGTTTGGAAGCGGGCGAGTTAAGCGAGCTTATGGTCACGGTTATGCGCGAAAAAGGCATTGATATGAGCGGGCATACTTCCAAAACCCTGAACGATTTGCGCGATACAAGCTTTGATGTGGTGATCGCCTTCACCCACGACGCGGCGAGCGCCGTACAGGCCGTATTTGATGACAGTGATACGGATATCGAAACATGGCTCACACCGGACCCAACTGCGGGCGATTTGAATGTACGGGCGATGATGGACAATTATCGGGCGGTTCGGGATACAATTTCAATGCGAATACTGCGAAAATTTGGCTGAAACGTGTGATTTTACAAAAAAACCCTATATAAAACATGGCACACATGCTTTAACCCACCCACGCGAGTCACATAACGTAGAGGGTGCCTCATGCGTGACGGGTATTGCTGTTTTTAAAAAGGAATTGATTTGGCAAAAGAAGAACTATTGGAATTCGAAGGTGAAGTTATGGAACTTCTCCCAAATGCGACATTCCGTGTGAAATTGGTCGGCAACGATCACGAGATTATTGCTCATACAGCTGGTAGAATGCGCAAAAACCGCATTCGTGTTTTGGCGGGTGATATTGTGACGGTCGAAATGACACCATATGATCTTTCAAAAGGTCGTATTACCTATCGCTTTAAATAAGCGGGGTTTCGCTCATGAGCGGCCCACATAAATCCTTTCCCCTTATTTTGGCAAGTGCGTCCCCGCGGCGCATAGAATTGCTTGCCCAAATCGGAATTGTACCCGATCAGGTACTGCCTGCGGATATTGACGAAACACCGGCCAAAACCGAAATCCCCAAACCACACGCGCTCAGACTTGCCCAAGGCAAGGCTGAGGCCATTGCGCGTACCCATAAAGAGGCCTTCATTTTAGCTGCCGATACGGTTGTGGGTGTGGGACGGCGTATTTTACCCAAATCCGAGGATGAACAAACTGCGCGCGCATGTTTAGAGCTTCTTTCAGGGCGCTCACACCGCGTGTTTACGGGCGTGTGCGTGATTGCACCTGACGGTGTAATCCGAAGCCGGGTCGTTGAAACCCGTCTAAAAATGAAACGCTTGTCCGATCTTGAAATGCGGACGTATCTGGACAGCGGCGAATGGAATGGCAAAGCTGGTGGCTATGGGATACAGGGCCTCGCAGGTGCGTATATCTCTCAAATCATTGGCTCTTTTACCAATGTCGTTGGATTGCCAGTTTACGAAACGCGGAATTTGCTGTTAGGGGCAGGGTACACATATGGCTAGTCTATGCAAAATCGAGCATGCTATCGGGGAAACCCGCGCGGCGATCATCCATAAAAAACAAACGATTGAATATCATGTCCGCCGCTGGAGCGAGAAAAACAAGCCCCATGCGGGAGATGTGTTCTCGGGACGGGTTCGGGCCGTTGATAAAGGCTTGATGGCCGCATTTATCGATCTGGGCAGTGAACCTGCGGGTATGCTCCGGTTTTCCATGTCGCCAAACGCCCCGCATATGCATGAAGGGCAGATGATCAGGGTCAAGGTTTTACGCGACGGTGAACCGGGAAAAGGGCCTTTGCTCGGGTTTGTGGAACTTAGCGATGTTTCTGAACCCTGCAAAGAAATTGCGCAAAGCCTTGAAGACGAAATATTGGCTCGTTATCCGAAGATCGTTTTCGAACAAGGCGATGTGAACGGTATATCGTGGGCATGCGAGGAAGAAGTAGCCCTGAAAACCGGTGGCTATATCTACATAGAACCCACCCGTGCCGCCACAATGATTGATGTGGATACGGCGGGCGGCCAAAAGAGCAAGGTGAGTATTGCGGCCGCCAGAGAGATTGCCCACCAAGTCCGTTTGCGTGGTATTGGTGGCTTGGTCTTGATTGATTTCCCCAACTTTCGAAAAAAGAAGGATAAAGCCGATGTCTGGCAAACCCTCAAAGATTGTTTCGAGGGTGACCCGAACACTGTTAAAATTGCGCCTTTCTCGCGCTTTGATACGGTCGAATTGACCCGTTCACGTTCCGGCCCGACCATTGCCCAAATATTGCACGGGCCAACAGGGCAAGGGCAATCCCGCGAATTAAGCGCAGAAACATTAGCGCTTCAGGGCTTGCGGCGTCTGGTTAAAGAGGCCCGAATTGACGGAGGGGCAAAACTGGTTTTGGAGCTGCCTGTTACGGCCTACGAATGGCTTAACGCGGAACATATTGACTGGAAAACCTCGCTTGGCGATAAAATCGGGCAGAGATTTACTCTCAAATCCGGTGCCAAAATAGATGTGTATAAGGATGCGCCATGAGAAAGACATTATGAGCAAAGACCTCTGTTCCATATGTAAGAAGCCGGCCAAGCAAGACTTCCTCCCATTTTGTTCCAAACGGTGCTCGGATGTTGATTTGGGCCGTTGGTTGAAAGGGGGATATGTTATCCCCGGACGTGATGGTGACGCCGGTATTCCCGCCAATGACTATAACCCCGACGAAGATCCAGGCTTACGCTAAATCATCAAAAACTTGTTTGTTATCAATGAAGTACAGATCGATGTTGAATCGATTTTTGTGCGCGTTGATCGCGTCCCAATCCGTGTAGGAAAACGTCGTCACAAACATTTTATGGGTATGATAATACGCACTTAAATCGCGGGTTATCATGTTTTGTGGCACACAAACCCCGCCGCCGGATGCACGTAATATAGCCAGCATATCACCGGCCAATGGTTTCAATACGGCCCACCCCGACCGCTCACCGATAATGTAATCTTGGGTTCCACGGGTAATATGCCCGTCTTTAGACACATGCACATGATGGCTGGCCTTGATGTCTGCATTCGCAGGCATGCACCAATGACTAAGACAGAGGGGGATATCCGGGGCCATTGCATGTAAGCGGTAGAGAACATCCGGCAACCACGAAACATAGACGGCTCGTCCCGCTAACCGATGCATCATAACAAGTGCATGGATTTCACCCTCGAACCCGTAATCTTTGATATCAATAAGTAGGCGAGCCGTTGTGTTTTTATGGGCTTTGACAATTTCCAGCAGGGCATCAAATGTAGGCATTCTGGCAAATGCTTCGCCAATATCTGCATATTCACTGGCCTTGTGCTCACAAAGCTTGCGGCTTTGTCCCGAACCATCCAGTGCGTGTTCATCATGATAGATCATGAGCGTGCCGCATTTGGCGACCCGCACATCGAATTCGAGGTTTTGAACGCCAAAATCGAGAGCGGCCCGTAAGCCCTCTAACGTATTTTCAAACTCTGAAAACCCGCGAAAACGGTGAGAGATTAAAGCGTGTATATTGAGGGCTGTCATATTCATAACCTCAGTATGCAATCCCCGGCCCAAAGCCGGAGATTGTTAAAATTTACGGATTATTGCTCGGTTTTTGGGGCGAAGCCGCGGTCGCGCATAAGGGCGTCAACCTCTACGTCACGGCCTCTGAAAGCCCGAAAACCTTCTGCCGGATCAACAGTATTACCAACCGACATAATGTATTTTTGCAATGCAGCCGCCGTGTCTTTGTCATAGAAGCTTCCGGCTTCTTTAAAGGCTTCGGCAACATCGGCTGTCAGCGTATCGGCCCAAAGATAGCTGTAATACCCCGCGTGGTATCCACCCGAAAAGATATGGTTGAAGTGCGGTGTGCGGTGACGCATGACGATCTCCTCTGGCATATCCAAAGCTGCCAAAGTTTCACGTTCAAATTTATCTACGTCAATCGGATCGCCGCCCGCCATGTGGAGTTTCATGTCCATCAGGGCACTGGCCAAATATTCCGTAGTGGCAAAACCCTGATTAAACGTTGCCGCTTTCTCGATTTTCTCTAACAAGGTTTTTGGAATAGGTTCGCCGGTTTCGTAATGTACAATAAATGTGTTCAAAACTTCCGGTGTGGTCAGCCAGTGTTCATTTAACTGGGACGGAAACTCGACATAATCGCGGGACACAGCCGTGCCCGACAGGGACGGATAGGTCACATCAGAGTTCAGCCCGTGCAAAGCATGGCCAAATTCATGGAACATGGTTTCTGCGTCCGACCAGGATATCAGCACGGCTTCTCCGGGCGCACCTTTTACAAAATTGGAATTATTGGACACGATAATTGTCACCGGATTGGCAGGGTCCATTTTTTCCTGGGTGCGATATGCATTCATCCATGCGCCGGAGCGTTTACCAACACGCGCATACGGATCAAAATACCAGAGGCCGACATGGGCATCGTCTGCATCCGTAACTTCCCAGACCCGCACATCTTCATGATAGACGGGCACATCAGTGATTTGCCTGAACTGGAAGCCATAAAGCTCACCCGCTGCCCAGAACATGCCTTCACGCAATTTTTCCAGTTGCAGATACGGCTTCACCTCATTGAAATCGAGATCGTATTTGTCCTTGCGGACTTTCTCGGCGTAATAACGATAATCCCAAGGCTTGATCTTGAGCTTTGCGCCTTCCGCGTCCGCAACTGCCTGCATGTCTGCAACTTCCTCGCGGGCACGGCCAATGGCGTGTGGCCAGACTTTTTCCATCAACGCAATCGCAGCTTCCGGCGTACGGGCCATCTGGTTTTCCAACTTCCAGTGCGCATGGGTTTCATAGCCAAGCAAGTTCGCGCGCTTTGCCCGAATTTGCAGAATTTCACTGATAATAGCGTTATTATCATGTTCATCCCCATTATCACCACGGTTATAATAGGTGTTCCAAACGTTTTCACGCAAATCCCGATTGTCTGAATAAGTCAGGAACGGGTCCATAGAAGAGCGTGTATTGGTGATGGCCCATTGGCCTTCTTTGTCACGGGTTTTGGCAGCATTGGCCATAGAACTTATCAGCCAGTCCGGCAGACCTGCCAGGTCGGCCTTCTTGGAAATATAGGTGACATAGCCTTGCTCGTCGTCCAAGACATTTTGACCAAATTGGGTGGTAAGGGTCGCCAGACGACTATTAAGCTTGGACATCTCTGCTTTCGCCTCTGTGTCCAGATTGGCACCACCACGTACAAAGTTTTGATAATAATCATCCACAAGCCGGGTCTGTTCGGTGTTCAAGCCGCCCATGTTTTCATGAACCGTTTTGATCCGCGCAAACAAGGCGGCATTTTGTGTGACGCTATCACTGAAAGCTGCAAACTTTGGTGACATTTCTTTTTGAATATCACTGATAATCCCCACGTTCAGGTTGCCGGCATGGACACCAAATATACGTGCCGCCCGACCAAGAGCCGCGCCGGATTTCTCAAGGGGAATGATTGTATTGTTAAATGTTGGCGCGGCCGGATTGTCGGCGATAAGGTTGGTCTCGGCCATTGCCATATCAATACCTTGCGTAAGTGTGGCTGCGAGCGTTGAGACATCGACCTGATCCCACGGCGGCACACCGCCGTATGGGCCTTGCCACGTATCTAGCAAGACATTTCCGGTTGTGATCTCCGTGATAAGCGTTGTTTGCGCCTGGTTCTGTACGTCAGATGCGGGGCTACAGGCCGCGAGGTTCAAAGCAAGAACCGAGGCGAGTGTCAGCGTAATATTATATTTCATAGTGTGTTCCCAAATTATGTTGCTGGTTCGTTTTGACCAGTGCTTGGGGACCACAATACGCCTATTTTTCCGTATTACAATGACCGGTGCATTCAATCACGATTGGCAGGAATATATGGGCGCGATCTCCGCTGTGCAGGGGCGCGGAAATTTCAGGACGTAGATCACCCATGCCTTCCAATTGCTCGGGCGTGAGACTGAACGTATCAATGATCGCCATATTAAGAGGCCGGTCTGCCGCTGTCGTAATCACAATGTGATACATATTAAATCCACCTCCACGAATGGCAAGTGGACGCCGATAGGGTTTTTGCGTGTAATCAGACGCGAGTTGCCCATTTACACTGACCGTAAGCGGCGGCGCATCTTTTTCAAATCCCAGACCTATGGCATAGCCCCCGTGTGAGGACTGGATATCCATCGAGATCGTTCTGACATCCCCTGAAACACTGTCTTCTAACAGCGTAAACAGTGGCGGAGAATATTTGGAAGGCATGGCCTCTTTGGCAGTCGGGTTGGCCCACAAAATGTTCAATAAATTCTGGGGTTTGAAACTATCTTCAAATCCGGCCGCTTCCAAAAATACCTTGTCCTGCTTGCCTGAACTCTCCGAAATCCATATGGCTTTTCCAAGCTCGTGATCTTGCACATAGACCAGATTTTGCATGCGCGGATGGCTCGGGGTGAGACCGGGAAGAAACGCAGAAGTGGCTGTGAAAACAACCATAATTATGGCGAGTCCAAGACCAAAACGTTTGGATGTTGCGCGGTCTTCACGCGCGAAAACAGGCAGTAGAGCGATGCCCAGCAAAACCATAGGTAATATGCGTAGGGCTGAAAGTTTGTAATGGACAATCACCTCCACCGCGATGAAGTGGTAAAATGCCATATACAGCATGAGGACCACCCCTGTATGGGCGCTCACACTAAGCCTTTCGTGCTTTCTCCCGATATCGATCAACACGGCAATGGCCATGCCAATGGCAGGCAGCAGGAACATATAGCTCGCCCCTGAAATACTGAGCGCTAAAGCTAAACCGCCAAGCGAAAATACAAACCCGCTAACCAGCACCAATGCATTAAAATCCAGCCAGCGTTTCAGTAATTTCTGCACTGACCATGCGACAAGAATGGCCGCCAGTGTCAAGGCGATCCGGCCGGGCCATGGATAGGGATGATCCAGATAAAACAAATCAGGCCAGCGCCCGAGCGGGAAGGATAAAACCCAGCCAAGGGCAGGGGTCAGGACGAGTACCCCGATGACGGCCCCAAAGCTGCCAAGTATTTTGCTGAGCTGCGGGCGGGTTTTAAACGCGGCAAAAACAAAGACCAACAAAGCCCCTAATGACAAAGGCAGATTAAGGGCGGCCGGCCAATAGAGCAGGAATTTTCCAAACACATCTATATAACTTGCGTTTGATGTACTTTTGAGCGCCTCCAGATCGGCATTACCAAAGGCCTGTACTGCCGCCAGCATATTGTCTCCATGATGTTGCAAACTGGCCTTATCAAGGTTTTCGGTTGTGTCATGCTTTGAATGGTAAAGGGCGACATGCCCTGTGAACGCATAGTTCAATCCCGGTATGCCTTCCGGCTTATAGATGGAATAATCCGTATCATTGGGCAGGCGGGAATAGATTTCATAAGACAGGGAGCTTGCCGCCGGATGCGGATTCGTACGGGCATACCCGCGAATAAGCTCCAGATTGCCATCACTGGTTTCAAACATGTTACTTGGCCCTGAAACGCCGCGTGATTCCAGATTGATAATCAGTTTTACGTCCTTGATCATCGTACCGCGATCAAGAAACGCTTGTGCGCCGCGAAGTCCGCCTTCTTCACCGTCTGTGAATAGAAAAATAATGTCATTTTTCAAAGGCGGAATGATTTTTAATATCCGCGCGACTTCCAGTATCGCGACGGTACCGGCCCCGTCATCAGCCGCCCCCGGGCCTGCAGGTACACCGTCATAATGGGCCGTAAGCATGATCGCGTCATTCGTGTCGCTGGTGCCTTTGAGCCGGACAACGATGTTCTCGACCTCGGTACAGCCGGGGTAATGCAATGTGCAGCCTAAATCTGCCTGAATTTCAGGGCTATAGCCTAAAGCCGTAAATTTCTGCTCGATCAACTTACGTATTCTGAGGTTTTCTGCGCTGCCGCTCGGATGCGGTTTGTTGTTGCCAACTAAATCTTCCAAATCTGCGAACGCCCGCATGGCGGAGAATTGGTCTAGGGGGGCATCCGCGGCTTTGGGCTTTGGGCCATGATTAAGTGATGTGGATAATCCCCAAAGCACAAGCGCGCCTAAAAGAAATAAACCAGCGAAATAACGAGATGTAGATTTTGTCATACGAGTTTTGTAGCGAATAAAACCCGTAGAGGGAAGACTTTAGCTTTAGGAAATTCGCTACAAGGACGTATTCACCGTAAAACGACCCTGATCACCGGCCCGTTTAACCGGCATCCTCGCTCAAAAGCCCACAAAAAGTATGGGCCAATTTATAGGCATCGCCGGGCCAGCGCGCACTGACCAGATGTCTATCCACAACCACGAAACCTTTGTGCGGCGCTTTGGCGGTTCCAAATGAAGGCATGACGGGACCCGCTTCAAAGTCCTTTGGATTTGCAAGTCCCCTCATGACTTCGTCTTGCACAGTTTCAGGATAGGTCTGGTAATGGTCTCCCATTTTTTTTCGGGTCATCTTGATCGCAATTTTTTCTTGAAAATTGTTAAGTCCCGTCACTTTATAGCCGTAGAGGAGCGAGCGGTTGGGTATGTCTTGCGTGCGCGCAAGTACCAATATGCCGTGGCAAATAGAGGCTATGGGCGCCTTGCGGAGAAAGAAGTTTCTGCAAATCGTCTGGACATATTTTGATTCCAGATACGCCCTCATACCCGGTGCGTGCCCCCCGGGGAGGATAAGCCCGGCAAACTCTTCGGGTTCGACATTATGCCACGCCATGGGTTTTCTAAAATGCGGGTCGTTTATCATCTGTGTGTAAAGCGCTCGATTTTCCGGCCGCACCGCAAGTGTTTTTAAAGCGCCGGTTAGCCCCGAGCCGTTAAGGGTAATTGGATCGCACGCGGCTTGCGTCCCGTCTTCACTGGCAAACCAAACCTCATGCCCCGCCTCGCGCAGAACATGCCAAGGCACAGCCGACTCGGTCGGGTCAAAATCATTATTGGGCAATAACATAAGGATGTGGGACATATGTATTACGTGTACCTAAACTCTCTGCATGTCAAAATGCGAGTACAAATGTTATTGGGTTGGGGGATTATTTTCTAAGTGTTTCGATCGCTTGTGTCGGTACACCGTACACAGCATGTCTTGCCGCAATAAAATTACTGAGGAGATCTATTCTGGTCACTTTTGTAGCGCCGGGACCATCTGCTGCATTAATTAAATCACGCATAAGTAGATATGCAATTTCTTCTTTTGACTTCCCCGCCATTCCGCTCTCGCCCGCCATATGTTTCTCCTTATTTTTATAAGTGTCCACATACACCGGTTAAATACCCCCTACACCGATTCGCCCCAGCCGAGAAGCGCAAAGAAATACATCGTGTCGCAGGGGAATTTGAAAAGACCAAAAGTCCATAAATTCGAAGGTTTTTTGGAAACTAGTGGAGGTGAGAGGCACGCCTCGAACCGCAACAGCGGGTTGGGTTGGCCGACGGCAACCCGCAAGAAAAATGGTGGCCGAACCTGGATTTGAACCAGGGACACACGGATTTTCAATCCGTTGCTCTACCAACTGAGCTATTCGGCCATCAACCAACATAAACATAGGCTATTTTGAGCTACGTCAAATGCGATCTAGAGGCGGCGTTATAAGGGAAGGGGAAGCGCCTGTCTATGGCAATTTGATCTGTTGTTGTGTTTTTGTCTGTTTAGTATTTTACGGCATTTCTAGTTTGCAATTGATAATAACTCGCAGTAATAGAAAGAGAAAGAGGGTAAAATGACAACACAGATAAAATTGGCAGATATGGCTAAAAACGTACCGGCAAAAATTACCGGGTTTTGTGCAGACACGCCGCATACAGAAATCCGTCTACGCGAAATCGGATTTGCCGAAGGTGATGTGGTGGAAATAACCCATATAGGCCTGTTCGGTGGTTCGCCGCTGAATATAAGATTGCACGGCACCTCAATCGCTATGCGCCCGCAAGAAGCCGGAATGATACGCGTTATTCCCGTGCAGTCCCCGGAAGGTTAAGCATGAGCACCGATACAATATTACGACTAGGGCTGTTGGGCGCGCCGAATTGCGGCAAAACATCTTTATTTAACGCGCTGACCGGCGGTCGGGCCAAGGTTGCCAATTACCCCGGTGCAACGGTGGAATTCTCGAAAGGCTTCTACACAACAAAAGATGATCGCAAGATCGAACTGATTGATCTGCCCGGCATATATGGCGATTGCGGCCATAGTGCGGATGAGCGTGTCACTCTGGATTTCATCCACGGACGCCTCGACGGCGAGCAAGCGCCTGATGCGATTATGGTCGTCATGGACGCCGCCCATATCCGAACCCATTTACATAATGTTCTCCAAGCCAAGAACTATGGCTTGCCCATGATTGTAGTCTTGAACATGATGGATATGGCCGCACGCGACGGGGTCGAAATTGATTTGGCCGCGCTGGAGAAAGAAATCGGAGTGCCGGTTGTCTCGTGTGTGGCGGTGCGGGCCAAAGGGCGATCTTCAATCGTCGAAGCTCTGGATGCCTGGACAGTAAAAATTGCGGCAGGCAAGGCCGAGAAGCCAACTGCCGAGGGCGAGGATTTACAACACATCCAAAAGAAGGCCCGAAAGATAACCAAGCGCACGGTTCACACCTCGGGGGCCCAGAATACATCGTCAAAAATTGACAATATCGTTCTGCACCCGGTGCTAGGCCTATTCATTCTGACTGCAATTATGTTTATTATGTTTCAGGCGGTTTATGCGTGGTCTGGCCCGGCTATGGACATTATCGAGGCAGGCACGGGGGCTTTTGGTTCATATGCAAGCGCGTTTCTAAGTGATGGGTGGCTAAAATCTCTCATTGTCGACGGCATTATCGCCGGCGTCGGGTCTGTCATCGTGTTCTTGCCGCAAATTTTAATCTTGTTTGCATTTATCCTGGCGTTGGAAGCTTCGGGGTATATGACCCGCGCCGCGTTTTTGGTGGATTCTGCCATGGCCAAAGTCGGCTTGAACGGTCGGGCCTTTATCCCGCTACTGTCCAGTTTTGCCTGTGCAATCCCCGGCATTATGGCGGCGCGGACGATTGAAAACGAAAAAGACCGTATCACGACAATACTGATTGCGCCGCTCATGACATGTTCGGCCCGGTTACCGGTCTATATTATCGTGATCGGGGCTTTTATTCCGGCGACTAAAGTCGGGATTTTCGGGCTGCAAGGTCTGGTTATGTTCGGTTTGTATATCGCCGGTATTGTTTTTGCTCTTCTGGCGGCTTTGGTGCTCAAAAAGACCCTGACAAAAGGCGCAACTCCGCCGCTTTTGCTCGAAATGCCCAGCTATAAACTCCCGTCTTTAAAAGACTATCTATTGGGGCTTTGGCAACGCGCCATGATTTTCATGACACGGGCAGGGCGGATTATTCTACCGGCTTCGATCATTGTCTGGTTTTTATCGACCTATCCCAATAATAACGGGGTTATCCGCGACAGTTATGCGGGCATGTTGGGCCGTGTTCTGGAACCGGTACTGGCCCCGATCGGCTTTAACCTTGAAATGGCCATTGCCTTGATCCCGGCTATGGCGGCGCGCGAGATTGCCGTTTCTACACTTTCGATTGTTTATAATGTGCAGGATGCAGACGGCCAATCCGTTATGATAGAACAGGCTTTGGCCGCCGACTGGACACTGCCTATGGCGCTGGCATTCCTTGCCTGGTTTGTATTTGCACCTCAATGCCTCTCCACACTGGCCGTGGCACGCCGTGAAACCAATAGCTGGAAATGGGCACTGGTGATGTTTGGGTATTTGTTTGCACTTGCCTATGTGTCTTCGGGGATAACGTATTGGCTGGCGCTCTGGGCTGGATTGTAGAGACCCTATAGGTGTTTTGCATAAAAACGTGTAAGACTGAGTCGCTATGAGTAGTTTCAATAAATTATCAGACCATATATCCGTATGCGGACAAATCTCGCCTGATCAGGTAGAGGCCATAAAGGGCGCGGGCTTCAAGTCGATTATCTGTAATCGGCCAGATAAAGAAATACCGCTCCAACCACGTTGTGCCGATGTTTTTGAAGTCGCAGAGCAAACCGGGTTACAAACGGTTTATCTCCCGATGGGCATGGGACAATTAAACGCAGATATCATCGCCGCAATGGCGGAGGCTTTGGAAACACTCCCCAAACCGGTGCTGGCCTATTGCGGCAGTGGAAAACGGGCCAGCATTTTGTGGAGCTTCGTCAATGCAAAGACCCAAGGGGTAGACAGTGTCTTGGACGCCGCGCAAACGGCCGGCTATGATCTGGAAAACCTTCGCACGGCCTTAATGCAGTTTTGCGACGAATAGTGTAGACTTCGCCCCAAGAGTGATCGGTTATGAACATGCGCACATTGCTTCTTCAGAACTATGGTTGGCTAAACGGATACAAGCGCGGATATTTAATCGGAGATTTGATCTCTGCCCTGATTTTATCTGTATTATTGGTCCCGCAATCTCTCGCCTATGCACTATTGGCCGGCCTGCCGCCGCAAACGGGGCTATATGCCGCCATTTTTCCGTCTATAGCCTATGCATTTTTCGGATCCTCGCGGTTTTTGGCTGTCGGGCCGGTCGCCATTACATCCTTGATGACAATGGCCGTGATTTCGCAAGTCCCTGAAGAATTTCGCCTCGTAAGTGCGGCCATGCTGGCCTTAATGGCTGGCGGTTTTCTGACTTTATTTGGCATGATGCGCGGCGGCGCTCTGGCAACCTTTTTTAGCCGACCTGTAGTATCCGCCTATATAACAGGTGCCGCCATTCTGATCATGCTCAGCCAGTTCAAATATATTTTCCAGATCGAAGTTACAGGGCGCCGGTTTGCGGAAATGATGCCCTCATTTCTCTCGAATTTAGAGCAGGCACATTTGGTGCCAAGCTGTATTGGCGTGGGGACAATCGTCGCTTTGTTATTCTTGAAACGATACGGTTTGCGTTGGTTACGCTTGGCAGGGCTGAGGAAACGCCATGCGCGACTTATCGTAAAATTATCCCCGATTTTAGTGGTTGGCGTTGCAACTGTTTTAACGGGATGGCTTGGGCTTGAACAAAAATACGGCGTGGAAACAATTGGGAATATTCCTGCGGTGTTGCCGCAATTTATGTTTCCTGTGGCAGAACTGGCGCATTGGAAAAGCCTGATTGTGTCTGCATTTTTAATCAGCCTGGTCGGATTTGTGGACAGTGTATCGATCGGACAGACTTTGGCGGCAAAAAACCGTACCCGTGTTGACCCGAACAAAGAGCTACTGGGTGTAGGGGCTGCCAATATTGCCGCAGGTTTAACCGGTGCATACCCCGTCGCGGGCAGCCTGTCCCGTTCAGCTATTAATTTTTCATCAGGTGCCAAAAGCCCGCTGGTCGGTGTCATGACAGCTTTGGTCGTGGCTTTGGCCATATTGACAATCCTGCCCATATTAAAATCCATGCCACTGGCGACCCTTGCCGGTCTTATTGTCTATTCCTGTTTCAGCCTGCTGAACTTCAAAGATATCTGGAATACATGGTGCTATTCCAAGGCGGACGCGCTGACCGCACTCGGTGCCTTCTTCGCGGTTTTGTTGGTGGGTATCCAATACGGTGTGCTCATCGGTACAATCCTGTCCATGATCTTCCACATTCGTTTGACCTTGAAGCCGCACACTGTCGAAGTTGGCCGGTTTCTGGGCACAGAACATTATCGGGACGCAGATTTATATACGGTAGAGGAATTCGACGAGGTAAAAACCCTGCGTATTGACGAAAGCCTGTACTTTGCAAATGCCAGATTCCTTGAAGACACAGTGGCCCAACTGGTCGTTAAATACCCGAAAATGCGAAACTTGGTGCTAATGTGCCCTGCCGTAAACCGTATTGACGCCAGTGCGCTCGAGAGCTTACTGGTGATAAATGACCGTTTGTATGATTTGGATATCAAACTTCATCTCTCCGAAATGCATGCACAGGTGCGTGAGCGGCTACACCGTTCAAATTTCTTGGAAAAATTAACCGGAGAAGTATTTTTCACACAGCATGAGGCGATAGAAGCCCTGCGTCCAGAACCGGATTGGTCACAGTTTTCGGACCACATCGATATTCATTAGAAAAAACCCTATCTTTTTATACTCGAAACCAGCTATTCTATGCGGGAATAGGCGAGCGGCGCAATTTGCGACCAGCCGGAAAGTTGAGAATGTATGCCGGATGATATGGGTTCCGGCTCTACAGGTGACCGTTCAGACGGTATGCCTAAGAGACGGCACAGACGTGGTTCTGGACACGGCTCCAGAAATGGGTCTAATCGGGGCTCTGGAAGGGGCAAGGGCCAGTATTTTGGTGCTATTGATCTTGGCACAAACAATTGCCGCTTGCTGATTGCCCGTTCCACTCCAAACGGTTTTCACGTTGTTGATTCCTATTCAAACGTTGCGCGTTTAGGCGCGGGCTTAGCAGCGACAGGGCGATTGTCGGAGGCCAGCATGGACGCTGCCGTAAAGGCGATTGGTATCTGCGCGGCTAAAATGCGCGCAAAATCTGTCAAACGTTGGCGCTGCATTGCGACCCAGGCCTGCCGCGAGGCCTCTAACGGGGCCGAATTTATGGAAAGAGTGCAGCGTGAAACAGGGCTGAAATTTGAGACCATATCCCCGCGTGTAGAGGCTCGATTATCGGTTATGGGATGTTTAAATATCATTGACCGCACTAAAGACGTGGCTCTGGTCATAGATATTGGCGGTGGATCAACGGAACTTTCTTGGGTCGATGTGCGCAGATTAAACACGGAGCAGGGCATTCGCCTTCACCGCCCCCCCATTAGCGCGTGGGCCTCCTTGCCAGTCGGCGTTGTAAATCTCAGCGAAATGTATCCCGAGAACCCGGACGATCTGGCAGGGTGGTATGCCAGCATGAAAGCCTACGTTTTGAAACATATTCAGGAACAGGGTTGCGAAAAAAGATTTGTAAATGTCTTTCAAGAAGGGCGAGGGCACATCGTCGGCACGTCCGGAACCATTACCAGTCTGGCCGGCGTGCATTTGAAGCTGCCTTATTACCAGCGTGATAAAGTGGACGGCATTTGGATGGACACCAAGGACATCATTTCGACAGCGCACCGGTTAAGCACATTGCCGTTAGAAGTGCGCCAACAAGAACCCTGTATTGGTAAGGATCGGGCCACAATGCTGACGGCGGGGTGTGCAATTTTGGACGTAATTTGTGAATTATGGCCATCAGAGAAAACCCGCGTTGCCGACAGAGGCCTACGCGAAGGCATGTTGATGGGATTAATGAACAAATCCCAAATCAGATATCCGGACAAGTCTCAGCCTCAAAATCCAGAATCTGAAAATCCAGAATCTGAAAATCCAGAATCTGAAGATAAAGAACCCGAAAACCCAGAATCTAAAAATCCAGAACCAGAAAAAAATCATGAGTGACGAGAACAATCAAAAAGGCAGCCCAAAAGGCAAAATGAGCGGATCAAAACCGTCCGGTAAAAAACGGGGCTGGAACAACCGTGAGGCCGTGCAAAAGGCAGCCGACGAAACCCGTATGATGGATACGCGGGTCAAAACGGCACGGGGCAGAAAAATTTCGTCCACACTCTGGCTGCGGCGACAACTGAACGATCCTTATGTTAAAAAAGCCAAGATTAAAGGCTATCGCAGCCGCGCAGCCTTTAAGTTGAGCGAACTGGACGAGAAGTTCCATCTCCTGTCAAAAGGCGCGGTCATTGTCGATCTTGGCGCCGCCCCCGGTGGCTGGTCACAGATCGCGGTTGAAAATCACGCCGGAAGGGTGATTGGCATTGATATACTGCCAATGGAGCCCGTTGCAGGGGCCGAGATTATCGAAATGGACTTCATGGACGAGGCCGCACCCAAAGTTTTGATCAAAATGCTGGGCGGGCAGGCCGATTTGGTCATGTCTGATCTGGCGGCGAACACGACAGGACATAAAAATACGGATCATTTACGCACGGTCGCTCTGGTCGAAGCGGCCGCTGATTTTGCCTATCAGGTTTTAAAACCCGGTGGCGCATTCGTAACGAAAGTTTTCCAAGGCGGGGCAGAGAAAAACCTGCTCAATGCTTTGAAGTTCAAATTTGATACCGTTCGCCATGCCAAACCGAAAGCCTCACGGGACGGAAGCCCTGAAATGTATCTTGTGGCTCAGGGGTTTCGGGGCCCAAGTGTTTCAGGGAAAGAGGCTTCGAGGAAAGAGGTTTCGGGGAAATAAGCACTTAGGGTAAGAAACTTCAGTTTTTCTGAAATCTTTACTAGCTTACCCCGTTTTTTCCTGTTAATTCGCTCCCGTAAGAATGATGGAGATTTCCTATGGATATTCGCGAAGGTCTTACGTTTGACGATGTGCTCTTACAGCCAAGAGCATCGAATATTTTACCTGCAGATGCTGATCTAAGTACACGCCTGACGCAATCAATACGCTTGAATGTGCCGCTCTTGTCTGCGGCTATGGATACGGTGACCGAAGCCCCACTTGCCATAGCGATGGCGCAGTCTGGCGGCATGGGTATTATTCACCGTAATCTCAGCAATGAAGAACAGGCCGAAGAAGTGCGCAAGGTGAAACGCTACGAGTCAGGCATGGTGGTCAATCCGGTCACCATTCACCCCGAAGCCACATTGGCCGAGCTTCGTTTACTGACGGATCGCCATTCCTTCACCAGTTTTCCTGTTGTCGGAAAAGACGACCTGCTTGTCGGGATCATTACCAATCGCGATATCCGGTTTGCGACAAGGCCAAATGAGAGCGTGTCGAAGCTTATGACCCGTGATTTGGTGACCGTGAAACAAGGCGCCAATGAAATTCAAGTCAAAGAATTGCTCCATGCCCATAGAATTGACCAATTGCTGGTGGTGGATGATGAGTATCGTTGCGTTGGCCTGATCACGGTCAAGGATATGGAGAAAGCTCTTTCCTATCCCAATGCCTGTAAAGACGAGCATGGCCGGTTACGGGTTGGTGCCGCGTCAACTGTTGGAGACGCAGGCTTTGAGCGCGCCGAAGCTTTAATCGAGGCCGGTGTGGACGCCCTTGTCATCGATACAGCTCATGGACATTCGATCAAAGTGATCGAACAAGTCCGCAGACTTAAAAAACAATTTCCCGATACACAAATCATCGCAGGTAATATTGCGACAGAAGAGGCCGCAAAAGACTTGATTAAAGCCGGAGCAGACGCCCTAAAGGTTGGTATAGGCCCGGGATCAATCTGCACGACCCGCATTGTCGCTGGTATCGGTGTGCCGCAACTGACGGCCCTCGTTGATGTTTGCAAGGCGGCGAAAAAAGCCAATATTCCGGTGATTGCCGACGGGGGCATTAAATACTCGGGCGATATGGCCAAAGCTCTGGCCGTGGGGGCAGAATGCGCCATGATCGGCTCATTATTTGCAGGCGCATCAGAGACACCGGGCGACGTATTCCTTTATCAGGGACGTTCTTATAAATCCTACCGCGGTATGGGGTCGGTTGCGGCTATGGCCCGTGGGTCTGCCGACAGATATTTCCAAAAAGAAGTCTCTGACAGCATGAAGCTTGTCCCCGAAGGCATTGAAGGCCGTATTGGCTATAAAGGCCCTGTCGGCCCGATTATTCATCAATTACTGGGCGGCGTACGGGCCGCAATGGGCTATACGGGATCTGGGTCTATTCTTGATCTACATAAAAACGCCCGTTTCATTAGAATTACCAATGCGGGTTTACGCGAAAGCCATGTCCACGATGTGGCCATTGCCCGCGAAGCCCCGAACTATTCAAATCAGAACTAGAGACAAATATGAAATTTGGTGGACGTATACAGGCCGCAATCGAAGTGTTGAACGATGTAATCGAACAACACACTCCGGCAACAGAGGCTTTACGCGATTGGGGCAAGAAGCACCGTTTCGCAGGTTCCAAAGACCGCGCCGCAATTGGTGGACTTGTGCACGATGCCCTGCGCCGCAAATCATCCATTGCCTGGCGTATGGAAGATGACGGCGCGCGCGCACTCGTTTTCGGCACACTTGTCTGGGCGTGGGACGAGAGCATTGAAGCCATAGAAACGGCGATTGCTGACGATGATCATGGCCCGGAACCACTTCATGACGGCGAGAAAAAAGCGCTGTCGGGTGCAAAGGACTTAAACCACGCACCCGAATGGATACAGGCCGATATTCCCGAATGGGTCTGGCCAAGCTTTGCTAATAATTACGGGGAGGATGCGATTGCCGAGGGCCAAGCGCTCTTGAAACGTCCACCCTTGGATTTACGCGCTAACAAACTCAAAACAACCCAAGCCGATGCTTTGGAGCAACTCTCAGAGTTTGGTCCAATCTCGTGCACCCTTGCTCCAAACGGGATTCGCATAGAGGCGGGTATGGGTTTGGCCCGACTGCCAAATATTCAAGCTGAGCCTGTATTTTTGACGGGTGGCATTGAAATACAAGATGAGGGGTCCCAATTGGTAGCGCTGCTTGTTGATGCGCAACCGGGCGAGAAGATTATGGATTTCTGCGCAGGCGGCGGCGGTAAAACACTGGCTTTGGCCGGAGACATGGGTGGGGAAGGTAAAATTTTCGCCTATGATGTTGATAAGCGCCGTCTGGCCCCCTTGTATCAACGGGCCATGCGCGCCGGTGCGCAAAATGTAAACATGTGCCAGCCCCCGCTCTCTAAGTGGGGAAAACTGATGAAGAAAATGGACAGGGTTCTTGTCGATGCCCCGTGCTCGGGCTCGGGCACTTGGCGCAGAAAGCCGGACGCAAAATGGCGGCTTTCCCCTGAAACGCTGGAAGTTCGCTTGAAAGAACAACACATCGTGCTCAATCAGGCCAAAATTTATGTCAAACCGGGCGGGCTGATGTTCTATGTCACTTGCTCCATGTTTGCCGAAGAAAACGAGGGCCAGATTTATACATTCCTTGACGAAAACCCCGAGTTTGAACTGCTCTCGGCTGGCGAGGTCTGGGAAGATAAAATCGGTGTAGATAAAGCCAAGCCTTGGTCCGAGGACGGTCTCACCGTCACCTTAACACCCGCGTCTACCAATACAGACGGGTTCTTCTTCGCCGTTATGGAACGTAAACAAGAACAAGAAAAAGCAAAATAGCAGGTACTTTATGTCTGACACACAACTGCATGAACAATTACTGATCATTGATTTCGGCTCCCAAGTCACACAGTTGATTGCGCGGCGTGTCCGCGAAAGCGGCATATATTGCGAAGTACACCCCTATAACCGTATCACGCCGCAATTCTTGGCCGACTATGCCCCCAAAGCGATCATTCTCTCGGGCGGCCCCAGTAGTGTGATCGGCGATAAAAGCCCCCGCATTGAAGATAGTGTTTTTACGCTAAATGTGCCCATTTTGGGCATTTGTTATGGACAACAAGCCCTGTGTTTACAGCTTGGCGGCACGGTTGAAACCTCCACTGAGCGCGAATTTGGCAGGGCCGACATCGAGATTGTCAAAGATAGCCCGATTTTTCACAGTATAGGCGAAGTCGGAAGCACCCACCGTGTATGGATGAGCCACGGGGATCGTGTCAGCAAGCTTCCCCAAGGCTTTGAAATTATTGCCAAATCACCTAACGCACCCTTTGCGGCAACCGAAGATAAAGCCCGTAAATACTACAGTGTTATGTTTCATCCCGAGGTCGTACATACGAAAATCGGCACGCAACTTTTACGCAATTTCACCCATAAAATCTCCGGATTTAAGGGCGACTGGACAATGGCGCAGTTTAAGGACGAATCTATTGCAGCAGTACGCAGACAAGTTGGCGATGGTAATGTCATTTGTGGCTTGTCCGGAGGCGTGGATTCATCCGTAGTTGCCGTATTGTTGCATGAGGCCATAGGCGATCAATTGACATGTGTGTTTGTCGATACAGGCATGATGCGTAAAAACGAGGCGGACGAAGTTGTTGATTTGTTTTCAAAGCACTACAGCATAAACCTCGTACATGTAGACGCCGAAAACCAGTTCCTTGATCTGCTTGAGGGCGTCTCGGACCCGGAGCAAAAGCGAAAAATAATCGGCAAAACCTTTATCGATATTTTCGAAGCAGAAGCCAAGAAAATTGGCGGCGCAAAATTCTTGGCCCAAGGCACATTGTATCCAGACGTGATCGAAAGCGTCTCCTTTGACGGTGGCCCGTCAGTCACCATTAAATCCCACCATAATGTCGGGGGCTTGCCCGAGCGTATGGATATGGAATTGGTCGAACCTTTGCGGGAATTGTTCAAAGACGAAGTACGCGAGCTTGGCCGCGAATTGGGGCTTGATCCGGCCTTTGTCGAACGTCATCCGTTTCCAGGCCCCGGTCTGGCCATTCGTTGCCCCGGTGTGATCACCAAAGAAAAATTGGATTTACTACGTGAAGCAGACGCGGTGTATCTTGATCAAATCCGAAAGCACGGCCTTTATAACACTATCTGGCAGGCCTTCGCGGTCATATTGCCAGTGAAAACGGTCGGGGTTATGGGGGATGGCCGTACATATGAATATGCGCTGGCCTTACGCGCCGTCACGTCATCGGACGGTATGACGGCTGATTATTACCCGTTTGATCACGAGTTCTTGGGAGAAACGGCCACACGGATCATCAATGAAGTCAGTGGTGTGAACAGGGTTGTCTACGACATTACCTCGAAACCACCGGGAACCATTGAGTGGGAATAAAGGCCATAAAAAAGCCCTGCGCCTAGAGAGAGCAAGGGCAGGGCTTAGTGTTCTGGTACCACAAGGCAACCATTATGCGTGAACAATTACCGCTTTAATAGCGCCCGGATGTGTATTTGCCGTTAGAGAAAATGGTTAAACAGACGTGAATCTCTAAAAACAGCACAATCACGGCACATGAATGCCACAATGTTTGCTATAACTGATTCTGTAAGTGAGGAGTTTGTTATGAAACGTCAGTCCGTATTCGTGTTTTTTGCCCTTGTTATCGTCGCTGTGGCGGGATGGTTTGGATATTCGGCGCTCGAGAAACGAGATGCACAATCCGTGCAAAGCTCATCCGCAAGCACAGTTTCAGACACACAAAATCCGGCATCAGCCTCGCAAACACTCACGCAAACCAAAGGGTTTCGCTATGATGGCTGGAAGGTCGATAACGGGTCAGAACTTCCCAAAGCCTGCCTTCAATTCACGCAAGACATGGACAATGCTGACGGTTTAAAAATCATCGACTACATCCGCACAACGCCCGAAACAAAATTGACGGCCGATATTTCCGGCAAGTCCGTCTGTTTATCAGGACTTAAATTCGGACAAGACTATCAACTCACCTTGCTCAAAGGCTTGCAAAGCCAAAAAGACGCGGCGTTGAAAGAAGATAAAACCATAGAGATCAGTTTCGGTGACCGGCCTCCTTATGTAGCCTTTCGCGGCAATGGTGTAATCTTGCCCCGCATCGGCGCACAAGGTCTAGCGATTGAAACCGTCAATATTGACATGCTGGATATAGAAATCTTCAGGGTCGGAGATCGCATGATGGCCCGCCGAAGCCCCCAAACCGGCAGAGCAACACCAGAGGGCGGTTACTCTTACGAATATAGTGACGCAGCCACAGATATCCGCCAAAGCATATGGAAAGGCACATTGCCGATCAAAAGCTCTCCCAATACACTGACAACAACCATTCTGCCACTGAACGATTTGGTCGGGGAATTGAAACCGGGCGCCTATATTGTCAACGCTGGCCGTACACACGGCACGGACGACTACCGCACAGCCAAAGCCTGGCGCTGGATTATTTCCACTGATCTGGCCATGACCACCTATCAAAGTGAAGACGGGCTGGATGTAAGTTTGCGCTCAATTGATACAGCGCAGCCAGTCAAGAAAGCCCGGGTTGATCTCGTCGCCTACAACAATGAAATACTCAGTAGTGCCGTTTCGAACAGCAAAGGACGGGTGCATTTTGCCCGTGCACTGTTACATGGACAAAACACAAACCGGCCCCGCATGTTGATGGCCTACGGTACCAACGGTGATTATGCCGTCCTTGATTTTAACCGCTCCCCGCTCGATCTTTCCGCATTCGCAATTGGCGGACGACAAGCCCATAAAGACATTGATGCCTATGTGTTTACGGATCGCGGTGTCTACCGCCCGGGCGAAACCGTACATTTAACGGCCATGTTACGCGGAAAAATGGGGCGTGCAGTTTCCGGCCGCAACGGCCAAATCCGTTTCACCAAGCCTAACGGGATCGAATTCAGCACTGTGCGCTTCGAGGACACCCTCGAGGGCACGCTCTTGCAAAATTTTACTGTGCCGAGTTCTGCTCCGCGCGGTGTCTGGCGGGCTTTCGTCGAGGTGGACGGAATGGGCCGCGTTGGCAATGCAGAATTCTCGGTCGAAGATTTTGCCCCTCAAAAATTACGTGTTGATATCAATATCGACAATGCCCCCATTCGCAAAACCGGTGTCAGAACCTTCGAGGTTTCTGCCCAGTTTCTATACGGTGCCAACGGGGCAGGGCTGAGCGCAGAAGGCGAAGCCCGCATTCGTGTCGATCCAAAACCATTCCCCAGCCTCAAAGACTATAGCTTTGGCAAAGCGGATGAAAGTTTCCGCGAAATCTTTATGGATTTAGGCGGCGGTACAACGGACGGCGAAGGCATATTGGAGCTTGGGATAAATCTGGCCAAAGAAAATATCAAAACCTCCCATCCCCTGCGCGCAGAAATCACGGTCGGCACAGCCGAACCCGGTGGACGTTATGTAAAAAATAGCGCCCGCGTGCCTGTGCGTACCAATGATGTATATATTGGCATGAAACCCGATTTTGATGGCCGCGTAGAGCGCAATAAACCGTTCAGCTTCAATGTCAAAGCTGTGGACTGGCAAGGCCAGACGGTCTCGCTAAAAGGCGTAGAATGGGTCTTGGTCGAAGAAGACTGGCACTATAACTGGTATCGCCAATACGGAAGCTGGCGCTATCGTCGCGAAATTCGCGATATTGAGCGCGCACGCGGCAGTGTTGATATAGACGCAAGCACAGGCATTGATCTAAGCCACACTTTAAACTGGGGCGATTACCGCCTCATGGTTCGTGATAAACAAAGCGGCGCAGAAAGCGCATACCGGTTCTCGGTCGGTTGGGGCGGCTCCTCAAGCTCCGATGCACCGGATCAGGTCCAGATCGGTGTGCCGTCAGGTAACATAAAAGGCGGCGACACAATTACATTGACCGTAAAAGCCCCCTATGCCGGTATCGGCGAGTTGGTGTTGGCCAATGACAAGGTGCAAAGCATCCGCACGGTACAAATCCCGCAAGGCGGTTCAGAAATCAGTGTGAAACTGGATAAGAATATGGGGGCAGGCGTCTATGCTCTGCTGACGGTTTACACACCGCGCAGTGTTGATGCGCGTCCCGTTCCGCGCCGCGCCGTCGGCATAGGCTATATCGCACTTGATGTTAGCAAACAGAAAATGGAACTGGCCATACAGACACCGGATGTCGTGCGCCCGAACCGCAAGCAAAACATAAAAATCAAGTTTGCTAATGTGCCGCGCGGTGAAAAAGTCTGGATGACTTTGGCCGCCATTGACGAGGGCGTGTTGCAGGTGACCAAATACAAATCCCCTGATCCGCAAAAATGGTATTTTGGCAAAAAATCCCTAAATGTAGATGTGCGTGATGATTATGCGCGATTGTTAAATCCCAATCTCGGCCTTGCCGCCATCGCCAACTCTGGCGGTGATAGCTTGGGCGGGGAAGGCTTAACGGCCACCCCGATCAAAGTCGTCTCCCTCTATAGTGGCCCCGTAACTGTAAAAAGCGGCACGGTAACAATACAAGTCGACTTACCTGAATTTAACGGCGAGCTTCGCCTGATGGCCGTCGCGTGGAGCAAAAGTGCGCTCGGTAGTGATTCCCGGCCTATGAAAGTCCGCGATCCTGTACCGGCCTTACTGGCATTGCCGCGATTTATGGCCCCCGGAGATCGGGCCATAGCCACTGTGTCCTTGGACAATGTAGACGGTAGGGCCGGTAAATACGGCGTCTCCCTTTCGGGCACCAATAACCTCTCTATTGATGATGCAAGCGAGAGTGTCGAGCTAGCCAAAGGCGAACGCAAAAGCGTCACCCGTGAAATTCTGGCTAGCCAGACAGGGGTAAGCGAAGTTGGCTTAACCATTAAGGGGCCGAGAAATTACAAAGTCGAAAGCCTGAGTAATTTACAAACCCGCAACGCATTTTTGCCAATCACCCGCATGGTGACGGCCCGTATGAACCCCGGACAATCCTACACACTTGATCCAAGAATCATGCAGGGGCTTGAGCTTGGCACGGTTGATGTAAATATTTCATTCGCCAATGCGCCCAATCTTGACCCCAGCGCCTATGCCGCGTCCGTTTCGCGCTATCCTTATGGATGTACGGAACAAACCATAAGTGCGGCCCTGCCTTTGCTATATGCCAATGACCTGGGCGGTGTTGCTGGCATGGGGCCTCTTAAAGCGCGGGAAGGCGTGCAAACCTCCATTGACCGTATTCTCAATCGTCAGGGCCATGACGGCGCATTCGGCCTTTGGTCTGAAGGGGATGGATATGCAAGTCCGTGGATTGGTGTGTACGCAACCGATTTCTTGCAACGCACCAAGGACGAAGAATATGTCGTCAATGCGGACGCCCTAAATAAATCTTATACCGCATTGAAAAAAATGACAAAAATGGAAAAATATCCAAGCCTGTCATACCGGTATAAGTTTTATAACGATAACAACAAAACCCGTGAAACCAGACAGGCCGAAGCCGCCGCCTATGCACATTATGTACTTGCACGGGCCGGTAAAGCGGATTTAGGGGACATGCGTTATTTCTACGATAATCATGCAAAAAAAATGAACTCGCCGCTGGCATGGGGTCATATTGGTGCGGCACTGGTCATGATGGATGATGGATATCGTTCGCAAAAAGCCTTTGCAACCGCCACGCAAAAACTGGGCTATAGTGATGAAAATGATTATTATCAGACCCCGTTGCGTGACGCTGCCGGTCTGATGAGCCTCGTCAATGAAGTGGACGCAGTGGGCGTCTTACAAACCGTTCAAAACGCATTTGACGAGAGTTTGAAACCACCAAATCAGCTACACACTCAAGAAAAAGCCCAGACCATATTGGCCATCCGTAGCTTCTTGGTAAATAGCAAGCCTGTGAATATTGTCGCGCCCGAAGCCGAGTTGCAGTCCTCCAAAGGCATCACGAAGGCGCATTTGTACGGGGCGGATCTTGTGAACAGCGTCACATTCACCAATGAAAGCGATGTGGAAACATGGCGCTCTGTCATGGTGACAGGTTCTCCGCTACAAGCGCCCGTGCCAACCCAGAAAGGTTTCGTCGTCAGTAAAAACATTTTTACCATGACAGGCAAATTGGCCGATTTATCGGCGGTACAAAAAGGCGAAAAATTTATTGTGCGGGTGCGGTTTAGCTCGACCATTACCAGATCGCGTCAAGCCGTTCTCGCCGACTTACTGCCTGCGGGGATGGAGGTTGAAACCATCCTCACTCAAGAAGACGGCGCTCAACAAAACGGGCAAAAGGGTGCTTTTAGCTGGCTGGGACAACTAAGCGCGTTCCAAACCCAGGAAATGCGTGATGACAGGGTTGTCGCGGTTGCAGATACTTACCGCAAAGATCAATACGCCATTGCCTATATTGTCCGCGCCGTTACGGCGGGTGATTTTGTCTGGCCCGGTGCAGTTGTTCAGGACATGTACCGGCCCGCCGACCAATCCAACACCAAAACCCAACGTGTGGTGATTACTTCCGGCAATCGAGGATAGGGCAGGGATCGGGAATGTTACGGGTGCAAAAATGGGTGCGTATGGCGGTACTGGTCGGGATCGGCCTGTTGCTTGCCAATGCCGCGTTCCCGCCACCGCTAGACAAAGCCTATAACACATCCGTTCTCGTTACGGACAAGCAGGGACAATGGCTTAGTGCCTATTCCGTCGAGGATGGCCGCTGGCGTATCAAAGCCGCCTATGACGATATTGATAGCCGGTTCATCGCGCAATTGATCGCAATCGAGGACAAGCGGTTTTACCGCCATAGCGGCGTTGATCCTATCGCCGTGTTGCGGGCGATCCGCTCTTGGGGTCGTGAAGGTCGTGCTGTCTCGGGTGCGTCTACCTTAACCATGCAATTGGTGCGTAAACTGGAACCAAGGCCACGGACATTACGCTCGAAAATGATCGAAACGATCAGAGCCGTACAAATCGAGATGCGGTTATCCAAGCGCGAAATACTGGAATTATACCTGACCCACACACCTTATGGCGGCAATATTGAAGGGATCGCGGCGGCCAGCCGGATTTATTTTGATAAATCACCGCGCCAACTCACAGATGCGCAAATCGCCCTCCTGATCGCCTTGCCACAATCTCCCGAAGCCCGCCGTCCGGACAGGCATCCAAAAATCGCTACCCAAACCCGTAACGAAATTTTACAAAAAGTGCACAAGGTCGGCTTGTTGAGCGACATCCAGTACCGCGAGGCGAAAGAGGAGCGTGTATCCAGTAAGAAATACGCGTTTCCAAACCTCGCATGGCTGACCGGAAATAAACTTAAGTCTCATGTCCGTGAGTGGAATACAAAAATCATATCAAGTCTCGACACCCGTATTCAAAGCGATGTGGCACGGCTGGCCACAAGCTACACCTACGATAAAAGTTTTAATGTCGCCGTTCTGGTGATTGACAATAAAACCATGAAAGTCAGAGCCCATCTTGGCTCGGCGGGACGGGATAGGCCGGGCGGGTGGATTGATATGACCGATCGTCCCCGTTCCCCCGGATCCACCCTGAAACCATTTATATACGGGTTTGCATTTGACGATGGCCTGTCCGCACCGGGCTCGTTTATTCTCGATGCCCCCACACGGTTTGGTAGTTATCAGCCGGAAAATTTTGATCGCCGCTATCATGGGCAGGTACGCATTTTCGAAGCCCTCGGCCATTCCCTCAACGTTCCCGCCGTGATCGCTCTGGACAAAGTCGGGACAGACCGGTTTGCAGCTGCACTGAATTTGACAGGGGCCAAGATTGTCAAACCGACACAGCTTAACAGTGAAACCGGATTGGCCCTTGCGCTTGGCGGAGCAGGCATGACGGTCGAAGACTTGGCGATACTCTATGCGGCTCTTGCCAATGAGGGCCATGCAAAACCTTTGGTCTGGTTGGAACAGGGCGGTAAATGCGCACAGGCTTATCAATTGATGAGCCCGTCAAGCGCTAGGAAAATCACCGATATATTGCGCCAAGCCCCAACCCCTGATGGACGTGTACCCCATTGGCTGACTCGCAAAAGCCATGACATTGCTTATAAAACCGGCACATCCTACGGGTTTCGCGATGCATGGGCGGCAGGCTATACGGACGCTTGGACGGTCATTGTCTGGGTTGGTCGACCTGATGGCGCGCCGCGGGTTGGCAAAACCGGCCGCCAAGCCGCCGCTCCTTTATTGTTTGATGTGTTCTCCAACCTAGGCAACACGGCCAAAGATCGCCATTACCAGAAAATGGACACAGCGCCGCGAGGATTGCAAATATTTGGTGGACACGTCGCAAGCTCACCCGAAATCCTGTTTCCACCAGATGGAGCCGAACTGGCCGTAAGCGCATTTGGTGCACAAGGCCACGGACTAACATTCGCGGCCCGCTCAAACACTGGTGCGGCCCTACATTGGTATGTGGATGGTCGCCCCGTCTCTCCACAGGCAAGCTCGGGCAAATCCATATGGCATCCGCAAGAGGCTGGGTTTTATAAAGTCAGTGTTGTCGATCATCAAGGCGCTAGCTCCCATGCCCGTGTTCGGGTTATGGCGTTCGACTAACAGGCTCAAAATGACCAAAAATAGCCAATAGAAGAAATAAATTTCTCAAAATTACCCAATAATCAGCATGACAATTACGATTGAGTGCGTACATTGAGCTTATAAATTCTTTGTGAGGGCTTATGTCTAAATCCGATTTTTTCACCCATATCAAAACCGAGCTTGAAGCCATTGACGCCAAGGGCATGTACAAGCGCGAGCGCCTGATTACCGGCCCACAGTCCTCATGTATTACAGTGACGGCCGACGGGGAAGAGAAACAGGTTTTAAACTTTTGTGCCAATAATTATCTTGGTTTGGCTGATAGCCCCGAATTGATCAAGGCAGGCATTGAAGCTCAAGAACAATTCGGGTTCGGCATGGCATCTGTACGGTTCATATGCGGCACCCAAACCGTGCACAAAGAGCTTGAGAAAGCCATTGCGGACTGGCTTGGCTATGAGGACAGTATTTTATACGCCGCCTGCTTTGATGCCAATGGCGGTGTTTTCGAACCTTTACTCGGCCCGGAAGACGCGATCATCTCGGACGCCCTAAACCACGCCTCCATCATTGATGGTGTGCGCCTGTGTAAGGCGAAACGCTACAGATATGCCAATTCAGACATGAGCGATCTTGAAACCCAGCTAAAGCAGGCCCGCGCAGACGGGGCGCGCCATATCTTGATTGTCACAGACGGTGTGTTTTCCATGGACGGATATATTGCCAACTTGCCCGACATTTGTGATCTGGCCGATAAATACAACGCACTAACAATGGTCGATGATTGCCACGCCACCGGATTTATGGGCAAAGGCGGGCGCGGTAGTGCCGAATATCATAATGTGATGGGCCGCATTGATATCCTCACAGGCACTCTGGGCAAAGCGCTCGGCGGGGCTATGGGTGGATTCACGTGTGCGCGACAAGAAGTCGTAGACATGCTCCGCCAACGCTCTCGCCCCTATCTGTTTTCAAACTCATTGGCTCCGTCTTTGGCGGGGGCAAGCCTGAAGGCGATTGAAATGGCCAAAAATGGAGATGCGCTCCGCACACGTCTGTTTGACAACGCCAAAAGATTTCGCTCTGGCATGACAAAGGCTGGGTTTACCTTGCAAGAGGGCGAACATCCGGTCATTCCGGTTATGCTCGGCGATGCAAAACTCGCGCAAGACATGTCGACTAAGCTTCTGGAAGAAGGCATTTACGTCATCGGGTTTTTCTTTCCGGTGGTGCCACAAGGCAAAGCCCGCATTCGCACTCAGATGAGTGCCGCCCATACATCAGAGCAAATTGACCGCGCCATTGCTGCCTTCACCAAAGTCGGCAAAGAACTGGGGGTGATCTAATGTCTCGAACCGTCCTCCCCAGTACAATGAAGGCCCTCGTCAAAGCCAAACCCGAAAAAGGCCTTTGGATGCAGGATATGCCTGTGCCCAAAATCGCCCCGAACGAAATCCTGATCAAAATACATAAAACGGCGATTTGTGGCACCGATATGCATATCTATAAATGGGATGAATGGTCAGCCAAAAACGTACCCGTCCCCATGATTATCGGCCATGAATATGGCGGCGCAGTTGCGGCGATCGGATCAACTGTGAAACGTGTCCAGATTGGCGATCGGGTCACCGGCGAAGGACATGTGGTCGGCAATAGGAGCCGCAATGCAAGGGCCGGTAAATTTCATCTCGACCCGGATACAAAAGGCATTGGCGTAAACTTGCCCGGCGCGTTCGCACAATATCTGGCACTACCGGAATTTAACGTCATCCCGCTAAAACCGGATTTTTCGCTTGATATCGCCGCTATTCTTGACCCGCTCGGCAATGCGGTGCACACGGCGCTTAGCTTTAACCTTGTGGGTGAAGATGTCCTGATTACCGGCGCTGGCCCCATCGGCATGATGGCGGCGGCGGTCGCCAAGCGGGCAGGGGCACGGCGTATTGTTCTCACCGATATTAATGAGTGGCGGCTCGATCTTGCCAACAAAGTCGCCCCCGGCATTCGCACCGTAAATGTGACCAAAGAAAAATTACGTGATGTGATGGCCGAGATCGGTATGAGGGAAGGTTTCGATGTCGGCTTGGAAATGAGTGGCTCCCAGCCAGCCTTCGAGCAAATGCTGGATGTGATGATTATGGGCGGCAATATTGCCATGCTTGGCATTCCGGCCAAACCGTTTCCGGTCGATATGGGTATTATTGTCGGCAAAGCCCTGACCCTACGCGGGATTTACGGACGGCAAATGTACGAGACATGGTATAAAATGCTGGCCATGCTCGATAGCGGCCTTGATATGCGCCCGATGATCACCCATCATTTTGACGCCAAAGATTTCCAAAAAGCGTTTGATTTGATGGAAACGGGAAAAGCCGGAAAAGTCATTCTCGACTGGACAACACTTTAATGGCCAAAACGCCGGATTATGTGCCGCTTGAAGGATATACGGAACGCACCGAGGCTGAAATGCAGGCCCGTGCACAGGCAGTTTTCGAGACTTTGAAAACCCGCCGCACCATCCGCGATTTTTCCGATAAACCTGTGCCGCGAGAACTGATTGAAACCTGCATCAAAGCGGCCGGTACAGCGCCGAGCGGTGCCAATCACCAACCTTGGCATTTTGTCGCCATCAGCAATCCCGACATTAAACGCCAAATCCGTGAGGCCGCAGAAGCCGAAGAACGGGCCTTCTATGATGGCAAGGCTTCCGAAGAATGGCTGGACGTCCTTGGCCCGCTTGGAACCGATGCGGCCAAACCTTTTCTCGAAACGGCCCCGTGGCTGATCGCCGTCTTTGCGCAAAAACGCGGCGGTGTACATGCGGGCGAGGATAAAAAGAACTATTATGTGAGCGAGTCGGTTGGTCTTGCCACCGGCATGCTGATTACAGCGCTGCATACGGCAGGGCTAGGCACGCTGACACATACACCCGCCCCGATGGGGTTTCTGACCCGTATTTGCGAACGTCCCAAAACAGAGAAGCCCTTTGTTTTACTGGTTGTCGGTTTCCCAGATAAAAATGCGCGCGTGCCGAAACACGCGCTCATTAAAAAATCATTGTCCGATATTTCGACCTTTAAGGCGTAAGAGAAAAATTCTTATATTCTTCTTTTAGCTTCCGTTTCAAAACCTTACCTGTTGCGCCGATCGGCAGGGCATCTGTGTAGATAATATCATCAGGAACCCACCATTTAGCCACCTTGTCTGCAATGGCTTCCTTAATCTCATCCTTGTCAGGCGTTGTACCCGGCACGGATTGCACAATCAGGAGAGGGCGTTCTTGCCATTTCTCATGATGCACACCAATACACGCCGCCATGGCGACTTCAGGATGGTTCATGGCCGCATTTTCAACCTCGATAGAACTAATCCATTCGCCGCCTGATTTAATCACGTCTTTGGAACGGTCTGTGATTTCCAAATGACCAGACGGATGAAGTGCCGCCACATCGCCGGTTCTAAACCAGCCATCGTCGGTAAAATCACCAGTATCTTCGCGTTTGTAATATCCGCTCGCTACCCAAGGCCCGCGCACATGCAAATGGCCAGTTGCTTCTCCGTCGCGCGGGAGGAGTTTGTCTTCATCATCAACGATCCGCATTTCAATCCCGAAGATAGAACGCCCTGCCAGCAGTTTAATCGCGACAAGCTCGTCGCGCGTTAATTTATCATGTCCCGGCAGAGGCGCATTGGTCACGCCGAGCGGGCTGGTTTCCGTCATGCCCCAACCTTGTTGCATAGGAATGCCGAGCTCTTCCTCATAGGCACGCAGCAGAGTTTCGGGTAGGGCAGAGCCACCGACAAGCGCCCCTTTTACAGATGGTAACGTACCACCAACTTCCCTGAGATGATTAAGAATGCCCATCCAGATCGTTGGCACACCGGCCATATAGGTAACATCTTCCTGACGGATCATATCCGTGAGGCTTTTCCCATCCAGAGCTGGTCCCGGCATCACCATTTTCGAACCCATCATAGCGGCGGAGTAGACAAGCCCCCACGCACTGATATGGAACATTGGCACAACGGCCAGAACCGTATCAACGGCGGAAATACCTATGACGTCTTTGGCACATGAGGCCCATGCATGCAGGATGGTTGAGCGGTGTGAGTACAAAACACCTTTCGGGTCACCTGTCGTACCAGAGGTATAACACAGCGTACACGCGTCGTTCTCGTCAAATCGTGGCCATGTGATTTCATCCGGCTCGTCTGCAATCAACCCCTCATAGCATTTCACATCGGTTTGGCCTTCGGGAACATGTGCGCTGTCGCACATGGCAACCCAGCCCTTTATGCTCGGGCAAAATTGCGAAATACCTTCGATGATCGGCGCGAAACTTGTATCAAAAAATAACCAGCTATCTTCGGCGTGTCCGACCATCCATGCAATTTGTTTGGGATCAAGACGGGGGTTGATTGTGTGGACAATGGCACCAATGCCTGAAACCGCGTAGTAAATCTCGATATGGCGATAATTATTCCACGCAATCGTGGCAACCCGGTCTCCGGGTTTGACGCCGGCTTTTAGCAATGCATTGGCAAGCTTCCTAACCCGTTTTGCACAATCGCCCCACGTATAGCGATGGTCGCTACCATCGGTTTCGCGGCTGAAAATTTCCTGGTTAGAGTGGTTTTGGGCAGCGTGTTCAATAAGATCACTAATCATCAATTGCTGATGCATCATTAGGGCTTGCATTGGTTCCTCCGGTAAGCGTTTGTTGTTATGCTCTTTGTTGCATATTCATATTACTGTCTGGCCTTGTCCGTCAATCACGTTACAGTCGTTTCGGGCAATTTTGTTATGAGAAGCGAAAATAAAATGGCAAATTTAGGCATTCCTACCTACGAAGACGTGAAGTCTGCGGCCTTACGCCTTAAAGGACACATTAAAGAAACGCCGATTTTGCGCCATGACAGGCTTGATGAAATCTCCGGTTTGAAACTATTTCTCAAAAACGAAACCGCTCAAAAGACGGGTACATTTAAATACCGGGGCGCGTTTTCAAGATTGTCGGCCTTAAATGAGGCCCAAAAACAGCAAGGCGTTGTCGCCTTTTCGTCGGGAAATCACGCACAGGGCGTCGCACTTGCCGCCAAAGAGCTTGGTATTTCGGCCATTATTGTCATGCCTAAAACGGCACCACTAAAGAAAAAACAAGGCACACGCTCGCACGGCGCCACCATTGTTGAATATGATCCTAAAACGCAAGTCAGAGAAGAAATTGCCGCCCAAATCGGGGCGCGTGACAATAGAATCGTCGTGCCCGCCTATGACGACGCGCATGTGATTTCGGGACAGGGAAGTGTCGGCAAAGAAATTTGTGAATATTTCAGCGCCCTTGATACGACATTGGATGCTTTAATCACGCCGGTTGGCGGCGGAGGTTTATGTGCAGGCATCAGCCTGTCTATGCAGGCCCTAAGCCCGAAGACAAAAATTTACGCTGCCGAGCCTATAAATTATGATGACACTTACCGGTCTTTGCAATTGGGGGCGCGTGTGGCCAATGCCAATCCGCCGCCGACTTTATGTGACGCGCTTATGTCGCCTTCACCGGGCGAAATTACATTTTCGATTAACCAACACTCTCTCAGTGGCGTCTTTCGGGTCACGGATCAGGAATGCTTGCAGGCAATGGCGTGGGTGCACGAATTATTAGGTGTGACAATAGAACCTGGTGGCAGTGTCGCCCTCGCAGCCGCCTTAAGCGGCCAAACGGGTATCGCGCAAGGCTCAACGATTGCCATCGTTCTCAGCGGCGGAAATGTAGACGATGATGTGATGGCATTGGCACTGCAAACCAAACGCGACTAACGAAAAGCCCCATTCGTGATATCATGTAAGAGGCGTAACTCGGCCTGATTGTTGTTTAAACGGGCCCGGTAAACTTCAAGGTTTTCCATCACACGCTGGATATAATTACGTGTTTCTGAAAAAGGCAGGCTCTCCAGCCAGTCTATCGGGTCAATTTGCCCGAGCCTTGGATCACCATAGGTTTTATTCCACTGCCGCACCCGGTGCCCACCTGCATTATAGGCGGCCGCAGCCATAATATAAGACCCGTCAAATTCACGGAGCAAATCATGTAAATGCTGCGCCCCCAATCGGGCCGCATATTCAGGGTCGCTTGTCAGCCATGATCTCTGGTACGGGATTTTAGCTCTGCGCGCTGTAACTCTGGCCGTCGAATTGATCATTTGCATCATGCCATAGGCCTTGGCATGGCTCGAAGCCTTTGCATTGAACTCGCTTTCTTGGCGGGCAATCGCAAGTACAAATGGAATATCAAAATGCGCAGGGAGATTGGTGACAATATCCGGTTTAGGATACCCCGATTCCGTCAACATTGTGTGCAACCGGCCCGCTTGCTTTGCCGCCCTGACAGACGGTTTCATAAACCCGAAACCTTTGCCAAGTTTGGCAAGCTGGCTCAATTCGCGTGGGTCTTGTAATATATCATCCATATGGAACGAGAACTGGTTATATGTACGTTCGCTTTGGATTTCCCCGATCATACGCAAAGCCCGAACCAACTCCTGGTTTTCAAATTGCGGGGTAACAGTCCAACCCGCTTCTTCGCTCGGTAAATTGGTATAGGCATATCCTTGGTTCAGCCGTTCCGCTGCCAGTTGGCTATAATACACATTCGGATATCTGGCCGCGTCTGCATAATAGCTCACCGACATTGAATCCCCTAAAGCTTCGGCGGCACGTCCCTGCCAATAACTTGCCCGCCCTAAGGATACGGGCAGGCCAACACCGTTTTTCAGCGTCGCGAAATGCATGGCCGCAACAGCAGGCTGGTTTAATTTTGTCAGGGCAATCCACCCCGAAAGAAACTCTGCATCCGCAAACTCTGGGCCCGATGTAAACCCGTGATGCAAGGTAAGCGTATAGGCATTTTCATAGTTTTTTTCTTTTAAGGCCCAATAGGTCATGCGTTTCTTCTCACGCCATAAACGCTTCTTTCCGGTCTCGGAATTGGGCGGCGTTGTGATTTGCAAATATACGGGAAGGGCATAGGCTTCCGATTTACGTGTACGTCGCCATCGGGCGCGCTCGAATAACAACCCGGTATCGTCTTGCGAAGTTGCGGGAATACGGCGTATGGCCCGATCCATGCCCGAGCGATTGGCTCCGACCCGCATGCGGGCGTCCATCAGGTTTTTATCAGACGTTGTCATTAGGGACAGCAAACCGCCCGCACTCCCGTAATAGCGTTTCCCCAGCCAGATTAGATGATCGGCACGGGCCGCATGATCTCCGGGGCTAAGCCTGTCTTTATAACGCGAAAACAGACGTTTTTGCCGATCGCGGGACAAGCGGCTTTCCCGCCACGCCGAACGCAACCATTTGTCTGCAATATCCGTCTGCCCAAGCTTATAATGTGCCTGTGCCATTGCCGCACGACCTTCACCGGAAACCGGTTCCGTGCCCATAAACCAGGCAATCGCGTCATTGGCAGGTATAGGGCGGTCAAATAAGTGGATTTCCCCTTTGGATTTAATCCGCGTCATACGGGGCCAACCCGATTGATTGTGGATCACATCTGTCAGGACTTTAAAGGAAACAGCCGGATCATCGGCCGCTAATCGCCAGTTTAAAATACGTATGGCGGTTGGGTCCTTTATCCGGCGAACATAACGCTCTACATTGTCCCATTGCCTTATATCGGCGGCGCGCATGCCGCGACGGAAATTACGGGCGTCAGCCATGCTCAATAATTGGGATGTATTTGGGGCTTCAGGCTTAACACGCGGAATTGGAGCGTTGGCTGCAGACGCTATTGACGCCCACATTGACGCAAATACGGCCAGTCCCATTATGAATTTCAGGGAAATGCGAATGTGTTTGAAAAAAATCATACGTTTAATGTAACCTAAGGCTTGCCCCAATCAAGTGAAGACGCCATAAAATGTCTATGTTTATACGTATAAGCATCTGCTTTATGAAAGTTTAACTTAACAGGCGAAAAAATGATTACTGGTTCACTCACAGCGTTAGTTACACCGTTTAAAGATGGTCGTTTGGACGCGAAAGCCTACGAAGATTTTATAGATTGGCAAATCCGCGAAGGCAGCAATGGTCTGGTGCCTTGCGGGACAACCGGCGAAACCTCGACCCTTGCAACGGGTGAGCATATCGAAGCCATTGAAATCTGTGTCAAAACCTCTGCGGGACGAGTGCCTGTCATCGCTGGCGTGGGGTCAAACAACACGGCTTCCGCCGCCTATATGGCCCGCGAAGCGCAAAAAGCCGGTGCAGACGCTGTGCTGGCTGTCGCGCCCTATTATAATAAACCAAGTCAGGAAGGCATGTATCAGCACTTTAGGGTTATCTCTCAAACCATTGATATTAAAATAGTTATTTATAATATACCGGGCAGAAGCGTTGTTGACATTGATGTGGAAACCATGGGCCGCATTGCCGCACTCCCCAACGTTATTGGCGTAAAAGATGCCACATCGGACATTAGTCGTGTAACGGAATACAAGAGCGTCTGCGGTGAAGATTTCATTCAACTCTCCGGGGATGACCCGACAGCCTTGGCCCATTGGGCCCACGGCGGCATCGGGTGCATTTCGGTTGCTTCCAATGTGGCGCCCGCACAATGCGCGGCCTTCCATAAAGCCTGTGCAGAAGGCGATTTTGCTAAGGCGAGGGGGCTTCATGAGCGTTTGGACGGTTTGTTTAAAGATTTATTCCTGTGCGCCAGCCCTGCACCGGCAAAATATGCATTAAGCCTGCTGGGCCGGATGAACGAAGATGTTCGCCTGCCTATTATTCCGTGTAAGGATTCGACCAAAATGGCCGTACAAGCCGCCATGCGCAAAGCCGGAGTTGAATTCTAGCCATGCGCGTTAAAAGCAAACCTATAGCTGAGAACCGGCGTGCCCGATATGAGTACGCGATAGAAGAAACCTTTGAGGCCGGCATTGCCCTTGTCGGTACCGAGGTGAAATCTTTACGTCAGGGACAGGCAAATATTGCAGAAAGCTATGCATCGGTTGAAGGCGGCGAGGTCTTTCTTGTCAACGCCAATATCCCGATTTATGAACCGGCTAGCCAGTTTAATCACAAGCCGAAACGTCCGCGCAAACTTTTACTAAAACACAAAGAAATCAGTAAGTTAATGGGAGCAGTTCAACGAAAAGGCCGCACGATTGTGCCGCTTAAATTATATTTCAATAATCGGGGGCTGGCTAAAATATTACTGGGTATTGGTATCGGTAAAAAACTGGTCGACAAGCGCCAAACCCAAAAAACTCGTGATTGGAACAAACAAAAAGCCCGCCTCATGAAAGAACGGGGCTAGGGACGTGATCTATGTCGCCCTCGGTGCCAATATGGACGCGACATTCGAAGGCCAGCCAACACCCCCGCACCGCAGTTTTCACAAAGCTATTGATGTATTACGCACACGCGGTGTGCATACAAATACCGTATCAAGCCTTTGGAAAAGCCCCGCATGGCCCGACCCGTCGGCACAACCGCCATATTTAAACGCAGTCATCGAGATCGAAACAAAACTGGCCCCACAGAAACTGTTACAGGTTTTGAAAACGGTTGAACGTGAGTTTGGCCGCAAACCTTCTGTGCGAAACGCGCCCAGACCCCTGGATTTGGATATACTCGACTATAGGCGCGAGGTTTTGGAAACCCGAACCCTGATATTGCCACATCCACGCATGTGTGAACGCAGTTTCGTCCTGTTCCCCTTGCAAGAAATTGCCTCCAACTGGGCTGACCCAATAAAAAACCGCACAATCGCAGACTGGATTGCACGGCTTGATTTAGCAGATGTAGCGCCTTTGGAGCGGCTAAGCCCGGTTATTTAAGCGTATAGACGAGAGCACCACGGGTAACCGTATCGGTTTTTTTGACGCCGAACGGAACATCCGTATGGTGATCAACCCGGAAGCTGAACCGCGCGGCCAGATTGCCCGCCAAAGTCGCCGTAATTCCTGTATCATTCCACAAATACGTGTCGCTATCAGACCAGATCACTTCACTTTTATTGTAAAAACTCACGCTATCACTGAATTTATAGCCAAAATCTGAAGCGCCACGCACAGCAAATTCACCTGTTTTGCGGCTTGGAATAATACCAATTTCGCGTAATTTTTGTGACCGGTACCCGATACCGCTCTCGAGTGCCCATGAAATCGGGTCTGATTGGAAAAGTTTATAGCCCAAGCCACTCCCGATAAAGGAACCTTGCTTATAGGCGCCAAAATCATCCGAATAGTAATTCATATTACCATATGCATACCAGCGCTCGTTAAGCTTGCGATCAAGTTGATAGCCAATATACCAGCGGTTTTTCGTGTCGATCCCGTTTGATTTTCCAAGATCATATGTGGTGTCAAATTTGCTTTTCCATGGTCCGTCTTCTTTGCTGAGATGCAAGGCCAAGCCAATATCCGTCGTTTTGGTATTTCCCGATGTTGTCGAGCCGGAGAGGGAGGCTTCCCCCGCCCATCCGTCGCTCATGCTGCCTGCAAAGGCATTGGAGGCAAAGAGCGTACAAAACGCCGTCGCTAAAAAAATATGTTTCATTGTAAAATCCTCTGTAAAATATGGGATTGCAACATGCTTTTATCGGCCTTAACCGTCGATGAATAAAAATACGATTTCTTTATACAAAAAACCCAAAACAAAAAAGCACCGCGAGTATCTTCGCGGTGCTTGATTCGTTTTATACGTGTTTTGAACTAAATTCGGGCGCTAATTATATCTACGTTCGCCGTTTTCATAATATTCTTGATGGGTTTGTGGATCATAGAAATAATAACGGCCGGTTTCACTGTCAAAATACTGGCGCGTATTAATAAGCGGGTTTTCCGATTGCTCGGCGCGGTGTTGATCATAGGCACGGCTTTTGTAGGGTTTGGGTTGTGCACCACAGCCCCCGTCCTCGCGGCACCCTGCATAGGCCCCGCCTGCGCCGCCAATCACGGCCCCGATAAGTGCCCCGGCCTGAGCATCGCCGCTCCCTGAATTATTACCAATAATAGCGCCCGCAATCGCACCTGCCGCCGCGCCAAATGCACCTTTTGTGATGGCATTGTTACCGCCAGTTGTTTGGCAGCCTGCGAGGATGCTCATGCTGGAAACCAGCAGAAGGGTCGCCATGGTTTTTCTTGTCATTTTTGCGTTTACGAGTGTCATTATGATATCCTCTTATATGTTCTTTGAACCTGAACGGGTATACATCCCAACCCATTGCTAACAAAGCTAAGGTGAACAGAGAATAAACCGCGCATTACAAATCAGACATAAACTGTATTTTTTAGGCCTATTTGGTCGCATTTTAGCTTGTATGCCTGCTAAACTCGCTCTATAAGGCACAGCTTGTTTTCGAGCTTAACCGCTCACACTTCCTTTCGGAGACTGATATGGCACGGGTTACCGTTGAAGATTGCATTGAAATTATTCCAAACCGGTTTGATCTGGTATTGGTTGCCGCGCATCGCGCTCGTAACATAGCTGCTGGTGCGCCCCTCACTATTGAGCGTGACAATGATAAAACACCAGTTGTGGCTTTGCGCGAAGTTGCTGAAAAAACTCTGGTATTGGACGATTTACGCGAAAGCCTGATTATGGGCTTACAGCGTGTCATTCTTGATGACGATATTCCTGATGAAGATGAGCAAGCCCCAATTCTGGCCATCGAAGAAGGTCAGGCTATGCCAACAGAAATGTCGGAAGCTGATATGTTGCGTGCTCTACAAAGTGACCGTGATAACGGCCCTGACAACCGTTTCTAGCCAACCGTTTCTGGCCGACTGGTTTAAACACTGTTTTATTTCACCTGAGTTGTTGCGTGTAACGTAGCATGGTTTACCATGGGGCTATGAATAGTGTCACAGACATCAAGACAGAAAAACCCGCCGGTTTTCTAAGTGAACAGGCCCTAGTTGCTCTTGTGCATTCCTATGACCCATCAGCAGATGCAGATTTAATCGGGCGTGCCTATGCATGGTGCAAAAAATCCCATGGCGACCAAATGCGCCATTCGGGAGACCCTTATTATGCCCATCCTATCACGGTTGCGGAAATATTGGCAAATTTACGCATGGATGTGGACAGTATATGCACGGCTCTGCTGCACGATGTGTTGGAAGACACGGACACCACAGAGACCGAGATGCGGGCCGAGTTTGGCGACACCATCACCGAGCTTGTTAAAGGTGTAACCAAACTGGGGCAATTAGAGCTCAGCAGTACAGATTTGACCCGCGAGAGTAAGCAGGCCGAAAATTTCCAGAAATTTGTATTGGCCATGAGCAAAGATGTCCGGGTGCTTTTGGTGAAACTCTGTGACCGGCTCCATAATATGCGCACATTGCAATATCATCCGAAAGTCTCCAGCCAGCGGCGGATCTCCATGGAAACTATGGAAATCTACGCACCCTTAGCCCGTAAAATAGGGGTTGACCGGATTTGCTCGGAACTGGAAGATTTGTCTTTTCGCTATATCAATCCATCCGCATTTGAAAGCATCTCCAAGCGTTTGAAAGAATGGCGGGATGCACAGGAAACGGCAATATCCCATTTGTCCATTATGCTCCGTGACGTGATGAGCGAGCATGGCAAGAAAGCTCGTATTTATGGCCGTGAAAAACGCCCATTCGCCATCTGGCGCAAGCTCCAGACCCAGGGCATTCACTTCGAAGATGTTGCCGACATATACGCCTTCCGTATTATTGTCGAAAAGGTAGAGGAATGTTACGACATTCTCGGGCTTTTACATATGAATTGGCGGTGCGTTCCGGCCCGGTTCAGGGATTTCATTTCAGTGCCAAAACCAAATGGTTACCGGTGTTTGCATACAACGATTTTGGGGCCTGATAACCAAAGGGTCGAATTACAAATTCGTACAGAGGCGATGGAAGAGATTGCAGAGCGCGGTGTGGCTGCCCATTGGAGCTATAAGAATGAAAACTATGCTTATGACGCGTCAAAAGCCGGTAATTATGACCCTTTGCAACGCATCCGGCCACTTGTCGAGATATTGGAACATGGCGGGGATGCAGACGAGTTTCTGGAACATGCCAAGCTGGAAATGTTCACCGATCAGGTCTTTGCATTTACCCCAAAAAACCAGCTTATCGCGCTCCCGCAAGGGGCCACCCCCATCGATTTTGCCTATGCAGTGCACACAAAAGTTGGTGATACCTGTATCGGGGCTCTGATAAACGGACGGGAACGCCCCTTACGTACCCACCTCCAAAATGGGGATGTGGTAAAAATTATTCGCGGCGGGACACCCGAACCCAACCCTGGTTGGGAAAACATGGTGATTACGGGCAAAGCCCGCTCGGCCTTACGCCGTCTGACCCGCCAAGGCGAAAGCGAGGAATATCACCGGATCGGCCATATGCTTGCCGACCATGCCTTTGCGCGCGAAAACAAGGATTTCAGCGAAAGTGTTTTGAAAGACGGATTGACCCGTCTAAAATTCAACTCGGTAGAAGACCTCTATATCGCTTTGGGACGCGGACGTCTTTCGGTCAGCGGGTTTATGGACGGTGTTTTCCCGGGTAGGGAGCATGCCAAAGATCAAGACACTCTAGTCAACCGTGATTTGATTGATGACCGCACGGCCAAACTGTACGTAAAGGGCGAGGGCTTGCGCGAAGGGGTCAGCCTACACATTGGTGAGTGCTGCTACCCGATCCCCGGCGACCGGATTGTCGGGATACATACAAAGGACAAAGGCGTTGTCATACATACAATCGATTGCGACATTCTGGGAGGTATTGAAGACGAGCATGAGCGCTGGATTGATTTAGGATGGCGTCGGGCCGCCGATAAAACCGCCTCGATGGGGCAAATTATCACGACCGTAGAGCACGTACCGGGCGCACTCGCCGCCATTACGACCATTATTGGTGAGTCTGGTGGTAATCTCACCAATATCAAAACATTAAAGCGCTCTCCGTCGTTTTTTGACATGGTCATGGACATAGAAGTGACAAATGCCCGCCATCTCTCACAAATCATTGCGGCAATGCGCGCAAGCACCTATGTAGTGACCGTGCGCAGGGCACGGGCAGATTTGGAAGCCCCACTCAATTAAGAGATCAAGGACAACGCGATGAATACTCAAGACGTTTTAGACGTGTTCAAACAGGCAGGTGCCCTGTTGGAAGGTCATTTTATTCTGTCCTCGGGTCGGCGCAGCCCTGTGTTTTTACAAAAAGCATTCGTGTTTAAAAATCCGGTACTCACCGAGAAAATTTGTAAGGCGCTTGCAGATAAAATCAAAGCCGAATTACCCGAAATGCCGGACATTATTGTTGCCCCCGCAATGGGTGGGGTCATTCCGGGCTATGAAACGGCCCGCCAATTGGGTCTAGAGTCCATATTTGTTGAACGCGAAAACGGCGAGTTCACATTACGCCGCGGATTTACATTAGAACCCGGGGCCAAAGTCCTGATGGTCGAAGACATCATTTCAACCGGGCTAAGCTCGCGCGAATGCATAGAGGCTATCAACAAGACCGGAGCCAAAGTTATTGCTGGTGCCTGTCTGTTTGACCGCTCTGGTGGCAAAGCCGATATCGGCGTGCCTCTGGTCAGCCTTGCCAGCAAAGTATTCCCATCCTACGCTCCTGACGAATTGCCGCCAGAGCTTGCAAAAATACCCGCCATTAAACCCGGAAGTCGGGGCCTTAAATAGTGTCTGAAATAGTATCCCAAACCCCTGTCATACCAAGGCTTGGCGTCAATATTGATCATGTCGCAACCCTGCGCAATGCTCGTGGGGGTCGCCATCCTGACCCTGTTGATGCTGCCCGCTTGGCAATCCAACACGGGGCAGACGGGATTACAGCACATTTACGCGAAGATCGCCGCCATATTACCGATGATGATATAGAGCGCTTACAAGCCCTCTGCCTTGAGACAAATATCCCGCTCAACATGGAAGTGGCGGCCGTAGAAGACATGGCAGAGATCGCGCTCCAACTTAAACCTCACGCCGTGTGCCTCGTACCTGAAAAACGCGAAGAACGCACGACCGAGGGCGGGCTGGATGTTGCCGGCTTACACAACACAATCACCCCAATCATTGCCAAACTGGCGCACTGTGGATGCCGCGTATCCCTATTTATTGAAGCCAATTCAAAACAGATCAATGCAAGTGCCAAAACCGATGCACGTGTGGTTGAATTTCACACCGGTGCCTATGCCAACGCACTCGATGTTAATGATGACGCACTCGCGCAAACGCTTTTGGAACATTTACGCGACGGGGCGAAACAGGCGCACGCGCTCGGGTTGGAAGTTCATTTCGGGCACGGGCTGACATTTAAAAATGTTGAACCTATTGCGGCCATTCCAGAAGCTATGGAGCTAAACATCGGGCATTTCATACTGGGAGAGGCTATTTTCATGGGTCTTCCCGAAGCTTTAAAGCGTATGCGCACACATATGGCGACGGGGCGGGGTATGTCTTTGTGATTGCGGGGATTGGCACAGATATTTGCGATATTCGCCGTATTGAAGCGCTGCTCGAAAAGTTTGGTGACCGGTTCGCACAGAAAGTTTTCACGCAAAACGAGCGCGAACGCGCGAACGCACAATCAGCGCGCGGCTCGAGCTATGCGAAACGTTTTGCCGCCAAAGAAGCCGTCGCCAAGGCCCTTGCCGACGCCAATACCGGAGCCTTGTCCTGGCAGGATGTAGAAATAACGAACAGCCCCTCCGGCAAGCCTGAAATAATTTTACACGGGAAAGCTTTAAATCGCATGCAATCTCGCCTAGACACGGGGCAGACATATAAAATTCACCTTAGCCTGACAGATGACTATCCTTATGCTCAGGCTTTTGTAATTATAGAAATATTATGACCAGCAATACAGAAGACGCAAACAAGACAGGCAATAATGCGCCCAAGACGCAGGGAGCTTTAAGCGAGACAATCCTGACGATTGTTGTCGCGATCGTCATCGCGTTCATTTTGCGAACTTTCCTGTTTCAGGCCTTTCACATACCATCGGCCTCTATGGAACCCAGCCTACAGGGCGGGGACTACATCATCACAACCAAATACTCACTCGGCTACGGCAAATATGCGGCCGATCCAATCAAACTGCCTGTGAAGACCGGACGCATCATGGAGCGAGAACCTAAACGCGGCGACATCATCGTGTTCAAGCCCACGGGCAGTAAAGTTCATTTCATAAAACGCCTCATCGGCCTCCCGGGGGATGAAGTGCAAATGATTGGCGGGTTTTTGTACATTAATGGACAAAGATTGGTGACGGAAAAAATAGCCGATGAAAGCCAGTCTGACAGTGGCGGCAACATGGTGCGCTCTGAGGTCTACAAAGAGTATTTTGCCGACAATTTATTGCCGCATACAGTTAAGCACCTCTTGCAGGGAAATAACGGGGACGATACGGGCGTGTTTAAAGTACCTGCGGGGCATTATTTTTTCATGGGGGATAATCGTGACAATTCCCGTGATAGCCGCTTTCCCATAAGTGTCGGCGGCGTAGGGTCTGTTCCCGCCGCGAATTTGGTCGGGAGAGCTGAATTTGTCTTGCTTTCGGTCAATGAAGATTTCGTGCTGTTCAAACCCTGGACCTGGGGCAATATACGTACGGGCCGGTTTTTCAAGGGGCTAAGATGACGGCACCTTCGCCTCAGATTTTGAAACGTCTTGCCCGTCTTGAAACGACTATAGATTATGTTTTTAAAGACAAAACTCTGGCAGTCATGTCCCTCACACATTCATCCTACGGGGATGGCAGGCGTCAGTTTTTTAACAATGAACGTCTTGAATTTCTCGGGGATCGCGTCCTTGGATTGCTGACAGCAGAGCGACTTTATCTGGAATGCGAAGGCGATGAAGGCAATATGGCCCGACGGCTAAATGCACTTGTGCGCAAAGAAACATGCGCGCGGATTGCCCGTGCGGTCAGTTTGGGCGAGGCACTCCTGATCTCGCCTTCGGAAATCAAACAGGGGGGCAGGGATAAAACTTCGATTTTAGGCGATGCCTGCGAATCTCTATTGGCGGCTTTGTATCTTGATGGCGGGTATAGCGTCGTGCAAAAATTTTATAATGATTTTTGGGGTGTTGAAATACAAAAAGTTGCCGCGATTAGTGCGAAAGACCCCAAAACACTGCTTCAGGAAAAAGCCTCCGCCGATGGTTATAAAGTCCCTGTCTATTCCGTCGTTAAACGATCCGGCCCCGATCATCGCCCTTTATTTCTGGTTGAAGTTGATGTATCCGGCTATGGCGCTGCCCAAGGCACCGGAAAATCAAAGAAAGACGCAGAGCGATTTGCGGCCCTGCATTTATTAGAAAATTGGCCATAACCATGACCCAAAACACGAAAACAGAAAGCCCGACAAAGGCCGGGTTTGTCGCCATTATTGGCGCGCCAAACGCCGGAAAATCGACCTTGGTAAATGGGCTGGTTGGCGAAAAAATCTCCATCGTCACCCATAAAATCCAAACCACCCGTTTTCAGGTGCGCGGTATTGCCATGATCGGAAATGCTCAGGTCGTGCTCGTGGATACACCGGGAATTTTCGAGCCAAAACAACGGCTTGATCGCTCCATGGTACATGCGGCGTGGACGGGTGCATCGGATTCGGACTCCATTGTCCATGTTGTTGACGCCCCGTCATATTATCAAGTACTCAGTGGCGGCAAACCTAGCGGCCAAGACAAGAAAAGCGCCGTAGATACAGACCGGGTCGTCAAAGGTTTGCGAAAAACCGCGCGCGCGAAACCAACCATTCTGGCGCTCAATAAAATCGACTTACTCCCGCGTGAAAACCTGCTCAAACTAATAGAACACTTCAATGAAACGGACGTCTATGACGATGTGTTCCTGATTTCTGCATTGGCTGGAAATGGTATGGATGTTCTGGGCGATCACCTTGCAGACATCATGCCGACAGGCCCGTTCTTATATCCCGAAGACCAAGCCGCCGATATTCCTTCGCGCCTGCTGGCAGCGGAAATCACCCGCGAGAAACTGTTTTTGCGCCTGCACAACGAATTACCTTATGCAAGCCATGTCGAGACGGAAAAATGGACACATAAAAAAGACGGGTCCATTCGTATCGAGCAAATTATTTATGTGCGCCGTAAATCCCAAAAACCGATTGTGTTGGGTAAAAACGGCCAAACGATTAAAAACATTGGTCAAATGGCGCGCATAGATATGTGCGAGACCTTTGGCACAAAAATCCATTTGTTCCTGTTTGTAAAAATACGGGAAAACTGGATAGAAGACCGCTCAAAATACACTGAATACGGTCTGGAATTTGATGTGTAATGAATTGGGACGGTGAAGGGTATATACTTTCTGTAAAGCCTCACGGCGAAACCTCCGCGATTTTAAACGTATTTACATATGACAAAGGCCGCCATGCCGGTCTGGTGCGCGGGGGGCGCTCCAGACGTATGCGCCCCGTCCTGCAAGCTGGCAATAAAGTCACCCTAAGCTGGCACGCCCGTCTATCCGAACATCTGGGCAGTTTCACGGTCGAACCCCTGGATTCGCGCGCCGCCCTTTTAATGGAAAGCCGCCTTGCGCTTAGCGCCTTAAATTCGATCTCGGCCCTTCTGATAGTCGCATTGCCCGAGCGTGAATTCCACCCCAAGCTTTATAAAGGCTTTGAGATTTTACTCCAAAACCTGCTCGATCCCGATATATGGCCTGCGCTTTATGTGCGCTTCGAAATTGCGCTCTTGCATGCGCTCGGCTATGGGCTTGATTTTTCCGCCTGTGCCGCGACCGGCACCACATCGGATTTAACCCATGTCAGCCCCAGATCGGGTAGGGCGGTGTCCAGAGAGGCGGCTGCCCCCTATCTAGACAAGCTCATGCCCTTACCCGGATTTTTAAACGGGGCGACAGACGTGAAAGAGGGCGATATCGCGGACGGCTTTGCCCTAAGCGGCTATTTCCTGACCACACGAATATTCCATCAGATTAACAAAGATATTCCCGATGCCCGCGCCCGCCTTGCCCAAGAGCTAAAAACAGTCGGCATATTGTAATTATTGGGTAAGATAGACACGAATCAAAACAGAGTTTTTCATGACTGACACTAAAGACAGAAATCCGGCAAAATCTGGCCCTAACATTGTTATCGAAAATATAGATGACGCGCTCAGCTCCCGCTATCTTGCCTATGCCATGACGACGATTACCCAACGGGCATTGCCGGATGTCCGCGACGGCTTAAAACCTGTGCATCGGCGCATCCTGTACGCCATGCGGCAATTAAAACTTAACCCAGAAAATTCCCACAAAAAATGCGCCCGTATTGTCGGTGACGTTATGGGCCAATACCATCCGCACGGGGATGCCTCGATTTATGATGCCCTCGTCAAATTATCCCAAACCTTTGCCGCCCGCTACCCGCTGATAGACGGGCAGGGCAATTTCGGCAATATTGACGGCGATAGCGCCGCCGCCATGCGTTACACAGAAGCCCGCATGACCGGGGCTGGCAAAGCCTTGCTCGAAGGGCTGGACGAAGACGCGGTTGATTTCAAAGCCACCTATAATGAAGAAGACGAAGAACCGGTGGTTCTGCCCGCAGGGTTTCCAAATCTGTTGGCCAATGGCTCCCAGGGTATTGCTGTGGGCATGGCCACATCCATCCCGCCGCACAATGCAGCCGAGCTGTGTAATGCGGCTCTACACCTGATCAAAGCGCCAAACGCTCGTATTGAAACATTGTTGGAGCATGTAAAAGGGCCGGACTTCCCAACGGGCGGCATTATTGTCGAACCACGCGAAAACATGATCGAAGCCTATGCCACAGGGCGCGGCGGCTTTAAAACCCGTGCCCGCTGGGAAATCGAAGATTTGGGACGGGGCCAATGGCAAATCATTGTCACGGAAATACCCTATCAGGTGCAGAAATCCCGCCTGATCGAAAAACTGGCCGAACTTATCGAAACCAAAAGAGCGCCTTGGCTGGCCGATGTGAGAGATGAGTCTGCGGAAGATGTCCGGGTTGTCCTCGAGCCTAAAAGCAAGAACATTGCACCGGAACTCCTTATGGAAAGCCTGTTCAAGCTCAGTGAGCTAGAAACACGTGCTTCTTTAAACATGAATGTTCTCGACGCCACCGGTACACCCCGGGTTATGGGCTTGCGCGAGGTCTTGCAGTCCTTCCTCGATCATCGTCGTGAAGTGCTGCAACGTCGCTCCCGCCAGCGTCTTGGCAAAATAGAAGACCGGATGGAAATTCTGGAAGGCTACCGCATTGCCTTCCTCAATCTTGATGAGGTTATTCGCATTATCCGTTTTGAAGACGAACCCAAGCTTGAGCTGATCAAGGCCTTCAAGCTCACAGACCGACAAGCCGAAGCCATACTCAATATGCGCTTACGGACTTTGAACAAGCTTCAAGAGATCGAAATTCAAAGCGAACACGGCAAATTAGGCGACGAGAAAAAAGGCATTGAAGAATTACTGGCCTCCGATCAATTGCAATGGAGCCGCATTGCCGGACAAATACGCGAAGTTCGTGATATATACGGCCTCAAAACCGAGATCGGAAAACGCCGCACCAGCTTTGCCGATATGCCTGACATCGAAATCGATCTGGCAACCGCCTTTATCTCCAAAGAACCGATCACAGTCGTCATGTCGGAAATGGGCTGGATTAGAGCTTTGAAGGGCAAGGTCGAAGACCTTTCTACTCTGAAATTCAAAGAGGGTGACGGCCCGGCCTTTGCGCTGCCCGCCTACACAACCGACAAAATCGTCATGTTCGCCAGTAACGGCAAGTTTTATACTTTGAGCGCCGATAAATTACCCGGCGGACGCGGCAATGGGGAACCCATCCGCTTGATGGTCGATCTACAAGACGAACATACGCCGATCGGCCTGTTTGTGCATAACCCGGAACGCCAATTACTGGTGGCTAGCACGGACGGATATGGTTTCAGGGTTGACGAGAAGGACTTAATTGCCTCCAAACGCGGTGGCAAACAAATCCTCAATGTCAAAGACGGCGCGGAAGCCCTCCGCTGTGTCGAAATCAGAGGCGAGAAAATCGCCACAATTGGCGAAAACCGTAAAATCCTCATCTATAATGTTGAAGAACTGCCCGTCCTTGGCCGCGGCAAAGGGGTAAGGCTACAAAAATTTAAAGACGGTGGCCTCGCTGATATCACCACATTTACAGCCCTTGAAGGTCTCAGCTATCTGGATGCTTCGTCACGGCGTAATAATGTCAGTGAGTGGCAAATTCTGGAAGGCAAACGGGCACAGGCTGGCCGCATGGCTCCGCGCGGATTTTCCCGTGCAGGCGTGTTCACAATGGATAAACGCTTGTAAACTTGAGAAAAATCCCCATATCTGTTAGTATAAACTTGAATTTTAGAAATTGAGTGGGGAATAAAATGAGTCCATTACTGATTATACTTGGCGTCGTCGTCCTTTTGGCCGTTGTGATTATCGGTATTTACAATCGGCTTGTGGCCTTGCGCCAAACTTGCAACCAAGCTTGGTCCGATATCGAGGTTCAACTCAAACAACGCCAAGACCTCATTCCAAATCTCGTCAATGTCGTCAAAGGCTATGCCAAACACGAGAAAGAAACCCTTCAAGCCGTCATAGACGCCCGCAACGCTGCCATTAGCGCTAGTTCAGTCGGCGATACGGTGAAAGCGGAAGGTCTGCTTGGACAGGCCATGGGCAAACTTTTTGCGCTCGCAGAAGCCTATCCTGATTTGAAAGCCAACCAGAACTTCCTGCAATTGCAAGACGAGCTTTCAGACGTAGAAAACAAAATCTCCGCAGCGCGGCGTTTCTATAACAATTCGGTTCAGGAATATAACACGGGCCGTGAACAATTTCCCGCCAACATGCTTGCCGGGCCGTTTAATTTTTCTGAGCGCGAATTTTTTGAAGCCCCCGAGGGACGTGAAGCCTTGCAAACGGTCCCGAATGTCGACTTTTAGGCAGGGACCCAAATGGGGGCTTACGGACTAAAAACCCATATCTGGAACAACAACCTGAAAAGCATTGCTTTACTGCTTTTGTTTCCGGTTTTGATCCTGACACTTGTCTATGCTGGCCTGTTATTATGGGCGGGGTATGGGCAAGGGTATTCAACCGCGCGCGGGCTTTCCTATGCCAACGACATGTTGCCGCACGCTGTGCCATTCGCATTGGCAGGAATTGGGGCATGGTTCGGTATTGCGTTCATGGGCCATCAGGCCCTGATCGACGCAGCCACCAAATCACACAGCCTGAGCAAAAGCGAGGAACCGCGCGCCTATAAATTGCTTGAAAATTTATGTATTTCCAGAGGCATCACAACCCCGCGTCTCAAAGTCATTGAAACGGACGTGATGAATGCCTTTGCCAGTGGCATTCGTGAGAAAAATTATACGATCACCCTGACCCGTGGTCTCATGGACAGTCTCGATGATGAAGAACTAGAAGCCGTGATTGGCCATGAGCTAAGCCATATCCGTAATAAAGATGTGAGGTTATTAATAATCGCCGTGATTTTCGTTGGCATTATTTCATTTATCGGGGAGGGGGTCGTGCGCAGTATGATGTATACAAACATACCAAGAACCAGCCGGTCCCGCCGTGGCGGTGAGGTTAACGCGGCCGTATTGATTCTCATTGGCGTGGCGATAATCGCCATCTCCTATGGATTGGCCATGTTCGTGCGGTTTGCGCTTTCCAGAAAACGGGAATATTTAGCAGACGCCGGGTCTGTGGAACTGACCAAAAACCCTGATGCCATGATCAGGGCCTTACAAAAAATCTCCGGTCACGCGAAATTAGATGCACCCGCAGAGGTCCGCGAAATGGCCTTCGAGAACCCGCGTGTTGGCATTTCCGGCTTGTTTGCCACCCATCCTCCCATAGAAAAACGCATCGCAGCCTTGGTCAAATTTGCTGGTGGTCGAACCTCCTGAACCGGCAAACCCTACAAGTATTTAACTTTACTTTTTACCTTGCCGACTTATTGACTATTGGTAATGAATTTATCAGGGGAATTACCATGAAAAATATACTGTTAATGAGTGTTGCACTCTCGTCCGTACTTGCGCTTGGTGCATGTGCAGATGGAAATAAAAATACTGAAGCCGAAGCCCACATAACATTACCATCCGGTATCACAAAAATTGAATCTGTAGTGCGTAAAGGCAATGAAGTTGTCATTCCGTACAACAAATACGTGCTTGATAACGGTTTAACCATCGTCTTGCATACAGACAAATCCGACCCACTTGTCCATGTTGATATTACCTATCATGTCGGCTCTGGTCGTGAAGAAGCTGGCAAGTCCGGCTTTGCCCATTTCTTTGAACATATGATGTTCCAAGGCTCTGAAAACGTAGCCAAAGCGCAGCATTTTGGTCTGATTACAGAATCCGGCGGCACGCTTAACGGGTCTACAAACACGGACCGTACCAATTATTACGAAACGGTTCCTGCAAACCAGCTTGAGCGTATGTTATGGCTAGAGTCTGACCGCATGGGTTTCCTCTTGGATGCTGTTACCGAAGAAAAATTTGAAAATCAGCGCGAAACTGTGAAAAACGAGCGCGGCCAAAACTATGACAATCGTCCATACGGTCTACTGCGCGAACGGGTTAACGAAGCGCTATACCCTGAAGGTCATCCATATTCATGGCTCACCATTGGCTATATCGAAGATTTAAACCGTGCTGATCTTGAAGATTTAAAGAAGTTTTTCCTCCGTTGGTATGGCCCCAACAACGCAACCTTGACCATTGGCGGAGATATTGACGAAACACAAACTCTGGAATGGGTCAAAAAATATTTCGGCGGCATATCCGCAGGCCCTGATGTTGCCGATCCTGTCTATACATCCGTCAGCCTTGATGAAGACCGTTATATTTCCATGGAAGACAATGTCTCCCTACCGCTTATGCGGATTACATTTCCGACAGTCCACGCCAACCATGCAGATGAAGCTCCGCTTGATGTGCTCATGTCAATTTTGGGCAGTGGGAAAACCTCTCTCCTGTACAAAAACATGGTCAAAGAGGGCAAGGCTGTACAAGCTGGCGCAGGGCATGGATGTAGTGAATTAAGTTGTACCTTTACAATCACCGCCTTACCAACCCCCGGACATAGTTTGGCTGAAATGGAACAAATCGCCCGCGCATCTTTGGTGGAATTCGAAACACGCGGCGGTGCCAATGATGATGATTTAACACGGGTGAAAGCCGGAATCGTTTCAGGCATGATTTATGGTCTTGAAAGTGTTTCTGGTAAAGTGCGGAAATTGGCTGCGTATGAAACCTACCGCAACAATCCAAATGCGATTGGGGATGATATTGAAAGATATGAAAATGTCACCAAAGCCGATGTTATGCGCGTGTACGAAAAATACATCAAAGACCAACATTCTGTTATCATAAGCATCGTGCCTAACGGAAAACCGGAAATGATTGTCAAGCCTGATACATGGGATCGGTATGAGCGCAATATTCCTGAAAGTACGGACAGTGCCGGTCTTGAACTTCGTCCCGGGACATCTGATTTTGACCGGTCACTAATTCCGGCGTCAGGGCCAAACCCTAGCATCACTATCCCGACAATTTATGAAACCGATTTGGCCAACGGTGTACGAGTCATGGGCACCGTGAATGCGGAAGTACCAACCACAACCATTCGCATCCGTATTGCGGCAGGGCAAACCAGAGAAACTCTGGACAAACTCGGCGTTGCAGCGTTCACCAGTGCCATGATGAATGAGGGTACACAAAGCTCAAGCGTCGAAGACATTTCCAATGCATTGCAAAAGCTTGGCTCTAGAGTAAGTTTTGGCTCCGGAGATAAGTACACAACGCTTAGAATTCGTACCTTGACGAAAAACCTTGATGAAACACTAGCAATTGCAAAAGAAAAACTGCTGACACCAAAATTCACACAAGATGATTTCGACCGTCTGCAAAAACAAACCATCGAGGGCATTAAAAACAGCAAGAAAAACGCAGCCACAACATCCGGTGTTGTCTTTAACAAGCTTCTTTTCGGGGAAAACAACGCTTTTGCGAACCCGGATAGCGGTAGTGTTGAAACGGTTGAGGCGTTAACACTGGCAGACGTGGAAAAATTCCATGCAGATAATTATGGGCCTGAAGGCGCTGATATTATTATTGTCAGCGATTTGGACGAAGGCAAGATCATCAAGAAACTTGCTGCTTTCGAAAGCTGGTCAGGCAGTCATACGCAAGCCAATGCGATAAATGAATTCCCGGTTTTAAGTGCGGGAACACTTTATCTCGTAGACAAACCCGACGCGGCGCAATCCCAAATCCGTATAGGCAAACGCGCGCTTAAATACGATCCAACTGGTGAATATTATCGTGCGGGTTTGATGAATTATACTCTGGGTGGAGCTTTCAATTCTCGCATTAATATGAATTTGCGAGAAGATAAGGGCTATACATATGGGGCGCGCTCATCTTTCTACGGAAATGATATTCGTGGTGGATATAGTGCACGTGCAGGCGTGCGGGCCAATACGACGGCAGATTCCATCCGCGAAACCGTGAAAGAAATCAACAATTATCAGGCCGATGGTTTGACAGATGCCGAGCTTGCCTTCATGAAAGGGTCCTTGGGCCAACGTGATGCGCGTGCCTACGAAACGCCATCACAAAAACTTGGTTTCCTCTCCCAGATTGCGACGTACAATCTGTCAAAAACCTATGTTGACGAGCAAAATGAAATTCTGGATGCAATGACAAGGGATGAGTTAAACGCCCTTGCCGCCAAGCATTTGAAATTCGAGGATATGATATTGCTGGTTGTTGGCGACAAAGCCAAGATTAGTGAAAGCCTTGAAGAACTTGGATACCCAATCGTCGAGTTGGATGCCGACGGACATCCTGTTAAGTAAGTTAAGCTGATAATAGCGGCTAGCCCCGTCCCATAACACGGGGCAGGCTGGTCGCGATTTCAGGGATGAAGGCGACAAGTAGAATTACAAATATCTGAATGCCGATAAAGGGTAATACCCCTTTATACAGAGCCGTCGTGGTAACCTCCGGCGGGGCAACGCCGCGAAGATAGAACAGGGCGAACCCGAACGGCGGCGTTAAAAAGCTGGTTTGCAAATTAAGTGCCATCAATATCCCCAGCCAGACCGGATCCATACCTGTGGCCAACAAAGGCGGCGCCACCAAGGGCACAATCACAAATGTGATTTCGATAAAATCGAGGAAGAAGCCTAGGAAAAACATCACAACCATGACGAGGATAAAGGCACCCGTTGTCCCGCCGGGCGCAGCCGCCAAAGCCCGTGCCACCAATTCGTCACCCCCGAATCCACGAAACACAAGACTAAACATTGTCGCGCCGATTAAGATCACAAACACCATGCTTGTGATGTGCATGGTCGAGCGCGAAACCTCGGAAAGCTGCCCATGTCGCCCAAGCCAGAACAGGGCCGCACAAACGCCCAATATGGCAACACCGCTAAACAATAAGGCACCAGACACGGCAATACGTTCGTTGAGCATCCACACATCTTGATTAAACCTTATGTCGACGCCAGTCAGATCAATGCAGATTATCGCCAGCAAAGCCAATGTCGCCACGAGGATGAACCGTTTTAGGCTAGGGTTATTATCTGCAAGCTTATATCCTGCCAGCAAAATTGCCCCCAAAGCCCCAAGCGCCGCGCCGCGCGTAGGCGTCGCATAGCCGGACAAGATCGAGCCAAGAACTGCAATGATCAACAGCATTGGCGGCAACATAGCGCTCAAAGTCTGCTTTATAAAGCTTTTGAGCTGCACACCTTCTTCCCATGGAGATGCAGGTGCCATTGCCGGTTTAAGCGCCGCGATCACGGCAATATAGAGAGCGTAACAGGCAACGAGAAGTAGACCGGGCAGAAGAGCACCGGCAAATAAATCCCCGACAGATATGACACTATCACTTACAAGCCCGTGCGAACGCTGGGCTTCCTGATAGGCATTGGAAAGCTGATCCCCCAGAATAACCAAAACGATGGACGGCGGGATAATCTGCCCAAGTGTACCCGACGCCGCAATCGCGCCCGAGGCCAGGGAAGGTGCATATCCGCGCTTAAGCATGGTGGGCAGGGACAGTAATCCCATTGTCACAACCGTCGCCCCGACAATACCGGTAGAGGCCGCCAACAGGGCGCCAACAAGAATGACGGAAATACCCAACCCGCCTCTTAAATTGCCAAATAAGTCTCCCATAGCCTCCAGCAAGTCTTCGGCTATGCGCGATTTCTCCAACATCACCCCCATGAAAACAAACAGAGGCACCGCCAGAAGAATGTCGCGTGTGACAATCGGGAAAATCCGACCGCCGGGCAAGGCAAGCAATATACCAGGATCAAAATGACCGGTTAGCGTCCCGATCGCCGCGAAAATCAGGGAGACACCCCCGAGGGTAAAGGCCACATTGTATCCGCTCATTAAACCGATACAGGCAAAGGCAAACATCAAAAGGGCGAGATAGTCTTGCGGGCTCATTGTTTCGGCTCCACAGGCTTTGCATCGGATTTGAGACCGAAGAACGGATCAATATAATCGGGTAGGACGGGAGAGGCTTTGTTGGTCAGCAATAAAGCAGCCCGTCCCGCAATCGCCATGCCTTGCAAGAGCAAGAGAAGGGCAAAAACGGATATGCATGTTTTCAAAAGAAACACGCCTCGAATGCCATCTGATTCCGCTGATCCTTCAAGCGACAACCATGCAAGATGTACTGTACCCTGTGCATTCCAGATAATGACAAGGCAGAACGGGATGAGCAGGGCATAGAAGCCGAGCAAATCGACCAACGCCTTCGCCTTAGGCCCCATCTTGGTGTAAAAAATATCAACCCGTACATGCTTGCCAGCCAACAATGTGGCCGCAGACCCCAGAAGGATGATCAGGGCATGAAAATAAATGGAACTTTCATCCAGTTTTGTCCAGCTTTGCCCAAAAATGGACAGGGCAATCGTCGCAAACGCGATACTGACCACCATAAGCACCAACAGCCATTTCACCCATTCGCCGATCGTCAAATTCACAGTGTCTATAATCTCGATAATTGTGAATTGGAACGTTTCTAAAAATTTTGATTGCGCCAAACCCAAAACGAATATGGGCAACAGGGCAAAGGGCAAAAACACCCAGCCAATCATCTGCAGCATTTGCCCCGCTATATCAATGTATTCAACATCCATGTTTGAAACCTATTCGGAGAGCGCAGCTTGGCGCGCGGTAATATAGCGGCCATCACTGATCTCTGTCCACGTGCGGTAACTGTCGCGGGCTTTGACATAGCTGTCGTAAATACGCTTGGACTGCGGGTCAGAATTACCGATCTCGGCAACCACTTCATGACTGATTTTACCAATTTTATCCCAGACATCTTTCGGGAACAAGCGCGGCTCTATATTATGTTTTTCTTTGAGGGTAATCAGCGCTTTCGCATTTTCATGTGTGTATTCCCCGATACTAATATCATTTGCCTTATGGCAGGCCGCGTTGATGATCGCCTGATCGGAAGCGCTAAAGCTTTCCCAAACATCCAGATTTATGCCAAGACTGAGGGCTGGGCCGGGTTCATGAAATCCGGGGCCATAATAATACGGCGCTTCGCGGTAAAACCCGAACGCATAATCATTCCACGGGCCGACCCATTCTGTGGCGTCAATCGCGCCCGATTGCAAAGCCTGATAAATTTCGCCGCCCGACAGCTTAACCGCCGCCCCGCCAAGCCTGCGAATAACTTCGCCGCCCATGCCCGGCATCCGCATTTTAAGGCCCTTGAAGTCTTCCAGAGAGTTAATCTCTTTTTTAAACCAGCCCCCCATTTGGTGCCCCGTATTGCCAGCATGGAAACCCTTTATATTGAATTTGGCCGAAAGCTCATCCCAAAGCTGTTGTCCGCCCCCGAACTCCATCCAGCCAATCATCTCTGTCGCTGTCAGTCCGAGAGGAACGGCCGTAAAGAAACTAAATGCCTTGGCTTTGCCCTGCCAATAATACTCTGCGCTGTGATACATATCCGCAGCCCCGGTCGAGACACTATCGAAAACCTCGGTCGCGCCGACAAGTTCGCCCGCCGCATAGACTTTAATATCGATACGGCCATCGGTCATTGTTTTGATATAGTCGGAAAGCCGGTTGGGCATGACCCCAAGCCCCGGAAAATCCTTGGGCCAAGAGGTAACCAGCCGCAATTGTCGCCGGTTTTTGCTTAAAGCCGGCGCCCCCAATGCAGATTTGGCGCCACTTGGTTTATGACCCGCATTCTTTTGTTTCTTATTGCCCAGTACGGCCACAGTCGTCGCGCCGCTCGCTAATGCGGCGACGGCCGTCAATACATGTCTTCTTTTCATCCCGTTCCCCGAAAATCGTTTACGCCTGTGCGCTTTTACATCTGTGCGTCTTTACGTTTGTGCACCTTGCCACCCGTTTTCCCCTAAAATTTCATAGGGCGTGAATCGGGTTTTATATTGCATTTTTGGACTTTTTCTCACCCAATAGCCAAGATAAAGATGGCTTAGCCCTGTTTGTTTGCAAAGTTGCAGATGATCTAAAATCATATAGGTACCAAGGCCGCGTTTTTTCTGAGACGTGTCGAAAAAACTGTACACCATAGACAAACCGTCTTGCAGGGCATCGGTTATGCAACACGCAATCAACTTACCGTCTGCGTCCCTGTACTCGATAATATCCGTTCGGGCGGCACAATCTTCGACCATAAGCTCATAACGTTCATAATCCATATCGGACATGCCGCCATCCGGGTGACGCATGGTCAGATATTGATTGAGAAGTTTGAACTGTTCTTGAGTTGCATAACTCTCGTTAATTTCGCGCGATATATCCGTATTTGATTTCAGGGTGCGTTTGAAACTGCGGCTAGGTTTGAAATCATCAACAACAACGCGCAAAGACCGGCACGCTTTGCAGCTCTCGCAGGCAGGCCGGTAAATCACATTTTGCGACCTCCTAAACCCCGAATGGGTCAAATAATCATTGAGGTGCGGACCATCAAGTGGATCAAGGGCCGTGAATATTTTGCGCTCCATCTGATCCGGCAGATACGGGCAGGGGGCAGGCAGGGTAATATAAAACTGCAAATTTTTCGGATCAAAATGACGGGTCATATAAATATCATAGCACGATTACAAAACGAATACAAAAGGCAGCATCAATACATAACTGATCCAGATAAGGAGGATCAGAGGAATGCCGAAACGGGCAAAATCGGCAAAGCTATAATGCCCCGGCCCCATAACCAGTAAATTTGTTTGATAGGCAATAGGGGTTGCAAATGAACAGTTTGCGGCAAACAAAACTGTCAGCACGAGTATTTTGGGATCAATGCCGGTTTGCACAGACACATTAACCGCAATTGGGGCAAACAGAATTGCGGTCGCCGAATTGGAGAGGATATTGGTCATTATAGCGACAAGCAAAAACAGGCCGGCAATCAGGACTTGCGGCCCATAGTCTTGCAAAGTATCGACAACTTGCCCGGCAATATAGAGCGCTCCACCCGTATTTTCGAGCGCAATGCCCATTGCAAATGCCGCCCCGATCAGCATGAATATCTTTGTATCTAGCGCCCGCACAGCTTGGCGGATATTTAAACATCCCGTAGCCAGCATGAGGGTCGCGCCGATAAATGCTGCGTGAACAATCGGCAGAACTTCAAACGCCGCACATCCGATCACCCCGATAAAGATCAACCGCGCAATCGTCGCCTTGCGTATATCTGGCAGATCCTGTGTCGCCCAGTCCAGCAACAAGAAATCATGATTGTTCCGCATAGCTTCGATCTGGGGGACATATCCAAATAAAAGCAGGACGTCGCCTTCTTGCAACCGTATGCGTAACATGCGTTCGCGCACCATGCGCGAGCGCCTTTGAATACCCAGCACCAAACATCCGGTGTCGCGCTGAAAACCCGCCTGTTCGATGGTTTGCCCAACCATACGTGAGCCGGGTGCAATCACAGCCTCGCCGATGACCATGCGGCTCGTACCTTCACCTTTCTTGAAACCCGGAACGCTTAACATGCCTTCCAGATACTCTGGATGGGACGTCATCAGCCCCGTCAGAGCCTTACGGGTCGCAGATACCGTCAATATATCACCATTTTGCAAAGCATCTTCAAACGGAGGGAGAAGCTCCGTATTGCCACGTTGAATGTGACGTACAGTCATCATGCGTAAATCCGCAAACAATCCGGCAACCGGTTTTTTGCCAATCAAAGGATGGTTCTCCGTAATACGGATAGGGGCAATATATTGTTGTCCCGAATGCATCTGGTCATTACCGTCGAGGGTGCGTTGTGGCAAAAGCCATTTTGAACAAATGATGATATATCCAGCCCCGATAAACGCGAGGATCAGGCCGGGCTTTGCTGGATCAAAGAACTCGATACTGGAACTGGTTGTGCGTTCCAAAACCCCCGCAACTAAAATATTGGTCGAAGACCCGATAAGGGTCGTCATCCCCGCCAGAATACAGATGAAGCTTAATGGCATCATATATTTGGAGGCCGAGCTACGTAATTGCAGGGCCATCGCCGATAAAACGGGGATAAACATCACGACAACCGGCGTATTGTTCATAAACATGGAGACAACAAAAGCCGTGAAAAACACTAAAAACAGGGTGCGTTTCGGGAAAATATCCAGATAGGTATTTAACTTGCGGGTTGGGCCTTCCAATGCACCCGTATGAAAAATCCCCTGACCTATCACCAACAATGCTAAAATAGCGACAAGAGCGGGGTCGGAAAAACCGGAGAGCAGGCTTCTCGCATCCAAATTGCTAGAAGTTTCAGGTGCAAAGAGTTGAAAAAACAACAATAAAACTGCCAATATGCCCGCAGATACCAACTCTATCGCGAATTTATCAAGCGCGTAAAGCGTAACCCCCACCAAAACGATGCCGAAAGTTGCCCACATCTGCCAACTTGTTTCAATGAGTTGCATATCCATAGACTATGTGCGTATCATCAAATTCAGGCCTTGGCGAGCACGATTGAATTCAGGGAACGAAATATCTTGTTGATTTAATAGGGGAATGTGATGGCAAAATTGGCGTTTCTGGGACTCGGTGTGATGGGCTTCCCGATGGCGGGGCATTTATCCCGCGCAGGCCATACGCTCAGTGTCTGGAACCGAACCGCAAGCAAAGCCGAAAAATGGGCTCAAACCCATAATGGACTCGCTTGTCCTTCAGTGGAGGACGCCGTGGCAGACTGTGATTTTGTCATGCTCTGCGTCGGCAATGACGAGGATGTCATGGCCGTTGCCAGCCCTGCATTGGCAGCCATGCGGGCAGGAAGTGTTCTTGTCGACCACACAACAGCCTCTGCAAAATGTGCCCGTGCATGCGCTGAAATGGCGTCCACATACGATATAGGGTTTGTAGACGCCCCGATTTCCGGCGGAGAGGCCGGCGCTGTCAACGGACAGCTGACCATTATGTGTGGCGGTACCGAAACCGCCTATGCCTCTGCAGAGCCAATTATGAAAGCATATGGCAAGGCCATTAAGCGCATGGGGCCGGTTGGGGCAGGGCAATTGACTAAAATGGTCAACCAGATTTGTATAGCCGGCACATTGCAAGGGCTGTCCGAGGCGATAAATTTTGCAAAAAAAGCCGGGCTGGATGTTGACGCCGTCGTGCAGGCAATCGGCAAAGGGGCCGCGCAAAGCTGGCAGATGGACAATCGAGCCAGCACGATGGGGCGCGGCGAATTTGATTTCGGCTTTGCCGTCGACTGGATGCGCAAAGATTTAAATATTGCAATCGAAGAAGCACAGGCAAATGGTGCCGATTTAACATTGACCAGAATGGTGGATGGGTATTACCAAGACATTCAAAATATGGGAGGCAATCGTTGGGACACATCTAGTCTGATAAAACGTCTGTCTGACTAAAATAAGTATATCGCGGGTAAGAAATGAAAAAAATATTGAAATGGATTGGCTTCCTCATTGGCTTTGGTGTGCTCTTGATTGGCGGTATTTTTCTGCTGAACTATTTTGGAACCTCACTGAACCCTAAGTCTGGCAAAGGCACGTCTTTAAAAGATCCTGGGACAACAATATCCGTTTTAAACTGGAATTTAGGATATGCAGGGCTTGGCAAAGATTCGGACTTTGTCGCAGACGGCGGCGAGCATTTTTACCCGCCCAGTAAAGACGCCGTCCTCGGCAATCTCGAGGGTATTCGCAGCGTCATAGCCACCAACCGTGCAGACATTCACATATTTCAGGAAATTTCCGAGCCCGACATGCTGACATTAGGCGTCGATGTGCTTGCAGGCGTTCGGGATAGCCTACCAGATGATAACTGGTATTTTACCAACGATATCAGTACCCGCTTTATTCCGCAAAAAAGTGCCATGCATCACGGGATGGCATTTTTTTCACGCCTGAAAACCGATCCGGTGCAGACAATAAGGTTGCCGCTGGAGCCAACACGCTTAAACGGCACCCTAAAACGCCAATACCACACGCAAGTACGTGAATTTAAAGACGCAAATGGCGAGGCGTGGGCGATCTTTAACATCCATTTGTCTGCGTTTGACGCAAATGGGAATATTCGGGTGCAGCAATTCGAGCGATTGCTCGAAATTGTCGATACATTTTACCAAGACGGTAAACATGTCGTGGTTGGCGGAGATTGGAATATGCAGCTTATCCCGACAGATTTCCCGCATACAACAAAGCAAGAATACCTGTTTTGGTTAAAAACACTGCCACATGAGAGCCTCAAGCCGGGCTGGAAAATGCTGGTAGACGAAACTGTTCCGACAGCGCGCACGAATGAACGTCCCTTTGTAAAGGGCGAGAACTATACAACTATTATTGACGGGTTCCTTATCTCGCCTAATGTCGACAGTATCAGCCTGAAGACCATCGATACAAATTTCGAGTTCACCGATCACCAACCCGTTTGGGGAGAGTTTCGCGCAAAGCCCTAGCCGACCACCGGAACACCTATCAGCATCGGATGTAGATATTTTATCATCAGCCAATAGAGCAGGGCGCCCACCAGAATTGCATGAATATCGCCGAATATTGTCACGCGTTTCACAGGCCGTTCCCGGTTCGAAACAGTAATTCTATTGAGAAGTGCATAGGCGAGAAAACTCCCGAACAAGACGGCAGAATTGAACTCGCCATTTGCCACCAAATGAGCTGCGGCCCAAAGGATAACCGCATATAACATGGGATGTTTTAAAATCTGCTTCAAATACCCGCGAGGCCCATAGGCAGCAACCAGTAAAATAAATGCGGGGAGCATGAGGGCCAGTGTTACATGACGGCCCCATTCGGGTGGAGAAAACATCAACTCCGAGGGACGTGCAAGCCCATACCCCCAAATCATCAAAGCAAACCCCGCACCCGAAACCAGAGAATACAGCCCCATGAACTTCGCAGAGCCTAGCCTTACACGAATATCCTGTCCCGGCACTCTAGATCTGAAACTTGAATAAAGATGAGTTGAAAAAAATAAAACAACCCCTGCAATCAAAAAATACATGATCTTATCCCCCCAAAACATATAAACTAGCCTCTATGCGGCAAATTTGGTCCCGCCACGATAGAGAGTTGGCCCTTGCCGGTTTTCACACTTGCATGGATTCATACTTACACTATAGAAGAGCCCGATAATCTTCAAGCTTCACAAACAGATGATGAAGTTACGAAATTGAATGAGTACATCCATGACCCCAAACATGAAACCAGACATAAAAATTGGCATGAAAGCCGACATAATCCTGTCAAAAACATTTACTTTCGAGGCCGCCCATAGCCTGAACCTTAAAGGCGGTACTGACGAAGGCTATAAACGCCTGCATGGTCATTCCTTTACGGCAACCCTGTCTATCAAGGGCCCAAAGGCGGAAATTGATGACTGGCTTATGGATTTTGGCTCTTTTACACCGATCATTGATAAGCTCAAGGATAAGCTTGATCATGCCTATTTAAACGAGTTGGAAGGGTTGAAATCCCCAACACTCGAAAACATGTGTGCCTATATTTTTGATCAAATATCCCCGGAACTTCCCAATCTTTTTGCCGTCGAGATCGCGCGGAAAACTTGTGGACAATCTTGTCGTCTGCAAATCTCGCAAGCGTAATAACAACGACGAGCCTTAAAACGAATCACCTACACAGGCGTGCGCTTTTATTTCCAGTGTGTTCCTGGCTTGTAAAGCCAATGGTTGTAACTGTTTGTTTTTAGACGTAAAAACCCGAAAAATGCCTGGAAACTAGCGACATAACCGGTTGCCCGACCAAAAATTATAGAGCACTCTGGCCCTAAGTAAGGTTTCGAGTGAGGGCAAGTGAAACTATACGAAATGGGAAACGATTCCCTACGGGATCAAAATACGATTAGGGACATAGAGTATCTTTTACAACAACCCGCTGAGCAAGACCAAAGGGTGTGCTTGGCCTGTGACAAGAGATGTGAGTGTAGCCAACCTCTTACGTGCACATGCATGTGTAGCGCAGCCTGTGGGCATGCCCCCTTTGCAATGTCATCCGAGCCTGATCGTTATCCTATAGAAGAGAAAGTCGTCTCACTGGTGTACGGGTTCAATGCTCTGCGCATTTGTGCACCCTACTGGTCGTGTGAAGGCCATAATCATGCAAATGGCGAATTATTTAGAGTGCCTCAAATATGGTTCTACTCCAAATCCATGATTTACCCGCAATTGATCGGGCACTATATCGGGGCATTGGAGTTCGAGAAAAAGATAACATATCCTTGGCATATCTGCCTGACCTACGCCAACAACCCACTTGAAACAGGGTTTAGCCTTGAACCCAACATGAAAATAATTTCGGATCCACAACTTCACATCATGCAAAAAGATGTAGCCATCATAGCCGACAACTTTGCGACAGACCTAAAAAAACATGCACAAAGCTATATTGCCGAATATGAGCGAAAGCATAAGGGGTAGGGGCAATAAAGTGTAGGAAGGGTTCGCGGCCGGCCAAAAATCTAATCCCCGCCTTTCTGTTTCCAGCTATATTAAATTCGTTCCTCCATCCGGGACAGGCTTCGTGCACGTTGACTTGGTTGGATGGGGGACGGTGTTTGTGGTTGAGCATTCGGGGTAACGCCCGAATTGTGCCGGGCCATGCCGGGAGTGCCGCCTACGTCTTGACTATGTATTTCGGCCCCGCGAAAAAAGACACCGCCGTGTGGTTAAAACTTTACGAAACATATTTTAAGCGCATCACGGTATTTCCAGTGAAGCGGAGATCTCACGGGCCCATCCCGATAAAATGTTTGCCTCCACGCCGGTCTTTCAAGATATGGCGCACGTCGTGCTCGCCATAAAACGGACTTGCGTTAATGATGGTGCGAAAATGGCTGTAAATTGCTTTATTACTCGGCTTCAGGCTTGGTGATAGTCGTCCACTTATTCATTGCCAGATCATAAAGATGTCTCCCATTCAGATATTAGGCTTTCACCCTCTGTAATTTCAACATCAAACTTCATAATATGTTTGCGATCAGTAAGTAATCTGAATTTCTTTGTCCGAGTAAAATTAACATTTACCTCAAAAGGCATATTGTACGTTTTATCACCAATACAGATTGACCTAAATTCCAGTTTGTAAAACCCCGATAACTTAACACCTAACTTTGTAGTTGCTTTGTGTTTATCCCCAATATCAATAACAGCACGCCGTAGCGATCTAAAATCGTTTGGAGATTCAACTATTTTTGTATTTAAAGCTGAGTCAATCGTTTTGTATTCAATAAATATGTCCCCGCGAATTGTCTCATCAGAAACATTCTCAAACCATAATTCGCATTCTAAATAAGCGTGACACTTAGGTTTGTCATAGCTCATTAAACGTCCCCAAATATAACTTGCCGTTATTGTCGTTCGTATAATTTTAAACGGGTGATCATAGCCCTGTGTAAGGACGACTGAATGATTAGATTTTTCACTCCAAAGACCGCCGCTTATATGATTAGCCATTTTTCCTCCAACAAAGCATGTTGCTGATTGCAATTATGCAACTTCTTGAACAAAAAAGCTATAAGTCGTTGCTAGAGTCTTCGAATGCTCTCAAGATTTGGTTGTTATTAGCAAATTGCCCTCATTGGACATAAACATATAATTACGTAAATGTTGGATGTAGGAAGTCAAAACCTTCATTTGACGTTATAGACAAAAATAATTTGAGGAGTAATTATACTCAATGCCATTAAGCCCAATAAATAGAGCTTGTAATGGACATGGAAATGGCGGATGGGGAGGCTCTGTGCTTACCCAATGTGATCAATAACTTACATTGTCTATTGGGGTAAAAATATGTGCTTATATCTCAAAAGGTTAGCAAAACGAGCGTCTAACTAAATCAAGAAACTTGTGTGCATATGATCATGTTTCGGCCTCATTATCAGGCTTTGGTTTAGGGTCGGACATCCGCTCGGCTTTTAAGGCTATTGCCTCCTCTCGCAATCCATCCGCTAAGTCTAGGAATCGTTTCGAATGCGTATTAAATCGCCTTAGCCGCTTCCATGCTTCGTGCGCGCCCGGCGCAAGCGTTTCTCCGAGCAACTGCTTTCGGTAGGTTTCCCACGTTTCCGGATCGATATCCCCATCAAGATATTGTGTGTAAATCCCTTCCCAAATACGAAGAGATGAGCGCCAGAAGGTGAGATAAATCATGCGTTCCGAATCTGTCAGGCCCTCTATGTCTTTAACGCCGCGTACATATATGTCCGCCAGCCCCGGCGTTTCAAACAGTGCCCTTGGCAGACGCTCAAGCTTGTCGAGTTGGTCTTGTATAGCGGTTTTACTAGCCAGCCGAGTCGCATTACGCATCTGGATTATCAGAGCAATCAGCGTAGCAAGGATCGCTAGCACTGCCACCGTCTGACCAATGTAATAGATGTTTTCTAAGGTCATGGGGTGGTTTCCGTTGTATTCTCATTCAATGAGGTGCCAAGTTCGTCTTCGATCTGTTTGAGCAGTTCTGCCAAACCGATAAACACGCCCACTACAACGATAAAAAAATCTAGAAATATAGCGAACCAGTTTTGGTCGCGCACATGTTTCATAATACTGCGTAATCGCATATACTCGCCCCGTTTTGTTTTATTGTAGCAAGGCTCGGGTATTTTGTCTGTAATAATTACGAAAATGCAAATATCAGTTTTTTGCCTAATAGCAGCAAGGATTTTTTCTACCATCATGTCATTCACTCGGCCTCACATGTCTGACGTCAGCGCCTATGGGAGTCAATGTTGTCGTGGGACAAGCTAAGTCATTGAAATTATTGGAAAATGGCGGATGGGGAGGGATTCGAACCCCCGGTACAGTTCCCCGCACTCCAGTTTTCAAGACTGGCGCCTTAAACCACTCGGCCACCCATCCGCATATAGATCGACATATACATTCGTCGATAATTTCCAAGGAGATTGCGTTAGCAAGTGTGATGCACTTTCGCAAGGCCTAAGACGTCACTTTATGTCTTTTCCTACAAGAAACCCAATAATAGCGGGGATAGGCACGGGTAGGGGCCTGTTTGTTAACTTTTGGGCAACCTTATTCTCTAAACGCCCGTTAATCGTGTCTTCTAACGTGGATTTAAAGTTACTGCTCTATGTTCCGCTTAATCGAGAACTGGGATGGGGTATATCCGCAGCCAAAATCAACGAGCAAGAGCTCAGGGTAAAAGGTATAAGAATGATAAGTTTGAAAACAAATACGTGGGGAAAGATTGGAGTGGCCGCTATATTCGGTTTCTCCGCTTTAACTCTTGGAGCCTGTAGTACAACATCCGGCAATATTGCGCAGGGTGGGGCACCTATTACATATAAAATGGATCGCGGCGAATTTAAACAAGTGGCTGTACAGCCACCACGCGAAGCCGTTTTATCAGCACGGCCGACCCGTCGTCCACATAAATATGCGCCCGCAACGCGTCCAGCACCCCGTGCCTATACGCCAAAGCCATACGCTTCGCAATTCGATCAGGCCTCTGTTGACCCTGATTTGTACAAGCATCAGCGCATTGGTAAAAGATACACAATTTTGGGAAAAAGCTACACGCCAAAGCATCAGCCTTACTATAATAAGGTCGGTACGGCCTCATGGTATGGCGACAAATTCCACGGCAGACCAACCGCAACAGGCGAGTTGTATGACATGGATGATGTAACAGCCGCGCATAAAACCCTGCCGCTAAACTCTATGGTTTATGTGACCAATCTACAGACCGGACAAGGTATGTTGGTGCGGGTAAATGACCGTGGCCCGTTTGTTGATGGCCGCATCATTGATCTAAGCCGTGAATCAGCACGTCGTTTGGGCCTGTTTGAATCAGGTATTGGCGCAGTGCGCGTGCAATATGCCGGCCCTGCCGATCCAAATGCTGCAAAAACCAATAAAAGACCGATCAAACGACCGTCTACGCCGAAATTGCGTAAACAAAAGCCGAGTTATGATATGGTTGCAGAGCTACAAAAGGCATTGCCGAAATTCTTGCCCAAGCGCAAGCCTCTCACGATGCCAAAGCTTACGCCAAACTACGAACCGCTTCGTAATTTGGGAAAACCCCAGATTACACCGCCAGCTTCAAGAGCGGCATTGCAGCGCCAAGTCGAACTGCCGAAGAAAAGAAAGCCAAAATTTTCTTTTCAGAAGAAAGAGGAATATGTAAATCCGCTGTTAGAGGGAAATCAGGGCAATACTTATACGCGCCCGTCAACACCGCAGCGCACTGCACAACTCCCTAAGAAGGCACCGAAAAACCTAAGCTCCAGAAAATCGGGGCAGAAAAACCTAAGCCCAAGTAATCTAGAATGGGCACCTTCAGGTACGGGACCCGTGACATTGACAATCAAAGGTCCAATTCACTTGGCCGCAAGTAAGAATGACAGCACCCAAAAACAGCCAAAATTCATTCCGGCTGTGAATTACACGAAAAAACCGGCCGAGGAATAGGCTACAAAGGCTTTACGAAGCCCGACAGCTGTGAAAGTTTAGAAGGAGCGCCTCGAGCGCTCCTTTTTGATTCTGAAATGTCCTGGCTGATTATGAAACTCCATCTCTACCCCGCACTCTGTCTCTTCGCAATTTTTGTCTTTTCGTCTGCCTCGTCTGCCCCAAGCGCACAGATACAGGCACCGGACAGCACAGTTTTCCCCACCCCTGCAAAACACCTGATCATTATGGACTCTGACAGCGGAGAAATCCTGTTCGAGAAAAATGCCCGCATCCCTATGGCCCCCGCGTCCATGACCAAAATCATGACGGCCAGTGTTGTCTTTGATCGCATCAAAGCCGGCACATTATCGCTCGATGACGAATTTATTGTCAGCGAAGATGCATGGCGACGCGGCGGGGTCAGTTCCGGCTCCTCGACAATGTTCCTGAACCCAAAATCGAAAGTAAGTGTCCGCGATCTTCTGCACGGAGTTGTTATCCAGTCAGGCAATGATGCCTGCATCACTCTGGCTGAAGGCATTGCCGGTAGCGAAGGCGCATTTGCATTGCTTATGAACGAAAAAGCACAACAATTGGGCCTCACCAGTGCCCACTTCACCAACGCAACCGGATGGCCGGATGCCGAGCATGTGATTAGCGCCTATGATCTTGCCCGTCTCGCCCGCCACACCATCAATGCCTACCCCGAAATGTACAAAATCTATGCCAAAGAGAGCTATACTTGGAACGGCATTAAACAACCCAACCGTAATCCGCTCCTGATGGCCGGGTTTTCGGGCGCAGACGGTTTAAAAACCGGACATACAGAAATTTCAAAATACGGGTTTGTCGGCTCTGCGGTTCAAAATGGAAACCGCCGTATCTTTGTGGTCAATGGCTTGGAAAGTAAGGCGGAACGCCGCTCTGAAAGTTTGCGGATTATGCGTAGCGCCTTTGGTGAGTTCGCGGTCTATGAGCTTTATAAGATGGATGCAAATATAGGCACTGCAAATGTGTTTATGGGGGTATCGGAAACCGTACCACTCGTGACGAAACAAGCCGTCAATATTGGTATGCATAAAAGCCAGCGACCGGACATGAAAGTACAGATCCAATATCTAGGTCCACTCCCGGCACCTATCCTGCAAGGAGACCAGATTGCAGAACTGGTCATTTCCGTCGGAGGCCAAACTGTAAAAACAATACCGCTCTATGCAGGTACGGATATAGAGCTAAAATCTCTGTTTGGACGCCTCACAGCCTCTCTTGTGCGCGAAATTCGAGGGGAATAAAATGGAAGCGGGCAAATTTATTACTCTAGAAGGGGGTGAAGGCGCCGGTAAAACCACACAGGCCGTCCGCATTAAAGACGCTTTGGCCGAAGCCAATATCGAGGCCGTCCTGACCCGTGAACCCGGCGGCACATTCGGAGCCGAAGCCATTCGCGACCTTGTCTTGTCTGGCACCCATGAGCGCTGGTCCGGCATGACCGAATTGCTGTTGATGTATGCGGCAAGGCTCGATCATATGGACAAGCTGATTAAACCGGCACTGGAACGCGGGGCATGGGTGATTTGCGACCGGTTTAGCGACTCCTCTATGGCCTATCAGGGATATGCACGGGGTTTGGGGCAAGAGCGTGTCCGTGCCGTGCATGACACCGTTATGGAAGGGTTTGCACCCGATCTAACCATCCTGTTCGATATCGATCCCATTCTGGCCTTAAAGCGCGTACAAACACGCGGTGAAGACCTGTCGCGTTTTGACACCGAAGGCCTTGCCTTTCACAAGACATTACGCGAAGGCTTTCTGGAAATTGCCAGAGCCGATCCCAAACGGGTAAAACTCATCGACGCGACCTCGTCTCGTGACGCGATTGCAACCCAAATCAAACATCTTCTCATGACCCAGTTCGCAGGCCTGCGTCTTGGCTAGATCACCAGAGACATTTATAGCACCAGAAGCAGACCGGGCCGATGGCTGCCCACATCCAAGGGGTGTTTACGACCTTGTCGGCCATGAAGATGCAGAAAAACAATTCTCTGCACTTTTCGAGAGCGATCAACTCCATCATGCATGGATGATTAACGGGGCGTCCGGGATTGGCAAGGCCACCCTCGCATACCGCATGATCCGGCGGGTTTTGGGCGGTGTGCCCCAAACCGAGGGGCGCTTGGACGTGCCAGAATCCGATCCGGTCGCCCAACGTATTCAATCCTTGGGCCACGGTGATTTTTTGCTGATACGCCGCCCGTATGACGATAAAACCAAAAAACTGCGTGCCGAAATTCCGGTCACGGAAGCGCGGAGAATTCGGGACTTCTTCTCACGTAAACCCTCCGAAGGCGGATGGCGGGTTTGCCTGATCGATAGTATCGATGAAATGAACCGCAACGCTGCCAATGCCGTCCTGAAAACCCTTGAAGAACCACCGGAAAAAGCGTTGATAATATTGCTGACAAAAGCGCCGGGAAGGCTTCTGCCCACCATTCGCTCCCGTTGCATGGACCTACCTTTAAGACCCGTTCCGGATGCAGAGTTACGCGCATGGCTCGCCAATAACACAACAGGCGAAAAAGTGGACATTGAAGCCGCCATACGCTTGGCCAAAGGCGCGCCCGGTAAAGCGCTTTCGCTTGTACGCAATGCCGACATGGTGCTGCGACCCCTTGGCAACTTCATCGCAGGGTTTCCAAGAACCAATCCAAGGCAGGCCCACACCATTTCGGATATGCTGTCTCTTCAAAAAGCTGCTCTTTCCTACGGGCTGTTTTGGGACAGTTTGCTGGATATTTTGCATGCACAGGCAGTCTATGCCGCCACAGGCGAATGGGAAAGCGCGTTTCAACCGATTGCGCTTGAGCGTAGTCCAGATGCCTGGATGGATATACATGCGGAACTTGTCAATTTACGCCAAGCCCAGGCCGGGCTCAACATGGGTAAAAAACCTGTGCTGCTGCACGCACTTTCACAAGTCGGGAGTTAGATATGCTCGTTGATAGTCACGTCAATTTGCACGGCGAACAATACGAAGACGATCTGGAAGAGGTGGTCGCTCGTGCGCGCGCCGCCGGTGTGGGCACCATGCTCAATATATGTTGCAAGGTTTCGGAATTTACGCCTGTGCTTGTGATCGCTGAGCGCTTTGAAAACATGTATGCCTCTGTCGGCACACACCCTCATGAGGCCCATGAAAACCCCGACATAAAATCGAGCGAACTCATAACTCTGAGCCAGCATCCGAAAGTGATCGGCATTGGCGAAACCGGCCTTGATTTTCATTATAATTATAGTGGCCGTGATGACCAATATGCGAATTTTCAAGCCCATATTGACGCGGCCCGCGAGACCGGATTGCCACTGATTATCCACAGCAGAAATGCAGATGTTGAAATGGCTGATCTGCTTGAAACCGAGATGGCAAAAGGTGAGTTCCCAGCACTCCTGCATTGTTATACGGGCGGAGAAGAACTGGCGCGCAGGGCGGCTGATCTGGGTCTGTATTTTTCCCTCTCCGGCATATTGACCTTTAAAAAGGCAGATGAATTACGCGCTATCGCCAAGCAATTACCCGAAGACCGCCTGATGATTGAAACAGATTGTCCATATCTTGCCCCAATGCCGTACCGGGGCAGGCGCAATGAACCTGCCTATGTCAGCCGTGTTGCCGAGGACTTGGCGCAGTTGAAAGGCTGGAGTATAGAAGACACTCATAATCGTACAACCGATGCATTTTTCCGCCTGTTTTCCAAGGCAAAAAGGCCCATAGCATGAGTAGAAATGTAGCATGAGTAAAAATATAGAAATCACCATATTAGGATGTGGCTCATCCGGCGGCGTGCCGCGTGTGGGTGGGGATTGGGGTGCGTGCGACCCGAACGAGCCTAAAAATAGGCGCAGGCGCAGCTCTATATTGATTGAATACTGGGAAGGGGACGTTAGGCCACCTCATGAAGAGTGCACAGTCGTTCTCATCGATAGCGCGCCCGACTTACGCGAACAATTATTGGACGCACACACGCAACATATTGACGCTGTCCTTTATACCCACGATCACGGTGATCAAACCCACGGGATGGATGATTTACGGGCAATAGCCTACCGAAAACGTACACAAATCCCCGTCTATATGGACGAAGTTACGAGCATTAATCTCCTTACGCGGTTTACCTATTGCTTCGTAAAACCGGAAGGCCGGGTTCATCCACCGATTTTATCCTTGCAGCCTTTGATTAAATCTGGCGATAATCTGCAAATTTTCGGCCCCGGCGGCACAATAAGTATAGATGTATTTGAAGTTGCCCACGGATCCATAAATGCGCTCGGGTTTATATTTTGTGGCACCATAGCCTATTCGCCAGACGCCCATACAATCTCTGACGAGGTTCTGGAGAAACTGACAGATATGGATTTGTGGATTGTTGACGCTTTACGCTATCATAGACATCCCACACACGCACACGCCGACCAAGCGCTTGTCTGGGGTGCCATAACCCGTACGAAGCAACTGGTCTTTACAAACATGCATATTGATATGGACACAGCCACACTCAACGCAGAATTACCCGGCAATCAACTCGTAGGCTATGACAATATGAAGATCGTGCGTAAAATTACATAAGTATATGTATCGTATCTAACGGATATAACAGAATATATATATTTATTATTTCTCATAATATAAATTATGCGATGTAAGGGCGGTCCAACCTACATCTCCTCATATAATATTTTGATATTAGTTTATCGCTTATTTTAGATGGATTATATTCACGTGAACAATGGAGTTGATTTGATCGCGTTACAATTACGAAAGATGTCATTTTCTTGTTGCCCCTGAATGGGTTCGAATATACAGGGTGCGCTTTACGGGTGTGTTTTATAGGGCAATTCGCTATTCTGGATAATCTACAATCTCTCGGGCAAGGAATAATATGACAACTATTATAAATCAGTATTCGAAGCGGCGCCGTTTCACTTCAATCCTTGCGGCTCTTCTTATGGTTATCGTTTTGACAGCTTGCGCGGCTATACCCTACCCTCAGCAGAAGCTGATCGCCAATGACGGGGCGTCCGAGGATTTCTTTGGCTATAGCGTCGCGCTCTCAGGCGATACTGCAATTATTGGCGCATTTAAAGATGACGACCAGACATTGGGAATTGATGCTGGGGCCGCCTACGTTTTCACCCGCTCTGGAAAAACTTGGCAGCAACAGGCCAAGCTCACGGCCATAGACGGCGCACCGAACGATACTTTTGGCGGTAATGTTGTGCTGTCGGGCGACACAATCGTAATTGGCGCTATGCGTGATGACGATAAAGGCGAAAACTCTGGTTCCGCCCATGTATATATTCGTTCCGAAAATATCTGGAACCATCAGGCAAAAATCACCGCTGCTGACGGCGCAAAAGATGACGCCTTTGGTCAGAGCCTCGCTCTGTCTGGTGATACTGTCATAATCGGCGCGCCGCGTGATGATGACAACGGTAAGAACACAGGCTCGGTTTATGTGTTCACCCGCATTGGCGCAAATTGGCAGCAACAAGCTAAGCTCACGGCAGATGATGGCGCGAGCGGCGATCTATTCGGTATCAGCGTAGCCTTATCTGGCGACACTATCTTGGTGGGCGCAGATCTTCATGATAATATTGCCCCCAATGCCGGAGCGGTTTATGTTTACACCCGGTCTGGGAATAGCTGGAGCCAGCAAGCCAAACTAACTGCCGCAGATGGCGGCGAGACCGATATTTTCGGCGTAAGAGTGGCTCTTTCCGGTGATACGGCTTTGATCTCGGCCCGAAGAGATGATGACGATATCATGGGCGTTGATGCGGGTTCGGTCTATGTATTTGTTCGCTCCGGGATGGCTTGGACTCAGCAGGAGAAGCTTACTGCTCCAGACGGCGTTGCAGACGACAGATTTGGCCGTAGCGTTGCTCTTATGGGCGATACGGCGTTGATTGGCGCCATGTTTCGAGACGATAAGGGCGAAAATTCGGGGTCAGCATATTTGTTTGAGCGTAACGGTAAAACCTGGGTGTATAAGGCTAAGCTAACGGCCGCGGACGGCGCGGCCGATGATGTCTTTGGATGGAGCGTAGCAATCGCGCCGGGCACTGCAATTGTCAGCGCTAGTCGCGACGACGACAATGGCAGTCAATCAGGATCGGTATATGTATTTGATATCCACAACAATGTGGATTGATAATTCGAAAGCCTGTTCCCGGCACCTTCACTTTCGACTTAAGAGAGTTTTGCGTAGACTCCCTTATCTTGAACAAAGGTTCGCTTAGTGAACCATCGTAGCATCAGAGCGTAGAAGGCGGATGCCCGCTCCTGCCCCCAAAGCAGCCGAAACGAGTGTCTTAAAACGCTCAAAGAAGGACACTCGCTAACTTTTTCTAAGTAAATTTTCAACATGGGCTTGACGTATGTTACAAGTGTAACGTATGTGTCTATCTATGACACAACCAAGTAAATCTGAACTTACTATTCTGAAAGTCCTTTGGACTGAAGCGCCCTTATCTGCGCGTGAGATTCAAGAAAAAGTAGGCCCGCAGTTAAAATGGTCGTTTTCGACGACACGCACGACACTATCGCGTATGGCAGAAAAATCTCTTCTACGGCTAGACACTAAGCATGGGGTACGTGTTTATACCCCTGTTGAAAGCAAAGCCCGCACCTTGTCAGGTGTAATGCGTGAATTCTTTGACACAGTTCTAGAGATGAAAGGCCCACTTCCTACAGCCGCATTTCATGACAGCAAAATGTTATCCGAAGAAGAATGGGCGGAATTGGATCTCTATCTGAATGAATCGCACGATGATGATTAAGGCGCTAATCCTCATCCATTTATGGAGTCTTGTCGTTGCAACTGGTGCTTGGGCACTTCAACGCGACAGTGGGCCGTTGGTTGGAACACGGTTTCCTGCACCTAGAATTTGGCTTAGTCTGATAATTCTAAGCCTTTTACCGAGTATTCTCTCCGCGCTTCCGGTCAGCGCAAATGTTAGTTTGTTGAACCTTGAGATATTTGATACATTACCAACCTCAATAGCAATTAAACCAACGGCAGGTTTTTCGGCATTCAACTATTTAACAATCTATATTATTCTGGCTCTTCTACTTATGGGTCGCACTATATTTTTATGGGCTCGCTTGCAGTTCCTGTCTCTAACACCCAGCGATGAAGCAGATATTTTCATCACAGCATCAGGCTTACCTCCACTGACACTTTCATGGCCACGCCAAGTCGTCGTTATTCCTGATGGACTGCAGGCTCAAGCAGCGTTGATACAACATGAACGTGCCCATTTACACCACCGCGATGCGGAACTTACGCTCCTCCTCCTCCTTTTGCAGGACATAATGTTGCGTAGTCCTGGGATTAGCTACCTTGTACGGCAATGGCGTCTGTCAATTGAATTGCGCGCTGATCAGGCGGCAACAAAAATGCTCACCACTTCGGAACGGAAGGACTATGCCGCACTCTTGCTGAACGGTTTGCGTTCAAACGGGAACTATGCGGGCGGAGGCGCGTTACCATGCCCAACCGCTGATCTCACCTCAACACGTCATAGGAGTGTCAAAATGCGGCTTACTAACATTATAGAGAATAAGCCTAATCCACGTAAGCATCGTTGGAGCGTTGCCCTACTCCTAACCACCTTAGGGGCTAGCATGATTGGTCTCATGAGTACGGCGACTTCATCCAAGAATGAGGTGTTAAATGCGAAATTTGACCGGGTTGATTACGTTAAGCGGACGCCTTTACAAATGCCCGCCACTTGTCCCGGTCTCATCAGTGTTCTCAAAAAGGGTGGCATTAAGGTTGAGGAGAAAGAGCTAATGGTCAATGGCCGGCTCGTTTCGCAACAGACAATGAATTTAGGCACGGTTGCTTTAAGCCATGATGTTCGCAGGGGGGGGAATATATATAACCCCCACATTGTCGGTTCCACCCATCCATGTTTCGAAGCCGAAGCCAAAGCCGCCATCGTCCAATGGATGACCGCGCCGCAAGAGTTTGAAATCAAAAACGTAGCGGTAAAGCTGAACTTCGTAATATCAGGGGCAACTATTGACGAATTGAAACAGCAATTGGGCAACTTAGATCAATGAGGCAAACGCTGACTTCGCCCAGAAGCAGGGTTGATCTTTACGCGCAATAAAATGAAACATTCTAGGAAAATAATATGATTATCAACTTGAAATTAAAAAGTTTACTTGTCGCCGCACTGTTAAGCAGTTCTGGCTGCGTTTCTGTCGAAAATTTCCATATTAATAAGCTCGCGCAAGAGGCTACAGCAGACCATGTCCAGAATGGGTTCTGGAAAAACCCCAATGTGAATTATGTCGCGACAGAGTGGCCGATCGATGATGATGATCTTAAATTCTGGGATGTTCCGGAACTCGAAAAAGCCTTTATCGATACAGCACCAAAGGAGAGAAATGACGGGCTTATCGTGGGTAAGTTAGGAACAGATGGCAGCGATAAAGACATGATAGTCAAGCTGGCTCAGGAGGTCGCCGACGGCCAACACGATGGAATCGACAGCCTGCTGATTGCCCATAAAGGTAAGCTTGTATTTGAATCCTATTATTCGTGGGGTCGTGCCAACTTGACTCATCCACAAGCGTCAGCGACGAAGACCTACACCGGTATGGCGCTTGGCCGTGCGATTCAGTTGGGTTATCTGACCATGGCGGATTTAGACAAACCTCTGGTTAGCTTTCTTGAAAATTTGGATTCCACAAAATTTGTTGAGGGTGCAGAATTAGTCACGTTGCACCAAGCCTTAACGATGCGTTCCGGCATTCGCATCAGTGAAGAACAGAGAGAAGAATTCGACAAATATCCTAGCCAGGTAAAAGGCGAAAGGTTGGTTCAAGCCATTCTTGAACAAAGCGCACCTATTACCTCAAATTCGCAGAGTTCTTTTTCATATGGAAACTACAGCCCATCCTTGGTGATGCAAGTTATTGACGCCGTTGTGCCAGGCACCGCCGAAGATTTCATCGAGAACGAATTACTCAAAAATATGGACATAACGACTTATGGCTGGCGGACTGGATTGGGTGGCCTGCCAGCTGCGGGATGGAAATCGAGCATATCATCACGTGATATGATGAAATTCGGCACCCTGGCTATGAACAAAGGCAAATGGAACGGCGAACAACTGGTCTCTGAAGCCTTTATGGCCAAAGCAACTGGCAGGATTCTCTTTAATGGTGATGATAAAATTTTTGGTGGTGGCAAAGATGTCTCTAATCAGGGGTATGGTTACTTTTGGTGGAATGGAGATTTGAAATACGGTGATAGAAGCTATTTCAGCACATCTGCTCAGGGCGGCGGCGGTCAGTTTATCATTCTGATCGAAGAGCTTGATTTGATTGTGGTGACCACTAGCCATGAAAGGCATCCCTCAATCCTGCAGACAACGGCGGAAAGGATACTGCCAGCTTTTGTTAAATAAACTCTCACAGTCACGGACCCGGTCCAAATTACGGCGATTATCATTATCGCCTTGTCCACTCGAACCCCTATTGATTGTAAGTAGGAAACTTAACCGTATGCAGCGGTAAAGCTGAACTTCGTAATATCAGGGGCAAGTATTGAGGAATTGAAACAGCAATTGGACAACTTTGTTCAATGAAGCAAACGCCGACTTCGCCAAGAGGCAGGTCTGAACATTTCTCGCCATAAAAAGGAAAAAATCATGAAATCAATTTTACCCATAATGCTTTTGTTACTTTCTGCACTGGGAATAAGCAGTTCCAGCCATAGCCAAGATGCTGTATCTGTCTCATCGTCCCTAGGACAGCAGGATTTCAGCATCCAGTCTAAAAACACGCAGGACACTAGAGAAATTGTCGTCCATTTACCGAAGAATTATGATCCAGATCGTGAAGAAGGTTACCCTGTTATCTATATGCTGGATGCAGGCACAGCAGACAAAATGACGGCGGAAATCGCCAGTTTTTACCATTGGGGAGATTTAATGCCTGAAGTGATCGTGATCGGCCTTAAAAATGTTCGCAGGGGGTTTGATTTTCTTCCGCATTATTATGGAGCAAAGCGTGATGGTGAACAGGTACCTGGCAATGGTGGTAAGCTGTTAGCCTATATTGAGAACGAACTCATTCCTTTTGCAGATAATCAGTTCAACACCAATGGTGATAATGTCTTTGCCGGACATTCATGGGGCGGACAATTTGTAACTTATGCACTGAGTCAATCACCGGGTCTGTTTGACGCTTACTTCATAACGAGTCCAGCGTTTGGAGATGATCGCAAATATAGCAAGAAAACTTTTGATGCGCTAGAACAAACCTTAAAACAGGATCAGGGTTTCCCTGACCTTATTTATCTCAGTGTTGGTGGAGAGGGATCGCCAGGGCCGCTGTCAGACTCAGGGCTGCTGCCAGACTACTACCGTTTAACCGCATTGTTAAAGCAATACCTCCCAGAGGAAGTGAAATTCTACCATGAGGTCCACGATAGCGCTAATCATACGAGCAATGGCGCAATATCCATTGCCAAGGCCCTGCAACTACATTTTGCCACCAGTCCAGAAGTCGAGTGACGCGCTTCCTTTCAAGGGCCCACTTCTCCAAGAAGTAGGGTTGAATTTTACGCGCAATAAAAAGGAAATACCATGAAGTATTTTTTACCATCTATAATTTTGTTGTCCACTTTCTTGGTTACGGGTTGTGCAACTCATGAACCAGACCTATTCCCTGATATCGGAGTGGATTATGTCGCGCCGGAGGCCACAGCTGCCGAGGCTGAGACCTTCTTTTGGGATCTGCCTTTTCTTGAAACAGCTTTTATTGATACAGCGCCTGCTGACAGAAACGATGGTCTTGTTGTAGGGGAACTCGGCGTAGACGGCGGCAATAAAGCTATGATTCTGCAGCTGGCTCAGGAACTTGCTGACGGTAAGCACGGTGACTATGACAGCGTGCTCATATCCCACAAGGGCAAGCTCTTGTTTGAATCCTATTATTTGCGAGGTCGCGTCAACCTGCCCCATTGGCAAGGATCCGCCACCAAACCCTATGTAAGCATGGTTGTTGGCCGTGCAATGCAGCTGGGATATCTGACAATGGCTGATCTGGACAAACCGCTGGTCAGTTTTCTGAAAGACCTGGATCCAACAAAATTTGTCGATGGTGTAGAAACAATCACCCTTCACAAAGCGATGACTATGCGCTCGGGGCTTCGCTTCAGTGAAGAACATATGGACGAACTCAGGGAAAATCCCAGCCAGTTTAAAGGCCTGGATCAGATTCAGGCGTTTCTTGAGCTTAGTGCGCCTATCACCTCAGAGTCTCAGAGCTATAAATACCAATCCCCCGACCCGATAATGGTCATGCAAGTCCTTGATGCTATCGTGCCAGGATCCGCTAAAGATTTTATCAAAAATGAACTGCTCAATAAGATAGGGATCAATGATTACAGCTGGCGACATGACCTTAGTGGCCTGCCCTCAGCGGATGAAGGCTCAAGCATGATGTCTCGCGATATGCTCAAATTGGGAGCATTGGTCATCAATGAAGGTAAATGGAATGGCGAACAACTCCTTTCAGCAGATTATTTAGCGAAGGCCACCAGTGCAATTACTCAGCCTACTGAAGATTGGCAACCCGAGACCTTTTTCTATGGCTATTTATGGTATCAAACGAATCTGACCGCCGGAGATAAAAGCTATGATGTCAAAATAGCTTGGGGTGGTGGTGGAAATCGCATTATTTTGTTTGAAGAGCTTGACGTTATTGTTGTGATCACTGGCCATGATGGGGAAGATAAAATAATGGCTCAAGTTTCAGAATTTATCCTGCCTGCATTTATTAAATAAGGAAGAAATTATGAAACGTACTTTACCATTAATGCTTGCAACGCTCTCTCTACTGATGATGAGTGGCTGTAGCCATAGTCAAAATGCTATTCCCGTCGCCTATGGCCCCTATCTTGGCCAAATGCTACCCGGCTCAACAGCTGAGATTTTTGCATCCGGCATTGTTAATACAAAAGAGAACCGTGAAGTTGGTGGTATGTTCGCAGCGGATATGAATGAGTTTTATTTTACCCGAAGACCACTTGGTGAAAAATCTTCGTCCAACGAATTGGTTGTCCTTGAATTTAAAAACAATCAATGGCGGGAGTCTATTGCCAAACAGGGAGTGAACTCAGCATCCATCTCTCCCGATGGCAAGACGTTCTATTTGGGAACACAATATATGGAGCGTACCAACGCGGGTTTGTCAGAGCCAAAAAGCCTCGGCGCACCTTTCAAAGATATCGACATCATGGGGCTTTCGGGGTCTTCCAACGGGACCCTTTATTTTGATACCTTTACCGAAAAATTGGATGCTCCTCTGCGCGCTTCACGGTTGATAGACGGCAAATATGAACAACCGAAGTCACTGGGCCCGCAGTTTGCCATCGGCAAATACAATGCCCACCCCTTCATCGCCCCAGATGAGAGCTACATTCTCTGGGATAGCAGAAGAGAAAGTGGATACGGCACGTCTGATCTCTATATTAGCTTTCGCGCGGAGGATGGCACATGGGGCCCGGCCATCAACATGGGCGACAAGATAAATACCACCGCCGCCGAAAACAACCCAAGTGTGTCACCTGACGGAAAATTTATCTTCTTTGATAGGCGCAATGGTGAACGTATATACGGCCAAAAGAAAGTAGATATCTACTGGGTAGATGCGCAAATTATTGAGGCACTTAGACCCAAGCCATAACCCTTTCATATGGAAACTACAGTTCACCCTTGGTGATGCAAGTCATTGACGCCGTCGTGCCAGGCACCGCCGAAGATTTTATCAAAAATGAACTCTTCGGCAAAATGGGTATAACGATTTATGGCTGGCAGCCTGGATTGGGTGGCCTGCCAGCTGCGGGATGGAGGGCGAGCATAACATCACGCGCTATGGTCAAATTTGGCACTTTGGTCATGAATAAGGGCAAATGGAATGGAGAACAGCTGATTCCAGAAGCATTTATCACCAAAGCAACTAGCAAGATTATCACGACTGGCAATGATGTTAAAGTCTTCGGCGGCGGCAAAGATATCTCTAATCAGGGTTACGGTTATTTCTGGTGGAATGCAGATATGAAAGTCGGCGATAAAAGCTATTACAGCGCATCTGCTCAAGGCGGCGGCCAATACATTATTTTGATCGAAGAGCTTGATCTGATGGTGGTGGTTACTGGCCATGAAAGGGCCACACCAACGCTACAGATAACGGCAGAACGGATACTGCCAATTTTTAGATGAGAGCGAAAACACACATTCCGTAAGCGGCTTAAAATCGCACAATTTAAGCCGCTGAAACTAATCTTGTTTTAATAAGGCTTATTCGACTTCGAAGAGGTTATTGACACTGACACATTCGATGTTCTACGCACTCTTAAGGCTGGAAAACTAAACGAAATATTGTTGTTGCTGCCAGTAAGCATTCCCCCTAATCATGACCATATTCTCTTGTCTCCTTCAATAACCTTCCTACATTCAATGGAAATATAGGACGGAGATGGAAAATGGCCCTAAAGCTGGATCATATAACAATACTTGTAAAATCCTTGGAGTTGAGCATTCCCTATTATGATACCCTATTGGCGCTCATAGGATTTGAAAAGCTACGAGAACATGTTTGGACGGACGGCGATGGTTTCTTCTTCCAGTTTAAACAAGCGCGAAACGATGCGGGGCCATATGAGCGGTTTGGGGCCGGCATGAACCATCTCGGCTACGCAGCCCCTTCCGCAGATTTTGTCAACGAGGTTCAAAGCAAAATGAAAACAGCAGGCTTTGACGTTCCCGAAATTCAGGACTTTAACGGCGCCAAAGCCCTTTTCATGAAAGACCCTGACGGAATACGGTTCGAGATCACTTACTACCCGCCAGGCATGGCCGTCGTTGATTGACTAAACGCCCTTGTCTCTTGTTTCTAAAGCACATCCGTACGGAACAGTTTGACCTTTAGGCCACCGTGGGCCACGGGCGCGTCTGTGGGGAGCCATGGGAGTTTTGTGGCACTAGCGAGTTGCGTATCTGCGGTAATCATTCCAATGCGCCAGCCCTTGAAGTGTTCACGCATGACATGCCCAAAGGCACCGTAAAGCGCGAAAAGGTCTTTCTTTTTACCGATCCTTGCGCCGTAAGGCGGGTTGACAATCACGAGGCCTGCGGGGCCATCGGGCCGTGAAATGCTTGTAATGGGTACAGGGGTGAATGTGCAGATATCCGAGACCCCTGCCCGTTGTGCATTCGCATTTGAAAATCCGATAACATTGACGTTACGGTCTGATCCGTAGAAATGTTGCGTGCTTTCGCGCGGCGTCCAGTCGTCACGAATTTTTTGCACGGCGCGCGCGTCATAGCTTGCCAATTTTTCGAAAGCAAATTCGCGGGCGCGCCCCGCCATCATGTTGCGTGATATTTCTGCGGCCTCAATAAGGAATGTACCGGAGCCACACATGGGATCAAGCACGGGCTCATTGCCATTATATTGACAGCCACGCAAGAAGAGTGATGCCATGGTTTCGCGCATCGGTGCCTTGCCCATAGCTTGTTTATGGCCGCGTTTGTGCAGGCCGGCACCGGAGGTATCGACAGAAAACCGTACATTATTATCATCAATGCGTGTTTTGATTACAATCTCGGCCTCTTCCATCGATTCGGCAATTTTCGAGCCGAATTCCTCGGAAATTGCACGTTCAATCCGTTGTATAGCGGCACCTGCATGATAGATTTTGCTCTTTCTATTGGTGACAACCTCGACCTTGACGACTGGGCCTGATGTTAAAATGTCACCCCATGGGAATTTGCGGGCCCGTTTGTCAAGTTGTGCAAGATGAAAAGCGCGAAACTCACCAATACGCGCCAGTACTTTGGACGCGCCGCGTAAGGTTAAATTGGCCCGCCAAACTTCGTTCCAGTCGCCCCAAATCGTCACACCGCCCCTTGTCTCTTCCGCACGATTAAAACCTGCCGCTTCAACTTCTTCCAAAAGCAAAGCCTCCAAACCTGGTGAGGTGGCTAGGAATATTTCAAACTCTGGCGTGCATGTCATAATGGCCTTAGCCCTTTTTCAATTGGAATTGGGGCTTTTGCCATATCCGTAGGAAAATATACAGACAAAACTCTAGATGTTCCACCAACTAAAATACTGCTGTTGATTTAGTTTATGCGCAAGCTCGTTCCTTCTAAAACCCGTAGGCTCCACCTTTGATCTATGTTAGCGTAAAAGAAAACAAGCCAGTTCGGGGATCAGTTATGGGTATAAAACGTATAGTGGGCATTGTCGGTATTGTCTTGATAGCTGGGTTAGGCATCTGGTTATATGACCCCCTTCCTGCGAACCCAGGTTCCGAAGTGCTAAGTGCAAATGCACAAAACTACGAGGTCGAAATTGTCAGGGATAACTGGGGTGTCCCCCATATTTACGGTAAATCTGACGCAGATGCCGTGTTCGGTCTTGCCTATGCCAATGCAGAAGATGATTTCGAAACCATCCAACTGACTGTTGCGGCCGCACGCGGCAATCTGGCCCGTTATCACGGCAAAGACGCCGCCCCTACGGACTATATCGTTGGCTTGTTCGAGGTCTGGGAGACAATTGCCAAGCGCTATGACGCGGATATCCCCGACAATGTAAAAGCCATCGCAACCGCCTATGCAGATGGATTAAACCTCTACGCCGCCCAAAACCCGTCCCAAATATGGGCGGGCCTCGCCCCCTTTACATCTCAGGATGTAATCGCAGGCTTCGTATTTAAAACCCCGTTCTTTTACGGTCTGGACGCAACTTTATTAGAGCTTTTCGGAGATGAACGCGCGCAGGAAATTGCGCTCGATACATCCGGTAAACGTGAAGCCTATCATGTTGGCCCGAAAGCTCTGGTGGCGCGTGGCTCCAATGCCATTGCCGTGACCGGCGCGCGTTCCGGTGATGGTGTGACCCGCCTTTTGATCAACTCGCACCAACCCATGACAGGCCCGGTCGCATGGTATGAAGCCCATATGGTGTCCGAGGACGGGTTGAATATGACGGGCGGCACCTTCCCCGGCGCTCCGATCATTTTGCACGGATTTAACGATCATGTGGGCTGGGCCAATACGGTCAGCGCACAAGATTTGGCGGATGTCTATGTCCTGACCCTCAACCCCGACAATGCCAACCAGTATAAGCTTGATGGAGAATGGGTCGATTTCGAAGTCAAAATGCACCCGATCAAGATAAAATTATTCGGGCCTTTTGCCCTTTCTGTGAAACGCAAAATTTTACGCACACAACACGGCCCTGTCGTCAGTTCAAAACATGGCACCTATGCGCTACGCTATGCGGGCATGGGAGAAATCCGCCAGCTCGAACAATATTACAAGCTCAACAAGGTGGAAAGCCTCGACGGATTTATGGACGCCATGTCCATGAACGCCCTGCCCAGCATCAATTACATTTACGCAGACAAAGACGCTAACATTGCCTTTGTTCACAACGGCCAATATCCGAACCGTATTGAAGGCTGGGATTGGCAGAAATATTTACCGGGTGATCGCTCCGAGCTGATCTGGGATGGCTACCTCCCTTTCACCGACGCACCTATATTGGTCAACCCGCAATCGGGTTTGATTTTCAATGCCAACAATGCGCCGTTCAGCGCAACTGACGGCACCGACAATCTGGCCCCGCAGGATTTCCCAAAATCCATGGGCTTGCAAACCAACCAGACAAATCGCTCCTTGCGCCTTATTGAACTTACAGACGGGGTTAGCCCGATTGACAAACCCGCCCTCCTCGCCCTGAAATTTGACCATAGTTATGCTAAAAACTCACAAGCTGCCGACACTGTCGCCAAAATCTTGGCAATGGATTGGAGCGCAGAGCCACAATTGGCCAAGGCGGCCGAACACCTTGCCGCTTGGGATATGAGCATGTCCGCGTCAAGCCGACATGCGGCTCTCGGCGGGCTTACGGTGATGGAAGCCATTACCTCCAGCCTGACCCACATAGCCGCCCCAACACCGGAGGATGCTTTTCGGGCCGCAGTGACGTATTTGTTGACCCACTATGACCGTATCGATCCAGAGTGGGGCGAATTAAACCGGTTGGTACACGGAGACGTCAATCTCCCGATCGACGGCTCTGCCGATACGCTTCGTGCAATATATCCTCAGGAATTTCGCGATGACGGCACGCTGCATGCGACCGCCGGTGATACATGGATTGCCTTGGTGGAATGGAACGCGGAGGGACAAGTCTCCGCAGACATGATCCATCAATTCGGCAGCGCAACTCTGGACACCAATTCGCCGCATTATGCAGATCAGGCCGAAATGTTCGTCCAAAAAAAATGGCGCAACGCCCTGCGTGATCCGGCCCTTATACGGGAGAAAGCCGAACGAATTTACCGGCCACAAGACCAACACTAGGCTCTGGCGCAATTATTTTCCGCAAACGGCCCATTTGGTGCACATCCTTGATTGCCAATATCGCAGGATCGGGTTAGTGATTTCCCAACTTAATATAGAGCGGTTCTATGATGTATCATTCCTTGAAAGACCCGAGCCTAAAGGCCAGTTTCAGCACAGCGCTTTTATCTTCGCTGGCCCCGGATGGTGGATTGTATATGCCGGACAGCCTGCCGCATTTTAACGAGGCAGAACTGGCCCGTTTGGGCGCATTACCCTTTCATAAATGCGCCGCAAAATTGGCCCGATTTTTTGTCGACGACAAATTTAGCGATGCTGACATAGCCACCCTATGCGCAGACGCATATAATTTCCCGCTCCCTCTAAAAACCTTATCCGGCGAGACACTGGATCCGGCAATGCCAGAGCCTAATGACGAATATGTTTTGGAGCTTTTCCACGGCCCGACCCTGGCCTTCAAGGATTTCGCAGCCCGGTTTATGGGCAGAGCGGCCAGCCACCTTATGAAAGGCTCTGATGACAGTAAAACCATTCTGGTCGCAACGTCCGGCGATACCGGTGGTGCCATTGGCCATAGCTTCCTCAACCAACCGGGCATACGCGTATTTATCCTGTTCCCCAACGGAGGCGTTAGCACCGTACAGGAACACCAGCTCACCTCCATGGGGGCAAATTCAAATGTAAAAGCCATAGGGATTGACGGTAATTTCGATGATTGCCAAGCCCTCGTTAAACAGGCTTTTGCCGATACGCTCCTAAGCGAAAAGCACAGCCTGATGTCTGCCAACTCGATTAATGTCGGACGGGTTATCCCGCAAAGCTTCTACTATTTCTGGACGAGCCTACAGCTGAAAGCCGCTCACCCTTCCAGACCCATTGTCTATAGCATCCCTTCGGGAAATCTTGGCAACCTCACCGGCGGACTTATCGCGCGACAAATGGGCGCTCCAATCGACAAATTTGTTGCCGGCAACAATGCCAACCATGCCTTTATTGATTATCTAAAAACCGGGGAATATAGGCCACGAGACTCTGTGCCGACCCTGTCCAATGCAATGGATATCGGGCGACCCAATAACTTCCCGCGCATTCTGGACTTGTTCGGTGCAGACCACGGAAAAATATCAGACGTCTGCTACGGCGCCTATTTCAGCGACGCAGAAACCGAACAGCATATGCGTGAAATATATGGGCAAACCGGATATCTAATGTGCCCCCACACGGCGGTTGGGCATTTGGCACTTTTGGAGTTCACGAACACCACGACACGCGCCTACACAAAGGTGACGGTCTCGACCGCACACCCTGCCAAGTTCAAAGATGATGTCGAGCGGGTGATCGGGAAAGAGATACCCCTTCCTGCCTCTTTACAGGTCAGTGTTGACGCCCCGTCGCACAAGCATAGTATGCCGCCAACGCTGGACGCGCTGGCAGACTATCTGGACGCAAATTAAATATGATCCTGACCCAAGACGACTTTGATACACGTTATAGAGAAAATCGTCTCAGGATCGCGCTTGTCGGCATGTCCAATATTGGCAAAAGCCATTGGACGTATCAAATTACGTCAGATCATAATTTCAAGTCCTACGAAGTGGACGCCGCCATACAGGCCGAGCTATCCCTCCATTCGGTTAGCCAATCCGCAAAATGGATGGGCCATCCCTATGAAGACGGATACGCCGAAAAATCAGCACTTTATCTTCAACATGAAGCAAAAGGTACGCTTGCGGCGAACGCTCTGGATGGAAATATCGTGTTGGACACGACCGGAAGCATAATCCATTTAGACAAAAACATAAAAAATGGCTTACAGAACAGCTATTTAACGGTGTATCTGAAGGCAAGTACTGAAGCTGTACGCACCCTTGTCGAGCGGTTCAACCTATCTCCAAAACCCCTGATTTGGAGCACACATTACCATAAACATTCCGGCCAATCTGACTATGACAGCATGTTTACATGCTATCCAAACCTCCTAGAGGCCCGCGAAAAACTGTATGAACAGCTTGCCGATATCACATTGGATGTTGAAGCATTGAAAGATGCGCACACAACGGACTTTCTAACAGCGCTCCGGGACGCTTTACCCCTCAAGACTTAGTTTGTCTCTAACAAGCACTTCTAAAAGATCAATATGCGCCTTGTCAGCGTTCAAACATGGCACAAGGCTTAACTGTTCGCCCCCGTCTGCCAAAAAACCTTGTTTGGCTTTCAGGCTCAGCTCTTCCAGAGTTTCCAAACAATCCGCCGCAAACCCCGGCGTAATAATCACCACATTTTTTTGGCCAGATCGCGCCATATCCCGCAAGACTTCAACCGTATAAGGCCCCAGCCATTCCTTCGGGCCAAACCGGGATTGAAATGTCAGTTTCATTTTATGACAAAGCTTAGGCAGTTTTTGTAAAATTAAGCCATAGCTGCGTTCGCATTCCGATTCGTACGGGTCCCCTTTTTCTATGCTGGATTTGGGAAGGCCATGAAAAGAGACAAGAATTTTATCGGCTTGCCAGTCGAGGGCTTTTAAATGGGTTTTCAGACTGTCTGCGATTGCGGAAATATAGCGTGGATGCTCATAATAATTTCGCGTCAACTCGACAGGTGGTAAATTGGCGATTTTCTTGTGTACACGTGCAACTTCATCATAGACCGATTCTGTCGTAGCCCCTGCATATTGAGGATAAAGTGGCATGATGATGATTTTTGTGCACTTTGCATCGCGTAATTCAATCATCCCTGCCTTTATGGAAGGCGCACCGTAACGCATCGCCGCTTTGACAATGACATGTTTAGGCAGCCTGTCTTGCAAGGCGTCCGCTTGCGCGAAAGTTGTCTCGATCAGCGCTGAATAGCGGGCAAATTTTCCGTTTTCCTCCTTGCGCCAAATTTCCTCATAGGCCTTGGCCGAACGACTGGGGCGGGTTCTGAGTACCACACCGTATAATATGGGCCACCAGAGCCATGGCGTAAGCTCTATAACACGCCTATCCCTCAAAAACTGGGCGAGGTATTTACGTGTAGCCTTCGGTGTCGGGGCAGCAGGCGATCCAAGATTGACCAGCAAAATACCGATTTTTGTACTCACAAAATACCCTTCTATCCAATCAAAACTCTGACTGACAATATTGTCACACTCAGTCTGCTACCGTGCGCTGGCCCTTGACGTAATGTGTAGTATCCTTACCAATAGAGGGGAAAAAAATAAAGCCTCGTTTTGCTATAATTTAGGACGTTACCCATGAAAAAATACCTCCTCCTCGCCGTTGCAGGCACAGCCCTCCTTACCGCCGCCTGTCAGGATAAAAATGCGGATACATCTCAAAAAGAAGATGCTGTAGAAGTTGCGACTTCGGATGCCCCAACCCTTCAAGAAGCTAAAGAGTTTTTGGAGGCCGCCGCAATAGAAATCGAAGACATCAACTTGAGAGCCTCCCTGATATTTTGGGAAAATGCCACAAATATCACCGACGAAACCGACGCAGCCGCGGCTGTGGTGGGCGCAGAAGCCGCGAAGATGTCGACTCGCATGTCCAATCAGGCCAAGCGGTTTAATGATTTGACATTGCCTGTCGACATGGCCCGCAAAATGGACGGCTTGAAACGCGGCAGCAACTTCCCTGCCCCTGACAAACCGGGTGCGGCCGATGAATTGTCAGAAATTCAAACATCTTTAAATTCGGCTTACGGGAAAGGAAAGTTCAGCTATAAAAGCAACGATCCCCAATTTGCCGATTTCTATGAGGACAACCCGGAAAACATTCTAAACCTCGGGCAAGCCTCCGACATCATTGCCAAATCACGCAACCCGGAAGAACTACAATCCGTATGGGAAGGCTGGCGGACAATATCGCCGCCTATGAAAACCGAATATGCCCGCATGGTCGAGATCATAAATGAGGGGTCTGCGGAACTGGGCTTTAAGGATACAGGCGTATTGTGGCGTGCAGGCTATGACATGCCTGCCGACGATTTTACCAAAGAAGCAGATCGGTTATGGTCACAGGTCAAACCCTTATATGACGAACTGCATTGCCATGTTCGCGCCAAGCTTAACGAAAATTACGGCGACACAGTTGTGCCGCTAGATCAGCCGATTCGCGCGGATTTGCTCGGCAATATGTGGGGGCAATCCTGGGGCAATATTTATCCTCTGGTTGAACCGGTCAAAAACGTCAAAAGCGTTGATGAAACGGCGCTTTTGGTGAACGCCAACTATGACGCCATTAAAATGGTAAAAACCGGAGAAGCCTTTTTCACCTCTCTCGGGTTCGCGCCTCTACCCGAAACATTCTGGGAGCGCTCTTTATTCCTTAAGCCCGATGACCGGGAAGTTGTCTGTCACGCCTCCGCATGGGATTTGGATGACAAGGACGATGTGCGCATTAAAATGTGCATTAAAATCAACAGTGAAGACTTCAAAACGGTTCATCATGAGCTAGGTCATAATTTCTATCAACGCGCCTATAAAAACCAGCCCGTATTTTACAAAACGGGCGCGAATGATGGCTTCCATGAAGCCATTGGCGATATGATTGGCCTGTCTATCACGCCGGAATATCTGGTGAAAATCGGGCTGTTGGATGCCAATGATGTACCGGATGCCTCTTCGGACTTAAACCTGCTTATGCATCAAGCTTTGGAAAAAGTGGCCTTTCTCCCCTTTGGCCTGATGGTGGATCAATGGCGCTGGAAAGTCTTCAACGGCGAATATACACCTGAGCAGTACAATGCGGGATGGTGGGAATTACGCGAGAAATATCAAGGCCTTCGCGCCCCTTCCACGCGACCCGATGATGCATTTGATCCGGGCGCAAAATACCATATTCCGGGCAATACGCCTTATATGCGCTATTTCCTTGCCCATATTTTGCAATTCCAGTTCCATAAAGCGGCCTGTGACATTGCCGGAAATGAAGGCCCGCTGCATTCTTGTTCCATCTATGGCAACAAAGAGGTTGGCGCACGCTTCGACGCTATGATGAAAATGGGGGCTTCGCGTCCATGGCCGGAAGCTCTTGAAGCCTTTACAGGCACCAACAAAATGGACGGCTCTGCAATATTGGAGTATTTTGATCCACTGATGGTCTATTTGAAAGAAGAAAACAAAGACCGTAAATGTGGTTGGTAGTCCGCAACAAATAGTGTAATTCTAAACGGCCTCATGGATTTCATGAGGCCGTTTTTATGGTCAGGTGGACTTTTATGGCCAACTCTAAACATAGTCGCATGCATTTTGGCGTTTTCGATCTGTTCAAGATCGGAATTGGCCCCTCAAGCTCACACACGGTTGGCCCGATGATTGCGGCTGGCCGGTTCTTGCGTGAACACACATTTGAAACCACTCCTGCGCGGATAAAAACCGAACTTTTTGGCTCCCTTGCCTTTACCGGCATGGGCCATAGCACCGACAGCGCCATCATGCTTGGCTTATCCGGATGCTTGCCACACACAACAAACCCTGACGAGGCCCCCAAAATCGTCAAAGCTGTGCATTCCTCTCAAACCTTGAAGGTTTTCGGGACAGAAAACATCATCTTCAATCCTTTGAAGGACATTGTCTTCAACTTCCATGACCGGTTTCCCCATCATTCAAATGCCGTGCAGTTCACAGCCTATGACGTGCAAGGAAATGTACTCGCACAACAAACCTATTATTCGACAGGCGGCGGCTTTGTCATAAGCGAACCCGAAACGCGGCAAAACGAGCCTTTCGAAGACATGCGCCCACCGCCCTTCCCGTTCGACAGTGCCGACGAATTGCTGGCATTGTGCAAAACCCACAACAAAAGCATAGCCGACATTATGCTGGAAAACGAATGTGCCTACCGTCCGAAAAAACAGGTTTTGGCGGGTATTGATACAATTTGGTCGGCCATGAAGGACTGTATCACCCGTGGCATGCAACAATCGGGAACCCTGCCCGGCCCTATGAAAATAAAACGCCGCGCCCACGCGATTGCCCAAAGCATGGATGCCCAGACGGATTTATCGAAATACGATCCTTTGAAAGTCATGGATTTCGTCAATGTCTGGGCCATGGCCGTCAATGAGGAAAATGCGGCTGGTGGTCGTGTTGTCACAGCCCCCACCAATGGCGCGGCCGGCATCATTCCGTCCGTCGCACGGTTTTTTGATTGTCATATTCGAGGCCGCAAAGACACTATATCTTTGGACGCATTTTTCCTAACTGCCGCCGCGATAGGGTCACTTTACAAGAAAAACGCTTCAATCTCTGGCGCGGAAGCCGGCTGTCAGGGCGAGGTTGGGGTTGCGTGCTCTATGGCGGCGGCGGGTTTAGCTGCGGCCATGGGCGGCACGGTTTTACAAGTGGAAAACGCCGCCGAAATCGGCATGGAGCACAATCTTGGCCTGACCTGTGACCCGGTCGGCGGTTTAGTACAAATCCCCTGTATCGAACGCAATGCCATGGGAGCGGCCAAAGCCATTAATGCAGCCAGACTAGCGCTTCGCGGGGATGGTTCGCATCATGTCTCGCTCGATACGGTGATTGAAACCATGCGTCAAACCGGCATTGATATGCAAGAAAAGTACAAAGAAACCTCGAAAGGGGGCCTCGCGGTCAATGTTCCCGAGTGTTAGTGCCGTATTTTTCTGTTTTTTTAGTTTTATTTACGTTGAGGTAAGACGCTTGCCATACATTTTCGATAATATTTTCGGGACGCAGAGATGAATACATATACAAAATCAGTTTTTATTCTTTCAGATACGGGCACGTCTGATGAAGGCTTAAACCAGGCCTTTAACGCGCGTGGGTTTGCGGCGTATGATTTAGGGCTTGTCTCCTTACTCACTAAAAAAATGCCTGCATTGCCGCCAAAGGCAATTGTTTTAAAAGTCAAAACCGAAACAACAGGCATTAAAAAAGCAATCCAAACAATCAAAGCCGCATATCCGGGCATGAATGTGCCTGTTCTGGCCCTCTTGAATTCGACATTGCCTCTACAAACCCTCCAGTTTGATTCGTCTTTGCTCGCCCCCTACCATCCTGTGCAAGTTGTCCTGCGCACCTTTGGTCTCATACGGCTGGCAGAAATGGAACAAGAAATCAGTTTGCGATTGCAGACTTTGGAAAAAGATTTCCAGATCACTCCGGAACTTCCGGAACAAGAACAGCGTGACAGATTTAAAATCCTGTTCATCGGCAAAGCCTCGCCCGAGTTCATGATCATTATCAATGCCTTACAAAAAGAGCATGTAAATGTTGTCGCGGCGTTCACCTCATTTACCGCATTTGATTATCTATATGAGCAAACATTTGACGCCGTCGTGATGAACGGGTTGGGCGGCAGAGAACCCGCCTTTTCAGTCGTGCAAACCATGCGTAAAAACGCCAAGCTTTACCATGTCCCGGCCCTCCTGCTCGTAGATTCAGCATTTCCGGATCAGAACGAAGCCTACAACATTGGTATAAACGACATTATTGACGCAAAAGCCCCGCTTGAGGATATCAGCAGCCGTATTCTTGAACAGGCCAATTTTCATCGCACCCATATGAATTTAAAATATGAGTTTAGTGCTCTTGGTGGGACATCCTGTATTGATGATACAACCGGTCTCTATAATCGCGGGTTTTTCAACGCGCATATCGCCCGTATTTCAAAAGTTTATGACAAGTTGGACTTGCCAATATCCCTCTGCCTTATTCGGGTGTGCTCAGACAAACAAGAACTCGGGCCCGCACAAAACAAGGTCGTCTACAAGCAAATCGGCAGTATGATAAAAAACCTTGTGCGCATGCACGATATTACCGCGCGCCTCAATGAAAACGTGTTTGCAATCGCGTTTCCCGGCCAAACGACAAAGGCTCTGAAACCTGTTGCGGACCGTATTTCGTCTATTTTAAAATGCACAAGCATCAGCGACCCAGACACGGGACGTCCCCTTGATCTAGAATTGGAAATTACATTTAACCAATTGGAAAATGCCCAAAAATCAAAATCCGCCTAAGGGCTTTAGGTCTCTGATAACGAGCTTAACAAAGCACGCAAAGTGCGCTCAACAGCGTTTAACCGCTCACCCGGATCATCCAGCCTACCGTAAACAAACACCGTCTGGTCTGGGCGCAAGCGCCAATTTACCTGCTGCTCGATAGCACCAAGTATTTTAGCAGGGTCTTTGATATCTTCATGACGGAATGTGTAAACGGCCCCTTTTGGCCCGGCGTCAATTTTTGCAACACTGGTTTGCCTTGCCCAGCGTTTAATCGCCATAACTTGCAACAGATATTTCACCTCTATAGGCAGCGGGCCAAACCGGTCGATCATTTCGGCCGCAAATGCATCCCCTTCCTCGTTATTACCAACTTCGGACAAACGACGATAAAGCGACAGGCGCACGTTTAAATCTTCAACATAGGTATCCGGTATAAGAATAGGGACGCCGACATTAACCTGGGGTGACCATGCACGCGAGTTAATAGTCTCGTCTTGCCTAAGCTCCGCAACCGCTTCTTCCAACATGTGTTGATACAATTCGACACCCAAGTCTTTGATATGCCCCGATTGTTCCTCGCCTAGTGGATTGCCGCCCCCACGCATATCAAGATCATGACTGGCCAAAGAAAACCCTGCACCCAAAGTATCAAGTGATTGTAGAACTTTAAGGCGCTGCATCGCCCCCTTGGTCATAAGGTGATTGTCAGGCGTGGTTAAATACGCATACGCACGGACTTTCGAACGCCCGACCCGTCCACGCATCTGGTATAGTTGGGCAAGGCCGAAACGGTCTGCGCGGTAAATCAGCATTGTATTGGCGGACGGAATATCGATACCGCTTTCAATAATGGACGTGGACAGAAGCACATCATATTTGCGGTCATAAAACGCGGTCATAACATCCTCAAGTGCCGTGGGCGGCATCTGCCCATGCGCGATCACATATTTTACTTCCGGTACAAACTCACGCATGAAATCTTCACAGCGTCGCAGATCGGCAATACGGGGAACCACGAAGAAACTTTGCCCACCCCGGTATTTTTCCCGCAGCAAAGCTTCGCGTAAAATAACCTGATCATAAGGCGTCACATAGGTACGCACAGCCAAGCGGTCTACAGGCGGGGTCGCGATCAACGACAAATCCCGAATACCCGACAGCGCCATTTGCAGTGTGCGCGGGATCGGAGTCGCGGTTAAGGTCAACACGTGCACATTGGTGCGCAAAGCCTTCAAACGCTCCTTATGCTGAACCCCGAACCTTTGTTCTTCGTCAACAATCAATAGCCCTAAATCGGAAAACGAAATGGACTTGGCCAGCAAAGCATGGGTGCCAATAACAATATCGCATTGCCCGTTCTCAAGCTCTTCTCGCGTAGACTTCGCCAATTTTGTCGATACCAATCTAGACAATTGCCGGATTTTTATGGGTAGGCCCCTGAACCGCTCCAAAAATGTTGCGAAATGCTGGCGACATAAAATCGTTGTTGGCGCAACAATAGCAACCTGCTTGCCCGTCATTGCCATCAGGAATGCGGCCCGCAGCGCTACTTCTGTCTTCCCGAATCCGACATCGCCGCAGATCAAACGGTCCATCGGACGCCCACTGGTCAAATCGGCAATCACATCCCCGATCGCGCTCAATTGATCCTCGGTTTCCGCATAGGGGAAACGGGCACAAAACTCGGCATACGCCCCGTCCGGCATCTCGACAGGCTCGCAAGTTTTAAGCGCCCGCGCCGCCGCAATTTTAATAAGCTCTCCGGCCATGTCTTTGAGACGTTTTTTGGCCTTGGCTTTACGGGATTGCCACGCAGTGCCGCCTAAACGGTCCAGTATAGGGTTCTCGCCCCCGGCCCCGTAACGGGATAAAAGTTCAATATTTTCAACGGGTAAGTATAATGTACTCTCCCCCGCATATTCAATTTTCAAGCAATCATGTGGTGCACTCTGAACATCCAGCGTTTCAAGCCCCAGATAACGCCCCAGCCCATGATCTATATGGATAACCAGATCACCTTCTTGTAGTGCAGACACTTCGGCAATGAAGTTTTTGCCTTTGTGGCGCCGCCCTTTGCGCACGAGACGATCCCCAAGCACATCCTGTTCACTGACAATACTGAGATCACCAAACGTAAACCCGTTTTCAATCGGCAAAACAATGCGCTTGATCAGGCCTGTCGGCAAATCATATATGTCTTGAGCGGTTTCGAGCGCCCCAATCACCAGATCATGATCGGAAAACACCCCGCCCATACGCTCGCTCGAGCCGGTTGTCCAAGAGGCAAGCAAGGTTTTTTGGCCAGATTTGGCCAAATCTTCCAAATGATCCGCCGCCACTTCGAAAACATTGACCCCTTCGGTCTGGCGTTCTTTGCTGAAATTACGGGCCTGCGTACCGCCCATATTCATCACCTGATCAGCGTTCGCCAACGAGAACATTGAATGATAGCGAGCCGTTAAAGGCACCAGACATTTGGTATAATCGTCGCCCAGCAGATACATCGTCTCTGGCGCAAGCGCGCGGTAGCTCTGGGATTTATCTGCATGCGAGTTACGCGCGTCATAATAATCCCGTATAAGCTTTTCACGCTCCGACAAAGCCTCGGCGCACAACGCGTCAAAAGCCCAAAGCGCTTTCTCCGGTATATAATCAAACACCGTCTCGACGCGCGGATACAAAAGCGGCAACCAGTGCTCTAGCCCTTGATAGCGGATACCCTGCGAGACGGCGGCATAGACGGGATCATCCGACAGCCCGCCTCCGAAAGCCGCCGTATAACTCCTGCGGAAATGCGCAATCGTGTCTTCGTTTAAAAACACTTCGCTGACCGGCGCCAAATTGATCTGCTCATGCTTGGACGTTGATCTTTGCGTGTCGATATCAAATGAGCGCAGGCTTTCCAACTCATCACCAAAAAAATCAAGCCGGACAGGATTGTCAAATCCGGGCGGGAACACATCAACCAATCCACCACGAATAGCAAAATCGCCATGTTCAATCACTGTGGAGGCCCGTGTATAGCCATTCATGGTGAAATAAATGTCCAAGTCTTCGCGCCGGATATTTTCACCCTGACGCAACACCAACCCTGCCGCGTTCATAATCGTACGCGGCGGCACTTTTTGGCTCAGAGCGTTGACAGTGGTGACAAGAACAGCACAGGAATTAGGTTTGAGATTACACAGCGCATTTAAGGTGCCAGCACGGCGAGCCGCCACCATACGGCTGGGCGAAATCCGGTCATAAGGCAAACAATCCCAGGACGGAAACTCCATAAGTTCAAGCTCTGGCGCGAAAAACCGCACAGCATTTTTAAACGCACTGGCCCGCGCATCATCACGGGCAACAAACACATTAATGCCGCCGCGCCTTTGGGCCGCACGTGCGAACACAAGCGCGTCTGCCCCTTCGGGCAATTCCCCGACCTGCCAGCCACCACTGACCGATGCATATGTCTGGACGGCTAGCACTTTAATTCAACTCGGGCTTAAACGCACATACACGGGCAAACAAAGGCGTATCAAAAGACTTCGGCAAAGCCTGTACCCCACAGATCCAATCGTAAATATCATGATCTTTTTCGGCCAGAAGCGTTTCGAGCTGATCAAGTTCTTCATCGTTTAAACTCCGCGCATGCGCTTTCGCAAAGCCGCCCAATATCAAATCGGCTTCTTTAAATCCGCGATAATTCGCCCTGTGAATAAGTCTTTTAATCCGCGTCTCGCGCATGAGAATCTCCTTATCTGCCCCTATAATACATCCATCCCTTGATGTCTGCAAAAAGCGCGGTAACAATACCATTATGAGACCCGATATTTTATTTCCTCTATTTGCCGATATTAGCGTCGTTGACGGTATTGGGCCGCGTAGTGCCGATTTAATTGAAAAATCTGTCGGTAGACGTGTGCGTGATGTCCTGTTGACCCCGCCTTCAGGCATAGTCGAGCGCAAACGCCTCCCCAATATTGCTAGCGCCGTCGATGATGAAATTGTCACCCTCTCCGTCACGGTCACCGAACACATGCCGGGCCATTCGCGTAAACAACCCTACAAAATCATGACCCATGACGAAACCGGCGAGCTTCTCCTGACATTTTTCCATGCCCGTCCCGACTATTTACGCCGCATCTTGCCTGAAGGCAGTCAAAGATTGGTATCGGGAAAAACCGAACGGTTTCGGGGCCAAACACAAATTACCCACCCTGACTATGTCCTGCCTCTCGAAGATGAAGCAGACATTCCCGATTTCGAAACCATCTACCCTCTAACGGCCGGTCTGACCCAAAAAATGATGCGCAAAAGCGTCACAGGCGCTTTTGAAAACGTACCGGATTTACCGGAATGGCTCGACGCCGCGCTTCTCAAAACCAAAGACTGGCCCACATGGAAAACAGCCCTGCATCAACTCCATTTCCCGCAAAGCAAAATAGAGGCGGGTTCCGATACACTGCACCGACAAAGACTGGCCTATGACGAACTGCTCGCAAAACAATTAGCCCTCGCGCTGGCGCGCGAACATATGCGCACTCAAAATGGCCGGAGCTTCACAGGATCAGGCGAATACGTACAAGAGGTTTTGAAATCAGCCCCGTTCACCCCAACCAAAGCGCAAATACGGGCTTACGGCGAAATCGCCAAAGATTTAAACGCCCCCACCCGTATGGCAAGATTGCTGCAAGGTGATGTCGGTGCGGGCAAAACTTTCGTTGCCGCTCTCGCCGCCGCCCATGTATGCGAATCTGGTGCACAAGTGGCCATCATGGCTCCGACCGAAATTCTTGCCCGTCAGCATCTGCACAGTTTTTCCCAGTTTCTAGATGCCCCCAACCTCACCGTCGAAGCCTTTACCGGACGCGATAAAGGCGGACAGAGAGACGCCATTCTACGTGGATTAAAGGAAGGTCATATTGATGTGGTCTGCGGCACTCATGCCCTGTTCCAAGACGGCGTAGAATTTGCCGATCTGGGTCTTGTCATTGTTGACGAACAGCACCGTTTTGGGGTCAAAGACCGGCTCCGGCTTGCCCAGAAGGGCAAACATGCCGATATCCTCGTTATGACGGCGACGCCAATCCCGCGTACCTTGGCCTTAACCGCCTATGGTGATTTGGACATCTCGATACTGGATGAAAAACCGGCAGGGCGAAAACCGATACAAACCCGGATTGTCCCGCTAGAAAAAATGCAGGCGGTTATTGACGGCCTCGGCAGAGCCCTTGAAAAAGGCGAACAGGTGTATTGGGTCTGCCCGCTGGTTGAAGATTCCGATCTCATTGATCTTGCCTCCGCTGAAGAGAGGTTTCGTCATTTAAGTGCGATCTTCAAGGACAGGGTCGGCTTACTGCACGGGAAAATGAACGCCAAAGAAAAAGAATCGATCTCGGAAAGCTTTAAACGTGGTGGCTATGACATTCTGGTGGCCACAACCGTGATTGAAGTTGGCGTAGACGCCCCTAACGCGACCATAATGGTGATTGAGCATGCCGAGCGGTTCGGCTTGGCCCAATTGCATCAATTGCGCGGCCGGGTTGGCCGCAATGACAAGCAATCTTCGTGCGTCCTGCTTTATAAAGGCCCGCTGGGCGTAAACAGTAAGGCCCGCCTCAATATTCTACGCGAAACCGAGGACGGCTTCCTCATTGCCGAGGAAGACTGGAATTTGCGTGGCAGTGGCGATCTTTTAGGGGCGCAACAAAGCGGTCTACCCGCGTACACATTGGCGGATTTGGACAAGCACAAACATTTACTGGAAATCGCAGTTCAAGACGCACGGCTTTTGGCAAACACCGACCCGAATTTGCAAACGGATCGCGGGCAAGCCGCCCGAACATTGTTATACCTCTTCGAGCAGGACTTGGGCATTACTTTGATGAAATCGGGTTAGCTTAAAGCTTATCCAGCTCAACCAAATCTTCGTTAGAAGTTACCATTCCGCCTGAAATAATCATCTTGGCCCCTTCTTCCGGCGTCATGTCTAATATAGTCATGTCTGTACGTTTGACGAACAGTAAAAACCCCGATGTCGGGTTTGGTGTCGTGGGCACGAAGACACAGACATAACCATCTGTAAGGTGTTTTGACGGCGCACCTTTCAGGTCAGACGTAATAAACCCAATCGCATACAGACCTTTACGCGGATATTCCAATAAACACACTTCCTTGAAAGCTTGATCTTTTTGATGGGCAATGGCCGATACGATTTGCTTTAGCGTCCCGTAAATTGTCCGCACCAGAGGCACACGGGCCAAAAGGTTTTCCCCAAATTTCAGCAAGCGGCTCCCTACCAGATTGGCGGTTAATACACCCAAAACCCAAAGCGCAACAATGGACACAACAATCCCGACCCCCGGAATTGGAAATGGCAAATACGTGTCCGGGTTAAGCTGTGCCGGAATAAGTGGTTTGACGGCTGTGTCTGCAAAGCCAACAAATTTTACAATCACCCAGACCGTCACCGCAATCGGCAAGGCAACAATGACCCCGGTAAAAAAACTGTTTCTAACGGAATGAAAAAACCCGGGTTTGTTTTTTTTGTGTTCCGGCTCGTCTGGTAATTTTGTCATATTTGAGGAGTTCCTAAATTCTACAGGGTGTTGTAAACATGATTAGACGCATCTGCAAACGGCTTTGTATAGTTTAGGAGAAAGTTTTGGCAAAAATTGGGTACAATGAGGAAAAATCATATATTCCGACGATTGCCACAATGATCGTTTTGTTTTGGGCCACACTCATAATATTTGCGTCCTGGTATTATCGGGATGATGTGTTTCAGACAATTTATGATCCGGGCACACCGTTCCAAACCTATACGCCGCCACCTGCGCCGGATTATACCCAAGCCAAAGCATGGTTACTGCGCCCGGATATAGATACCGACCCGATTGATATAGCGGGCGGAGACGTATTTGTCATAGCGCCAACCCTGTATCTCGGACGCCAGCACTGGAATGCACCGACACAGGACGTTAAAGTACAGATAAATTTGAAACGTATCGCCCTGCCCAATTATATTCTCCCCTATCAATCCGCTGGGCGGGTCTATGCGCCGAACTACCGACAGGCATCTTTGTATAGTTTTTTAAACAACCGGGACGACGCCCAAACTTCACAGAGATTTGCCTATGCGGACATCAAACGGGCATTTGAGATATTCCTCGACGAAAATCCGCCTGAAAGACCAATCATTCTCGTAGGTCATGGCCAAGGCGGCTTACATGTACAGCGCTTGCTCTCCGAGTATTTCAGAGGCCCTCTCAAGCAAAAGTTGGCCGCAGCCTACAGTATTGATCACCCGCTTCCGCTGGACAGATTTGAAACCGAGTTCCCCGAACTGTCTCCGTGTGAAACGGTTCGCCATACAAATTGCGTCATTGCCTTTGGCGCATTTGAACCAAAGGAAACCACGAGAGCACACATGTTTCTCAATAAAACTCTTGTTTGGAGTGGCTCAAAACTCCGCGCTGTTCAAGAACGCCCCCTCTTGTGCATCAACCCTCTTCTTTGGTCACGTTCAACAGAGCCTGCGCCAGCCCGTTTGCATTTGGGCGGTGTGGCCGCAGAAGGGTTGGACATAGACATGTTGCCCGCTCCTTCGCCGCAACAAACAGGTGCACAATGCCAAAATGGTATTTTACGTATCGACAAACCCAAACAAAAGAGCCTACGCAGGCCAAGCCGCTTTGGCGGTAAATTCCGCACATCGCCTTCAAATTTATTTTACGAGGATTTGCGCGTTGATGTGGCCCGAAGGGTACAGCTCTTGATCGATAAGAACGTCCTTCCCAGACGTGCGCCCTTGCTGGATATGCAAACAATCGAAATTGAAGACAGTCCGGTAACCCTACCGCTCAAACCCGTACAGAAATAAATTACAGACTTTTGCTGAAGGCATCCAACGCCTCACAGATTTGGTTTGGCTACACTGGCTACATATGAGCGCGCATCCATATGAAAAGGACTGATTTGAGAGCTAAGTGATCTAAACCTACGTGATATTTCTAAAAGAGCTTGTATGCGCGCTATGAACTCCTTACCTGTTTTTGACAAGGAGAACACTATGTCTGCACATTCTGTCATCGATCTGATCGGGAACACCCCCTTGATCCGGCTAAAAGCCGCCTCGGAACTCACAGGATGTGAAATTTTAGGCAAAGCCGAATTTCTAAACCCCGGCCAATCCGTAAAAGATCGTGCCGCTCTCTCCATCATTCGCCAAGCCGAAGCTGAGGGTTCTCTTAAACCCGGCGGCACGGTTGTCGAAGGCACAGCCGGCAATACGGGCATCGGGCTTGCCATGGTGTGTTCCGCATTGGGATATAAAAGTAAAATCGTCATTCCCCGCTCCCAGAGCCAAGAGAAAAAAGATGCGATCCGGTTGATGGGCGCAGAACTGATCGAAGTTGACGCCGTCCCTTACGCAAACCCGGACAATTACATCCATTATTCCCGCAGACTCGCCGAAGAATTGGACAAGACAGAGCCTAATGGTGCCATTTGGGCCAACCAGTTTGACAACACGGCCAATAGGGATGCCCATATTAACACAACCGGCCCTGAAATTTTCAAACAGACGGACGGCAAAATAGACGGGTTTATTTGCTCGGTCGGCTCCGGCGGCACGCTCGGCGGTGTTTCAATGGCATTGAAGGCAAAAAATCAGGATATTCAAATCGGCATTGCCGATCCGGGTGGCTCAAAACTTTATGGATATTATAAAGACGGCGAACTGGCCTCTGAGGGTGGATCTATCACCGAAGGTATTGGCCAAGGCCGCATTACAGCGAATTTGGAAGACATTGTCGTCGACAGGGCTTACCGGATTACAGATACAGATGCCCTGAACATTTTATTTGAGCTAACCCAAAACGAAGGCCTGTGCCTTGGCGGCTCATCCGGAATTAATATTGCCGGTGCCATTGCTATGGCTCAAGATTTAGGCCCAGGGCATACGATTGTCACCATGTTGTGCGATTACGGCTCGCGCTATCAATCCAAGATTTACAATCCGGCTTTCTTGCGCGAGAAAAACCTGCCGGTTCCAGCCTGGATGTCCTAATGAAAAAATCCACTCTTTTTTCTCATGTCGGGCGGCCCAAAATCGGGCGCGGCACAAGCGTAAATCCATCCGTCACCCATGCCTCTACATTACTGTTTGAGAAAGCGGACGATTTATACAATGGCAATCACCGCATATACGGGCGTCATGGCTCGGAAGTGCATGATGCGTTGAAAGAGGCTTTTTGTGCACTCGAAGATGGTGCAGGCTGCACCCTCACCCCGTCTGGTCTGGCCGCAAACGCGCTTTCTATTCTCGCCAATGTGAAAGCAGGGGATCACATTCTGGTCTCCGATTCCAGCTATGGCCCTGTGCGCAAGTTTTGCGACAACCATCTCGTAAAGTTCGGCGTTGAAACCGAGTATTTCCCGCCAAGACTGGGCAAAGATATTGAGAGCCTCATCCGTGACAACACCTCTTGCCTCATTTTAGAAAGCCCCGGCTCCCTGACCCTTGAAATTCAGGATCTACCAGCCATCGTAAAAGTCGCAAAAAAAGCAGGCATCATTACCATTGTCGACAATACTTGGTCGGCCGGACTGGTATATAACCCGTTAAACCTCGGCGCGGATATTGCCGTGCATGCGGCCACGAAATACTATAGCGGTCATTCCGATGTTTTATTTGGCGCTATCATTTCGCGAACAAAAGAACTGGCAGCCAAAGTACATGCGACGAACATACATCTTGGCAATTCAACATCACCGGATGATGCCTACACAATCTTACGAGGGTTTCGTACCATTACGACCCGGTTTGAACGCCAAGAAAAAACGGCGCTCACACTTGCCCAATGGCTACAATCCCATGCCAAAGTCGATGAGGTTTTACACCCTGCCCTCAGCACACATCCCGACCATGATATCTGGAAACGCGATTTCACCGGCTCTGCCTGCCTGTTCAGTGTTGTACTAAAACCATGTTCTCAGGCACAGGTTCTAAAATTCCTTGATAGCTTGAAATATTTTGCCAAAGGCTTTTCATTCGGTGGGTATGAGAGCCTGATTATTCACTGTGATCCCCAACTTAAACGCTCTCATAGTGATGGGTTTGCAGGCCCGCTTATCCGCATTGCTTGTGGGCTTGAAGACATTACAGATTTGCAACTTGATTTAGAACAAGGTTTAGCAACACTGTCCCTTGATGATAACGTTGCGTAAAATACTCCCCACGCGCAAACGCATATGGGCCCTTTGGACTGTGACGGGATTGTTCATGTGCGCACTTGCCTCATGCGGCCCGACCAAACTTACGATTTCCCACGCAAACCTTAAACCCAATGGTGCCCCCGCAACCCCTACTCTGGTCGACCCGGGCACAGATATAAAAACATGGGAAAACACCAAAAGACCCCAACTGCAATCCGAATTGCAAAAAAGCGTTTACGGGTTTTTACCCGATGCATCCTCTACCCGCACCCTCGCTCACGAAGTTTTAGACCCAAATGCATATGATGGATTAGGAACGATAGAAGAATACACACTTCAGGCCACTGCCACATTTAAAGGCACGTCCACCGAGACCTCCCCTTTCAAAATGGTCGTCGTAACGCCCAATACGTCTGGCCCCCACCCCGTTATTTTGATGGAAAGCTTTTGTCCGAATCACAACACAGTTGATCACCCCAAAGTGAGCCGCAACGCGGAAGGGTTCTCGTGTGATGGCGGCGGCGTAACGAGCAAAATTATGCTCTATGTATTCGGTCGTTATATTTCTACCCCGCCCATGGAAATGATTTTGCAAGATGGCTATGCATTTGCAACAATTTTTCCGTCTGAATATGTGCCGGATAGCCCGGACGCCGGTCTTGCGGCTTTAAAAAACCTCTCTCCAGATTACGAGAACGAAGAAACCCGTTGGGGGGCGATTGCGGCGTGGGCATGGGGATATTCACGTATGATCGATACGCTCGAACAAGACCCCCGTTTTAAAAATATCTGGATACCCTACGGTCATTCCCGCTACGGGAAAGCTGCCCTTGTTGCCGGTGCATTTGACCCGCGTGTCAGCGCAGTGATTGCCCATCAATCGGGCACAGGTGGCGCATCGCTGAACAGACGCAAAAAAGGCGAAACTGTCAAAGAAATCACCGACACTTTCCCGCACTGGTTCTCGAAAACCTATGCGGCGTCTGCGGGAAAAGAAGCGAAAATGACAAGTGATCAACACGCCCTTCTCGCCTTAAACGCACCAAACCCAATCTTTCTAGGCAATGCGCGCAGAGATGTCTGGTCCGATCCAAACGGAGCTTTCCGTGCCGCTCAAGGGGCTTCACCCGCATATAACATTTATAAAAAACAAGGGCTTAAACAAGACGGTCTCAAACCCTATCACCCAGATGCAGACATCAGTTTCTACATCCGCCCCGGCACCCACGGTGTTGTTAAAGAAGACTGGCCTGCATTTCTAGAATTTCTGGATGCCCATTTTAAATAACACTGGCCTGACAACAAAAGGCCTAACAACAAAAATCTAGGAAATAATGGTGATTCCGGTAGGACTTGAACCTACAACCCCCTGCTTAGAAGGCAGGTGCTCTATCCGGTTGAGCTACGGAACCATAAAGGCTACGACGATGCGTATTCTTATGCGCTGTATAGCAATCCACTCACCAGTGTCTACTTTAATGTTTCATGGGTTTTAGTGCGTCCTATTTTAGTGCGTCCATGGAAATTTGCGCTCGTAGGAAAAATTATCTCCATAACTCCGGCCAACAGGCTTGTGCGTCGCTCTTTCGAGAACCTGATAGGCAATGCCGTTACTTTTTGCATAGGCAATGGCAGCGGCTTTACTTTCAAAGTTTAGATTCAATTCACGCAGCATATCAGAACTCCCGGATGTACCGGTCAAAGGATCCGTCGACGCTCTCCCCTTGGGGAATTCAATGGTCCATTTGTCGTAGCCATGACTACCTGATTGCATTGCATTAGGGGCAGGTTGATGGATGAGTGCAAACATGGGTCTCTCTTTTCAGATTCTTGCTTTTCAGATTCTTGATTTGGTATCTAAGCCTAGCCCCCATAACAGCTGCTGTAAATTCCAATATGCATCGTTGTTATAAGTTTTTATGGAACGCCTCATTCAGCATGCGTTTCACTTCTGCAATATTACGCCCGCTTGAGGGATCAATCGCCTCATTGACGACGGATGTCTGGACGCCATGGGCTTGGCGCAATTGTGATGGCACGACCCCGGGTTGTTGAGCGACATTTACGCCCACATTTGGTTTTCTTTCGAAACTTCGCGTGCGCCAGCTTTCAAACACCTCATCCATAAATAGATCGGATACATCACCTGAGCACCATAAATCGGTAAATTTAGCGCTGGAACTATGGGGCAAACGATCCGCTGGCAGCGTGTTCAAAATCACCCGCATGGGTAAATTCACACTTTCCCCAAAAACCATGGTTTCTGCAGTGCCAAGATTGGGTAAAAACGACAATAATTCACCCGCCCCGTCGGGGATCGCTGCGCGGACAAAATTCTGGTCGCGCTCATTACTCAGCCGCATGGAAAAAATCGTACTACATTGGGAAAGCGTCGAGGGTTCCAACTCTGATGGCCGTTGCGAAACAATGCAAAGAGACACTCCGTATTTCCGTCCCTCCTTGGCAATGCGCGAGATAGAACGGCGCGTGGCCTTAAACCCGAGCGAGGGATCAGAGGGAATATAACGATGCGCCTCTTCACAGACCAAAAGAATTGGAATGGACCGCTTGCTCCACATGGCCAGCTCAAACGCCAAACGGCTAACAACGGAGACAACGACATTTAAAGCCTCGGAAGGAATTCCGGAGAAATCCAAAATGCAAATTGGTTTGCCTTGCACCGGAATTCTGAAAATCGTGCCGGTAATATTTTTTATCGAAGCCGGAGTTGCCTGGTTTTTAAAGATAAATTTATACCGTGGGTCCGCCATCAATATTTCGATACGCCGTTTAAGGCGCTTATACGGTGCCAAATTATTAGAGTTTTCAAGCAGCCCCATATGATAATCAAGCAGTTTAAGAACATCACGCATACGGTAAGGAACCGGCGAGTCGAGGGAGATATGAGACGCAACCCTATGCAAATCCTTTTCTACATCCTCTAGTTTTTCTTGGGCATTACCCAGTCCTTGAGCCTGTGTCTGTCCCTGCCCTTGTTGCTGTAACAATCGGTCATAAAGCTGTTTGGCTTTCAAGATAATTTCGGACAGCACCTCTATTTCTGCATGTTTATGATCCAGAATTTCCGACGTGAGCAGCTCTGCCGTCTCTTCAAAATCAAACAACCAGATCGGCAAGTCCAACTCGGACTGACCAATGACGAACGCTTTGTCACCAAAACTTTTGGAATATTCATTATGTGGATCGAATAAAACCACGTGAGCATCAGGGTTTTCGTCCAAAATAGCTTGTAGAACAAGCGCCACCGTACATGATTTACCAGACCCCGTTGAGCCGATAATGGCAAAATGCTTCGACAGAAGATCATTTGTACGAACCCTTGCCGGGATAGAACTATCTTGCTGCAACCGCCCGATTTCAATACTTGGCGCCGACCCTGTTGCAAAAATAATTTCCAGATCAAGCGGCGTCATCGTGTAGACAGGCTGATTCAGAACTGGGAATGTACGCACACCACGATTAAACCGTGTGAGCTTCGTCGTTGGGTTTGTGGTGATCTCGCCCATAATATCCAGTTGCGCTATACATCCATCGTGCAAGCCCTCTTCATCCGTCCCCCCGATTTTCAAAGAGGAAACCATGGCGACAACAATAGAGGTGTTGGTCAAAATACTGAGTACTGTGCCCAGTTGAACCAGATGTAACCGATTGTTACTGATAACATTTTTATTGATAGAGACGATCGCGGAAGACGAGCCAACGGATAATATCCGGGCCACTTCAATTTTTCTACTTTGCAAGGAATTCGGCGTGGTATTTGCTTGAACATTCATACCAGTTTGCACTTCCGTAAGAGTAAAACTCATAACAGTCCCCACGACTGTGCGAACACTCGAACATAACGGGGTTAGGAAAAGCTTACTAAAAGGCGAAAAATGGCGTCATATTGGGCTTCACGCCAATATTTTCGCACATATGGTTTCAAAAGTAAGAAAATGGTCGGGGAGACAGGATTCGAACCTGCGACCCTCTGTTCCCAAAATACAAACGGAAACGCGGGTTTATATGGGTAAAGTACGAATCCGTTTCCAATTTTGAGGTTTTTTCAGTCTATAAAAATCAATGACTTAGGAGGAAGATGTAAACGAAACAAGCGTCAAGTTACAATCCGCAAGCGAGGGCGACCAGGTTTAGGTGTGTCAAAATCTCCATAATATTTTACAAACTCAGTTTCGTTCATATGAGACACTTTTGCCAACTCCCCTAATGTATATCCAAGCTCAGAAAACTGAGCTTTTATTATAGCTGGAAGAACCGTTGTTTCCTCATGGGCAAATTCTGTTTCTGCAGGTTCGCGCTTACGCCATCCATTTTTTGCAATTGTCTGCCATAAGTACCTATTCTGATTGTAATCAATTATTTTAAGTGTGTTTGCTCTATAAAGCAGAGCTTGCATTGCAACTTTCCATTCAGGTTTCAATGTTGCAAGAAGGTGTAAACCCACACGTCTTCCCCTAAATGCTTCCCGAATATCATATTCGGGCATCAGAAATGCTGCAGCAAAAGCATCGGCTTGTTTTTCCATATCGTGATTAGGAAAACTATGCATAACAACATGACCAAGCTCATGTGCTAACGTAAACCTTGTTCTATCTGCAGGGTGAGATTTATTTAACAATATTAGAGGAGCTTTGCCTGGTATTCTAAATGTCACACCGCTTACTGAGGCTCCTCCAAAATCTGAAAAAGCTACAATAATACCTGCTTGTTCAGCTAAAGCGGTTAAATTTTTGATGGGGCCAGAGGGAATCTGCCAATGTGCACGTAGTACACCAGCAATTTCAGCAGGGTTGTTGTATGTTTCAATATCAAGGGTCGGAATTGTTAAGGATGGTGAAAAGTCAACCGCATCCATAAATTTTGACAAATGGAAAATTCGAATATTAAGTTCGGCAGTTATCATCTCAAGCTCAAGACCCGAGAGGTTCGCCTTGCTTCGTAACATTGGGTGAACACTCACGGGAGGCCCATAAACAGATTGCTTCACATCAAAAAAAGATTGTGGCACATCATATGCTCTAGCAGCATTATCTAAAAATGTCTGGTCTGGTTCGGACAAACCATTTTCGACCCGGGACAATACAGGCTGAGTAACTCCAACTGCCTCAGCCGCCTTGCCCTGTCGAATCCCCAAACGTTGCCGCGCAAGGCGCAGCATATCTCCACGTGTTGACATGACTTCCTCTTAGGTGTTTATTTGTCTGCCTCAGCACCCGGTCTATTTACACGCTTTGGTGTAATGATTGGGTGAACCACTATATCGTCTTGAGGTGTAGATGGGACATCTACAAAAGGCAAGACCTCAGCGGTTCCTGCTGGATCAATTTCATATTTCCAGAGCAAATGATCGCCATCTCTTGCAACAACAAAAATCTGCTCTAACTTCGTATTTAATACATTAGCATGCCATACAACTTCGACCTTTGAAGTGTCATATGGCAAGTCATCAAACAAACCAGCAGCTTGTGTAAAATTTAGCACGGCTTGTGTTTTATGGTTTTGTCCAAGATGGTTTTCATCACCTTTTTTGAAACGAATTAAGATTCCTCCCGGAAACAAAAACTTAACAGTCTGACGTTCTAGCCTGACTTGTATCCTATCATCTTGAGCAAACTCAATAATTGCATTTCTCGCAATTGAATCAAAAACGATGTTTGCGAATGTACGTGAATATAAATATGGAGCATAGCCAAGCTTTACCCGCAGTGCATCTAAGCTCTTAGCTTCCTTGAAGCTAGCATCAATCACCTTCCAAAACCGGGCGTGATAATCGCTAAGATCGTTCTTAATTTCCAATTTTGTTTTTACAGACAATTACAGCTCCTTTGAAGTCTCTCTCATAGAACACGACAAAACTGCAAACGCAAGGCTTTTTATGCACTTTCTATGCATTTGTGTTTTTGCTAACAAAATAAGCTCATCAAAAATGGTGTTGGGCATCATAAATACCCTCACGATTCTTAAACGGGTTAGTTTTTTTGCAAGGTTCCCTGTAAACGCTTGTAAACCGCCTGTAAACGGTTCTGGCAATGTTCACGCTTAGGTATTGTTAAAAATACTAAAGCATTGAAATTAAAGGATAAAAATGGTCGGGGAGACAGGATTCGAACCTGCGACCCTCTGTTCCCAAAACAGATGCGCTACCAGGCTGCGCTACTCCCCGACACAATGGCAAACACTGGTTCTAGCTCGCCATAAGGAAATGTGGTTTTAACCGCTAATTTAAATTACGCAAGCCCCAAAGCCATAAATATGGCCTAAAACATGCAATTACTTAAATTATTATTTAGCGGTAAAAAAGCTGTGCTCTATCCGGTCACCCGCTTTTATGCCAAGCGCGTTTACGCGGCCACCTGCAAGCTCCAAAACAGCAACAACAGGCGCTTCGGACGTCATAGAACGCAAAGAATACGGTTTCGCAGAATGTTCGATTTTCAAAATACTGCCATCAGCACGCACAAACAATACATCAAGGAAAACACTTGTGTTTTTCATCCATATCGAGGCGACTTGTCGCGCTTCAAACTCGAACAACATGCCTTCATCGGCGGGGATCATATCCCGAAACATCAGGCCCCGATTGCGCTCTGCCTGCGTATCTGCAATCTCGACACTAAACACATGTTGCGTCTCGGCAGAAACAATCGTCAGGTTCTCCCGTGGCCCAAAGTCCATCGGAGCCGGTACGTCGTCTGCGAATGACGCCTGAGCGCTGAAAACGGATAGAACGGAGACAAATGTAATAAATATTTTTTTCATGCGAACTGTGTAACCGAAGCCCAGCAGAGATGCAATTGCTTCAGCGGGAAATATCCCGTTTTTAACAGTAATGCTTCATAACTCTCGGACTAGATTGCTATAAACAAAAGGAGGTGGCAATCCGCAATGCATTTATACGCGGGTTGGGTTGGCTGGCGGCAACCCGCAACATATAATGGTACGCCCTAGGGGAATCGAACCCCTCTTTCCAGGTTGAAAACCTGGCGTCCTAACCGATAGACGAAGGGCGCACACGTAGCGAACTGACCATATATAGTCGTGACCTTTGCCACGCAAGCGCAAAACGCAATAAAAATGAAATAATTACGCGTCCACTACAGCTAAATCCGCCAATTGCACATCAATGCGCGTCCGGCCCTGCCATGTATCTTGTTTCAGGCGCGCCGCAATATGTACACGGGGCGGATTGGGAGCCAAAAGTATCTCCGCCATACCGTTTTCCTCGGCCCGAAATGCGATTCCCGACAGACGCACACCTGCACTATCTTCAAACGCACACCGGACATGGCCCCCGTTCAGACGCTTGGCATAACTGATCCTCAAATTGGCAAAGGCAAACACCGGCTCCGGCATACTGGCACCATAAGGCCCAACCGCCTCGATCTCTTCAATCAAGCCCGGCCCAATGGCTGATGCACTCAGTAAGGCATCAACTTTGAAACTGGCATTCGCCCGCGCCTTATCAACCTCGTCAGACAAAGTTTCTTCGATAAAGGCATAAAATGCCTCTATATTTTCTTCAAGAACCGTCAGGCCAGCCGCCATTTCGTGCCCGCCGCCAGCTTCAATCAACCCTTTTTCCTTGGCCAAGTATATGGCGGCGCCCAGATTAACACCCGAAAGCGAACGGCCAGAACCTTTCCCGACACCCTCTTCGTCCACCCCAATAACAATGGCGGGTCGCCCGAACCGGTCTTTTAACCGCCCGGCCACAATCCCGATCACACCTGCATGCCATCCGTCCATAGCCACAATTGTGATCTTATGATCTTTGGGTAATTGCTCGGCCTTTTCAATCGCCTCTTGCAATATCCGGTCTTGTAGAAGCTTGCGTTCTTGATTGATCCGGTCAAGTTCATGGGCATATTCAACCACCAAAGCCGGATCATCACTGGAAAGCAGTCTCGCCCCCATATCCGCCTGCCCGATACGCCCCCCCGCATTAATCCGCGGCCCCAGAATAAACCCGCCATGATAGGTCGTGAACGGCGCAGAACATCCGGCAACATCCGCCAAAGCCGCAAGCCCCGGATTGGGATTCGCAGACAAAACCTTCAAACCCTGCGCCACAAACGCGCGGTTTAAGCCTTTCAACGGCACAACATCACAAATGGTACCAAGCGCCGTCAAATCCAAAAAATCGAGTAAATCCGGTACATTATCCATGCTTCTTCGCTTGGCTTCACGGTTAAGCGCCACCAACAGCACGAACGTCACACCAGCCGCCGCCAAATGCCCCAAACCGGATGTATCATCCGCACGGTTCGGGTTGACCAAAGCCAGCGCAGGCGGCAAATCCCCCACCATAAGATGATGATCGATAACAATGATCGGCAGATTTATCTCTGCCGCCACATGCAACGCTTCATGCGCCGCCGCGCCGCAATCAACCGTGATCACAAGCTCGGCCCCGTCAGATTTCAAACGCCGGAACGCATCTGCACTCGGGCCGTAGCCCTCTTTGACCCGATCAGGTACATAAAGCCCAAACTCGGCCCCCATTGCCCTACCCCAGCGTAATAACTGCGCCCCGCTCGTACCGCCGTCCACATCGTAATCGGCAAACACGGTAATGCGCTTGCCGGCCTGCACCGCGTCCACAATATGCTTGGCCGCCTTATCCATATCCTGAAGCGTTGAAGGGTCAGGCAAGAGAGTCCGCAAAGTCGGGTTCAGGAAATCCTCGGCCTCGTCGGGCGTAACGCCGCGCCCTGCCAGCAATTGCGCAATTGTTTCGGAAAGCCCTAATTGGCTAAGGGCTGTAATCTTGGCCTCATCCCCACACCGCAAAACCCATTTGCGACCACGGGCAGAGTGTTCAACGTCAAGCAGCGTATCAGGGTGCGTATCGGCCACGCCTATTGTGGATCATCCAGTTTATAGGCTTCCACACGACGGGTAAGCTCTTCAATTTCACGCTCAATTTCCGCCTCGGATTTGGCGGGCATACCATCACTCGGTGCCGTAAACCCGTCCCCGATCGCCATCTGTGCTCTCGCCGCCTGATCCCATTTCGCATCGGAACGCACATCAGTTGGCGCGTGCGGCACAGTCGTCATATCAGGATAATCCCCGATATTTTCCGCCTCTTCGCGAAATTCCGGCAATTTGATAAAGTCAAAATCAGGTATCCTGTTCTTCACAGTCGTACATCCGCCCACCAAAGCCAGCGCACAAACACACACAATTCCTAATCCGATTTTCCGTCTCATATCACCCTACACAAAGATTCCCCCGAATATGCGGCAATTCCCCTCCTCGGTCACCAAGTTTCTTCATTAAAATTTACAAACCCTCCCAGCAAATATATGCACTTGTCATTGTGCTGACCGCTTTTTTTGGTTGAAATCACGTGACGTGCCAATGTTTGACTCTCCTGCTGGTTGTGTTCATACTTAATATATTATTACTACAGGGGGATAAATATGAAACTATCATCACTTTTATTAGTTGGAGTAGCCTTATGGTTTTCTGGGTGCGCCAGCTATAGCGACACAACAACAAGCCAGCAATTATCCTCTGATATGTATCGCATTTCTATGCGAGGTAGCACATATAATGAATCTTCTGACGCACAAGATTTCACTCTTTTGAAGGCGGCAGAAATAACAATTGATGCTGGGGATAGATATTTTAGCATTATAAACAGCCAAGACCAAACGCGCACGAGTAGCTACACAACAAACGGGTCGTCTGAGTCCCACACGACAGCTAACGCCTCTATGTTCGGGAACTACATTACAGGCACGGCAAACACCACGACCAGCTATACTCCGGGACAGACACACTTCTACATCAAGCCGGGAGCAGACGTTTTAATTCAGACTTATGTAGACAAGCCGGACGGAAATTCATTCGATGCACAAGAGGTTATCAAGTACCTAGGCCAGCTTTACAATCCAGAGAGGTGGGGCGAACCCGCTGACGGCCCTGTAAAAAGAGTGACCACTAAAGCAATGCTGGGCAAACTGTTCTCTAATTAGGTTTAACATAACCAACACTTTTAGTGGAAAGTGAAGACCTATACCCGAACCCGCGTGTTGTTACATTGACGCCAAAATAATAAACCAAGGGAAGATATATGGACAAGATAATTGAGTGGTTGTCAGACCCTGTGGTTTGGATGCTTTTTTCTATTGCATGGTGGACAGAGCGCCGGATAAAGGTGCAGGACAACCAATTTAATATCATCATGGCCAGACTGAATGAATTAACAGGCAAAGAACCGGAAGACTTATCATACAAAGATGATGATGGAAAACTGAGATAAACCTAAAAGCCTACCCATAAACCTACTTAATTCACAGGCTTGCATGTAAGTGCATGAGTTTTTTTTGATTTCCAAATCCTTCAAAATAATGCGAGTTGGGTAAATGACTATCACGAAGCCTTACCGTGAAACGGAAATTCCAGATTAAGTGATCTGCTAAAAACCATAACTGGCCGTAGAGACAGACTGGCCATAACGGGAGACGAATTTGCGTTTGATTTGGCGCATCCAGTTGGTTTTGTCTTCCGGCTTCATACCGTTGGCGACCAGAACGGCTTTGGTAAAATCTAACGCGCGGATGGTCTCCCCGTTGGCGGCCAAATCTGCGGCCGAGATTTGGTTGGTAAATCCCCATTCTACATCGAGGTTCTCGAGGAGAATATTGAGATCATCAACCAGTTTCGGTGCTCTTTCACGGTTCCAGCCCATTAGTATAAATCCTTGCGCATTAGCAAAATCGGAACAGAAACCCCGTCTTCGCCAACTGTTGTAATATCTTCAATCAGTGTATAGCCGCACTTCTCGTAAAGTAAAATACCCGATGCAGTCGCGCCCAATTCTATCGTGCGAAACCCTTCTGCGCGCACAGCCCCCTCACCCAGAGACAGGATAAGACGGCCAATACCTTGGCGCGTATGATCAGGATGGGTATACATGGCGCGGATTTTAGCAGATTCGGTTTTAGGATCTGCTAAATTCTCGTCCCGCCCTACTGTGTGATTGCCGCCAAACAGTGTACGTCGCCGGCTCCAGCCTCCACAGCCAACAAGCTTGTTTCCGTCCAGAACTAAGAAATACGTTCCGTCATCAAGAAGTTGGGTGTCGAGCCCCATGCTCTCCTCTGACTTTTCAACCTGTGTTGGTGACAACACATCCGGCAGTAATTTAGCCATAGAAAGCGCCATAAGCGCCTTGATCGCGGGGGCATCCTCAGTCGTCGCAATTTTGTGCGTAAACGTCATAGGGTTACGGGAAGACCGGCACCATGCCAAGACCCAGTGTTTCGCCCCAGCCCATCATTATATTCAAATTCTGCACAGCTTGACCGGACGATCCTTTGGTGAGGTTGTCGATAACGGAGATGATAATGGCATGACCCTCACGGCGATCCGCAAAAACACCAATCCGGCACTGATTGGACGCGCGCACATGACGGGTATGGGGGACAACACCTTCGGCCTCTAAATGTACAAAGGGTTCGTCATGATAACGGGCTTCATAGGCGGCCCGTAGATCAGCAATACTCACACCCTGATTTAGCTTCACATAGCATGTAGCAATCATGCCCCGGTTCATCGGAACAAGGTGCGGCGTGAAGCTGACCTGAATATCTTGGGCACAAACATTGCTCAGCATTTGGTCGATTTCCGGCCCGTGACGGTGTGTCCCAATGGCGTAGGCGTGTGCGCCCTCTGCGGTTTCAGGGTAGAGCAGAGCCGTGCTCTCCTTACGTCCTGCCCCGCTGACACCGGATTTTGCATCAATAATGATATTGTTTTGGTCGATCAACTCTAGTGCAGGCAAAAGCGCCAGCAAGCTCGCCGTCGGATAACATCCCGGACAGGCCACAAGAGAAGCCCCCGCCAAATCATCACGCGCATACTCGCTCAGGCCGTACACAGCCTCCTTGAGGAGTTTCGGGGCCGTATGGGCCCGTCCATAGGTGGTTTCGTAAAGTTCTGCATCCTTGAGGCGGAAATCGGCGGACAGATCGACAATTTTCTCGACATGATCCGAGACGACAGAGATCGTTTCCTCACTGGCCCCGTGGGGCAAACAGGCGAAAACCACATCAATATGATCCCAGTTTACATCCTGCCATTTTTGTAGTTGGGGAAAGCTGGAATGAGCCAGGTGTGGATACACCTCCCCGTAAGCTTTACCTGCATGGCGGTTGGCGGTGAGAGCACTGATTGTCAAATTAGGATGTGCATCAATGAGGCGCACAGCTTCGGCCCCGGTGTAACCGGAGGCCCCTAACACGGCTGTTCTCAATTTTTCCATGATGGATTCCCTATCTCGCTCTTAAAAGAATGTATCGCTTCCTTAAAAGAATGCCAAAAAAAATGGACGCCCCGAAGAGCGTCCACATAAATAAGCAAAAAATGCCTGATTTTTGTTTAACGCCGTAAGGCCTAACGTTTCGAGAACTGGAAGCTACGACGGGCTTTCGCGCGGCCGTATTTCTTACGTTCAACAACCCGGCTATCACGTGTCATAAAGCCGCCGGCTTTAAGCGGTGGACGCAATGCAGGTTCATAATAGGTCAAAGCTTTGGAAATACCGTGACGAACCGCACCAGCCTGGCCGGACAAACCGCCGCCCTTAACGGTCGCAATAACATCATAGCTATCGGCGCGATCCGCAGCTTCAAATGGTTGGCGAATAAGCATGCGCAGAACCGGACGTGCAAAATATTGCTCTTGGTCACGACCATTGACTGTCACTTTACCGCTACCGGGTTTAATCCAGACGCGGGCAATAGAGTTTTTCCGTTTACCGGTCGCATATGCGCGGCCAAGATCATCGATTTTTGGATCAGGTAACGGAGCCACTTCTACAACGGTGCCGTCCTCGGTGACAGCAGTAGCAGGTGCGTCGCCCATGACTTGTTTCAAGTCTTCTAGTGAATGTGTTTCGGTTGACATATCTGTGTCCCCTAGTTTCTACGAACGTTTTTTGGATTAAACGCGCCGAAGTCAATAACTTCAGGCTTTTGCGCTTCGTGCTTATGCTCGGGCCCTGCATAGACATGCAAGTTGGAAAGCTGCTGGCGTGCAAGCGGGCTTTCTTTTGGCAACATACGCTGAACGGCTTTGCGCATAACGCGCTCCGGGAAACGTCCTTCAAGAATTTTACCGGCTGTAACCTCTTTCAAACCACCCGGATACCCCGAGTGACGGTAATAGACTTTGTCGGAAAGTTTTTTACCCGTCAAATGCACTTTTTCAGCATTGATGACGATAACATGGTCGCCACAATCAATGTGTGGTGTATATTTTGGCAAATGTTTACCGCGTAGACGCATAGCAATGAATGACGCGAGCCGGCCCGTAACAACGTTCTCGGCATCAATGACAATCCATTTCTTTTCGACCTCTGCGGTGCTCAGAAATTTTGTAGTATTCATGATGAACCTCTAATGTCACAGACGCGAGGATTCACGCCTGATATAAATAACTGCGCCCTCTTAGGAGCGCACAAGGTCTGCGTCAACTCTTTTCTGCATTATATGAAATAACTGCATAAAAACAAGGCATTAGAATAGCGGTATTATAATACCTCAATTTAGCCCCCCATTTTGACCGTAGTTCTGACCGCAGTTTTCAGATAAAATTATCTGGTATTTACCGCCCATGTAATTTACCCATATTTCCACGGTTAAAAAGGTGCGAAAAATATGCATATAAAAACAAAGATATGTCTGCTTATGAGCGCAGTAACAGCCCTATGGGCCTGTTCAAACGAAAAAGCACCTGAGCCGACACACATTTCTACAGTGGAAATAGTCGCAACTCACGCATTTGACACCGCTACCCAGATAGAAACCCTCGCCTTTGTTCCCAATAATGTAGCCCCCTGGCTTGGACGCCTCATTTTACTGGATATATCGGGGCATATTTTTTCTACCGATATTGAAGGCCGTCAACCGATCGCAATCAATTCAACGCTCTACCACGACATATTCGGGCTATCTTTGGACAATGCTGCCGGTGTGTTTTTAGCTATAAATGATCGTTCCAGTCTGGAAGCATTCATCGAGTCCGATGACAATGGCGGGTTTTCGCCAATGACCTATAGTGGCTCCCCGCTGAAAGCCGCCTCTTTTTGTAAATCTACAACCCCCATGACCGATAAAGCCAAAGTGTTATCAGTTGACGGCAATATTGTGGACCTTACCATTAATGTACAAAGCACGCTTGTAGAGCATTTGGAAACCAACAGCCTGCAAGCCCCTGACGGTACAATCGCATGTGCGTATGATGCAGAGCATATATTCGTTATGACGCGATCTTCAAAGGGTAACAGCGCTATCAAAGTTTACGAAGCGGGAAAATGGCGCCCTGTAACAAGCCCGAAAAACATAACCGCATTTAGCCCCGTTCTTCTAAACGGCGAGACCAATCTTGGATATGTTGGCAATGGCCATAATATACTGCACACATTTTCCCAAGGCCAAAGCACGCAATTAGTTGTCAATAACGGGCTTAGCATTATGGGGTTGGCAAAAGTCGATTTCGTAACGGCAACAACATCGAATTATGGCGGCGCCGCATTTAAAGACGGGGTGATCGTGATGATCGATGCAGACGAGCAACGCATTGTCTTCATCAGCCTTGACTATGCGGGACGGAAAATATCTCAATCCATCCCATAAGGATTCCCTGAAATGTCTCTGGAATGCCCTTAATATGTGCGCGCCCGTGCACTTCGCATCACTGATACCGCGCACAAAAAGACAATAATCGCGCCGAACTGATGGGCCAGAGCGTAAGGCAATTCAACAATTTTCAACAAAGCCACAACACCTAGAATTATTTGAAAAAACAAAGCGGCCAACAACCAGCTCGAAGCCTGTATCACATGGGTTTCACGGTAGTGCTTGGCGCTCCCCCACACCCAAAGCCCCATGATAAACGTACCATATCCCAACATCCTGTGGTTAAATTGAATACTGGCAACATTTTCAAATATATTGATCCACCAAGGATGCATGGCAAAATACCCGCCCGGCACAAGCCCGCCGTCCATAAGTGGCCATGTATTATAAGATTGTCCGGCATGGGTACCCGCGACAAAAGCCCCTGCAATGATTTGCAAAAACACCAGCAAAAACAAAATGATTGTCCGGTTTTTAAAACGGGGATCGATGTGACTGGCTGGCCAAGCTTGGCGTTGATCTATCCATGTCCAGAACAGGAAGGCCAAAATAACAAAGGCCATGCCGAGATGGGTCGCCAATCGATATTGAGAGACATCAATGCGGCCATTGACCAACCCGCTCGCCACCATCCACCAGCCGATGGCCCCTTGCAGACCAATCAGCAGCAAAATCGACAAAAAACGCAAACGTTTTCCACGCTCCAACTTGCCCAAACCCAAAAACAGCAGAAACGGCAGCAAATAGGCCATGCCGATAAACCGGCCTAATTGCCTATGGCTCCACTCCATAAAGTAGATGAATTTAAACCCGGCCAATTCCATGTCCGGGTTTTCAGCGTTAAATTCGGGAATTAATTTATACTTATCAAACTCGCTCGCCCACGCCGTATCTGATAAGGGCGGCATTGCCCCCGATACGGGGCGCCATTCAGTGATCGATAACCCTGCATTGGTAAGACGTGTCGCCCCACCCACCAAAATCATGATGACCACTAAAAACGTCATAAAGCCCAGCCAGAAACTGACAGAACGGCTTTTTCGTGCACTTGCAAATGACATTACGTTCTCGCTAACAATAGTAGGTTAAATACAAGTTGGGCCCACACAATTGAACTCTAGACAGTACAAAATCAGGCACGTTTGATCAATGTAAAATTCGATTTTAAGGGACTTGGGGCGACACTGTTACATTTATGAAACTGTCACATACCTATTCATGTCAACACTGGCCAGTTTTACCCAGTTTACCCACATAGCCCTCAGTCCGTATTTACCTTTTGCCAAATCAAGCGCAAGTATGCGGCAATTCGGCAACTAACTGTAAAATGAATTGTAAAACGCTCGTAGAAAACGAGGTATAATCAATGTTTACAACTAGTTACATGGTCGGAGCGATAGGATTTGAACCTACGACCCCTCGCCCCCCAGGCGAGTGCGCTACCGGACTGCGCTACGCTCCGACACAATGAAGGTTGGCTTATAAGGGGGCCAAGTTCCCGGGGCAATGACTAAAACAAGCTTTGGCTACTTAAACGCTTCCCAACGTGATTTCAAAGCCCGCAATCGGCCAAGCGCAGTTTCCAGCTTCTCACGATCAACGCCGGAAGAACCCACAGGTTTGTTGTGTTCAGGATCGGACTTAACATTTTCAACAGGTTTGGGGGAAACGGGTCTCGCAGACACAGTTTTTTCCGGCACAACTCTCTCTGGTACAGGCGCAACCGGTGCGGGTTCCGGCTTGTGTACAACCGGCTTAATACGCTTTGGAACCAGATTGGTGTCTTTAATATCTTTAGGATTCGCCGCCTGCTCTCTCGCACGACCCAACTCCACTATACTTTGTGCACCCCGCACGCGGATCAGTTTTTGGACGTCCTTGATAGGGTGTTTCTCGCGATGTAACAGGATTTTTATCCCCCGTAAGAACTCAATGTCTTCAGGGCGATAAAACCGCCGTCCACCACTCCGTTTCATGGGCTGAATTTGTGGAAATTTACTTTCCCAAAAGCGTAACACATGTGGCTGGAGATCAAGCTCGTCTCCGGCTTCACTTATGGTTCTAAATGCACGTGTCGATTTATTAGGCATGATCCTTAACATTATTGCGAAGCTAAAAGCCTCATTTTTTTTATAGCCGAATCAGTAGCTTACACTATTTTCCTGTCAAAGCAGAATTTACGCGCTCCTTCAGGACATTGGACGGTTTAAAAACCAGAACCCGGCGTTTGGTAATCGGGACTTCACGCCCCGTTTTTGGATTTCTACCCATGCGTTCGCGTTTATCTCGCACACTGAACGTTCCAAATCCAGACAACTTAACACTCTCGCCCTTAACCAGTGCACTCACAATATGATCCAGAATGGACTCGACCAAAACAGCCGATTCTGTGCGGGACAGCCCTATCTCGCGATAGATCGCCTCTGTTAAGTCGGCACGGGTTACTGTATATTCGCTCACCTAATTCCCCTAAAGATGGTTGTTATATAAGCAACTTTTAAGAGTAAAAGCCACTGAAAAATACAAAAAGGCTAAAAATATCAGTTTAGTAGTCTAAAAGTGCGGCGCCCCACGTAAATCCGCCCCCGAATGCTTCCAGCATTATTTTATGCCCGCGCTTGATACGGCCATCCCGAATAGCAACGTCCAAAGCCAGAGGAATCGAAGCCGCCGAGGTGTTTGCATGATAGGCCACGGTTGAAACAACCTGACCTCTGCGCAAATCCAATCGCTTGGCCACAGCCTCCAAAATACGTTGATTGGCTTGATGTGGCACAAACCAGTCTATGTCGGGAATAGCAATATCAACGCCGGCCGCGCACTGTACCATAGAATCTGAGAGCTCCTTAACCGCGTGACGGAACACTTGGTTTCCGGCCATACGCAATTTGCCGACGGTTTGGGTCGAGGATGGCCCCCCGTCCACATAAAGCAAATCTTTATGACGACCATCAGAGCGGATAAATGTGTTCATAATGCCTTTGCCTGCATTCTCGGCTTTGGAAGGTGTTGAGGACAATACCATTGCCCCCGCCCCGTCTCCGAACAGCACACAGGTCGTCCGGTCATTCCAGTCCAGAATACGCGAGAATGTTTCCGCGCCAATTACAAGCACATTAGAGTTTTTACCCGTTCGGATCATAGCGTCCGCAACTGTCAGCGCATAAATAAACCCGGTACAGACGGCCTGCACATCGAACGCGGCCCCGTTTCTGATCCCGAGACGTTCTTGAATGATCGTGGCCGTGGACGGAAAGGTCAGATCAGGCGTTGAGGTCGCCACAACAATCAAATCAATATCACCAGCTTCCATACCTGCGTCGTCCAAAGCCTCACAAGCGGCGCGGTATCCCAAATCAGAGGTGTTCTGTCCCTCCGCAGCGATATGGCGTTGCATAATGCCTGTGCGCGCGCGTATCCACTCATCCGATGTATCCACGGTCTCGGAAAGCTGTTCATTGGTGAGCACCCGGGCTGGCAAATAAGAACCAACCCCGCGAATATATGTATGTTCAATCATGGTAAGTGTATTTCCACATTATCATCCTCGTCGTGCAGAGCGCTGAGGGTATTTTCAATCTCTTCAAGGAAATGGCTGTCTGCCATTTCAAGCGCAACAGAAAGTGCACTGGCAAAACCGACGGCATCGGTGCCCCCATGGCTTTTTATAACAATGCCGTTCAGGCCCAAAAACACCCCGCCATTTCCCATGCGTGGGTCCATACGTTTTTTCATACGCCCCAATGCCGGCAAATTAAGAATGGAAGCCATTCTCGACCATAAATTATCCTGCAAAGCTTCTTTGATAAACTTTCCAATCAATCGCGCCGTACCTTCTGCGGTCTTAAGCGCAATATTTCCGGTAAACCCGTCTGTGACAATCACATCCACATCCCCCATAGAAATATCATTGCCCTCGACAAACCCGATATAGTTAAGCCCCAACTCAGAACAAGACAGGCTATCATGGGCCGCCTGTATGGTGGCGTTGCCTTTCAAATCCTCTGTACCTACATTCAAAAGGCCGATACTGGGTTTTTCTTTCTTGTAAAGCGTGCGGTAATACGCTTCACCGAGCACGGCAAATTCACGCAATTGGTTGGCATCACATCCCAGATTAGCCCCAACGTCCAAAACAACGCCAAACCCCTGCTGATGCGGCCAGCGCGCCGCAATCGCCGGTCTGGAAACACCGGCCTTCATACGCAGCAATAGCTTTGACATGGCCATAAGAGCGCCCGTATTTCCCGCAGATACGGCCACCTTTGCCTCTCCGGTTTTCACGCTTTCAATAGCGTTCCACATGCTTGTGCCCTTACCACGGCGCATGGCCACAGACGGCTTGGCATCCATAGAAATGACACTCTCGGTATGGTGAATTTCACTGCGTTTTTGGGTAAGTGGCGCCTTGGCCAGCAAGGGTTTCAGTGCCTCTTCATCCCCGTGTATGAGAAAACGGGCATGACGGTTTTTTCCCTCATGTTTCAAGAAATATTCAATGCCCTGAATGACAATATCAGGAGCACTATCTCCGCCCATTGCATCAATTGACAGAACTAAACCATCCAGCATCCAATATCCTTAAAAATTCTTATAACCGCCACTACAGTATATTGTATTTTCACATACCCTATAGAGGGTTTTATGTTTTTGATACACTTGCTTGAAATAATTCAGGGGTTTTTGGGGAAGTCAAACAGGCCACTGGCGATTTCGCCAAGTGTTTTTGTAGCTAAAACTTCCGAAAACCTGACGGTATATTCTGCCAGTTTTGAAGTGAAATCTTCATTAAGCTCAAGATTGTCCTTATGTGTTGTCGGAATGTACTTAGCAAATAATAATCTTAAAGCCTGTTCTTGACCACTTTCCATATCAAATATGCCTGCATAAGCTTTGGCACGACCAAAAAACATCTTCGCGAGCGGCTTAATCCGGCGTGCGACCCCCGTATCGCTAAGCCCTTCTTCACGCAATGCAATATCGAAATCCTCAACCATCACATCATAAAGCGCTTGGGACAGTCTTTGGCCATTTTCATCAAATTTACGTAAATTGCGTAAAACAACTGATAAATGTAAGCACAGCACTTCCATACGCCCATCATAATTATCTGCGAATTTTTTTTGTCCAAAAAACGCGCTGTGACGCGATTGTTGCATGATTTTTTGGTAGATAAGTTTGGCGTCTACAATTTCAGGACGCACCTTTGGGCGAAAACGTGACAAAAATTTCAGCATTTATCCATCCTTAATTGCATGTAGGCGCTTGCCACACGTGGTTTGATTAGGTAGGGGATATAACACAAAATTGAAAGAGAAAGACGTGAATGCCGAACGCTTTTTTTAAAATGACTGCTTTTGCCGGGATGGCCCTTTCCCTTGCGGCCTGTAACCCTACCCTACGCAATCATGGTTACATCGCCGCAGAAGACAAGCCACAAGCCGTAGAAGCCAACTCGGACACCAAAGCAAGTGTCCTTGCCCGCCTCGGCAATCCATCCGTAAAAAGCACATTTGATGAAGATACCTGGTATTATCTTTCCAGCGTACGACAAAGACTTGCCTATCTACGCCCGCTAACGGAATCACGCACGATTACCGCGATTACATTCAATGAGGATGGTCAGGTATTGAAAGTGGCAGAGTACGGGCTGGAAAATGGTCAGTATGTCAACTATGTTGACCGCGAAACCCCGACACGAGGGCGTGAACTTTCACTTCTAGAACAGGTTTTTGGTACAATCGGTCGCCTCCCGGCTCAACAGCTAGGTGGCAACCGCGATATCCCGGGGGGGAGTGGAGGTCCAGGTGGCGGTCGTTAAAGACCCGATATAACCTGAACTTCCATAAAAAGACCCGGTCTTCGCAATCGGGTTTTTTTATGACCCCGATTCCATCAACGATTTAGCCTTCACTTTAAAAATGCGTGTATCCGGGTTTTTGCACGGCGATCTCATTACCCTGCCCGTCATGACAAACCACACCCATTCCTTGGGTAACAGTCCCGATTTTCGTTATGGGCATATCACGCACAGCCTGTTTATATTGATCTGGAGGGATCGCCAACAAAACCTGATAATCATCCCCGCCAGTTACGAGTAAAATACGCGCCTGTATTTCATCACTTTGAGCCGATAGCCATGTGCGGGTTGCCTCGGACACAGGCACCGCATTCAAATCAATTTCAATCCCGACATTGGAGGCCTTTGCCATATGCAGTGCGTCCGCAATCAACCCGTCTGATATATCCAGCGCCGCAGACGCATATGTGCGAATTTGCCCCCGTAAAGCATAAGGCGGATTGGGAACATGATAGCACTGTAGCCAGTGCGTCTCCTCATCAAGCTTGCCCTGCACAATTTGAAGCCCTAGATAAGCATCCCCAATCGTGCCGCTGACACACATAATATCGCCTGGCCGCGCACCGGACCGCCGCACAGCTTTACGTGATGGAATGGTCGCAATGATCGTTGCACTGAGAACGCAAACCCCATCAGAGCAGGTGGTATCCCCACCCCACAGTTTCATTCCATATATATTTTGATCACGTTCCAGCCCTGTGCAAAAATCCTCGAGCGTGGATGAGCTGAGATTAGCCGGCAAACATAAAGACATAAAATACCCGACAGGGTCTGCCCCTTTGGCAATCACATCGGATACATTGACACGCATAAGTTTTTGCGCGAGCGCGCCGTCAAATTGGCCAGCTGAAAAATGTACACCTTCAACAAGTGTATCCATGGATATGACGACGTCTAGGCCGGAGGGCGGCGTCCAAATCGCGACATCATCTTTTAAATCAAGCGCTTCAGGCCCGGCAATCTTTGCCAGATATTCAGCGATAAATTCAAACTCACCCATCTAGGGGCGTATCTTCAGGGACATCTGCAGGTTTTGCCATGGAATCCGTAATTCCAAATTCGGCTGTACGGTATTCACGCGCCAGCTTATCAAGGGCGGCGTTGACAAAATTTGGTTCATTACCCTCGTAAAAATCCCGGGCCAAACCGACATATTGGTCAACAATAACCACGCCCGGCACGTCAAACATACGCAAAATCTCGTAAGCCCCGCACCGCATGATCGCACGCAATGTAATGTCGAGCCTGTGGATCTTCCATTTCGCGTTTAATTTAGCGCTAATAGCCGCATCGACCGCGTCTTGTTCGGCAACGACACCCAAAACAATCAATTCGAAAAATTCACGGTCCGCCGTGACATTGCCCGACTTGGCCGCATTATCAAACCAGTGATCGTTAAAGTCGCGCACAACCCGTTTGGATTTTTGGTCGGCAAGCTCCATCTGATACAAAGCCTGTATCGCGGAAAGCCGCGCGAGGCGACGGCGTTGTGTATTTATATCTTGTTTTGGCATGCTTACAAATCTGTTTAACTGTCGTCTTCTTCGTTGGCTTCATCGGCAAGTTTTTCCTTGTCAATAAAGCTCTCGAAATCTGAAACCTCGTGAAAGTTTTTATAGACCGAGGCGTAGCGTACATAGCCTACACTATCGAGATGTGAAAGGCTTTCCATCACCATTTGCCCAATTTGATCAGAAGCCACATCACTATTGCCCAAACTCTCAAGCCTTCTGATGATACCGCTGAGCATACGCTCAATTTGCTCTTCGCTCACAGGGCGTTTTTGCAAGGCAATCATCACCGAGCGCGCGAGTTTCTCGCGCTCGAACGGCGCACGACGCCCCGTTTTCTTGATAACTGTAAGTTCGCGCAACTGCACCCGTTCAAATGTGGTAAACCGGGCACCGCAAGAGCTACATAAACGCCGGCGGCGTATAGTATGCCCGTCTTCCGTATGACGGCTGTCTTTAACCTGACTGTCTTCACTGGCGCAAAACGGACACCGCATAGCCTACCCCTTAATATCTGGATAAATCGGGAAACGTGCCGTCAACGCGGCGACTTTCTCGCGCACAGAGGCTTCAACTTGCAAATCACCATCGGGGTTTTTCACAAGCGAATCAAGGACTTCCCCCATCAGCGAACCAATCTGGCTAAACTCGGCGGTTCCGAACCCGCGCGTTGTTCCTGCCGGGCTACCGATACGCAAACCGGAGGTAACCGTGAATTTCTCTTTGTCAAACGGGATACCGTTTTTATTACAGGTAATGTTGGCCCGTTCCAAAGCATGTTCGGCGTCAACACCTTTCACACCCTTAGGGCGCAGATCGATAAGGGCCAGATGCGTATCCGTACCGCCACTCACAACGGCGTAACCGGCATCCACAAGGCTCGCTGCCAGAGCTTGGCAGTTTTCTTTCACCCGTACACAATAGTCTTTAAATTCCGGCGTTAAAGCTTCCCCGAATGCGACGGCTTTCGCGGCAATCACATGCATAAGCGGGCCACCTTGAAGGCCCGGAAAAATAGCCGAATTGATCTTCTTGGCAATTTTCTCGTCATTGGTCAAAACAAGCCCGCCCCGTGGCCCCCGCAAAGTCTTATGGGTCGTCGTCGTCACCACATGGGCATGTGGAAGTGGACTTGGATGCACGCCGCCCGCAACAAGCCCAGCAAAATGCGCCATATCTACATGTAGATAGGCACCGACCTTATCGGCAATTTCTCTAAAGCGCACAAAATCAATTTCGCGCGAATAGGCAGACCCGCCTGCAATAATCAGTTTTGGCTCATGTTCGATCGCCAAAGCCTCGACAACGTCATAATCAATCGTGCAATCACTTTCGCGCACACCGTAGGCGACGGCATTAAACCATTTGCCCGACATGTTCGGACGCGCCCCGTGGGTCAAATGACCACCAGACGCCAGATCCATCCCCAAAATAGTATCGCCCGGCTTGATCAGGGCCAACATCACACTTTGATTGGCTTGCGAGCCACTATGGGGCTGAACATTGGCAAATTTGCAATCAAACAAAGCCTTGGCCCGATCAATGGCCAATTGCTCGGCCACATCCACAAATTCACATCCGCCATAATAGCGTTTACGCGGATAGCCTTCCGCGTACTTATTGGTCAGTACCGACCCTTGCGCTTCCAAAACAGCTTTGGAAACAATGTTCTCGGACGCAATCAACTCGATCTGGTCTTGTTGACGGCGTAACTCATGATCGATTGAATCCATGAGATCGGGATCACGCTCGCGCAGGGACGCCGTGAAAAAATCAGAAGTGTTTGGGGTGCTCATCACGAATCCTTGTTGCCAGCAAATTATGGGCGGAACCTATAACAGGCACACACATGCCTGCAATCTAAATATAACTACAGACGCGGAAAACTGGCAATACGGACGCGTTCAGAACGAAATCAGGCAGAGGTATCTTCCAAAACACCACGCCGGATTTGATCCTGTTCCAGAGATTCGAACAGAGCCTTAAAATTACCCTCTCCAAAACCTTCATTCCCCTTGCGTTGGATAAGCTCGAAAAAGATCGGCCCGATCTGGTTCTCGGTAAAAATCTGTAACAACAGACCCTGCCCTTCGGTCGGCGCACCGTCTACCAGAATAGAGCGTTTACGAAGCTCTTCCAAAGGCTCGTTATGACCGGGCAAGCGCTCGTCCAGCATATCAAAATAGCTAGAATTCGTCATTTGCAAACGCACATTATTGGCCGTGAATTTATCAACCGAAGCGTAAATATCGTCCGTACCCAGCGCAATGTGTTGAATACCCTCGCCGTTATAGTCTTTGAGAAATTCTTCGATCTGGCTTTTGTCGTCTTGACTTTCGTTAAGCGGAATACGGATTTTCCCGCACGGGCTAGTCATCGCCTTTGATATAAGGCCGGTTAATTTGCCTTCAATATCAAAATAGCGAACTTCGCGGAAATTGAAAAACTTTTCGTAGAACCCTGCCCATATATCCATTTTACCTCGAAATACATTATGGGTCAGATGATCAATATATGTCAGGCCCGTACTTTTGCTGGCCATCAGCTCGCGCCAATTGTCGACAAACCTGAAATCAACCTCGTAAATACTTTCGTCCCCGTACCGGTCAACAAAGTAAAGGCGGCTACCGCCAATTCCCTCAATCGCCGGAATACTTAGCTCCATCGGGTTGGCCTCTGTCGGGCATGGAATTGCCCCCAACTCAAGCGCTTTCTTATAGGCGAAATTGGCATCTTTGACACGGAATGCCATCGCGCAGGCACTCGGCCCATGTTTGCGCGCAAACCCTTGGGCGAAACTTTCCGGCTCCGCATTAATGATAAAATTAATGTCGTCTTGCTTCATCAAAATGATGTCTTTGGAACGGTGATGGGCAACAATAGCAAAGCCCATATTTTCAAACAGTTCTATCAATTTCTTAGGCTCTGTCGTTGCGTATTCAACGAACTCAAACCCGTCTGTGCCCATAGGGTTTTCAAATAAATCGGCCATAACAACTCCATATATATTTTTGAATTTCGAATCTCTTACCTTATAGTAACAAATGTTACCATTTGCAATACGGTTTTAAACCCAATACTAAAAACACTTGGCCAAAAGGATAAACCATGAGCGTATTCAAGCTAGAAAACTTCTTACCCTATAAACTGTCCATACTCTCACAAACCGTGAGCCGTTTGATTGCCCAAGACTATGAATCCCGTTTTGGTCTGACCATGAACCAATGGCGTTGCATCGTGATTATCGGCAATCACAAGGCCGTCACAGCCAAGCATATTTGCGATCTGGCATTACTTGATAAAATGACGGTTTCGCGGGCCATCCGCACATTGGAAGCCCGTAAACTTATAGAGTTATCTCCCTCGCCCAAAGATGCACGCAAACGCCTCATTCACCTCACGTCTACAGGTAGAAAAATTCGCACGGACATCTTGCCAGTTGCACAAAATTATGAGAAAAAACTCTTGCAAGCTCTGTCGAGCTCAGAAATACAAGCCCTTGATTCCATTACAGAAAAATTAATGGCGGCCGCAAATACTCTTCAAACGCGAAATTAAAATCAACAAATCTCCTACAAGCTGTATAATCAATTTTATTTTGCATATACCTGTGCATATCTACTATTTTTTTTCATATGCGTTCACAATATAAGTAACAGTGTTAACGTTGTACTACGGTATGACAGGCGGATTGTAACGTTGCCCCACATCAACCGAACAATCCGCCACTGTTGTATTGCGATTAAATACACTACGAAATCAATTGATTGCAAAAATAACTTTAACTAGCCGGCATTTTCGGCATGTAATTTTCATCATGTTTGGCCAACACGCTTGTGGCAAGAAACAGCCCGTCAGAACCAAGCTTGCCCGTCAGGACAACCCCCTGACCTTCCCGAAACAAATCCGGCAAAACACCTTTATAATGTACATGAAGAGGTCGAATGTCCGGATCGGCATTTTCAAAGTTTACGATAGAAAAAATCGTATTCAGAGCATCAGGCTTTTCGATACTGCCCATAACAACCAATCCGCCAACCTTGATCGCATTGTCGCCCTGAACATAGTCAATCTTCACAACATCGCTCGGGTTTTTAAATAATTGCTTGTTTTCCCCCAAAGCCTTCAACAGCAATGTCGTCCCGATCAGGAGAACAGCCCCATACAATAATACAGACAGGGCCCGGCGATTTCTATGTCTTGGTTTCATAGCGCTGGTGTAACAATAAAGCCCGTGTTAGTAAACGCGCAATTATGCACAAACTCTATCAAAATGCAGGCATTCTAACCGTAAAAAACCTCTCCGTCAGGCGCGGAAACCTGACCTTGATCTCGAGCCTGGATATATCCCTCGCCCCCGGAGACACGATCTGGATCAAAGGTGGAAACGGCATCGGCAAAACATCATTATTACAATGTTGCGCAGGGCTTCTACGTCCACATACTGGTCAGATTTTATGGAATGACACAAACATCGAAAAATACGCCACCGGATATTGCATTTATCAAGGACATATGGACGCCCATAAACCGGAACTGAGTGCGACAGAAAATCTGGAATTTTGGAAATCGGTGTATAATAGCGCGCACGACATCAATATGGTTTTAGAGCGTGTCGGGCTTCGGCAACAAAGAAAATTACGCGCCAAAAAACTGTCCGCAGGTCAATCCCGCCGACTGGCTCTGGCCAGACTGCTGATTTCCAATACCCCCTTGTGGATACTCGACGAACCTTCCGCCGCTATGGACGTCAAAGGCCGCGATCTGGTTGAAAGCCTGTTACAAGACCATATTGCCAAAAACGGCAGTGTGCTGCTCGCCTCCCACGGCGCGCCAACACGGATTGGCAACAATACGCGCCTGCTCACTCTCCAAGAAGGTCATAATGCGGGGGATATTGATGCAAGCGTTTAGAGCCCTGATAAAACGCGACCTCCTCATCGCCTTGCGTTCTGGCGGCACATGGCTCTACGGGCTAGTATTTTTCTGCCTGTTTTTAACATTATGCGCAATCGGGCTTGGGGGCGACCCAAATGTATTGCGCCCGCTCGCCCCAGCTCTGGTTTGGCTGTCTTTGATCCTGTCGCTCTTGCTGTCTTTCGAACGCCTGTTCCAAGCGGACGCCGAAGACGGAAATCTCATGCACCTCAAACTCTCCGGCATGTCTTTCAAAACCTATATATTGGCAAAATGCTGCGTACATTGGCTACTGTCTGTCCTGCCCCTGTTATTAAGCCTGCCAATCGCCGCCCTGTTTTTCGACCTCTCTCAGGGCATCAGCTTAGGTTTGTTCTTCTCGATCCTGATCGCCAGCCCGGCTCTGATCTGCTACGGCGCGTTTTCGAGCGCCTGTTTGGTCGGTTATAAAGGTGGCGGCGTCTTATTGGTCCTTCTCAGTGTCCCAATTCTTTTCCCAATCTTGATTTTTGGCATAAGCGGTTCCATACACTATGTGGATGCTGGTCTGGGTGCATTAGAATTTCAAGCCCTCGCCGGGATTAGTCTCATCGCTCTTGCTGTCGGCATTCCTGCATCGGCAGCGGCCCTAAACGTAACAATGGAATAATGTGGCATGATATCTATTCTGGCAAACCCCCTCCGGTTCATAAAGTTTGCGCGCATTGCCGCACCCTTGCTCGGCATAACCGCCCTCGCCTGCATCGGTATTGGTATCTGGCTCGGCATTTGGAAAGCCCAGCCACCCGAGCACCAAGGCGGGCATAATGTCCGCATCATGTTTGTGCATGTTCCGGCCGCATGGAACGCTATGATGGCCTACGGCGTGATGGCCGGTGCCAGCCTGATTGCCTATATCTGGCGTCATCCATTAGCCGATGAACTGGCCCGCGCCTGTGCGCTCCCCGGTGCCACATTTACGGCTCTGGGCCTGATAACCGGCAGTTTATGGGGAAAGATCAGTTGGGGCACCTATTGGCAATGGGATGGACGTATGACTTCGGTGCTAATTCTGCTGTTCCTTTTTATAGGATATATGAGCATCTGGAACGTCATCGAAGATAAAAGGCGCGCAGCACGGATTGCCGGACTGGTCGCCATGGTCGGCTCCGTCAATCTCCCGATTATCAAATTTTCCGTAGACTGGTGGAACAGCCTACATCAGAGCGCGACAGTCTCCTCTCCAGACGCACCCGGCCTACCGACCGATATGCTTTTGCCGTTATTATTGCTCGCGGTCGGGTATTCATGTTTCTTTGGCTGGGTCGTGATCAACCGTGTTCTATATGCGATCCATGTGGCGAAACAGGCGCGCGAGAGCGAACGCCAACCCAACACCAAGATTAGTCTGGAGACACTCTAATGGATATTATTCCTGATTTGGGCAAAGACAGCCTGTTTATCTGGGCCGCCTACGCCCTCTCCCTTGGCACATTACTCGTGCTGACGATTTACACCCTACGTCAAAACCGCGAACGCAAAAAATGAGCGAAAATTTCACCTTTCAAAACCTTGGCAATACACCGCTTGAGCGCCTTATCGCTTTGATGGCGCGTCTGCGTGATCCGCAAACCGGATGCCCTTGGGACAAAGAACAAACCTTCAAAACCATTGCCCCATACACAATCGAAGAAGCCTATGAAGTCAGTGACGCCATAGATAAAAATGATATGGGGGAGTTGAAAGAAGAGCTTGGTGATCTACTCCTCCAAGTCGTTTTCCATGCCCGTATGGGCGAAGAACAAGGTGCATTTGATTTCGCAGAGATTTGCGACACGCTCGTGCGCAAAATGATCTCCCGCCATCCTCATGTATTTGGCGATGCAGAGCAACGCGACAGCGCGACGCAGACACAGGCTTGGGCCCAAAACTGGGAGAGCCTGAAAGCGCAAGAACGGAGCCAGAAAGGTACCTCAAGTGTGCTCGACGGCGTGGCTTCAGCCCTACCTGCCCTTATGCGCGCAGAAAAACTGCAAAAACGCGCCGCCCGTGTCGGCTTTGACTGGCCAAATGCCGATTTGGTTTTGGCCAAAGTCACCGAAGAAGCCGCAGAAATAGCCGAAGCACAAGCCAACGGCGAACCGCAACACCGTATTCACGAAGAAGTCGGCGATCTCCTATTTGCCGTGACCAATCTGGCCCGCAAACTGGGCGTAGACCCTGAACATGCCCTGCGCGATACTAACCGCAAATTTACCAACCGGTTTCAATACATAGAAAAAAATGCAGATCAGGATTTATCCGACATGCCGCTCGATGATATGGAAGCTCTCTGGCAGAAAGCCAAGTCTAAGGATCACTAGCCGAAAATATGCGGATGGCGACCACGCAACATGCCGACATTCACATGCGGCAACCGTACGCTGATCGTGTTATTGCCAGTCTCGCCAATATCTTCGCTCAAAACTTCCCCATGCTCGTGCAACCATGCACGAATACTGTAATCTTTTGGCGTAATAACCACCTCAATGACTTGATCAAATTGAGAAAGATTGTCCTCAATCCCTTCAAGTAGACCGTCCAGCCCCCGATTTTTCAGACAGGAAACAGGATATGAAATTGTGTTTTCTTCATTTCTATTCATAGCCTTACTGCTGTCAATCAGGCTTTGCACAGTGTCTGGATCGACCAGATCAATTTTATTCCAAACCTCGACCATTTGCTGGTCATGCCTCGGCCCGGCTTCGATTGAATCGAGTATGGTCAAAACATCCTGCTTACGGGCCTCAGATAACGGATCGGATATATCGCGGACATGGATAAGTAAATCCGCCTCCTTGACCTCTTCAAGCGTTGCACGGAACGCATTGATGAGATCTGTTGGCAAATCGGAAATAAACCCAACCGTATCAGACATAACTGCCCGTTGCCCGCTAGGCAGTTTAAGAATGCGGTGCGTCGTGTCCAAAGTTGCAAACAGCATATCTTTGACGAACACCCCGCCATCCGTCAGCTTGTTAAACAAAGTAGACTTGCCTGCATTGGTATACCCAACCAGGGCAACGACCCGTTCTGGCGCCCGTTTACGCTGGGTGCGTTGTAAGGCACGGGTGCGGCGAACCTGATCCAGATCACGGTTTAGCTTGTCAATTTTGTCGGCGAGCCCTCGGCGATCCGACTCGATCTGGGTTTCACCCGGCCCAGCCAAAAAGCCCTGCCCGCCCCGCTGGCGTTCCAAATGGGTCCATGTGCGCACAAGCCGTGAGCGTTCATAGCCCAACCGGGCCAATTCCACTTGCAACTTGCCCTCTTTTGTCGCGGCCCTCATGCCAAAAATCTCTAAAATCATGCCCGTACGGTCCATGACCTTCACGTCCCAGATTTCTTCCAGGTTACGTTGCTGGACAGGCGCAAGCGAACAGTTCACAACGACAAGATTGATGCCGTATTGGGCGATAATCGCGCCCATATCATCAATTTTACCCTTACCGAAATAATTCGCAGCTTTAATCTCGCGCAACGTAATAATTTCACGCGCGCACACTTCCACGTCCAGTGCTTCCGCAAGGCCGACAGCTTCTTCCAAATCCAGATTGACAACTGTGCTTCTATGTCCTGTCGAAACAGGATGTACAACGAGAGCCTTTTGTAAGACGACTTCCAGATCAATCATAAACTAATTCCAGAGCAATCACAAATTAATCAAAATCGCCCTCGTCTTCCGCTGCATCAAAAAGCTGCACCGGACCGGCTGGCATAATCGTTGAAATTGCGTGCTTATACACGAGTTGAATTTGACCATCTCTGCGTAAGAGTACACAGAAATTATCAAACCAGGTCACTACACCTTGTAGTTTAACGCCGTTGACTAAAAATATAGTCAATGGCGTTTTGGTTTTTCGTACAGCGTTCAGAAACGCATCTTGTAAATTTTGTTTTTTCTCACCCGGCATTGGTTGTCCTTACCCCAATTAATGCTACCCCACTACGGAAACGGTATGTAGCTTCTCTCGAAAAATGCAAGGCCAAACTTGTAATTATTTTATTTTCTCCAATTTTTGGCCAGACTTGTCAACAAAACTGACAAAATGTCATTAATTCCTCCACAAGGAAGGAGATATAACAGCAAAGGCGGCTAAAACTTCAATACGGCCGAGCAACATGATGGTTGTAAGAATCGCTAGAGCCAATGGGTTCATATCTGCATAGGAAAGTTCGGGGTATGTGGCGGCAAGCAATGGTCCTGTATTGGACAAAGCGGCTGCACACGCAGAAACCGCATAGGTAAACTCCAAACCGGCCGCCCCGAGTGCAATAATGCCCAGAGCAAAAACCAGCGTATACCCGAAAAAATACATCCAGATCGATAGAAACGCCTTATCCTCAATGGTCTGCCCCTGAAACCGCACAGGCATAACCCGTGACGGATGGCTCATCCGGTCAAGGTCTGTGCGTAAGTGACGCATCAACAGCAACATGCGGATGATTTTCACCCCTCCGGCCGTAGACAGCGCCGAGCCGCCGATTAAAACCACAGCAATTAACAAAGACGGCGGTAAAATATCAATTCCGATAACATGATAATCAAACCCGGCTGTACTGGCCATAAAAGCGGATTCGATCACAAGTGTATGCAGATGCATATATCCCGTATGAAAAAATCCGATAACAATGAGGACAGCTATGAGACCAAACGTGCCCCGATGTTCGACACTTAAAAACGCTTCTCCAATGGAGGCTAAATTCCTTCGCCGTAAAATATCCCACAATATAGATACATTTGCCGCCCCCAGCAGGCAGGTTACCGCTAAAACGACACCGCCAATGTTCGAGACATAGGAGTGTAGCGCCCCAGAACGGGGCGTTAACCCACCCGTTGAAACGGCGCTTAGGGATAAACACAACGCTTCAAACGCGGGCGTACCAAATACAATAAGCAAGAGGAAGCAGACCGTTGAAATAATGAAATATACCAACGCGATCACCCGCCCAATATGCAGGAGCCTTGAAAGCAGTTCTCCTTTTTGAAGCGTAAACAGGATGGAGCGGTGCACCCCGGTCCCACTTAAATTGAGAGCTGCCAGAATAACCACAGCAAATGTAGCCACCATAAAGCCCCCGCTCCATTGCAGAAGCGATCGCCATAATAACAGGGAGTTAGGCATGTTTTCAGGAATGAGTGTTGATGCCCCTGTCGTGGTAATGGCCGAAACAGACTCGAAATAGGCCACGCCAAAATCAGGGACGCTATCCAGCAACAGATAAGGTATACTGGTGACAACCGGTATCATCAGCCAGAATAGAAACAAAAATATGAGGGCATCGCGAGAGCTTTCCTGTACGGGTGCATTCTGGGCTGTGAAATAAACAATCGCCCCCGCAACACCCACAAGAGAGCCAAGCCCGAAAAACAGTTGCGCTTGCAAAATTTCTCCAAAAACCAAAGCCGAGACTGACGTAAGCAACATCAAGGCTGCGAAGTATAACAACGCATGCCCGAGCCAAAGAAAGATTCGTGAAATAGCCATATTTTAAAAATAGTCCGCGCTCACCCGGAACAACTGCTCCACATGTTTCAGTGCAGACTTTTCACAGAGTAAAACAACCCGGTCTTTAATTTTTATCAACAGATCCGGGTGCGGTTTCATGAACTTCCCGCCCCGAATAATCGCCCCGATTGCAATACCCTCGGGTATCCCGGCTTCTAGAAGGGTGCGACCTGCAAGGGGAGATGTTTCAAGGACTTCGCCCTCCATAACTTCTGCCGCGCCGTCGCCAATTGCAAACACATCCAAAATCCGCCCTTTTCGCACATGGCGCAATATAGACGAGACCGTGGTCGAGCGTGGATCAATGATCATATCTATATTCAACGACGATTTCATATTCAGGAAAGAAACATCATTGATCAGACTGAAGACCTGCTTGGCCCCAAGCGACTTGGCCATAAGGCCCGCCAATATGTTGGTTTTATCATCATTGGTCAGGCAAAGCACGGTTTGGGCATCATTGACCCCCGCCTCTTCCAAAATCGACACATTCAGCGCGTCCCCATTCAACACAACAGTATGCTTAAGTTGCTCTGCCGTATTTTCAGCGCGCTTCTTGTCCTTTTCAATGATCCGCACACGCACGCCTGCAACTTTCTCCAATTCACGCGCAACATAAGACCCTACATTCCCACCACTGATAATAACAATATGGCGGGCTTTCTCCTCGACCACTTCCATAATTTCCAACAATCTTGCAGCGTGTGCCGTCTCGACAACAAAATATACATCATCCCCAACCGCCAATGGATCATCAGGCGTTGGCGCAAAAAGCTGTTGGTCACGTGACACGCCTACAATGGTTGCATTTAAACCGGGGAAAAGCTCCCCAATCTGGTGGATAGGCATATTGATGATTGGACAGGTTTCCGCAATGCTGATCCCGATCAACTGCACAATCCCGTTAGTAAACGGCACAACATCAAACGCACCCGGTGTATTTAATTGCCGAAGAATAGCTTTGCCAATTTCGATCTCGGGAGAAATAATAATATCTATCGGCATGTTTTCGCGACTATAGAGATCGCGCCAGCTCTCTTCCAAATAGTCCTGCGCCCGTACCCGCGCAATTTTTGTCGGCGTTCCGAACAAAGAATGCGAAACCTGACACGCAATCATATTGACCTCGTCAGAATAGGTAACAGCGATAATCATATCCGCCGTTTCCGCACCGGCTTTCTTTAACACACCAGGGTGAGAGCCATGACCGACAATCCCGCGAACATCCAACTCGGTAGAAATATTTTGTATAAGATCTGCCGCCAAATCCACGACCGTTACCGAGTTATTCTCGGCCGACAGCTTTTTGGCAATACCGTAACCGACACGCCCTGCACCGCAAATAATAATATTCATGCTACACTACCCCGGGGCCAAACCCTCGTTAATCCTGCTTCCAACACAACATGCATTACTCGGATACGGCCCTTGTTGCCGAAGAAATCCCGAGGGATTTCAATTTTCGGTGCAATGCTGAACGTTCCATACCAACAAATGCCGCCGTACGCGAAATGTTTCCACCAAATCTTTCGATTTGGGTCTGTAAATATTCACGCTCAAAATGCTCGCGAGCGCTCCGTAAAGGCATCGCAATCATTCGGTCCCTATTTTGCACACCAGAGGCCTGACGCACAACCGAAACTTCAGGCGGCAGACATTCAAGCGTAATGGGATGAAGCGGATCACCCGTTGCCAAAATCAGCAATCTTTCCACATTATTACGGAGTTGACGTACATTCCCCGGCCAGTCATGGGCCTGTAAAGCCGCCATCGCGTCATCTCCGATCTTGCGCGCAGGTAAGCCCGTGGACGCAGCAAGTCTGTTGATAAAATGGCCAACAAGGCTGGGAATGTCCTCACGTCTCTCCGTAAGGGGCGGCGCAGATAGCGGCATAACATTTAACCGGTGGTATAAATCTTCGCGAAAGCGACCCAGTTTTGTCTCTTTTTCAAGATCACGCGAGGTTGACGTAATAATACGCACATCAACCTGAACATCTTTTTGACCACCAACCCTCTGAAACCTTTGATCGACCAAAAGCCGTAAAAGCTTGCTTTGGGTTTCCAAAGGCATATCCGCAACTTCATCAATATACAGTGTCCCGTAATGGGCCCGTTCCAGAAGTCCGGGTTTAAAACTTCCGTCTTGGGAATCTTCTACACCGAACAATTCTTCCTCAACCCGTTCAGGCACCATTGACGCCGCATTGACAGCCCGAAATGGCCCCTCCGAGCGGCTAGAACTTCCGTGAATCAGACGGGCAATAAGTTCCTTCCCCGCCCCTGATGGCCCGGAGATCAGCACCCGACTATTTGTAGGCGCGATCCGCGCGATTTTTTGTCGCAATTGACCGATCACGGATGAATTCCCGACCAGTTGGGTATCCGCCGCAGCCCGTTCCCTAAGCTCCGCATTTTCTTGCTTCAAGACGGCCGCTTCCAAAGCCCGTTTAGCAGTAATTAAAAGTTTGGCGCTTTGAAACGGTTTGACAATGTAGTCATACGCCCCTTTACGAATGGCCGAAACAGCCGTTTCAACCGTTCCGTGACCACTAATGATAATCACGGGGATATCGGGATCGCTCTTTTTAAAGATATCCATCAACTCGATCCCGTCAAGAGCAGAGCCTTTAAGCCAGACATCCATAATCACAAGCGATGGTTTGCGAGCATTAAACTCTGCCAAAGCCTGCGTACTCCCCGCAGCTTCACGCACCGGATAGCCCTCATCCGATAATATTCCGGCGATGAGGTTGCGGATATCATCTTCATCTTCAACGACTAGGATTTCAAAACTCATTTGGATACGTCCTGTAAATTACCCTCGAATACCGGGGATGTTGAGTGGGTAGTGGGAAGTTGGGCGGGGATTTCGGGCGAAGGTCCGGTTTCGGTTTGTGGTAAACACAATTGAACATAAGCCCCCCTTTTCGTGTCTTTACGGTTGTAGAGCTCAAGCGTACCGCCATGATCTTCGACAATACGTTTTACAATCGCGAGACCAAGTCCAGACCCCTCGTCCCGTGTAGTCATATATGGCTCCAAAAGCCTGTCCTTGTCTTCAAGAGGCCAACCTTCGCCGTTATCAAGAATATCAAGCTCTACAACACCCTTTTGAACCCGGATGTGTGTCGTAATTTTACCGTCGAGCGTGCCCCGGCCTGTGCCGTCAATCCGTCGCGCAATCGATTCCGCCGCATTTTTATAAATATTAGCCAAAGCCTGAGCAATCAGACGCTCATCACACAAAACTTCGATTTTGCCATTTCCCTTTTTCGGGCTGCGGCCTTTTCTTAGATATGTGAATGCGATGTCGGGAAAAGCCACCCTTTGTGCAAACAGGGTGTCTTGTATCAAAACCTCCAAATCCACCAATTGTAAAACCGGGGCGGGCATACGCGCAAAGGCCGAAAACTCGTCAACCATGCGCCCCAGATTGGAAACCTGCCGGATAATCGTCTGGGTACATTGAGAAAACACCTCTGGATCAGATTTGATTTCTCCCTTGTATTTCCGCTCAAGCCGCTCAGCCGAAAGCTGTATCGGGGTCAAAGGGTTTTTAATTTCATGGGCAATCCGTCTTGCCACTTCACGCCACGCGGAATGGCGCTGGGCGGCAACCAAACGGGTCATATCATCAAATGTCAGCACCCACCCGGTATTGGCGCGTTTGCCTTGATACGGAGAAACCCGTAAATCAAGGTTTTTCATCCCGTTTGGTGTTTCCAAATTGACCTGATCTTCTGAAATATGATCCAGATTATCGACGGCGCGGGTAAAAGCCGGCATAAAGCCATTTAACACACTCGACAAAGGCTGCCCGACAACTGCGCCCGCCTGCAATCCCAGCAAAACTTCGGCAGACCGGTTTATAACCGTGATTTTGCCTTCCAGCGACAGGCCAATCACGCCCGCGCTTACCCCCGACAACACAGCCTCGGAAAACTCGCGCCGTTGCTCGGAAATATCATGTTCGCGAACAAGGTCCTCCCGCTGGGTATAAAGCTGGCGGGTCATACGGTTAAAGGCATTGGCAAGATCACTAATTTCGTCCCAAACACCGGTTACATTAATCCGGGTTGCTAAATCCCCTGCCCGGACTTTTTCAGCCGCATTTACCATAGACCCCAGTGGCGACACGATTTTGTCTGCCACAAACAGAGCCAGCCAGATCGCCGCGAAAAATATCAAGGCCGCAACCTCGATATAGGTCAGAAAAAATACACGGTTGAGCCGGTCAAAATTTCCCGAATACTGATCAAGTGAACGCTCAACCTGATTAATCTGCTTGATACTGGTCAGCATGCCCGTCTGCAAATACCGGCCTGTATACAGATAGGCATCTGCGTAGTTTTCAAGCTTATACAACACCCCGACAAAGTCGATCTCGCCGCGTGTCATGAAAGCAACGGAGCCATCTTGTGTGCCTGCATAGGCTTCCGCGCTCGGCAGAACATAGGCCGGAGGCTCTGGCCCCTCGGCCTGCGAGAGTATGCGGCCTTGACCATCCACCACATACACAACCGGAAACTCCCGGATAACGGCCAGATTAATCAGAAATTCCGTATAGGTAATACGGTTTGAAAGTTGCGGCTGCACCCGATTTAAATCTTCTGCAATCAGATATACATCCTGCCCGATTTCATAATATTCTTCGCGAAAATAGGCCGAAGACAACTCTTTACTGGCTTCCATGGTTTGGCGCACCGTTGGGCCGAAAATGTCGTTCAGATTACGGTTCATCAAAGCCGTAAAAAACAAACCCACTAAAATTGCAGGCACAAGTGCCGCAAGGGAGAAGATCAAGATAAATCGCCGATGCAAATGCGGCGCGCTTTGACCGGAGTCCGAAGTAAATAATACGGCACGCAACCGCATAAATAAATAAATACCAAGCGCCAGTATAATAAACAAATTAAGCCGTAGCGCCGGCAGCGCGCTTTCCGCTTGCCCTTCATTGCCAGACAAAGCGAACAAAGCCCCGATCCCTGTCAAAGCCGCGGCCCCGACAAACAATACGCCAAACAGCGCCGTGCGGAACACGCGCGGGCTAACAATTTTGTTTTCCGATTTGACAACTACATTCATTGAGACTTTTTTATCACACTGTGGCAAGGAATCAACACCCTATATTGCCAGCAATATCAGGCCCCAGTATCTATATGCAAGCTTTTGATTTTTGTACGCAATGTATTGCGATGAATACCCAACATTTCAGCCGCTTTCAAATTATTCCCACCGGTAATCCGCAAAGCCTCTTCAATCAGCGGTTTTTCAACCCAGGCCAAAGCTTGAATATAGGGCATATCTTTGCCCGTATCGGCTTTGTGCGTATAAAGAAGTTCGCGACAGGCGGCCCTGATATTATCAAAACTTTGTTTTGCATCCTCACTTAAGCGCCCGGTTGAGCCATGACGCGCCAGAACATTTTTCAAAATGTCGCCAGAAACAACCGAATCAGAAAACTTCAAAGAAATCGTCTGCATCAGGCTCTTAAGCTCGCGCACATTCCCCGGCCAATGATAACTTTCCAATGCCGTGTGGGCAGCCGGACTAATCGATTTTCGCACAGATGGGCTGGCAAGATTGAGGAAATACTCTGCCAGTTCCGCGATATCACCCGCGCGACGCGATAAGGACGGCAATGAAATTTCACCGCCCTGTAAATGATAAAACAGATCCGCGCGGACAATATCTTCGTCCTGTAGATGCTGCGGGTTAAGGTTTGAGGTTGAAATGACCCGAAAGGACTTATTTTCAGCTTCCAGTTCGTTTTTTTCAAGCGCGCGTAACAAAAGTGACTGCCGTTCAGGCGTAAGCTCATGCACACGGTCAACAAACAAATCTCCATTCATCACGGTTTCCATGAGCGTAGCCACATCCATGCACTCATCGAACATGATCAATGGACGTTGCGCCCGCAGACCAGCCTCATGTAGCAATTTCGCCGCATGATTTTTCCCCGTCCCCACATCCCCAAAAATAAAGACGGGTATATTCCCGGACATATAATCGGAAATCGCCCGAAAAACCGGCTGCATAGCCGAAGATTTGCCAATCATAGGTTCCATTTGCGTTGATTTGGCAAGGAATGTCTTCTTATTCACCCCCAAAGCCCGTTTAATGGTTTGCTGGAGATCATCCAGATCAAACGGTTTCGGGATATATTCAAAAATATCCGAACTTCCCGATTTAAGCGCCGTCGCCACGCTGGTATTCGCACTCATAATGATGACCGGAAGGTCGGGACGTAAAGATTTAAGCTCCGGTATGAAATTGAAGATATCGTCGCTGTCCATATGGACATCCGTCAACACAACATCCCCATCACCGCTCTTTACCCATTTCATCAAGGTTTGCGCATTGTCGGTTGCCCGGACTTTAAACCCGGCGCGGGTCAGAGATTTGCTAACGACAAAACGGATACTGGCATCATCATCTGCTAAAAGAATGTTATTATTCATAATCTTACCTGTCATTCCTCATGTTATTTTCCGTGGGCAGCAAGACGGAAAATACAGTTCGACCTGGCTCTGTCTCCAGATCAATAATACCGCCATGCTCGGCAACGATCTTTGAAACCAGGGCCAAACCCAAGCCGTGCCCATTGGCCTTTCCCGTAACAAAGGGATGAAACACCCGCTCTCGCAACTCTTTATCAATGCCCGGCCCGTCATCAATAATGCGCACTTCAATCGGCAGAGTATAGCTCTCCCCGTCCGCATTACGGCGCCTGACCCCCGCGCGGTAGCGTGTCTGGAGCTTAATCCGGCCCTTGCCGCTACTCAGTTTTATCGCCTCGACTGCGTTGGCGACAAGATTGACAACCACCTGCATCAAAGCATCACTATCCCCGTAAACCAGAGGCAAAGACGGGTCATAAAACTCTTCAATATCAATGCCGGCAGTGTCTTGGCTCTGAAACAAAAGCGTAGCTTTGCGCAAAACCGTATGCACATTAAAGGGTTCGTGATGGCCGCTACCGCTCGTGCCAAACCTTTCCATTTGATCGGCGAGCCGGCCAATACGGTCTACCTCCTCCTTAATCAAACAGGTCAATTCCAGATCATCGGGGGATTGCAAATCAGCTTCCAGTAATTGCGCCGCGCCGCGTATACCTGCCAACGGATTTTTTAGCTCATGTGCCAGCATCCGCCCCAACATAGTCACAGCTTCGCCGCGAGGGCGGGCTGTACTTGTACTGCGCCCTTTTTGTTTGGGACGTATCAACGCCGCCCAGCCCGACGAGCACGGGAAAACCTGATAACTACAGACGAATTTCCGGTTCCCACGCAACCGTACAGGCATTTCATGACCGCTCACCGTTTCGCCCGTCCCGACCACCTTGGCCATGCTTTTAAACAATTCATCAAAATCGGGTGAAATATCGACAAGAGATTTGCCGGACACGGTTTCGCAAGAGCGCTGCAACCAGATTTCCGCCGCCGGATTAATCCACAAAATAGTCTGCGCGCGCGCGTCAAAAACCAACAAAGGCTCCGGTAGGTTTTCAGCAACCTGGTTCCGCAACTCTTCCATCTTATGCAACCTTCTGGTCAAGGGTTTCAGGTGAAAGATAAATTTGTTCCAGCAAGTCCAGCACCTGTTGTGGCGCGCTCAAACGACAAATTTCCGACTTCAACCGCCCTCTTATCAGGGCAGGGATTTCTACAGGTGCATGCTCCACATAACCAGCTAAATGCTTGCGCGCAACCCGCCGCCCTTGCTCCTGACCGTAAAAATCAAGCAAGTCCTGATAATGGCTACGAGCGGTCTCCAAGGCCTGCTTTGCACAAATCACAGGCGCAGTCTCGTCTCGCAAAGCCGCATTTACTTGCGTAATCCGCCACGGTGCCCCGATCAGCCCACGCCCCAACATCACCCCGTCCGCACCCGATTGCGCCAGAGCCGTCTTCGCATCCCCAGCCTCCAGAATATCGCCATTGACAAAGACCGGAATTGAGACGGCTTGTTTCACAGGCTTAACGGCCGCCCAATCCGCCTGCCCTTTATAAAACTGGCAACGGGTACGCCCATGCACGACGATCATCTGTATGCCAGCGTCTTCTGCACGCTTGGCAAGTTCGGGCGCATTTAGCGAGTTTTCGTCCCATCCCAACCGCATTTTTAACGTCACAGGCACGGACACAGCAGAAACCGTCGCGTCGATTAAGGACAGCGCATGATCCAGATCACGCATCAGAGCCGAACCAGATAACCCGCTTGTCACCCTGCGGGATGGACACCCCATATTGATATCAATAATTTGTGCACCTGCCTGCTCTGCAATCCGCGCCCCTTCACCCATCCAGCGGGCTTCCCGCCCCACCAGTTGAATGGTCAGGGGATCAATAATGCCCGCGCCGGCGGCTTTACGGGTCGTATCATGCTGGCCTTTGCCAAGATATTCGCTAGCGATCATTTCGGAAATCACCAAGCCCGGCCCGAACCCTTGCGTCATACGGCGAAAGGGTAAATCGCTAATGCCCGACATAGGCGCAACCAAAACATTGGACGCTAACTTATGCTTGCCGATTGTAATTTGCTGGCTCATAGAGTGTATGTAGAGGGTAAAACACGAATGCACAATATTTCATCACCATCAATTGAAAAAATTGCTGTTCTTATTGTTGCCGCAGGGCGTGGGAACCGTGCCCCCGGCGACGCTCCTAAACAATACCGCCAAATTGCAGGCGAAACGGTTCTTACCAAGACTTTGAAATGCTTTGCGAAATTCCCGCACATTATGGTTGTTATTCATCCTGATGATCAGGATTTATATGAAGATGCGGTTTCCGGCCTGTCCTTGAATATCCAAACCGTTCACGGCGGCGCAACCCGAACCAATTCTGTCAAAGCGGGCCTGAACGCCCTCTCCGCACATGCCCCCAAATATGTCCTCATTCATGATGCGGCCCGACCTTTCCTCCAAGACCGGATCATACAAAACGTAATAGACGGATTGAGCACCCATCAGGCTTGCGTCCCCGCATTACCAATCGTCGACGCCCTTAAAACCCTTGACGGGGAAACCGTGGATCGGGACAGCGTCATGCGCGTACAAACCCCTCAGGGGTTCAGATTCGATGACATATATAAGGCTTATCAAGACTTGCCGAAATCCGTAAACTGTGCCGATGATATCGAAATCGCCAAACGCAATGGACACTCCATCAAAATGTGCGAAGGTGACGAAAGCAATATTAAGCTGACTTATGAACGCGATTTTATGCAAAAAACAGACACGATCAGTGTAACCGGCAGTGGCTATGATGTGCACCAGATTTGCCAAGGGACATCCCTATGGCTCTGCGGCATTGAAATCGAGGCTGGATTTTCCCTGAAAGGCCATAGCGATGCAGATGTCGGCCTACATGCCCTCACAGATGCCATTCTAGGGGCCATAGCGGCGGGCGATATCGGCGATCATTTCCCGCCAACAGACCCAAAATGGAAAGGGGCAAGCTCCGATATATTTTTGCGCCACGCCAAAGAACTGGTCGATGCCCAAGGTGGAAATCTAGATCATGTTGATGTGACATTGATCTGCGAAAAACCCAAAATCAAACCCCATAGAGAAGCCATGCGCGCAAAGATCGCCGAAATCCTCGACATGCCCATCCGCCGGATTAGCGTCAAAGCCACTACGACTGAAGGCTTAGGCTTTACCGGACGCGCAGAAGGCATCGCCGCCTCTGCGATCGTTAGTTTACGGATACCCGATGCCGAGTGAAATTCACACAAAAGCAGACGCACTCATCAAGGCGGCGCAGGCTAAGGGGCTAACACTCGCCACAGCGGAAAGCTGTACCGGGGGCTGGATTGGCAAGGCTCTGACAGAGATTCCCGGCTCGTCCGCTGTATTTCTGGGCGGACTTATCACCTATTCAAACCAGTCAAAGCTGGAACTGCTTGGCATCCCGCCAGAAATTCTCGATTTTTACGGCGCGGTCAGTGAACCTGTTGCCGGCGCTATGGCCTTACAGACCCGTGACATGTTACGTGCCGATATAGCCGTTTCCGTCACCGGCATTGCCGGCCCCGGCGGCGGGTCAGAAGAAAAACCCGTCGGCATGGTCTGCTTTGGCTTGATCAGGCGCGGACAAAAACCAACAACCGCAACGCAAATTTTCGGAGATTTAGGCCGTGAACAGGTACGCGAACGCACCGTTCTCACCGCACTAGATCTCATGCAAACCTGTGTAGATCAGCTCTGAGCTTCAGACATATAGTCGTACTCTTTATCACCGATTTCAGTAAATATTTTCGCGGCCTGATCTTCAAACGCATTCATAATATGCCGTGTCGCCTTGTTTATTTTTTGCTTAATCAAAAACTCAAGCGGCATGGCCTTTAAACGCACATTCAATTTGAAGTCCACCAATGTAGACCCGTCCTTCAACTCTATAAATTTCCAGTCATTCTCGAGAACCCGCACCGCACCGCCGTGCCCCGAACGTTCAATGCTAAGCGTGTTTAAGGTGTGATCGATGGTCACTTGCGAACGAAATGTTTCACTGACAAACTTATACTGGATACCTACATCAGCAATAAATTCCTCGCGTGTATCACTGATCTGCTTGCGGCTTAAGATTCGTACTGCGGAGATCAATCCAATGAATTCAGGATAAGATTCAACGTTGGAAACCAGTGACAACATATCTTTGGGCGCATGCCGCATTCGTCTTTGCAAATGCACCTTAGGCATGGGTACGCTTAACCTGTATCTGTGTTTGGGCCTTCTTCTCACGCGCCGTGCGCAATTGTGCAAAATCGGAATCCGCATGATAGCTGGAACGGGTCAACGGCGTGGCCGACACCATCAAAAATCCTTTGGCCCGGGCAATGGTCTCAAAGGCTTTAAACTCGTCCGGCGTAACAAACCGCTCCACGGCCGCATGTTTACGGGTTGGCTGTAAATATTGCCCGATTGTCAAAAAATCAATACCGGCAATCCGCATATCGTCCATAACCTGCATCACCTCTTGCTTGGTTTCCCCAAGCCCGACCATTAGGCCTGATTTGGTAAACTGGCGTGGATCGCGCTCTTTAACTCGCTCCAATAACCGCAAAGAATGAAAATAGCGGGCCCCCGGACGGATTTTCAAATACAGACGCGGCACAGTCTCGAGATTATGATTAAACACATCCGGTTGCGCATCGATCACCGTTTCAATCGCGCCGTCTTTGCGTAAAAAGTCAGGAGTGAGAATTTCAATTGTGGTTGTCGGAGAACTTTTACGTATCGCCTTAATAACATTTACAAAATGATCCGCCCCACCATCTTGCAAATCATCGCGGTCCACCGAGGTAATCACCACATGTTTCAAACCCATCTCGACAACCGCATCCGCAATATGTTGAACCTCGTCCAGATTGACAGGCCCCGGCAAGCCGGTTTTGATATTACAAAATGCGCACGCCCGCGTGCAGGTATCGCCCAAAATCATAAAGGTCGCATGGGCTTTTTCCCAGCACTCGCCAATATTGGGGCATGCCGCCTCTTGGCAGACCGTAACCAAGCCTTTGTCACGGACAATTTTACTGGTCTTCGCAAATCCTTTGGATGTGGGGGCCTTTACCCGTATCCACGACGGCTTACGCAACACCTGTGTATCAGGCTTATGCGCCTTTTCAGGATGCCGAGGTCTGGGTTTCTTGTTGGCATTTATGTCAATTAAAACGGTCATATCACTATGAGTATGGGCTTGGCGCACAGGCAAAACAAGTGCGAAAAACCAAGATTACGGCAAATTTTTCTTAATCTTTTTCACATAGTGTTCATTTAAAGTATGTGGACTTATAATGTTAAAAATTGTCAAAATTACCGATGGGTCGGAGAACTTCTTCACACCCTTACGCTTTGTCTTCGCCTTTATGGTGTTGGTCGGGCATGCCTTTATCGTTGTGGGAGGATCAAGTACATTTGAGCCACATATATTCTACCATTACACTTCAAGTGCGATTGCCGTAAATCTGTTTTTTATTGCTTCAGGTTTTTTGGTGACCGGCAGTATATTGTACCGAAAAAACCTGCAACACTATGTTTCTGCTCGGGTTTTACGTATTTATCCTGGATTGATCGTACATGTCCTTGTGTTGGCATTCGTGTTTGGCCCGCTCACGACCACCCTACCGCTCGCAGAATATTTCACCCATCCCGATACCTTAAAACAACCCTTTATAGTCCTCACATTTATAGAGACAGAAATGGCCTTACCGGGAATTTTACCCCAAAATCACGAGCATATGGCCTCCGCTGCCCTGTGGACCTTAAGGTATGAGGTATTGGCCTATATCGGAACTTTAATAGCCTTCATGTTGGGGCTACTAAACCGCCGATGGATGCTATTCGCACAATTCGCTGTTTTTGCAATTGCTTACACATTGCTCCAATATTTGGGAATATACGAACACATACTCCCGATATTGCGGAGCATACTACGGTTTGGAATATGCTACGGATTGGGTGCCGCCATATATGGCTACCGCGAACAATTAAAATTCCACATTGCCCTGATCCCCGTTTTGTTCGCACTCGCAGCCCTTATGCATAATCTAGTGATTTTCGACATCATGGTAACGCTTGCCCTCGGATACGCACTCTTCTGGGCCGCCTATGTAAAAATTCCGGCCCTGAAATTCCTCCAGTCTATGAGCGATATATCATATGGTCTCTACATCTATCACTGGGCCGTATTGCAGGGGCTTTATATGTACATGCCTTCGCTTAACGTCTGGCAACTGATTGCGCTCAGCACCCCAATTGCTATCAGTATCTCGGCCCTGTCCTGGCACTACGTCGAAAAACCGGCACTGGCCTTAAAAGGCAAATTGATGAAACCGGATAGAAAGCTGCTCAACGAGCACTAGATATGCCAACACTAGATATGTAACGGCTTGCCATAAGCTTCCAAAACGGCCTCATGCATCATTTCTGACAGGGTTGGATGCGGGAATACAGTTTCCATCAACTCGGCCTCGGTCGTTTCAAGCGTTTGCGCAATCGTATAGCCCTGAATAAGTTCGGTCACCTCTGCACCAATCATATGCGCCCCTAGAAGTTCGCCGGTTTTGGCATCAAAAACGGTTTTGATCAGACCTTCCGGCTCGCCAAGTGCAATCGCTTTCCCATTACCAATGAATGGAAAACGGCCAACACGGGTCTCCCGCCCTGCGTCTTTAGCTTGTTGCTCGGTCATGCCAACACTGGCAATCTGCGGATAACAATATGTACAGCCCGGAATACGGCCAGCGTTCAGAGGATGCGGGTTTTCGCCGGAAATTTTTTCAATGCAAATAATCCCTTCATGGGTCGCCTTATGGGCAAGCCATGGCGGGGTTGTCACATCGCCAATCGCGTACAGGCCCGGGATTTTAGTGCGGGAGTATTCATCAACAACAATGTGTGTACGGTCGACTTCCACACCGAGAGCTTCCAGCCCCATATCCTCGACATTCCCAACAATGCCAATCGCCAGAATAACGCGGTCAAAGCGCTCGTTCATATCTTTGCCCTTGGCACTTAACACCACATCGACACCATCACCGGAGGGTTTCACCGACTTAACTTGTGCATTCGTAAGGATTTTCATACCCTGTTTTTTGAAAGATTTCTCTGCCATCGCAGAAATTTCCGCGTCCTCAGCCGGCAAAATCCGCTCAACCATTTCCACCACAGTCACTTCACTGCCAAATGCGTTATAAAAACTGGCAAATTCCATACCAATCGCGCCGGACCCGATCACCAATAACCGCTTGGGCAGGCTTTGCGGGATCATGGCTTCTTTGGCGGTCCAGATCGTTTTACCATCCGGCGCCAAACCGGCTTGGGGAATTGTACGTGCCCGCGCCCCCGTCGCCAAAATAACATGTTTGGCACTATAGCTTTTCCCGTCAACATTCACCGTCGGTGCGACAGCGCCCTTGGTCAGCGTCGCGAAACCTTCAATCACGGTAACCTTATGTTTTTTCATCAAAAACTTGATACCATTTGACAACTGGTTTGCAATCCCGCGCGAGCGTTTGACAATCGCCGCCAGATCAAATCCGGTCTCTGCACTGAGCCCGTAATCCGAAGCATGTTGCATATTGTGATAAATCTCGGCCGAACGGAGTAATGCTTTTGTCGGAATACAGCCCCAGTTCAAGCAAACACCCCCAAGTTCAGCCTTTTCAACAATCGCCGTTTTAAACCCAAGCTGCGAGGCGCGAATAGCGGTCGCATATCCACCGGGGCCAGAACCAATAATGATGACATCAAAACTTGCAGACACAGAAGACATAAGCCGATTCCTTCGCAGTAAAATACGGCCCAACTATAGATTATTTTATCTGTGAACTAAACCCAAAACCGTCAATTCAGTTTCGGCAATTCTGCAAACGAGTATTGCCTATCTGCGCCAGACTGGCTCTAAATATCATTTTGTGGTAAAACAATGGCTTCGATAGCCTGCAAACGCAGGACATCGCGCAATCCATCAATTTCTACCTGATCAATAATTTCGAAAGCTTGCGCCGTCTTACCAGCTCTCACCATAGAAACCGCCATTTGGCCACGGGCCGTATCGCGCAATTCGATTTGCCGGATGTTTTTCATCGCTGTACCGGCCGCGTCAAAAACCTGATGATCTAGCGCGTAATTGACAATGTCGATATAGGCCTGATCTTGCAACTCGGGTGAATTTATCCGCTGCGCTTGCTCTAGAAGAACATTAATCATGTTTTTCGCTGTTGCTGCGGATATTTTCGGTACACGTGTTTGATCCATATCAGCCTGCGACCCTTGGTTTCCCTTGAATATAGCCGATATTTTCTGCTTTAACGGGGAAACATGGATCACTTGACCACTGCTCGTCACAGTCGTGGTATTGGTAAGAAAATACACGGCACCGCCGGCCAAAACCACGGTAATCACAAGTGCAAATAGCGTTTTAAAAAACATGGTCTTTCCCATATCCTGATCAAATTCTCTATGTAACATAGATCAACACAGGCAATGGGCAAGCCAAGACAGGAGAGACGCACCCTAAACCTAAGCGCATTCGCCTATCAGGAGAACTTATATCAAACAAATCAGAGCACCCCGCGAAAGCATGTATCAGAGCATCATTGTAATCGGTTGTTCAATCAGACGCTTGAAAGCTTGTAGCCATCTTGCCCCAATCGACCCGTCAACAACACGGTGATCACAGGTCAAAGTCACTGTCATAACCGTAGCAACAGCAAGTTCACCCTCTTTGACAACTGGGCGCGGTGCCCCTGCCCCAACCGATAAAATCATGCCTTGCGGCTGGTTTAAAATCGACTGGAATGATTGAATGCCAAACATACCAAGATTGGAAATCGAGAACGTGCCGCCCTGAAATTCCTGTGGTTTAAGTTTGCGCTCTCGTGCACGCGCCGCCAAATCTTTCATTTCCGTAGAAATAATCGACAGGCCTTTATTCTCGGCTTCGCGCACAATCGGCGTAATCAGACCACCGTCAATCGCAACCGCGACCGCCACATCCGCATGATGATGATAGGCAATCCCGTCCGGTGTAAAACTGGCATTGGCTTCAGGCACTTGTTTAAGCGCGATGGCACAGGCCCGGATCAACATATCATTGACCGAGATTTTCACGCCTTCCGGAGCTTGGCCGTTTAATTCTTTGCGCATCGCCAGTAAATCATCAATTTCGCAATCAATATTAAGCGGGAAATGCGGAACATCGCGCGCACTTTCTGTGAGGCGTTTCGCAATCACACGGCGCATACCATCCAGAGGTTCCAGATCATATGTCCCCGGCACAATCCCGAGCTTTTCAAGATATTCAGCCCCGCCGCCGCGCAACATGCCCACATCGGTAGTTTGTGCTTGAGGCGCAGCTTGCGCAACAGGTGTAGCTTGTACAGGCTGGGCTTTAGCCGCTTCAACATCGGCCTTAATAATCCGCCCATTCGGGCCAGAACCGGGAATTTGTGCCAAATCCAGACCGTAATCCTTGGCCAAACGCTTGGCCAGCGGCGAAGCTTTGACCCGCGCCGCACTTGTACCAGACGTTGGTATTGGTGCTGGTGTTTGAGTTGGCGCAGCCGGTGCAGGCTGAGGTGCCACTTGCGCAGGGTCCGCCTCAACAGGCGCAGGCGCGAGGACACTTACAGTGGCACCCGGCGTATAATTATCCATAACGGAGGGATCTTCATCCTCTTCAAGCAAGATCGCAATCGGGGTGTTGACCTTCACTTCCGTGGAGCCTTCTTCGACCAGAATGGCGAAAACAAGCCCCTCTTCAACGGCTTCGATTTCCATCGTAGCTTTGTCGGTTTCAATCTCGGCCAGTAAATCACCGGAACTGATCGTATCGCCTTTTTTTACCAACCATTTGGTCAGAGTCCCCTCTTCCATAGTGGGTGATAAAGCAGGCATCAGGATTTCAATAGGCATGATCTAATCCTTATAACAAACGGCTTTGGCCGCAACGACAACATCATTGGCATTGGGCAAGCTTAACGCTTCGAGATTACCGGCATATGGCAATGGCACATCTTTTTGGAACACCCGCGCTGGCGGTGCGTCAAGATAATCAAACGCCAGCTCCGTCACCCGCGCAGAAATTTCCGCACCAATACCGCTCTGTCCCCAGCCCTCTTCGGCGCAGACAATCCGGTTGGTTTTCTTGACCGAAGTAATAACCGTCTCAATATCAAGCGGGCGAATGGTGCGTAAATCAATCACTTCCGCAGAAATACCTTCCTGCTCAAGCACAATAGCCGCCTCTAGAGCCCGACCGACCATGCGCGAATGAGAAACAATGGTCACATCCGTACCCGTACGGCGCACAAGCGCTTTGCCAATCTGGATCACATAATCATCCATATCTGGCACATCATGCATTTCCCCGTACATCATCTCATGTTCAAGGAAAATCACAGGGTTCGGATCACGAATGGCCGCTTTCAGCAAGCCTTTAGCATCGGCGGCGTCATAAGGCGCCACAACTTTCAAGCCAGGTACATTGGCATACCATGAAGCATAATCATGACTATGTTGCGCCCCAACCCGGCTCGCCGCCCCGTTCGGGCCACGAAAAACAATCGGGCAGCGCATTTGCCCACCGGACATATACAGGGTTTTTGCGGCTGAATTGATAATATGATCAATCGCCTGCATGGCAAAATTCCAGGTCATAAACTCGACAATCGGCTTCAACCCGCCCATAGCCGCGCCGACACCAATACCGGCAAAACCATGCTCGGTAATCGGCGTATCAATGACGCGTTTGTCGCCAAATTCTCGCAATAATTCGCGGGTGACTTTGTAAGCGCCCTCGTATTGGGCAACCTCTTCGCCCATAATGAACACACGTTCGTCCCGGCGCATTTCTTCGGCCATCGCGTCCCGTAGTGCATCGCGAACACTGGTTTCCACCATTTTAGTCCCCGCCGGCACGTCCATTTCGACCAACGCGCTAACAGCAACAGGTGCTGCAGGTGCAGTCTCGGCGGGCTGGGCTTCAACAACGGGAGCCGCCACAGCTTCTACTGGCGCTGCAACTGGCGCACTTAGGGCCTCAATACCCTCACCGTCTTCAAGTAGTTGTAAGATAACCGTGCCGACAAGCACATTTTGAGCGCCCTCGGCAACCAGAATTTTTCCAACCACACCCTCATCAATAGACTCGACTTCCATAGTCGCCTTATCGGTCTCGATTTCGGCCAGAATATCGCCAGACTTAATCTTGTCCCCCTCTTTCACCAACCATTTGGTCAGAGTACCCTCTTCCATCGTCGGCGACAAAGCCGGCATTTGAATATCAATCGCCATTATGCACAATCCTTTTCAGGTGCAGTCCAAATCAGGGGTTTTGCGTTTGCTGTAAACGCTTGCTCGAAGCTAAACGCGTCTTTAGACGGGCCAATATTGTCCAAAAGCGCCAATTTCTCTTTCGCTTCTTCCAAGCTAGGCACATGACCAATCGGCACCCACCACATCACCGTACTATGGCTTTTCAAATGTGAAAACCACGCCGGTTTGCCGTCCATGACTTTGGTGTGAACGGTTTTATACACAAAATCATACAGGCTCTGCACGTCTTGCCATACGGACATATTCACGAGCATATTCGGGTTCGGAAACGGTCGCAAAGACAGTGCACCCCCAAGCTCTGAATTATCATCAATCAATCGCCACACAAACCCGTCTGCACGATCCGCCAGCGCATTAACAGCGTCAATCCGGCTCGTGAACCCGTCCATTCGCACATCATCCATGGGATAAATGGCTTCGGCGATATTCAGTTCTGCAAGATCGTAGCCTCTCATGCCTCCACCTCTAACAACACATCCGTATATAGCTCTGAAGGATCAGGCTCCGGCGATGTTTTGGCAAATTCTGCGGAATCGTTGACAATGGCTTTAATCTCTTTGTCAATCGCCTTCAAACTGTCAAGATCAGCCCAACCCTCGTCAAGCAAACGGGCCTTGACCATATCAATCGGGTCATGCTCTTCACGCATTTCATTAACTTCCTCGCGGCTCCGGTATTTAGCCGGATCAGACATGGAGTGACCACGGTATCTATATGTCATCATCTCGAGGATCATCGGCCCTTTGCCGGAACGGGCATGTTGGGCACATTTCTTGGCAGCGGCGCGCACAGCCAGCACATCCATACCGTCAACCTGCACACCATCAATCCCGAAACTAATACCGCGCTTATAAAGCTCGGTCTGGGCAGAGGCCCGCTGAATACTGGTGCCCATGGCGTATTGATTGTTTTCTATTACAAATAAAACCGGCAAGCCCCAAAGCTTTGCCATGTTAAAGGCTTCATAAACCTGCCCCTGATTTGCCGCCCCGTCACCAAAATAGGTCACACTGATATGGCCGTTGTTTTTATACTTGTTTGCCAGCGCAAGTCCGGCCCCCAATGGCACTTGCGCACCCACAATACCGTGCCCGCCAAAAAACTGCTTTTCGACCGAAAACATATGCATCGACCCGCCTTTGCCGCGTGAATATCCGCCGCTACGTCCGGTCAGTTCTGCCATAACCCCGCGCGCCGACATCCCGCACGCCAACATATGGCCATGATCGCGATATCCGGTAATCATCTGGTCACCGTCAATAAGGGCATCACGGATACCAACCACGACGGCTTCTTGACCTATATACAAATGGCAAAATCCGGCAATAAGTCCCATGCCATACAACTGCCCCGCCTTTTCTTCGAAACGACGGATCGTCAACATTTGCTCGTATAATTTCAGTAGGTCTTTTTTGGACGTTTTTAGCTTCTTCTTGCTAGATTTAATCTTTACAGTTTTGCTGGTCATAAAACGCGCCTTTTATATTTCACATATAAACTATATAATATGTGCCTCCTGAAAAGGCACATATACTAAACGACGATTCAAGGGGTATCGTCAAGCCAAATAACAATTTCATTCGCACGCGAAACATTTAAACTTCTGCGGGCTTCCTCATCAAGTCGATCCAAATCCAAATGGGTCGCCCGAAGCTGGTTTGCGTGCAATTCAAGCGATTTCCTGTCCTTTTGAAGAACTGCAATCTCGCTTTCAAGCGCATTGATTTTTTCTGCATAGTCTGCCCATTTGAGAATCCCCTGATTACCACTAAGCGCATGAAAACCCAAATACAGGTAAAATACCGCCAACACGGCGACAGACCAAGAGAATCGAATCTTTTTCAATGCATGCACCATAGCAGACATCTAACGGAACATGGTTAGCAGGAGCTTAAAATAAAAAAAAGCGCGAACCAAATCGCGCTTTTTAATAACAAGTAAATGTGAAGATCAAACGGTTTCGGGTTCGATCATAAACTCAGGTCTCTGGGTCTTAACAAAACCTGAATATATGATGTATCACATTTAATTTTAAAATCAAAGAAAAAGTGTTGTATTTTTGCAATGTTTATTTTGGCAGGACCGAGCGGCCTGCATATATGGCCTGATCACCGAGTTCTTCTTCAATACGCAACAGCTGATTGTATTTCGCCAACCGGTCTGAACGCGCCAAAGATCCTGTTTTAATTTGCCCGCAATTCGTTGCCACAGCCAGATCCGCAATCGTTGCATCCTCGGTTTCACCACTACGGTGGGACATTACAGCCGTAAACCCGGCACGGTGCGCCATAGAGACAGCCTTAAGCGTTTCAGTTAATGTACCGATCTGATTGACTTTAATCAAAATAGAATTTGCCGAGTTTTCTTCAATGCCGCGCGCCAAACGCACAGGATTAGTCACAAACAAATCATCACCAACCAGTTGGCACCGATCCCCGATTTTTGCGGTCAGCGCCGCCCAGCCAGCCCAATCATCCTCGTCCAGACCGTCTTCAATAGAAATAATCGGGAACTTTGCTTGCAGCGCAGCCAGATAGTCAACGAATTCTTCAGAGCTTAAAACCTTGCCTTCGCCCTCTAAATGATATTTGCCATCTTTATAAAATTCGCTAGAGGCAATATCCATTGCCAGATAAATATCTTCGCCGGCTTTATAGCCAGCCGATTCAATCGCGCTCATGATATATTCAAGCGCGGCTTCACTAGACGCAAGTCCGGGGGCAAATCCACCCTCATCACCAACATTCGTGTTGTGGCCATCAGCCTGCAATTTCGCCTTCAACTCATGGAAAATTTCGACGCCCATACGTAAAGATTCTGAAAATGTCGGTGCGCCGACCGGCATAATCATAAATTCCTGAATATCGATAGGATTGTCTGCGTGCGAACCGCCATTGATGATATTCATCATCGGCACAGGCAATGTCACCGCGTCCACACCGCCAACATAGCGGTAAAGCGGTGTGCCTTGAGACTCTGCGGCGGCTTTCGCCAACGCAAGGGAAACGCCCAATATAGCATTCGCGCCCAGGTTGGCTTTATTCGGAGTGCCGTCCAACTCGATCAACAGATTATCGACACCCGCCTGATTGCTCGCGTCTAAACCGTAAAGCGCCTCGGCAATTGTCGTATTAACGTTCAAGACGGCTTTCAGCACACCCTTGCCGCCATAACGCGACTTATCACCATCACGCAGCTCAACTGCTTCGTGGGCACCGGTAGACGCACCCGACGGCACAGCCGCACGGCCAAACGCACCATCGGAAAGTAAGACATCAACCTCTAGCGTCGGGTTGCCCCGGCTATCAAGTATCTCGCGCGCAAAAATGTCTTCGATCTCGGTCATAAAACGCTCCGCCAATACTTGGTCAAAATGTGGTGTAGAAGTTTTAGTCTTCTTGTGGTGTCAGAATCTGACGTCCACGATACATACCCGTTTTCAGATCAATGTGATGCTGACGGCGTAATTCGCCGGAATCCTTGTCTTCAACATAATTGATAGCAGACAGGGAATCATGAGAGCGGCGCATGCCACGACGTGAATTGGAAATTTTACTCTTTGGGACAGCCATCAAAGCCTCCATCTTAAATAATAAGGGCGGCACCTCTGTCAACGAAAGACAAGAGACCCGCCACTGCAATTGCGGATTGGTCAATAGCCTATTCTTTTGCAAGCCGCAAGCCTTGTTATGTGTAATTTTCAAGGAATCAGCTCTGGTTAGTCATCCGTATTCTTCACCCGCTTACGTGACGATTTTACAACGCTCCGGCGCGCCTTATGTTCGCGCACCCGCCGCACACTTCCCCAGCTAGGCTTGGTCGCACGGCGTACTTTTTGAACTTTCAGAGCTTCGCTTAGAATTTGCACCAACCGCGCCAGTGCATCGCTCTTGTTTTGCGCCTGCGTACGGGCGGCCTGCGCTTTAATCACAATCACGCCGCTATCGGTAATCCGCCGGTCACGTAAGGCCAGCACCCGCCCCTTTTGTGATTCGCTTAAATTCGAGGCATGCACATCAAAACGCAAATGTATTGCGCTCGAGACCTTGTTGACGTTTTGACCACCCGGGCCTTGCGCCCGGATGGCCTGCAATTCTATATCGCGAAGCGGAATACGCACACGCGCATTTATGACCAAATCTTCTGCCACAACGCGCGCCTCACAAACCCTAAGGATTAATCACGACAGGATCACCAAATCCGAGCGCCTTCAAACGCTCTTTTTGGGTCTTCCCGTCACCAACAACAAGATAATGCATAGCGTTCGGACGCAGATATTGTTCCGTCAAACGTGTGATGTCTTCCAGTGTCATGGCTTCGATCATTTTTGCATTTTGAGAGCGGTAATCATGGGCATATCCATAGGACGCAATATCGTCCAACATGCCAAGCTTGGCCCGCAATGTTTCCGAGGTTAGAGCCTGCCCTTTAATCAGAGCACTTTTCATCACGCCCAAATCTTCGGTGCTGAACTCTGTACCGTAATTTTCGAGAATATCATGGATCAACTGGGTCGCCTCCAAAGTCACATTGGCCCGCACGCTTGAACGCACAGTAAATGTACCTCTGTCCTTAATCCCGGCAAATCCCGAACCAATACCGTAGGTATAGCCCTTATTGACCCGCAATTCCGTCATCAATTTCGATGTATAGATATTGCCGAGCAAATAATTCATCGCGTCTGCCGCAACATAATCAGCATCAAGCGCAGAAAGAGACGGATACCCGAACCGCAATACCGATTGCTTGGCCCCTGGCACGTCATAGAAATAGATTTTGGACTCTGTTGGTGCTATTGATTGCGGCCACGAGATTTCCGGCCTGTCTGCCGCAACAAGCGCAGATCCAGACCACTGGGCTTCCAATGCCTGCACACTGGCTTTCACCCGCTTCGCAGATACATCCCCCACAACCCTGAATGACGCGCCGACCGGTATATAATTGTCCGCATAAAAAGCCTTCAAATCATCCAGCGTCACAGTTTTCAACTTATCTTTCGGCCCACTGGCTGTGTAGCTATAAATATGATCCTCTGGGTAGAGCACTTTCGTCCACTCGCGCCTTGATATGGCGCCGGGATTACCCTCGGCAACTTCAATGGCGTCAACCGTACTACTGATGAGAAGATCAAACTCCGCCTCGTCCCAGCGTGGTTCCAGTAAAATTTCCTGTGCCAGTGCAATGGTTTTCTCGAAATTGCGGGCCAAAGTCGTACCTGTAATTTGCGTTTGCGTCCGCCCACTATTGACGGAGATTGCCGAACCAAGCGCCTTAATCGCGTCTTCCAGCTCGGCCGTTGCTTTATTGACTGTGCCTTTTTCCAGCATGCTCGCTGTCAAGCTTGCAATCGCCGGTTTGTCAACGCTGCCATTCTTACGACCAACATCAAGTGTCAAAGTGAAATACACCAAAGGTGTCTCGTCGCTTTCAATCCCGTAAATCTGGATGCCATCCGCAGTTTTGTCTTCCCAGATCGCAGGCGTCGGCAATGTAAATGCCGCGCCGAAAGCAGGTTCAATTGTCCGGTCAAAGCTTGAGGCTGTACGCTCGAAATCGCGTTTATCCTCTTCTTCAACAACAACTTCCTCGGCACCCTGCACGATTTGTTCTTCAACAATATTGGCCTTAACGGCCCCTTCCAGACCCAAGTCCAGCTGTCCTTGCGGCACCATGCTGACCGCCACATACGCTTTATCCTTGATATAGGTATTATAGACCCGCATCACATCTTCACGTGTCACGGACTGGATATTTTTAATGTCTTCATTGATAAAGCCGGGATTGCCCGTATAGGCATTATATTGGCCAAGCTGTATGGCTTTATTCAACACACTTTGCATTTGCTGATAAAACGCCACTTCCTGACCCGCGATAATTTTATCCAGATCAGCCTGAGAGATACCATTGGCTTCAAACCGGGCAAACGCTTTGTCCAGAGCCGGCATGAGCGCGTCTAAATCGCCGCCGTCTTTGGCCGTGATGATGACATATGTCTCTCCGGCAATTTCCGCACTGTTTTGAAACACGCCGATTTGAGAGGTCAGTTTTTCTTCTTCGATTAAAACCTCGTTCAACGGTGCGCGTTTCCCGTCTGCCAGATAACTGGTCAGAATATCCAGCGCATAGCTGTCCTTATGAAACTGTGGTGCAGACGGCCAGGCAAGGGTCAGTTGCGGCACAGTCGCAAAATTATCCTCATGATAAAAAGACTTGATAGCCTCAAGCGTACCGGCCCGTGGCGTAACGGCCTCCACATCCGCACCGCGAGGGATTTCGGAGAAATATTTGTCTACCCAGATTTTCGCCTGCGCCACGTCGAAATCACCGGCAATTGTCACAGTGACATTATTGGGCACATACCAACGCTTATAAAACGCCCGAACATCTTCCAAGGTCGTGGCTTGTAAATCTGCAAGCGAACCAATCACTTGCCAGTTATAGGGGTGATCCTCTGGGTAAATAGCTTTCCCAACAATATTCCAACGGTGACCATAGGGTACATTATCGACACGCTGGCGTTTTTCGTTTTTGACGACCTGTTTTTCTTTATCCAAAACCGGTGTTGTCACCGTATTGATGAAATAGCCGATCTTGTCAGCCTCGGCCCAAATAATCTTCTCAAGCCCGTCCTTTGGAACCGCCTGAAAATATTTAGTAACATCATTGGTCGTATACCCGTTCGTGCCTTCGCCGCCAATGCGGGTATTCATTTCATCCAGACCGCCAAAGCCAAGGTTTTCCGAATCAAGAAACAGCAAATGTTCAAACAAATGCGCAAATCCGGTACGCCCGGTAACCTCGCGCGCCGAACCCACATGGGCCGTCAAATCAATCGCGACAATCGGATCAGACCGGTCCACGTGCAAGATAACATCCAACCCATTGGCAAGTGTGTATTTTTCGTACTCGACGCTGGTGACAGCGCCTGCCTGCTCGACATCGCTTTGCGTCTTGTCTGCACACGAGGCAAGTGTGATTGCCATAACCCCAAGCGCCACGCCTAAAAACAAATTTTTCATACCATTTTCCTATGATGACTAGACCCGACTATATGGGCCAGAACACGAAAAGGAAACTGCTGGCAGAAATTTTACCAAAAATTTCGCCAAGAAATTCAAACTGGAAATTTATACTGAAGAATTTAGACCAGCCGGTTTTTCAACGCGGCCGCAACAAATCCGGCAAAAAGTGGATGTGGTTCAAACGGGCGGGATTTCAGCTCTGGATGAAATTGAACGCCAATAAACCAGGGATGGTCAGGGATTTCGACGATTTCCGGCAAAATTCCGTCCGGTGACATGCCGGAAAACTTCAAACCAACCGCTTCCAGACGCTCTTTATACTCTATATTGACCTCGTAGCGATGCCGATGACGTTCTTCGATACGCTCGCACCCATACATCTCTGCCACAAGACTACCCTTTTCAAGCACTGCCGGATACGCTCCCAAACGCATGGTACCGCCAAGGTCTGTATCTTTGGTACGGGTCTGTTTTTCGTTTCCGCGTATCCATTCTGTCATCAACCCCACGACAGGCGTGTCGGTAGCGCCGAACTCGGTGGAGGCGGCATTGGGCAATCCGGCCAAATTCCGGCTCGCTTCAATCACAGCCATTTGCATACCAAGACAAATGCCGAAATACGGCATATCGTGTTCACGGGCATAGCGGGCTGCGCGAATTTTACCTTCCGTGCCCCGCTCGCCAAATCCACCGGGCACCAAAATACCGTGCATATCTTTAAGGATAGCGCCGCAGTCTCCTTCGCCAAAGGCTTCGCTCTCGATCCATTTGATTTTCACACGGACATTATTGGCAATACCCCCGTGTACAAGTGCTTCCGACAAGGATTTATAAGCGTCCGGCAAAACTGTATATTTGCCAATGACGGCAATATTCACATACCCGTCCGGATTGTGTAATATCTGCGAAATATCTTCCCAGCGTGACAAATCCGCAGGTTCATCTTCCAACCTGAAATGACGCAAAACTTCCCGGTCTATCCCCTCTTTATGATAGGCCAACGGCACATCATATATGGAAGGCGCGTCCAGACCCTGAATAACGGCGCTTTCACGCACATTACAAAAACGGGCGATCTTACTGATATCCCCTTCGGAAATCGGGCGATCCGCCCGACACAATAAAATATCGGGTTGAATACCGATTGAGCGCAACTCTTTCACACTATGTTGTGTGGGTTTGGTTTTCACCTCGCCAGCCGCCGCAATATAGGGCAGCAAAGTGACGTGCAAAAACAACACCCGTTCCCGCCCTAATTCCTGCCCCAATTGACGCAGGGCTTCGAAAAATGGCAGGCCTTCAATATCACCAACCGTGCCGCCAACTTCGCAAAGCACAAAGTCCACACCTTCGCCAGCATCTGCAAGCACGAAATTTTTGATCTCGTTGGTCACATGCGGGATAACCTGCACCGTCGCGCCAAGATAATCGCCGCGCCGTTCTTTCTCGATAATATTGGAATAGATACGCCCGGTCGTGATATTGTCCCGCTGATGGGCCGAAACACCGGTAAAGCGCTCATAATGGCCCAAATCAAGATCGGTTTCCGCGCCGTCATCCGTCACATAGACTTCGCCGTGCTGATAAGGGGACATCGTGCCCGGATCGACATTTAAATACGGATCCAACTTGCGCAAACGCACCCCATAGCCACGCGCTTGTAACAGAGCCGCAAGCGACGCCGAAGCCAGCCCTTTGCCAAGGGAAGACACAACCCCACCGGTGATAAATATATATCTTGGCGTGTTCGCATCAGCATGTGAAGTCTTTGGCATAGCCCGTTTCCTAAAAGCCGGAAATACCGACCAACGCCGAGATAAACTCTAGTCGTTTTGCGGGTTTTCCTGAGTTTCAGCGTCTGATTCTTCGCTTTGAGAATCTTCCGCCAACGGGGTCGTATCATTGCCCGAATTCGCCTCTTCATTCAAGAGGGGATTTTCAGTTTTTTGCTCTTCAGACTGTTCACCCACCGTATCTGTGACCAATTCCGACTCCGCGCTCTGCGCGTCCAACAAGCCTGTATCAGCCTGCTGTACATTAAAGGCAATAGAGATCAACAAACACACAAGCAAAAAGGCACCACCAAATACAGCGGTCATACGCGAAACCAGATCAGCCGTACCACGCCCGGACATAAGTCCACCGCCACCACCGCCACCGCCGCCAATGCCCAAAGCACCGCCTTCAGAGCGCTGGATTAAAATCAGCCCGATTAAAATAATGCTGATAATCAGCAAGATAATAAGCAATACATTTGCCATAATACATCTCTTATAGATTAAGTCCCAGTCGGGGCGACGCCCCTCCTCGCTTCTAGGAATAAGTTCCGCGCGGTTTACATCAGCTACGAGGCAAATACCAGCACAATAATTACGTAGTGTGTATTTAGAGAGTATCTATAAAATTTGCAAGAGTACGCACGCGTTATACAGATACCCGTTCTTGTTGTTCCCACAGTTTTGCATACAGCCCACCCTTGCGAAGCAGGGATTTATGGGTGCCACGCTCTTTAATCTCGCCGTGATCCATAACGATGATTTTATCTGCGTCGACAATCGTCGATAGCCTGTGAGCAATCACAAGTGTCGTATGACGTTTGGAAATATCGTTAAGGGCCTCCTGAATATTACTCTCGGTGACACTATCAAGCGCCGATGTTGCTTCATCCAATATCAAAATCGCAGGGTTTTTAAGCAAAGTCCGCGCAATCGCAACCCGTTGTTTTTCGCCGCCAGACAGCTTCAACCCGCGCTCCCCGACCATAGTCTCGTACCCGTTTGGCAAGCTCATGATAAAATCATGAATTTGCGCCGCTTTAGCCGCGTCCTCAACCTCGCCTTGGGTTGAATTCGCCCGCGCATAGCCAATATTATAGCCAATCGTGTCATTAAACAAAACCGTATCTTGCGGAACAATACCAATGGCACCGCGCAAGCTCTCTTGGGTTAAATCACGGATATCAATACCGTCAATGCTCACACTGCCGCTTTGTATATCGTAAAACCGGAACAATATACGTGACAGGGTTGATTTCCCCGCTCCCGTAGGCCCGACGACGGCCACCGTTTCACCCTGTGCGATGGTAAAACTAACGTTTTTCAAAATCGCACGATCCGCGTCATAATGAAAATCTACATCCTTAAACACGACAACACCCTTGGCGTCATGCAGAGAGACCGCATCCTTTTTATCCTGCACCTCCGGCTTAATATCGAGCAACGCGAACAGTTTTTCCATATCGGTAAGTGCCTGCTTGATCTCCCGATAGGCAAAGCCGAGAATGTTGAGCGGCCGGTAAACCTGCATCATCACCAAAGTAATGGTCAGCATATCGCCCGCACTCATCTGCTCACCCAAAATCTGGTAAGCCGCTAGCAACATCATGGCAACAATGCCAACATTCATCAAAAATGATTGCCCGATATTGACGGTCGCAAGGGATGTCCGCGACTTAATAGCTGCTTTTTGATACCCCCCCATAGCCGTATCGTAACGGGAAATCTCGAAGCCCTCCGCCCCGAAATATTTAACGGTTTCATAGTTCAAAAGACTATCGATCGCTTTCGCATTGGCCTCCGTATCATGCTTGTTCATTTCGCGGCGAAACGCCAACCGCCACTCGGTCGTCACAATGGTGAACCAGATATAGAGAAGCACAACAGAGACGGCAATCAGGGCAAATTTCCAGTCATAGGCAATCCAGAACGCCACGCCGGCAATCGCCAGCTGTAATAAGGTCGGCCCAATATTAAACAAAAGAAATCTGAACAAGAAATCAATAGAGCGAATACCCCGCTCGATAATGCGTGACAATCCGCCCGTACGGCGTTCCAGATGATAGCGCAGAGAAAGTGCATGCAAATGCCTGAACGTCGCTGTCGCCACCTGCCTTTGGGCATATTGCCCCACTGGCGTAAATAAATATTCCCGCATCTCGCTAATCAGCACAGAAAACAGCTTCAACCCCCCATAACACAGGATCAATATGCCAATGAAAACCCAGGCCTGGTCCCAGTTTTGCCCCAGCTTGTGTGCATTTTCCACGGCGTCAACACTACGGCCAAGGAAAAACGGCGCCCCGACCAGAACAAATTGCCCGGTAATCGTAAGCATAAGAGCCGCAAATGTGCGAAGCTTATATCCGGGCCGATCCTTGGGCCACAAATATGGCCACAGCCTGAAAAAGCTCTTCAGTTGAAACATCAGTGTTTCTTGGGGCTGTGTGTCGTGGGATGTCTGTTTGACCATCGTTGATATCTAGGGAGCAGGTGATGAAATGTCTAGGCTCCGCCCCCAGATAAAAAAAAGTAAAAACAAAGCAAATCGTTATGGTGTCTCGGCTGATGGCTCTGCTTCGGGCTTTACCTCAGCTTGGGGCAACAATCCCTTTTCAATAAACTCGGCTCGCAGGAAGTCTTCATTCTCGCGCTCATGGACAAGGTCTTCTCTTGCCATACCTTTATCATCCGCAATCGCTGAGATACGCCCCTGCCCCAAAAACAGGGTTTTTGGCACATATTTAGCAATATCATCACGGAAAGCTTCTTCGGGCGAAATGATCTCCCATCCCTTGTCTCGTAAGGCCTGCGCCAGATCACCTATAAACATGGCCGCTAAGTCATTCTCGTGCAATAACAACACGTGTTTGGGGGATCGCCAGAGCACTTCTTGCGCAATATTATCATAAAATTCAACGGACTGCACCAAACTATTCACATAAGTTTCCCGCAACATATCCATATTCACATCATGGCCCGCCTTCAGAGCTTCACCCAGTAAGGCATCCATATGCCAGTCATATGTATCCACAGTGACATAGCCGTTAAACATGCCGCGTTCCGCTAACGCAGCCACCATAGCGTCACGTTTTTCGACAGATCGTCCTTCATCCAGATACGGGTAGCGGTAATACGGTCGCGTCTCCCCGTAATTGGCCAGCAAATCTCTGGCCTTATCCATATCCGCAATATAGGCGTCCGTATCCGTCTTGTTAAACCACATATGAGAGTGGGAATGGTTTGCTAACTGATGTCCGGCTTCCATATAGCGCTTCAAACGCGCATCCCCATTATTGTTTTCACGGTCAATATTATTGGTCGTCACAAAAAACCAGACACTTTTTATGTCCGCTTTGTCCAGCGAGCGAATAAGCGCCTCAGTGCGGTCTTCGCCCTCAAATATCGGCCCGCTCGTTCTCGGTCCATCATCGAATGTAAAGGCAATTTGGCGTTTTGGCTCTTCTATCTGAGAACACCCTACAAGAATAATTGACCAAATCAGTGTGATTAACATACGCATAAATTACAATGCCTCCCTAGCAATAGCACAAAGACTATCCATCTCGAGACCCGCGCCCCCGATCAAAGCCCCGTTTACATCCTTAAGTGCCAGAATCTCTCTAGCATTCGACGGCTTAACAGAACCGCCATAAAGAATACAAATAGATTGCGCAATATTTTCACCAAACCGCGCACTTAAAATACCCCGAATATGGTCATGCATGGACGCAATGTCTTCCAGCGTGGGCACAAGACCCGTGCCAATCGCCCAGACCGGCTCATAAGCAATCACCAGTTTATGGCCATCCGCGCTTTCAGGAATAGAGTTTTTAAGCTGCGCGCCGACAACTTCGTCCGCGTCACCGGCCTCGCGTTGCTCACGGCTCTCGCCAACACATATGATCGGCACAAGGCTGGACGCCAGCACGGATTTTGCTTTGGCAGCAACCAGTCCATCGGTTTCACCAAACAAGGCCCGCCGTTCAGAATGACCAAGGATCACATACCGCCCGCCACAATTAGCCACCATATCTGCGCTCATTTCTCCGGTAAAGGCCCCACCTTGCTCTTGATGGCAATTCTGGGCCCCGATCAGAATATCTTGTCCCTCACTGCCTTTAACAAGGGCAGGAATCAGATATGCAGGCGGGCAAATCAGGATTTCTACATTTGTATTCTGTGGCCCGTGCGCGTCTCGAAACGCCTTCGGCTTGGCCGCCCAGCTCAAATCACCGTGCATTTTCCAATTCGCCGCGATCAATGTTTTCATATTTGCCTCAATTTCTGTGTATTTGAGCATAAACCTGTCTTGCTTGGCGCAAACTATATAGCTATTGTCCCGCGCTGAACAACACTGAATACAGGCTCCAAGCGCAAACGTCCAAAACGTAAATGCTCCAAGACTGAAAACTAAAGACCACAAGACTTAGACGCTAAACGCCAAAGGAAAGAATAAATGTCCGAACCCGAACAGACCGAGACTGCTAAACCGAACTCTTTCATGGATATGATCATGAAAAATCTGAAAACCATTCTGATTGGACTGATCGTGGTTTCGTTTGCAATGTGGGGCGTAGCCGATGCTTTCACGCCCAAAACCCGTGACGCCGCCGCAATGGTCGGCAAAGAAAAAATCACCCTCAACGAGTTCGACACATTCTTTCGGCGTCGGTTGAGAGAAGAAAACCGCAAACAACCCGACGCGCGCTTGTCCACCAAAGAAGCTTATGCCCGTGGATTTCACCGGGCTATTACCAGCCAGTTGATTACCGAGAAACTGATCCAGATTGACGCCGACGATCTGGGCGTGGATGTAAACCGCCGTGACGCCCTTCAATTTGTTGAAGGTCTCGAGGTGTTCAACAATGTGATAACCGGCAAATTGGATGAATCCAGACTGGCAGAACGTCTCGCACAGGCCGATACCCGCCAATCTCGCAAACAGTTTGAGCGCGACGTCTACAAGGCCCTGCGTCAGGATCAAACCCTCACCAGCATTACAGCCGGCATTGTTGCCCCGCTGAATTATGCAGATCAGCAATATCGGTTTTTAACAGAGAAGCGCAAAGTCAAGCTCCTGCATTTAACCCCTCAAACCATCACAATGCCCGATGATCCAACAGATGAAGAGTTGAAGAGCTATATTGAAGAGCACCCCAACGCCTATATCGCCCCTGAATATAGACGCTTCACCCTGTTACGGGTTGAAATTTCCGACCTTCTGAGAGATATGGAAGCCAGTGAAGAGGAAATCAAAGACCAGTTCGACTATAAAATTGATGTCGGGCGACTTGGAACAGAGGAAACCCGCTCTATCACGCAAATCGTTACAGTAGACCAGCAGGCCGCCGATCTTGTCACGGCCTCCATAAACGCTGGTAAAACCATTGACGAAGTCGTTGAAGATTTAGGCCTTGAATCCCCTGTAATCTATACAGACATTTTGCAAAGCGCGGTCCTTGATCCAAAAACCGGTGAGGCAGGCTTCGCGCAAGAACGCGGCATAGCCCAAACGGTCGAAAGTAGCTTTGGCACATGGTATTCTGTCATTGTGACCGGCATAAACCCCGGCATTGTGCCTGATCTGGACTCACAACGCAGTATAATCTCCCAAGAGATCAAAACCGAGAAAGCCCGGAAATTTGTCTACGATATTCAAGATACCCTGCAAGATGCGTTAGCCGAGGGCAATACAATAGAAGAGGCGGCAAAAGCAAACGGCATTCCAGCCGCCAGTTTTGACTATGTTTCCCGTGTCGGCAACACACAAAACAATGATCCTATGACTGGCATTGGCGATGCGGTCGGTATCAGCACATCAGATGTCATTTTAACGGAACTTTTTACAAGCGATATTGGCTTTGAAGGTGATGTCTTTGAAACAGAAAACAAAGGCATTGCCGCCCTCAGGGTCGATGCGATCAAGGAAAGCACCCAGCGCCAGTTTGAAGAGATCAAAGAGCAAGCTTTACAAGCTTGGCGTCTGGATAAAACCAATGAAGCCCTGGGCACACTTATGGACACTCTTGCGGACCGCGCACTTGCGGGCGAAAGCCTCGAAGCCATCCTCACCAGTCTTGATCCAGAACAGGCCGCCGGTGCCAATATATATGAACGGGAAATCCTTAGGCTAAGTCGTGGTCTGCCGAATTTGTCACCACAAACAAACGCCCGTTTGTTTGAAACACGTGTAGGCCCCACCATTCGCGGAACCGGTGCAAATGGACTAGACCGTGTCATCGGGCAAATCGTGGAGATCACCCCAAACACTGACGTTTTAACAGGCAGCATTGCCGATACGTTAAAAGAACAGGCGAGCAAAGGCCTCGATAGCGATATCCAGCAAGCCTATCATGAAGCCATGCTGAAAGCCTATCCGGCACAAACACTGGACGGGAATATCAGTAAAGTTCTCGGCATTGTCCAGTAATGCCTTTCTCCGGTGTATCATTGGATATCCTGCCGGAGTTCGGTCGGTTCGAGCAAGCCTATACCAATGGGCAAGCCCAGATCGTCTGGACACGGCTGGTCAATGATCTCGACACACCGGTTTCCGCCTTCCTGAAACTGGCACAAGACAAACCCTATGCCTTTTTGTTTGAATCCGTTCAGGGCGGCGAACAACGCGGACGCTATTCCATATTGGGCTATGAGCCTGATCTTATCTGGCGCGCACACGGGGATACATGTGAAATGTCTCTCGACAACGGCCCCTACCAAAAGCAGGACGATCCCCCGATACTCTCCTTGCGGAAAATTCAGGCTGAGACCAAAGTCGACATCCCCAAAGACCTCCCGCCAATGGCCGCAGGGCTTTTCGGCTATCTCGGATATGACATGATCCGGCAAGTCGAACATTTGCCAAATCAAAATCCAGACATATTGGGAACCCCGGACGCCATTATGACGCGCCCGACTCTAATCGCCATTTTTGATCAAATTTCACAAGAAATTATTCTCACAACGACCGTAAGGCCATCAACGGATGTTGATTCAAAAACAGCCTATAAACAGGCAGTATCGAGACTTCAAAGCGCAAGTGACGCCTTGGAAATCACGATTGAAGGCTTGCGAAACACAAATGTTTCACGTGAAACAATTGAGCCTATTTTAAGTGTTTCAGTCAGCGATTTTTGCGACAATGTCAAAAAAGCACAGGCCTATATAGAAGCAGGTGACATTTTCCAAGTCGTGATCGGGCAAAGATTTTCAGCCCCGCTCACCACACCTCCATTTGCACTTTACAGGGCTTTACGGCGCTTAAACCCTTCGCCCTTCCTGTATTATTTAAACTTTGACGATCACGCGATTGTCGGATCCAGCCCTGAAATACTGGTACGTCTACGCGATGATATAGTCACCGTGCGCCCCATTGCCGGCACTCGCCCAAGAGGGAAAACCCCGGAACTTGATAAAGCTCTGGAACTGGAACTTCTCGCCGACGAAAAAGAAAACGCGGAACATTTGATGTTGCTGGATTTGGGTCGCAACGATGTTGGCCGTGTTGCAAAGGCCGGAACGATCAAAGTCACAGAACGTTCCCTTGTCGAGCGCTATAGCCATGTCATGCATATCGTTTCCAATGTAGAAGGCGATATCCAAGACGGCCTAGACGCCCTAGACGCCCTATTCGCAGGTTTCCCTGCCGGTACCGTTTCGGGCGCCCCGAAGGTCAGGGCTATGGAAATCATCGACGAGCTTGAAAACGAAAAACGCGGCATTTACGCCGGTGCCGTTGGCTATATTTCTGCCAGCGGCGATATGGACACCGCCATTGCCTTGCGTACAGCCATTGTTAAAGACGGTGTTATGCATGTCCGTGCCGGTGCCGGTATCGTCATGGACAGCGACCCCATGTCCGAGTTCGAAGAAACCCGTGTCAAAGCCCGCGCCCTGTTTGCCGCTGCCGCCCACGCCCCCTATTTCGATCGGAATTAGGCCATGCTTCTTATCATCGATAATTATGACAGCTTCACCTACAACCTCGTACATTACGCGCAAGAACTGGGTGCCAACACCCATGTGATCCGCAATGATGATCTAAGCTGCGCGGAAGCCCTCGCTCTCAACCCGAAAGCCGTCATCCTGTCCCCCGGCCCCAAAACACCGACAGAGGCCGGCATATGTCTCGAGCTTATAAAATCCGCACCCGAAGACTTACCCATTTTTGGGGTTTGCCTCGGCCTTCAATCCATCGGACAGGCTTTTGGCGGTAAAGTCATTGCAGCCAAATCAATCATGCACGGCAAGGTTTCCCCTGTCACCCATGACAAAACCGGAATTTTTGAAAACATCCCGAGCCCGTTCAATGCTACCCGCTATCACAGCCTAGCCCTTGATGAAGACAGTATGCCGGACTGCCTTGTCGCCAATGGCTGGACAAAGGACGGCGAAATTATGAGCCTCCGCCATGTCAGCCGCCCTATTCACGGCGTACAATTTCACCCTGAATCCATCGCGTCCGAATATGGTCATGACATAATTGACGCCTTTCTAAAAATTGCTGGCCTAAAAAACTCAGGCATGAAGACCTAATGAGTATTGAAGCCTCATTAGAAACCATAGTAGGCGGCAACCGCTTGAGCGTGGATAAATTCGCGCACCTCTTCGACCATATGATCAGCGGCAATATGCCGGATACTCAAATCGCACAGGCTCTGCAAGCTTTGGAAACACTGGGCATATCAGAAATGGAACTGCATATCGGCGCACGCGCACTGCGCGACAAAATGCTCCCCATTCAGGCCCCCACAGGCGCAATGGATATCGTCGGCACCGGAGGCGATGGTCTTTCCACCTACAATATCTCGACGGCCTGCTGCTTTGTCGTCGCAGGCGCTGGCGTCCCCGTGGCCAAACATGGCAACCGCGCCGTTTCCAGCAAATCCGGCGCATCAGACGTGTTACGTGAACTTGGCGTGAAACTGGATATTTCACCAGAGCAAACCCGTAAATGTATCTTTGAGGCCAATGTTGGATTCCTATTTGCCCCCAACCACCACAAAGCCATGGGCGCTGTCGCAAAAGCCCGGGCCCAACTTGGCACCCGCACCCTGTTTAACCGCCTTGGCCCTTTGTGTAATCCGGCCAATGTAGAGTATTTATTGCTCGGTGTATTCGAAGACAGCCTGCGCGGTATCTATGCCAAAGCGCTCGCACAACTCGGCGCTAAACGCGCCTTGATCGTACACGGTGGTGACGGCATGGACGAGATTACTACAACCGCGCCCACCATGATTAGCGAGTTAAACCAAGGCGTCATTACTGAGTACGAAATCACCCCCGAACAGTTTGGCTTTTCCCGCGCGCGCCTTAAAGACATTGAAGGCGGCGAGCCCCAAGAAAATGCCCGCGCCTTACAAAGCGTATTGGACGGGGAAACCGGCCCCTACTGCGACATTGTAGTGCTCAATAGCGGAGCCGCGCTGTATGCCTCCGGCAAGGCCGAGACCATAGAAGACGGCATAAACCGTGCCCGCACCTCGATTAAAACTGGCAAAGCCAAAGCAACCCTCAAGGCTCTGATCAAGGTTTCCAATGGCTGATATTTTACAAAAAATAGCCCGCTATAAGCGCAAAGAGGTGAAAGCCCTCAAAGCCAAAACATCCCACGCCGAGCTTGAAGCTTTGGCCAAACAACAGTCCACCCCGCGCGGGTTTTTAACGGCCCTGCGCACCACGGCCCATCACGGCCCGGCCTTAATAGCAGAGATCAAAAAAGCCAGCCCGTCCAAAGGCCTAATCCGCGCAGATTTCCGCCCCGCAGATTTCGCCCAAGCCTATCAAGCAGGCGGAGCCGCCTGCCTGTCCGTGCTTACAGACGGCCCGAGCTTTCAAGGCAAGATGGCATTCATGCAACAGGCCAGAGCCGCATGTTCCCTGCCCGTCCTGCGCAAAGATTTCATGGTTGATCCCTACCAAATCATCGAGTCCCGTGCACACGGTGCCGACGCCATCCTGATCATCATGGCCATGATTGATAACCGCCTTGCCAAATCCCTCCTGCGCGAAGCCACCCGCCTCGGCATGGACGCCCTCGTCGAAACCCATGATGTGAGCGAGATGCGCCGCGCCATCGCCATCGGCGCCACCCTGATCGGCGTCAACAATCGCAATCTCAAAACCTTCGAGACAAGCCTCGACACCTTCATCCAAATGGTACCCCATGCGCCCAATAAAGCCTTCCTAGTGGCAGAGAGCGGCATCTTCACCCCTGATCACATCCTCCACCAAACCCGCCACGGCGCACAGGCATTTTTGGTCGGTGAAAGCTTGATGCGCCAAGATGATGTGCAAAGAGCGACAGAGGTTTTATTGGGAAAACACGCCCCTTAAAAGGACCCAATCACAGCAAGTTCGGATAGCTATCGATCCACGGCTGGGCAGCTTCCAGTTGATAGGCCAGTTGCAAGAGCAATGCATCATCGCCCGGTTTCGCAATAAACTGGGTGCCAATCGGCAGGCCGGATGGACTACGAAACAACGGTACGGACATGGCAGGCGCGCCAGCTACATTATAAATGGCCGTATACCCGACATCACGGGTCGCTTCCTGAAACCCGGCATCCATAAATTCACGCGATACGGTTTTGTATTTTCCAAGTGGATGTGCCGCCGACGGCATAACCGGCGAGATAATCACATCATATTCGCTTAAAAACGCTACAACTTCAGCTTCCGCCTGCTTCAGGAGCACAATGGAGGTTGCCAAACCTTCGGCCCCGCCGTTTTCAACAAACCCCTCGGCCATAGCCACTGTCCACGGCTCGAAATCACCTTCGGCCAGTGTACCACCTCTCATTTTTTTGACGTTAGAAGTGACTTCATACGGAATGCTTGACCATAACATGCGGAAAGCATCGAGCAAAGGCTGGCCATAGACCGGCGGGGTCGCAATTTCTACATTATGACCAAGGCTCTCGCAAAATTTTGCGGCCCGCTCGGTTACGGCCGTGACCTCGGCGTCCGCAATATTGGCGCCCGTAAAATAATCATTCATCGCCAAACCGATTTTCAGGGGGCGGTCGAGTGGATCACGCACCAAGCCAATGGCGGAAAAATCACGATCCCCGTCTCCTGTTTCTGTAATCGACAGCATCAGAGCGCTATCGCGCACGCTACGGCTCAACACACCGGTGACGGCAATGGAGAAGGGTCGCAAAACTTTTGCAACAACTCTGTGGCGACTTGGTTTCAACCCAAACAACCCGCAATAATGCGACGGTATACGAATGGAGCCACCACCATCGCTCCCTTGGGCACACGGCACCATGCCACTGGCAATTGCCGCAGCCGTGCCGCCAGATGATCCACCCGGCGTCAGATCCGTATTCCACGGATTACGGGCAGGCCCATAGGCGAGAGGTTCAGTGACAGGCAAAAGACCAAGCTCCGGCGTATTGGTTTTCCCAACAATCGCCATGCCTGCCTTTTCGACCCTCTTGACATAAACATCCGATGCCGGCGCAATAAAACCCTTAAACGCCCCAATCCCGTATGTCGTACGCACCCCCTCAACATCATTCAAATCCTTGATCAGCATGGGCGCGCCAGCAGTCATCGTGTCCGGTTTCAGGTTTTTAACAAAATCCCGGGCCCGATCATAACACGGCGTCAACACCGCCCCAACCTTCGGGTTAAGCGTTTCAATACGCGCAATCGTCTCTTCAAGCAGTTCCGAGGCTTGAATATCACCATTTTTAAGTTGAGAAATTTGGGTCGTCAAATCTGCGGTATTTTGGCTTTCAAGCTTAGGCGCAGGTTTTATTTCAGGTTTTTGGCTGCAGCTCGCCAATGCTAATCCACTCGCACTTACGGCCATCATCGTTCTCCGGTTGATATTTTTCGTCATGGTTTATCCCTTTTCAGTTTTATAAATCTTGCACCACGTCTGCTAACACAATGAATAGCTGGCGTACTTGTAATGGTAGTTGTGATTCAGGCCCCTTTGCCATTCCAGACCAAACCTCTTCACCTGTCTCAATATTTTCTGCATGGAGACCAACGGCGACCTGACCATCCCATAAAATAATCCGCCCCCGCACAAGAATGCTTGCCCCCGAACGCGTGGCAACACGTACATGCTCATGTCGCATAAGTTCTGTCGCCACAAGCTCTGTCATCGCAGGCGACAGGACAGCATATTGATCATCATGCGTATCATTTTCAAATGCCCCAACCATCACAAAAACTACCCCTGCATTGGGCGTAGAGTTTAAGCGAACCGCCGAAACGATGATCGTACTCACACAGACAACCACAAAAACAACGGCTATAAGAATCCAGCTCCGCTTGAACCCAAAAATCCGGGTCTGGGTCTGTTCTTGTTCGGATACATCCGGTTTATCGTCTGAAAAACGAAGGGGCGCTATAATGCGATATCCGCGCTTGGAGACAGTCTCTATATAGCGTGGAGCCCGTGCATCATCATTTAAAGCGCGCCGAAGATCTGCAATAACAACCGCAACACTATTTGCACTTAAAGATCGGCCTTGCCAGATGACGTCTACGAATTCCGAGTGCGTAACAAGCTCTCCATGACGGCAACAAAGAAGTTCTAGGGCAGCTGCAGCTCGGTTTTCCAATGCTTTTTGGTCTTCACCGAGCTTTAAAATGGCTACATCAGGGGAAAATTCCCAATCTCCAATGTCGATACGTTCTGCCATAAATGGCCTTCCCTGATACCCACAACCCTGATACCCGCAAAATGCGTCCCGTGCCCAATATGGTTTCTTTATTAGCGCTCCAAAGGCCCAAACACCATACTAAGCTCCCATCGAAAAACAAGTCCACGCTTTGCATAGGAATACCCCCCTGTATACCGTGCTTATTCAAGGATTATCACTTGACGCGACAAAAGAACACTTGTAGAACATTGAATGTTGATGATTTGTTCTTTAGTGATGGAGCGCACGAAATGCTGACCCAAAAACAACATGATTTGTTAAAATTTATTGATAAGAGGCTGAAAAAGAACAGTATTTCACCGTCTTATGACGAGATGAAAGATGCGCTTGGTCTTGCCTCCAAATCCGGCATTCACCGTTTAATCACGGCACTGGAAGAGCGCGGGTTTATCCGCCGCCTGCCACATAGAGCCCGTGCACTGGAAGTTTTGAAGCTTCCAGGCGAAGAAAGGCTGGTCACATCGGGGCCCGTACACGAAGCAGCAAACGATCAAATTTCCATACCTCTTGTCGGCAAAATTGCTGCCGGTGTCCCTATCATGGCCCTAGAGCAAGATGGTCCCCGCTTTAATGTGCCGGACGGCATGATCGGACGCGGAGATCATTTTGCTTTGGAGGTTGAGGGCGAATCTATGATCAATGCTGGCATCCTGGACGGTGATATTGCCGTCATCCGTAAAGCCAATACCGCACGCAACAACCAGATTGTTGTTGCCTATGTAGTTCAAAATCAAGAAGCCACTTTAAAGCGCCTGTATAAAACGGCAGATGGCATTGAGTTGATTGCCGAGAACCCCGACTTTCCCACCCGTACATTCGGGCCGGATCAGATCGAGGTTCAAGGCGTTCTCGTCGGCATTATCCGTAAATACCACTAAATATTGGCAGGCCGGTTTACGGTTTAATATCCCCACTAATGTCCCCATGGGCGACGTTGGCGGGCCTGTGGATTGGCAGGCTTGATTTTGATCCCATCTTTATGGAAGTAAATATCACGAGCCCCATCAATTGCCAGATTATGTGTATCCAGAATGATCGCTTTACACAGCGCGCGGGCGCGTGGCCCCACAGAGCGTTGGGTGAGAACAACTAAATCCGAATCCAGACATGCCTCGATCACGCCCTCCGGTTCATTGACAATACTGATAGGGATACCCTTTAAAACCAACCGGCAAGCTTGCTGGTCACACAATGCTCCGCCACCGGCACCAGCATCAGAATAGAGCAGGAGTTCGGCATCCACCTGCCCGGACCTTTCGATAAAACGGCTGCGACCATACCCGTCCCCCCGTTTTCTATCCACGCGCAATATGTTCACAGATTGCGGATCCCAAAACGCAACCCGTGCAGTATCTGATACCCGCATGTCTGCACGCTCAACCCCGAACCACAAACCGCAGGATATGACCATAAACCCCGCACCGATAAGACGCGTACGGTTCAAAGCCACAGAACCTCCCCCCGCAGTAAACCCGAGACACAACCACGTAAACCCAAGCCCGAACAGACTGACAACCACCCCATTCGCCCCTTTAATATAAAGCAGGGCGCTCTCGCGTGCACTTATCCAGTCCGAGACAGATAAAACAAAATCCAACCCCAGCCCCATGAGCTTTAACGGGTATTGCTCAAGCCCGAACGGCATGACCAGCACGGCCATAAACCCTGCTGGCATTACAACAAGCGTAAACATAGGCATGGCCGCAAGGTTTGCAAAAAAGCCGAGACGGGCAAAACGGTGAAAGTGCAGAGCCGCAAACCCGCCCGTCGCAATCCCGGCAACAAAGCTTGTCACCGAAATGCCGACAAACCCGGATTTAATGCGCTGAAACAGCCCTCCTGCTTTAGAATACACGCGTCTATTCGCCCAATTTCTATAGACAACAACCAATGCCGCCGTGGCTGCAAATGACATTTGGAATCCGGCACTTATAAGGCTTTCCGGATGTAGCAGCAGAGTGATGGCCGCCGCCAGAGCAACAGAGCGCAAAGAAACGGCTCTGCGGTTTAAAATCACAGCCGCAAATACGACGATCGCCATGATAAAGGCCCGTTGGGTCGACACACTTGCCCCCGACAGTAAAAGGTAGGCGCAGGCCATCAAAGCCCCGATCCCCGCCGCCCATTTCCGCATATCATAACGCCGTGCCAGCGGCCCGATCATTGCGAAGAACAAAGACGCCAAACTATAAGCGCCCCCCGCCAACAACCCCATGTGCAAACCAGAAATTGCCAGCAAATGTGCTAAACCCGCCGCCCGCAGACTTTGCTCCTGCTCCACAGGAATGGCAGACCGATCCCCGGTCAGAAGCGCCGCCTGCAACCCTGCCGTATGCGGTGGTGCCCGTTGCTGAATACGGCGCGACAAACCATAGCGAAATGTTGAAAGTGAGCGTTTCGCGACTTCAAATTTAGACATCGGGTACAGATCATCAGATCCAACAGTCTGCGGGCGGGAAATGGCGAATCCGAATCCGCCTATTTTCTTGAAATATGCCGCCCGCGCCGGATCATACCCCCCCACCAGTGCCGGCGCCCTTGGCCCGCTTAACACGGCTCTTATCTTGATGCTGTCTCCGGCCACAAACCCGCGCGGTTTGATCCTGATACGTATACGGTGCGGGGTTTTCGCGGCCTCCAACCTTGCAATACTGTGCACACGGATGTAAAAATGCTGCAATGGCCCCGATTTGTTTACATCTTCAATCCAGCCCGTGACTTCATAGCTTCGCTCATAATTTGGCAGTATCGGGGCGCTTACAAAATGACTATGAACCGCGCTACGACTAAACCCTGCCAAGCAAAGGGCACACAACAAAACTGGGCCAGCCAGCCGTGGGCGTAGGCTTAAAAAAACCAATCCAAGCAATATCCCGACCAAACCGGTTATGCCCCACCACCAGACCGGTTCCACCGGCCATGCGAAATACAGCGCAATCCCGACCCCAAATGCCATCAGGCACCACTCGAAACGGGCGGCCCCCATAAAATCCGTGACAGGTTCACCACCGGACGCATACCTGGTGGCACCGAGGCTCATTATCTTGTTCATAATTTTATTTCTGCGTCGAAAAAAATACCAAGCCCTCATGTTTTATATATTTTTCTTAACGTTCCCCATGCTATGAAGAGCGCGTCTTCAAGGACACACTCACCCTGTTCAGGTTATTTTTCATGAGCCACGCTAAAGTTGTAACACGTTTTGCCCCCTCACCAACAGGGTTTCTCCATATTGGGGGTGCACGCACGGCTTTATTTAATTACTATTTTGCCAAACATAATGACGGAGAATTCCGCCTGCGAATCGAGGACACCGACAAAAAACGCTCGACCGCAGAAGCCACCCAGGCGATCCTTAACGGCATGAACTGGCTGGGCATCCATCATGATAATGACATTGTCTATCAAAGCCAAAACGAGGCGCGCCATAAAGAGATCGCCGCCACCCTCATCGAAACCGGCCACGCCTATCTCTGCTATCTCAGCCCAGAAGAACAAGCCGAAGAACGACAAAAATCCCGCGATGAAGGCCGCGCATTCCGCTCCCCTTACCGCAATACGGATATGCCCGCTAAAGACGATACCCCCTCTGTGGTGCGCTTTCGCGTACCGGACGGCGAGACAATCCTTGATGACAAAGTACAGGGGCAAGTGAAATGGAACAATAAAGACTTTGACGATCTCATACTTTTGCGCGCCGATGGCTCTCCTGTTTATATGCTCGCCGTCATCGTCGATGACCATGATATGGGGGTCACCCATGTCATTCGCGGTGATGACCATCTCGTCAATGGCGGTCGACAAAAGCTGATATATCAAGCCCTTGGCTGGGACGTGCCCGAATTTGCCCATATCCCGCTTATCTTTGGGCCGGATGGTAAAAAACTGTCAAAACGGCACGGGGCTTTGGGTGTCGATGCCTATGAAAACATGGGGTATATCCCCGCAGGTTTGCGCAATTATCTAACCCGCCTTGGCTGGGCGAACAAAGATATGGAAGTCTTCACCGATGAACAGGTGAGCAACGTCTTCTCCCTCTCCGGCATCAATAAATCCCCCGCCCGTCTCGATTTTGATAAAATGGCCTTTATAAATGGCCAGCACATGGCGATGTGTGACACAGAAGATTTGTTGAAATATGCACACAGGTTTTTGGAAGACAAAAACGAAGGCCCACTTGAAGCGATACAGATCGAACAGCTTAAAAATGCATTGCCGCACATTACTGGGCGCGCAAAAACACTGATAGAGCTGGCAGATCAGCTATTTTTCATCATCCGGCCACGTCCTGTACCCCTTACGGGAAAAACGAAAAAATCGCTAAAACCTGACGCAGAACCAAGGCTTCGTGATTTACATTTTCTATTGTCTGCTATAGAACAAGATCAATGGAACACTGGGTATATCAGTGATCAACTCGATACATACACCCAAAAGGAAGAGATCGGTTTTGGCAAAATAGGCCCCCCGTTACGGGCCTGCTTGACAGGGGGCGCCCCGTCACCGGATTTGGCTCTTGTACTGGAATTACTTGGCAAGGACGAAGCGCTTGGGCGCATTCGGGATTGTCTTGATATATTTTATAATAAAAACACAGAATAAGAACACATAGTGAGAGTGAGGAAGAACAAAAATTATGGAAAATAAAATTAAAAAGACGGGCATGGCCCAGCTAATCATAGACGGCAAAACATACGACCTTCCAATCCTTTCAGGCGCCGTTGGACCAAGCGCAATTGATGTGCGCGCGCTCTACAAAGATACGGATCATTTCACATTTGATACCGGCTTCACATCAACCTGTAGTACAGAATCACAAATCACCTATATCGATGGCGACAAAGGCATTCTCCTATATCGCGGCTACCCGATCGAGCAACTGGCAGAGCATTCCACATTCTTGGAAACCGCATATTTGCTGATGAACGGCGAATTGCCGACCGCGACCCAAAGCGTTGAATTTTCCAATACCATTACCAATCACACAATGTTGCACGAGCAAATCGAACGGTTTTTCAACGGCTTCCGTCGTGATGCCCATCCAATGGCCATGTTATGCGGCACAGTTGGCGGATTATCTGCATTTTATCATGACTCACTTGATATCGAAGACAATGCCCAGCGCGACATTTCCATGCACCGTCTGATCGCCAAAATGCCGACAATCGCGGCCCGCGCGTATAAGTATTCTATTGGCCAACCGACAATTTACCCTGACAATTCATTAAGTTACTCTGAAAACTTCCTGAAGATGTGTTTTGCTGTTCCGGCAGAAAAATACGAAGTCAATCCGGTGATTGCAGATGCTATGGACAAAATCTTCATATTGCATGCCGATCACGAGCAAAATGCCTCCACATCAACTGTGCGTCTTGCCGGCTCCTCCGGGGCCAACCCTTATGCCTGTATTGCGGCTGGCGTTGCCTGTCTTTGGGGACCATCTCATGGGGGTGCCAACGAAGCCTGCCTGAAAATGTTAAACGAAATCGGCACGGTAGATCGCATTCCTGAATTTGTCGCCCGCGCAAAAGACCGCAACGATCCATTCCGCCTGATGGGCTTTGGACACCGCGTCTACAAAAACTATGATCCACGCGCCAAGGTTATGCAAAAAACCTGTCATGCGGTTCTGGGCGAGTTGGGCATTAAAGATAGCCCGATCCTCGATATTGCGATGGAGCTTGAAAAAATAGCCCTAAATGACCCGTATTTCGTCGAGAAGAAACTGTACCCGAATGTGGATTTCTATTCCGGCATTGTCTTGTCTGCGCTCGGCTTCCCGACATCCATGTTCACGGTTCTGTTTGCGCTTGCGCGTACATCTGGCTGGATTTCACAATGGAATGAGATGCTCGAAGACAGTACACAGCGCATTGGTCGTCCTCGTCAGCTCTATACCGGCGCGACAGCACGGGATTATGTCCCAATCGGAAAACGCTAGATTAAAGCCTCAACCTAACAGATCAAGAATAGCATTGGCAGCGCGCTCGCTCGAGTGGGCTGCCATATTTTTTGCGCCCTCATTCCCTCGGCCTTCAGAATTCCCCAGCCGCATAGCATCAACCGCTTGTAATAATGCAGAGCTATTGGTTTGGCGCGTCTCTATATTTTGCAAATACAATAATGCCGCATTCGCCAAATTTTCGCCCGTACAATTATCTTGAATAAATTCCGGCATCAAGGCTTTCTCCGCCGCTATATTGACGATCGAAATATTATCTGGTTTGAATAAGCGGCTCGCAATTTGGTAAGTTAGCCAATTTAATCGATACCCGACAATTGAGGGAACCCCTGCACTGGCAAGCTGCGTAGTCACCGTACCCGAACAACTAATACTAACGTCGGCCAATGCAAAGCAATCCAGCTTACGCTCCTCATTCAACAAAATCACATTTTGCAAGTCCGGATGTTCCGCCGCAGCCGCCATTACATCTGTGGCAATGGTATCCGAAACCGGAGACACAATGACAAGCTCTGGCATGGCCAGCTTTAACAGGCGTACCGCCTCTGCAAACGGGGCCGCTAAAGTCTGTATTTCCGAAAGCCTACTGCCAAATAACAATGCCAGTACAGGTGTGGTTTGCGAAATGTTATACTCACGACGCAACGCATCTGCATCTCCTGTATCATATGCCTCGTCAAACACAGGGTTGCCTACATAGCTCACCTCCAAACCATGACGGGTAAAATACGGGGCGTCGAAAGAATGGATTGTCAGAAGATGATCCACCCCCTGCGCCAATATTTTTGAACGCCCTTCGCGCATCGCCCAAACCTGCGGCGCGACATATTTAATAATCTTGCCTTTGTATCCATGCTTTTTCAACCGCTGGGCAACCCGCATCATAAATCCCCATGAATCGATCAACACACAAGCGTCCGCACCGGAAGCAAGAATAATATCCGTTGTTTCTTTCACCAATTGCATGATGATCAGATAGGATTTAAGTCCTTCAAGAAACCCCAATATGGACAATGGGGCGATGTCAATCGGGCTGATCAGCCCTTGTGCCTTCATGGCAGACCCGCCTATGCCCGAGATCTCGATGTTTTTACCAGCCTTTATCCGCAAAGCTTTAACAAGCTTGGCCCCAAGCTCATCACCGGATTTTTCCGCAGCGACAATATAAACATGCAACGTCATTAAACGTCTTCATATCCAAGAATAAATATCCCGTGCTGGTCCGCCAATGTGCGCACCGCCTCTTTATCCATGATAAAAGCCTTATGCGCCTCGACGACAATACCGGCCAATCCAGCCTTCACAGCATGTTCAATCGTCATACGCCCGATTGTCGGCAAATCAACGCGGTCTTCCTGTCCCGGTTTCAAACGCTTGGCCAATACGCCCTGCCTATGACCAGAAGACCCACGCACATTCTCTGGCAAAGCCGCCACGCGTTCCAGCATTTTATCTGTCCCCTCTTGAGCTTCGACAGCCAGAACCAACCCGTTGCACACCACACACCCCTGCCCGATATCATGCGCACCGATCATTGCGGCAATCTCGCGCGCCTTTTGAATATCTGCAACATTGTCTTCATGAGGCGAAACACGCCCGAACACGCCGGCGCCGATAAGCGAGGAAGAACACAAATCCTGTGGGGCCAAGATTTCAAACCCTTCTTTCTCGAATACGGAAAGTAAAAGCCGTAATAAAGCATCATCGCCTTTCGTGGCCGCCTTGATCACTTTTGGTAAAAGCTTCAGCCCCCGTAGATCCGGCTTGATGGTTTTGAAATCAGGGCGCTCTATATTTCCGGCCAAAACAATATGTGTGCAGTTCTCGGTCTTGAAAGTGTTGATCAAGCGCCCAATTTCGCCCAACCCGAAGACTTGCGCAGGTTCGGGAAAATCATCGGGAGTCGCGAACCCTTCTATAACAGCAATAAAAACCTCAAAACCCTGTTGATGTGCCCCCGCAATCACTTCATGAGGCAGTATCCCTCCGCCTGCAATCAAACCTATTTTTTGGGGTGTGCGCATACGCCTACCCTAAATTGGGCAAACAAATCGGGCGTTTGTCTTTGGTTTGGATAAATTTCACAATCTCCATAACCAGCTCATTTTCGCTATAAAGCCGCGCAGCATCCTCAACCCGCTCCTGAAACGTGCCTTCTGCAGCAAACATTAACCGGTACGCCGAGCGCAAATCCCGAATAGACCGGCGATCAAACTCCCGCCGTTTTAAACCGATTACATTCAGCCCTGCCAAATACGCCGTATTCCCGACCACAGACCCGTAAGGAATAACATCCGTTGTCACAGTCGCCATCCCGCCGACAAAAGCATGTGACCCGATACGGGTATATTGATGAATAGCACATAACCCGCCTAAAACCACATGATCCCCGATTGTCACACAACCGCCAACCTGCACGCCGTTAGAAAACACCACATGGTTTCCACAACGACCTTCATGGGCCAAATGCGAGCCAACCATAAAATAGCAATCATCACCAACCACGGTTTCTGGACGGCCATTATCTGTACCAGGATGAATATTTACAAGCTCACGCAAGACCGTCCGCGCCCCGATTGTTAAACTTACATTCCCACCTTGATGTTTAAAATCTTGCGGCGGATGCCCGAGCGAAACAAATGGATATAGTTTGCAATCTTCACCAATGCTTGTATCGCCAGCAATATTAACCTGAGAGACCAGTTTTACGTTTTTGCCAAGTTTAACGCGAGGCCCGACCACGCATAACGGGCCAATTTCAACCCCGTCATCCAATTGGGCTTTTTTATCTACATGCGCAGAAGGGTGGACATTGACGCTCATAGAATACTCTTTACTTTGTGAGGCAATTAAGGGTGCTTTGGCACCTGCATTGCTGAAAAATTGACCTGTGCGACAAGAGAATCGTTCACTTTCGCATGGCCTTCAAATTTATACAGGATATTACGCTGTTTCACAATTTTCACAAAGACACAAAGTGTTTCGTTTGGATGCACAGGTTTTTTGAACTTGGCCTTTTCTATGCTCGAGAATGCAAGCAACGATTCGCTTGCATCAAATGCTCCGCTCAAAGCAGCGATCAAAGCGCCCGCTTGGGCAATCGCTTCTACAATAATCACACCGGGTAAAATCGGATTGCCAGGAAAATGGCCCTGAAAGTAAAATGCGTCTGCGGGTACATGTTTTTGCGCCTGAATTTCACTGTCACTATAGGCGGTTACACGATCAAGCATCAACATAGGGGGGCGATGCGGCAGATACCGCATGATGTCTTCAACACCCATATTTACAGTCTTCAACACATCTGCACTCATGAGGCCCCCGGTTTTGATGCAGGTTTTGTCTTGGCACCTAATTTACGCATGGCACTAATCTGGCGCATATGTTCACGAATGGGGAAAGCGGGAATACCGCTCCACATTTCACCGGCAGGGACATCATGCATTGGCAACGCTCCAGCCGCCAAAGTCGCCCCATCCCCAACGGAAAGATGATCGGAAAGCCCGGCTTTCCCACCCATAATCACACCGGCACCAATATCGCAACTCCCCGCAATACCCACCATAGCCGCAAACATGCAATTGGGACCGATGGACGTGTTGTGGGCAATATGTACCATATTGTCGAACTTACAGCCGCTCCCGATTTTTGTGTCCCCGAACACTGCCCGATCAATTGTGGATTGACAGCCAACACTGACATTATCCCCGATAACAACACGCCCTAAATGGGGAATATCGATACCACCCTTGGCAGAAACAGCCACTCCAAAACCGGAGCCGCCAATAACAGCGCCATGTTGAATTTCACACCCAGACCCTAAAACCGCATATTCAATGACAACATTTGCGCCAATTTTGCAGTTCTCTCCGATAACAACACCCGGCCCAATAACAGAATTCGGGCCAAGGATTGTGCCCACGCCGATCTTGGCGCCCGCCCCGACAACAACCCCGCCGCAGAGATGCACCCCTTGAAATTTTACAGGCCCAGACGGGCCATATTCATGACAATGATAGAGACGGCCTAGAACTCTGGCAAAATCGGCACGCGGGTATTTCGAGATTATGGGAAAACAACCGTGCGCACTTACACCTTCGGCGTTCTCTTCACGTACAAAACATGCCGAGGCCCCACAAGAGGCCAGTTCTGAACGCCCACGGCCAGATTCAAAATAGCTAATATCCGCAACACCGGCCTGATCTACGGGGGCCGCACTTTCTATTAAGATATCCCAGAACTGAGCTTCTGCCAATTCAACATCCAGCCCGTCAAGTAACAGAGCTAAAGAAACAGGGCCGAGATGTTTATAAAACCGCGTATCAACCATGGTTTACACACACCTCTAATGCCGTCTTTAGGCCCTATTGCCGATATTTATTGTTTAGGCGCTGATGCCGCCGTTGGTACGTTACGTGGCAAACGCTCACGTATGACACTGACCGTACGCATTTGGCTATTCATGCGACTAATGACCGTATCCGTAATATCAACAGAGGGAACAGCAAACATCACCAAAGAACGGTCAACAAGTATATCCGCATTGCGCTCTTTCACGAGCGTATCAAGGATAGTCGTCAATTTCGCGTTGACTTTAGCGAGAGCTTTTTGCTCTGTGACTTGCAATTCACGCTGTTTATAAGCTTCTTCTCTTTTTGATTTATCAACTTTTTCTTTAAGCGATTGCGCCCGTTTTTGTAAATCCGGACGGGATTTCAAAGCATCAACACTCATGTTTTTAAGTTCATTCATCAATTTATCACGCTCGGTTGCCAATGGGTTCAACTGTGACTGAAGTTCTGTGCCCATTTGCTTTGCAATCGACTGCAATTGGCGTTGAATGTGTTTGCCTACATCAGAATCCCGCAAAACTCTGGATTGATCAACAACCAGAATAGTGGATTGGGCCATAGCGCTCGTCGAGAAGACAATGCTGACCAGACAGAATGCTATAGCAACATTCATAGCTTTAATAAGTTTCATGTTAGAACCTTGTGCTTGTATTGAACTGGAAGGATTTTCTTTCATCAAAATCCTGTTTGATAATAGGCTTGGTAAAGTCGAACCGGATTGGCCCAAATGGTGAGTCCCAGAATATACTCGCCCCGACAACCGAGCGGATCAGCAATTCGTCACGAATAATTATACTCGGGTCTGCCGTCACCTTAAACTCGTCATCCAAAAGCCCAACCGTACCAGCTTCAATAAACAGACTACCCAATAGCGACGCTATGCCAAGCGGAAAACTCATCTCGGCCGTCACAATGCCATATGCATTACCACCCTGCGCACGACCACGAATGATGCTGCCATCAGCCTGTACTTGCACCAGTCTCGGCCCAATGCCGGACGTATCAAAACCACGGAATGTGCTCGACCCTTTATAGAACCGATCATTAATCTGAACACTATCACCACCCCAGCCCGTAATATACCCGGCAGACAGTTTACCCGTTAAAATCACGTCCCTGAAAAGCCCGTAATATGTATTGGCACGCAATTCAGAACGTAAATATTTCACATCACCGCCAACACCGGCAAAATCTTGCGTGAAGGACATATCAAAACCACGTGTTGGTGTGATCGGATGATTTCTACGATCCCACCCGAATGTGTAGCCCAACACGGACGACCATCGGCCACTCCCCTGCAAACACACTTCCGGATTGGAGAGAGCAATTGCCTGAGCACAATCCGCAGTTTCTCTACGTAAAGCGTAACGCGCCTGAAGCGTCGTATATTCCGTAACCCGAAAACCCAATGAAAGCTGTCCACCCGTCCGTGTCTGCCGGAAACCGGCTTCCTCGAAATAATCATTACTCACATTGAACAATTCTATACCCGCCGCCAAATTCCGGTTCAAGAAACGAGGTTCGGTAAATCGAAGATCAATTTCTTTGCGATTGGCACTCGCTCGGATAAGGAACCGCATTTGCTGTCCGCGCCCGCGAAGATTTCGCTGGGAAATCGATAAATCAACCAAAAATGCATCTGCAGAAGAGAACCCGGCACTAAAGGAAAGCTCCCCCGTGGGCTGCTCTTCCACTTTAACTTCGACAATAGCGCGGTCCGGTGTCGCCCCTTGAATTTCCGTTATTTCAACATCTTCAAAGAAACGTAAAGCTAGGACACGGTTCCGGGAACGATCTAGCAAAACACGGTTAAAAGCATCCCCTTCCACCAATTCCATTTCACGCCGGATCACATAATCCAAAGTCGTCGTATTCCCGATAATATCAATACGCTCAATATAGACGCGCGGGCCTTCTTTAAGCCTGAACACAAGATCAACGGTTTTCGTATCACGGTTGCGTTTAATATCGGGCTGGATATCGACAAAAGCATACCCAGCAGCCCCCGCAGCAAATGTCAGGGTATCAATAGCCCCTTCAATTTCACTCGATTTGTAAATTCTACCGGTTCTGATCGGGACAATCGCCCGAAGTATACTCTTGTCCAGAGTTGTAAGTTCTGTGTCGATGGACACATCCCCCCATGTATATTCTTCACCCTCATCAATAGTGAACGTGATGTAGAAATCTTTCTGGTTGGGCACAAGTTTCGCCACAGCCGAGACAACCCGGAAATCGGCAAAACCACGATCCGTGTAAAATGTACGGATTTGCTCGCGGTCATATTCAAGCCGGTTTGGGTCATAATTGTCATTTGAGGAAAAGATTTTATAAAAAGCAGATTCTTTGGTCGCAAGTTGCTTGCGAAGCTGGCGATCGGAAAATTCATTATTACCGATAAAATTGATACGCTTAACGCCTGTTACCGGCCCCTCGGTAATCTCGAAAATCAAATCGACACGGTTTTGTTCCTGCTGAACCACTTTCGGCACAACCGTCGCCGCAAACCGGCCTGACTGGCTATACAGATCAATAATACGCTGAACATCGGCTTGTACCCGTGAGCGTGTAAAGATCGAACGCGGTGCAGCCTCCAACTCGTCCGTAATTTTATCGGTTTTCAGGGCTTTATTGCCTTCAATAATCACCCGGTTGACAATCGGGTTTTCTACAACACGGATAATCAAATCCCCATCATTTGGCTCAATCAGCACATCTGCAAATAAACCCGTAGCAAACAGTGTCTTGATCGACAAATCGATACGTTGCTCGCTATAACGATCTCCGGGCGCAATCAGTAAATAAGACGCAACCGTATTGGCTTCTACACGCTGATTACCAATAACGCGGATGGATTTTATCACAGTCGGCGATCCCGCCTGCGCCTGCGGCACAGGCGTCTGTTGTGCAATTGCCGGTAAAGTCAAGCTCGCCATACCGCACACTGCCATCAGCACGCAATACAGAACACGTATATTAAAATATGTCGTTATTTTCATCATATTTTACCTAGGGTTTATCCCTTATTACCAAACATGTCAGCGACATAGCCGATATCGTTCCAAGTTAAAACTAAAAACAGTGTAATGAGGGTCGCAAAACCCAATTTAAACCCTATTTCCTGCACACGCTCGCTTAATGGGCGCCGCATAATAGCTTCATAGCCGTAGTACATCAAATGTCCACCATCCAAAACAGGAATAGGCATTAAATTTGCGAAACCAAGAGCAACAGACAGCCCGGCCGCAAGCCCCAAAAGTCGGCTGGCCCATACACGAAACTTATCTCCGAGACTGCCCTCAACCTTAGCGGCATCCGCGCCCATTTTACCCGTAATAACCGCAATTTTCCCGATACTTCCCAAAGCCTTACCGTCTTCTTTGCCCTGAAATATCCGCTTGATATAAACCCCTGTGCTCGCCAGAGAGTTATACACATTCGAAACCCCAATGCCGCCCGCCTGAGCCAAAGTATAACGCTCGTGCACAACTTCACTTCTGGAAAACCCGACACCAATTTGCCCCGCCGCAAATGTACCGCCAACGGCGTCTTTCTGTACGGTTCGAACAGGCGTTACGGTTAATTCCACCAATCGGGCATCCCGCTCGACAACCACATTCAGGGGCGTATCGCTACTCAGTGAAATCGCCTGAACAACATGGCGAAACATGGTCGCCTCTTTGCCGTTAATGCTTACGAATTTGTCACCAACGGTAAACCCGGCTTTTTGCGCAACACTCCCGGGGGTTACACTGGAAACTCTTGCCGCGAGCACATCATTACCCAAGACTAAAGCCAAGCCCGCATACAAAAAGACCGCAAGCACAAAATTAGCAAATGGCCCGGCAGCAACAACTAAAACCCGTTGATAAAGAGGCTTGAAATGTAGGCAAGTTTTCCACACGTCTTTCCCGTGTTCGGTGTCCATAGAGCGTTTGATTTGCTCCAAATGCTCTGTATCAGGGTTACTGGCCGCACCCGCATCCCCAAAAAACTTTACATATCCACCGAGCGGAATACGACCAATCGACCATTCCGTCCCTGATTTCGCAGTCCATTTCACAATTGGTTTGCCAAATCCGATAGAGAAGCGCTCTACCGCAACCTTGAAAAACCGGGCAACGGAATAGTGTCCAAGTTCATGAATAAACACGACAAGCCCTAAGACCAGCAGGAAACTCAGTGTTCCGATAATTGTGCTTGAAAAAGCTTGTAACATATCACCCTAACTTCGAAATTTTGATCTGGGCACATTGCCTTGCCCTTGTATCAAAATCCAGAACCTCTTTTACACTTTTCAATGGTTTAGTAAAACCCTGCTCGCTTATAAAGCTATTCAACACACTGTCTATACACGCAGAAATACTGTTAAATGGGATTTGCTCATCCAAAAATGCAGCCACTGCAATTTCATTGGCCGCATTCAGCACCGTCGGGGCTGCGCCCCCAATATCCAAAGCGTCTCTCGCCAATCTCAGCGCAGGAAAGCGCTCACTATCCGGGGCAAAAAATTCAAGTTTGTTCATTTCGACTAGATCAAGCGGCTTTACAGGCGCGCTCATACGACACGGCCAGGCCAAAGCATAGGCAATCGGGGTGCGCATATCAGGCGAACCCATCTGCGCCAACACCGATCCATCCACATATTCCACCATCGAATGCACAATAGATTGCGGATGAATGATAATATCTATCTCGTCCGAGGAACGGTCAAATAAATAACTGGCCTCGATAAGCTCAAGGCCCTTATTCATCAGGCTGGCAGAATCTATAGTAATCTTTGCGCCCATTTCCCAGACAGGGTGGTTCAGGGCTTGCGCACGGGTAACATTGGCAAGTTGTGTGGTCGTGAATTCCCGAAATGGCCCCCCGGAAGCCGTCAAAATCAATTTCCGGACTTCCTGACGCCGCTCCTGATTTAACACCTGAAAAATTGCATTATGCTCTGAATCCACGGGCAAAAGCGTCGTTCCTGACCGTTTTACCTCGGTCATGAACAAATCCCCGGCGCAAACAAGGCATTCTTTATTGGCGAGACCGACATGTTTGCCCTGCGCCACAGCCGCCAGAGTTGGCTCAAGCCCGGCAGCGCCAACGATTGCCGCCATAATAAAATCAGCACGCCACGCCCCCGCGTCAATCAGGGCTTCCCGGCCAATACCGATTTTTATGTCCGTACCCGCCAAACGGTCTTTGAGAATCTGCGCATTCTCGGGCTTAACCAGAACAACATATTCCGGCTGGTATTTCAGGGCTTGCTCGGCAAGTTTTGCGGCGTTCGAATGTGCGGTTAAACACACAATATTGAATGCTCCGTCTTCAGACATTTGCTCTGCGTGAGAAATCAGACTGAGCGTGCTTTCTCCAATAGAGCCCGTAGAGCCCAATATCGTAATGCGTTTGCCCATTTACCGGGACCAAACCGTAGAGAAGAAATCGGGCCAGACCAGAAGGGCGATAACGGCAATAAGCACAGCCATCATCAAAGAATCGACCCTATCCAGCAATCCCCCATGCCCGGGCAGTAAATCACCCGCATCCTTTACATCCAAATGCCGTTTAATCGCGGATTCCAGTAAATCCCCGAATACGGACGCCAAAACAACCGGAACAGAAAAAACCAAACCGTAGAGCGGGCTCATCCCGCTAAACCACGCGACAATCATGCCGACGATCCCGCCTCCGATCAGGCCACTTGCAAACCCTGACCATGTTTTGTTCGGGCTAATTTTCGGTGCAAATTTTGGTCCTTTGAGCGTGGAACCACCCAAATATGCGAACGAATCTGCCGCAATGACGACGAAAATAACAAAGAGGAGCTTCGCAAAGCCCGGCGCAGATACGCCAGCACCTTGCCCGCGTAACCAGATAATAGCGAGGCACGGCATAAGGATATAAATAACCCCTGCTCCTGCCCATAAGACCTCTCCACGGCGCACCCGTTCCAACGTCGCAAGCACACTCGCCCCGAGAACAACGCCAACCGCCCATGCCCAATACCCAATGCCTGCAAAGCCAAGCACGCCCAAAAGGCCCAATATTGGCAGAATAACAGCAAGTTTTGAAAAGCCCGCATCCGTCATGCGTACCCATTCCCAAATCATTCCAGTCCCGAAGAATGCGACAAGAACAATCATTGCCCAGCCACCATAATAGACCGGTAGACCACATATAAGTATCAGTGTTATCCCCGACACCGCACGCACACCAAGTGACTTGAACGTACCTGGCTTTGTGGAATTAGAAACAATTTCATCCATAGACTACGCCACTTCCGCTGTCTTCAGATTACCGAACCGGCGATCCCGTCCCCGATAGATATCAATAGCCTCTTGCAAATCCTGCGCATTATAATCTGGCCAAAGCACATCGCTAAATACAAATTCTGCATACGCCGCCTGCCAGAGTAGGAAATTGCTGACCCGATGCTCACCGCTTGTACGGATGACAAGATCAGGCACCGGAAGATCATGTGTATCCAGATAAGCCTCGAATCCTGCTTCATCTAGCGTATCAATTGTCCGTTTTCCGGACTGGACATCTGCCGCAAAGGCTTGCGTTGCGCGTATAATTTCGTCCCGCCCCCCGTAATTAAAGGCAATATTAAGCGAGAAATTGGTATTGGACTTCGTGGTTTCTTCAACCCGGTCCAGCAAGTCCAGCATGTCATCACCAAGTCCTTTGCGGGACCCCAGTATGCGAACACGGACACCGCGTTTGTCCAACGTCGCCAAATCATCGCTGACATATCGGCGTAACAACCCGAAAAGAGCCGAAATTTCCGCTTTTGGTCGCGACCAGTTTTCAGTTGAAAAGCTGTAAAGTGTCAAACACTTAACACCCATTTCGGAGGCAGACTCGACAATACGGCGAACCGTTCTCACCCCTTCCTGATGCCCAAAAAGACGCGGTTTGTGACGCGCCTTTGCCCAACGGCCATTCCCATCCATAATGATGGCAATATGGGCAGGAAATCTATCAGGATGCGGTGAAGAGGCCATTGGCTATACCTGCATGATCTCTTCGGTTTTGGTTTCCAGAAATTTGTCGATCATTGTAATATGATCATCTGTAGCCTGTTGCACATCAGCAGAGCTTTTCTTGTGCTCATCCTCGCTAATATCACTATCTTTTTCTTGTTTCTTCAAGGCTTCCATACCGTCACGACGCACATTACGGACGGCAACTTTGGCCGCTTCCGCGTAATTTCCCGCCACTTTCGACAAATCTTTACGCCGCTCTTCAGTGAGAGCAGGCATAGGGATGCGCATGGTTTGTCCATCAACAACCGGATTAATACCAAGCGAAGACTCGCGCAACGCCCGCTCGACAGCCGCAACAAGAGATTTATCCCAAACGCTGACGGTTAACATACGTGGCTCCGGCACGTTAATCGCCCCGACCTGATTGAGCGGCGTTTGCGATCCATACGCCTCAACCATAATATTATCTAAAATCGCCGTATGCGCACGTCCGGTACGCAAACTGGCAAATTCAGTTTTCAATGCAGTGATGGCACCATCCATGCGACGCTTAATGTCGTTAATATCATAGTCTGTATCCGCCATGTTCTTCTCCTTATATTATCAACCCCTATATAGAGATTAAGACCCAATTATGGTAGAAATCCCCTTACCCAGCATAACTTCACCAAAACGCCCCTTCTCGGCAATAGAAAAGACGACAATCGGAATACTATTTTCGCGCATAAGCGTCACCGCAGATGCATCCATAACCCGTAAATCCTTATTGATGACATCAAGATAGGATAATTTATCATAGCGAACTGCATCCGCGTGCTTCACAGGGTCTTTATCATAAACCCCGTCTACTTTTGTGCCTTTCAGCAAAGCATCACAGCCCATTTCCGCGGCCCGCAAGGCAGCGGCCGTATCTGTGGTAAAAAATGGATTGCCGGTACCGGCCGCAAAGATCACAATGCGCCCCCGTTCCATATGACGGCTTGCCCGGCGGCGAATATAGGGTTCGCACACAGTTGTCATGGGAATGGCCGACATCACACGTGTATCAAGACCAATATGTTCCAAAGCGCTCTGCATGGCGAGTGCGTTCATAATCGTCGCCAACATGCCCATATAATCAGCCGTTGTGCGTTCAATTCCTGCCGAAGATGCGGACAGACCCCTAAAAATATTGCCGCCACCGATCACAAGACCAATTTCCAGCCCCTGAGCGTGGGCTTGGGCGATTTCTTTGGCAATACGGCTTGTCGTATCAACATCAATCCCGAAGGGTAGATCCCCCATCAGGGCTTCGCCGGATACTTTCAATAAAACCCGGTTATATTTTAGATTTGTACTCATAAAAAACCCCCAACATGCAGGTGGAAAACAGAACGGAACCACGACTCATTTGGGGGAATATAGACGAGCTTTTTGTCCACGTCTAAGGTTAGACGCGGACAAATGCTTGATATGGTAAAAAAGATGCGCTTAAGCACCGCCCATGGCGGCGACTTCAGCAGCAAAATCTTCTTCTTTTTTCTCGATACCCTCACCCAAGCCCATGCGGACAAAGGCCGTCATTTTAATCTCGACGCCAAGAGCTTTGGCTTCGTCTTCAATAACTTTGCCAACAGAACGGTCGCCGTCCATAACGAAAACTTGGTTCAGCAGAACAGATTCTTCGTAAAACTTACGAATACGGCCTTCCACCATTTTTTCGATGATGTTGTCAGGCTTGCCAGAAGCACGTGCCTGCTCGGATAAAACCATACGCTCACGCTCGACAGTCGCCGGATCAAGATCCTCAACGTTGAGCGCCAACGGGGATGTTGCCGCAACATGCATGGCAATTTTTTTGCCAAGCGCATTCAAAGCCTCTTTATCGCCAGAAGATTCCAGAGCAATAAGCACACCGATTTTACCAAGTCCGTCCTCAATCGCGCCGTGTATATAAGCCGCGACCACACCGTTCGAAACACTAAGCGATTCTGTGCGGCGCAGGCTCATATTTTCGCCGATTTTAGCGATCATACTGGTCAGGAATTCGGAAACACTTGCGCCCGATGCCGTTGTACTGGCGGCGAGTGTATCAATATTACCGCCTGCTTTTACCGCCAAACTTGCGATTTCGCGTACGGCCGTTTGAAATTCGTCATTACGGGCAACGAAATCGGTCTCGGAGTTCACTTCAACCAATGCGCCCGTTGTACCGTCCGTAGCGAAAGCAACAAGACCTTCAGAGGCCAAACGACCAGATTTTTTAGTCGCTTTGGCAATACCTTTTTTGCGCAACCAGTCGATTGCCGCTTCAATGTCGCCATTCGTTTCTGTAAGGGCTTTTTTGCAGTCCATCATGCCTGCAGATGTTTTATCACGTAATTCTTTTACGAGCGCAGCTGTAATTTGAGCCATCATAATCTCCATAAATATGCGGGACCACAAGGGCCTCGTGAGGGGGTATGTGCAAAGCCGATAACGGCTTTGCACTGTATATAAATAGGCGTTCTGCGAGAACAGCCTTCAAGCCATTAGGCGTCAGCTTTAGCTGCTTTTTCCTGGTCGACTTTTGCGCGTGGCGGTTTACCAGCCATAAGTTCTTTGGCTTGTTCAACCCATTCACCGCTGACGATTTTGCCTTTGAGATCAAGCTTTTCATTCAACTCTTCAGCAGTTTTTTCATCAAGTTCCGCGATTTGTTTAAATGTGGTAATGCCAGCCGCTTCCAGTTTTTTCTGATATGTTGGACCAACACCATCGATCAACGAAATATCGTCGGCAGATGCAGCTTTAGCCACAGCTTCTACAACTGGCGCAGCTTCAACAGCAGGAGCAGGCGTCGCTTGAACAACAGGTGCAGCTTCAACAGCAGGCTTAGCTTCAGCAACAGGAGCAGGTTCAACAGCGATTGCTGTTTCAACCGGATTTTCCGCAGCGCCAATATCAACACCGGCAGAAATTGCACCTTCGGTCATACCGTCAAGAACGGCATCAGCCATCAAATCGCAATAAAGTGAAATCGCACGTACCGCATCATCATTTCCCGGAATTGGAAAATCAGCGTCTTCCGGATTACAATTTGTATCCAAAATCGCAACAACGGGAATGCCAAGTTTTCTGGCTTCTTTAACCGCAAGCGCTTCTTTGTTCGTATCGATAATAACCATCAAATTCGGGATTTTACCCATGTCTTTGATGCCACCAAGCGCACGGTCAAGTTTATCTTTTTCGCGTGTAAGCTTCAGCAATTCTTTTTTGGTCAGACCCGTTTGAGCTTCATCACCCAACACGCCTTCAAGTTCGCGCAAACGTGCGATAGAATTTGAAATGGTTTGCCAGTTGGTCAACATGCCGCCAAGCCAACGATGGTTTACATAATATTGCGCGCAACGTGACGCAGACTCTTTAACCACATCAGACGCCTGACGTTTGGTACCCACAAATAGGATACGGCCGCCGCCAGCGGCAACATCACGCAATTGCACCAAAGCCTGGTGTAAAAGCGGAACCGTCTGGGATAAATCCAAAATATGGATGTTTGAACGTGCACCAAAAATATAAGGTGCCATTTTCGGATTCCAGCGATGGGTTTGATGACCAAAGTGAACGCCAGCTTCGAGCAGTTGACGCATAGAAAATTCAGGTAATGCCATTGGTTTTTCTCCTTGTTCCGGTTGACCTGAGAGCGGGGTTGGAAAGTTTCAACTTTCACCGGAAGCGACGAACCATAACACATGGCAGCCGAAACCCGCTCGCGAATTTATTTGGGGTGTATAACAGCTATTATTGAACTTGCAAGGGCTTAAAACGGCTAAAATTCACTGATTTTCTCAACCCCGGCAACCGTCTTCAAAGCCGCACGAAACTTGCTATCAAGAGCATACCGCCCCGGCAACCGCAGCTCAACCTCCCGCACATTGTCCAGCGGAACAATTACATTCATCTTGCCTTTGGTCTGCGGACTCGGCGCGCCGTCCAAACCGGCAATACAGCGCTTCAAAGCTTCGAGAGCCTCTTGATTTCGTAGATATACGTTCAAACCGGTAAATGACGGGGCCGCGCTTCCTTCCCCGTCACTTGACAATGCCCGGATCGAGTTCACGGTCATGCGTACCTCCCCGTCGCGCAAATCAAGTTTAACCTGTAATTCCAGCAAAGTGCCCGCGTTCAATCGCTCCCGGTTTGCCCCCAAAAGCTCCTCTCCGACGAACACTTCATATTCCCCGGTGGGATCAGAGAGGTTTAAATATGCAAACCGCTTCCCTGTTCGGCTGGAAATACGTTCCTGACGTTTGTGTAACACCCCTGCCATCCGCACAACCTGCCCTCGGCGCGCACTTTCTTCCGAAAGGTTTTCAAACAAAACAATCTTCCGTTTTTCCAAACTCTCCAACTGACGCTCCAGCGGGTGTCCGCTAATATAAAACCCGACAGCAGACAGTTCCTGGTCCAATTTCTCTACGAGCCCCCAGTCTGCGACGTCCGGAAGCTCCGGTTCCGCCATAGCACTGTCCGTATCACCAAACAGGCTTACCTGTGCGGAATTACGTTCCTGAGAAGCACGGGTACCAATAGATTGAAGAATGCCCGCCGCCGCAAAGGCCCGCGAACGGCACGGCTCCAAAGTGTCAAACGCACCTGCGCGCGCCAAATTCTCATACGCACGCTTGTTGACAGTGCGCGCATCCACCCGACGGGCAAAATCAAACATATCTTTAAACGGACCGCCCTGTGTGCGTACATCAATCACATGGCGCATAGCCTCGACACCCACATTTTTAATCGCCCCGAGCGCATAGATAATTTTACCGTCTTTCACTTCAAAATCCGCGAAACTTGCGTTCACACACGGCAAAACAACGTCCAGCCCCATACGCCCGGCCTCTTTATGAAACAAGGACAACTTATCGACATTGGCAATTTCGAGGCTCATAGACGCCGCAATAAACTCCACCGAATGCTGCGCCTTTAAATAGGCCGTACGGTAGGAAATCATCGCATAGGCGGCCGCATGGGATTTATTGAACCCATATCCGGCAAATTCATTGACCAATTCGAAAATATCACTGGCTAACGCGCCCTTAACGCCCCGCGCCTCCGCGCCGTCCACAAAAATGGATTTTTGCCGTGCCATCTCTTCTTTGTCTTTCTTACCCATGGCCCGACGCAAAATGTCCGCGTCTCCGAGGGAATACCCAGAAAGAACCTGAGCGATCTGCATCACCTGTTCCTGATAAATAATAATCCCGTAGGTTTCCTTAAGGATGCCCTCAAGGCTTGGGTGAGGGTAGCGAATTTCTTCACGCCCAAATTTCCGGTCAATATAGGAATCGATATTTTTCATCGGCCCCGGACGATACAGCGAGATCAGGGCCGTAAGTTCCTCAATAGAATCCGGTGCCATTTTCCGTAGCGTATCGCGCATGCCCGAGCTCTCCAACTGGAACACGCCCTGAGAAAGCCCTTCTGCCAATCTTTTGTAGGACAATTCATCATCGACAGGAATGGTATCCATATCCAAATCAATGCCCTGTTGTTTCAAATATTTCAAAGCCCGGTCAATAACCGTGAGGGTCTTCAAACCCAAAAAGTCAAATTTCACCAAACCGGCTTTTTCAACCCACTTCATAGTGAACTGTGTGGCCGGAATATTTGAGCGCGGATCAATATAAAGCGGGACAAGCTCGGTCAAAGGCCGGTCGCCAATCACTACACCCGCCGCATGGGTTGACGCATTGCGGTACAGACCTTCAAGCTGCAACGCCATATTAAGAAGCTCCGCCACTGCAGGCTCCTCATCACGTTCTTTACGCAAAGCTGGCTCGATTTTAATCGCCTCTTCCAGACTGACAGGGCTGGCAGGATTTGAGGGCACGAGCTTGGCCAAACGGTCAACCTGTCGTAACGGCATTTGCAAAACTCGCCCGACATCACGCACAACCGCGCGCGCTTGCAGCGTTCCGAAGGTGATAATATGGGCGACCTGATCTTCCCCGTATTTTTCCTGCACATAACGAATAACCTCGCCGCGCCGTTCCTGACAAAAATCGATATCGAAGTCAGGCATGGAGATACGTTCAGGGTTCAAAAACCGCTCGAACAGCAGGCCATAACGCAAAGGATCCAAATCGGTAATCGTCAGTGCCCACGCCACAACAGAGCCCGCACCGGAACCCCGCCCCGGACCAACAGGAATATCATGATCCTTAGCCCATTTAATAAAATCGGCAACAATCAGAAAATATCCGGGGAACCCCATCTGCTCGATAACATTAAGCTCAAAATCCAGCCGCTCAAAATATGCATCCCGCGATTTCGCCAGTTCCACTTTCTGTAAGCGCGCCTCCAACCCTGCACGGGCTTGCTCTGCCAGCAACTCACCTTCGGAATGACTGCCATCACCAAAGTTTGGCAAAATCGGCTTGCGCTTAGGACTACGAAAAGCGCACCGCCTTGCAATATCAATCGTGTTTTCAATCGCTTCCGGAATGTCTTTGAATAGCTCGATCATTTGTTCTGGAGATTTTAAATGTGCTTCAACGGAAACATGCCGCCGGTCCGGTTCCAGAATATAACTACCCTCGGATATGGCCAGCAAAGCATCATGGGCCTTGTGCATGTCTTTATCGAGAAAATACGGCTCATTGGTCGCCACAAGTGGCAGGTTCAATGTGTAAGCAAAATCAATTAGATGTGGTTCAGCCTGTATTTCATGCGGTAAATTATGGCGCTGTAGCTCAATATATAAACGCCCCTCGAACCAATGGGACAACCGCCCCAGCATTTCACCCGCCGTTTCCAACTGACCGTCACAAATCAGACGGTTAATAAAACCATCCCCGCCACCGGTGAGAACAATCAGCCCTTCACTATGCTTTTGCAAGTGCGACAAGGTGATATGGGGCAAATCCATTGCGCCTGCATCCAGAAAGGACGCACTCGACAATTTCATCAGGTTTTCATAGCCCTTTTCAGACTGGGCCAACAAAGCAATCGTGCCAGCATAGTCTTTGCCGCCGTGCGGATTAAGCTGTTCATCCCCCGTTTCAATATCAACCGTGAGCGTACAGCCCATAATCGGTTGAATACCAGCCCCGGTCAGTTTTTCAGAAAACTCCAGTGCCGCGCAAATATTATTCGTGTCTGTGAGGCCAGCCGCCGGAATACGCCACTCCCGGCACCTCTTGGCCAAATCATCAATTTTAAGCGCCCCTTCCAATATGGAGTACGGCGTGCGACAGCGCAGAGGTACAAATTTCGAAACCGCCCGCGCCATAATATTATCCTAAAATCAGCCCCCTAGAATCATCATCCAGACGGTCATTGTAATCACTGCGCCCCCAAGTACCATACCACTCGATATATCCATAACCAATTGCTTCATAAGTCCCTCTTTTGTTGTGTAAAACTACATGTTCCTATTTTGTTCTTATACGGAACAAAATAGGAACAGTCAAGAGGTTTGCAAATTTAAATCAAATCGGGAACATTGCGTCCAAAGCATTGCCTAACAACTTAATCCTCAATCGCAACACCCGTCAATTGTCCGTTATTTATATTGTTAAATCCTAAAACAACCAATTGAAGCGTCCCCGTCTCGAGATGTTCCATAACTATAGAAATTTCGTCCGGGCCAGTAATTTCGATACGTTTTTTCACAAACCCGCCGAGCTTCTCATGGAACTTCTCGAACATTAATAAATGCCCGTCCATAGGTGCCAATGATACAAATTCTGGCGCGCCTCGCGTTTCAATCAGGGTACGCCAATTCTCCTTGGAGTTTGATGCGATATTCGTAAGAAATGCGTTTACCAGAGATTTGACATTTGCAATCATTTTCGCATCAGGCGGAGAGGTCATCTTCTCCCCCTCATCTGAGTTCTGCATACGCAAATCGAGATCAAACAATGCGCCTGTAAGCTTCATAACGACATGATCCGCACTCAGATTTGGCGCTCGAGATGCGGCAACAATAAGATACCCATTATCAGCGTAATCTGTCCAATTGGCACTGGACACGGTATTGCCCCCATTATGCCAGTAAAACGTCCCGAGTTTTGGATGGCCTTGCACCACCATCCCATATCCGTAAAAACTGGGAGCGCCCTCGCCTTCACGTATATGCGCAGTGTGTATCAAACGAATATTCTCTTGTGAAACGATCTCGCCACCAATCAACTTGTTACGAAATGCCATGAGAGACGCAGGTGTAGCGATCAACCCGCCATTCCCAACAAGGTTCCAGAACACACGCTCCCCCCCCAACTCGCCGTAGGGATATCCTCCCCTTTGCGCGTAAGCATGGAACGCGGGGCATCGAAAACGTCCATATAGCCAATATCCGCAATCCCTGCCTCAGCTAAAACACCCGCCAAATAAACCTGATAGGTTTTTCCTGTACGTTTTTCAATTATAGCCGCCAACATAGAATAGCCTACATTGGAATATCTATACTCTTGCCCAGGCTCAAATTGTAACAGACTTTCGAAAACCCGGGAAATAAAGTCCTCACGTCCAAGCTCTTCGAAATCACGGCCAACGGCTTCCACAAACCCCGCGGAATGGGTCAACAATTGATGCACCGTAATACCGGCCTTATCAGCAGGCACCTGAACAAAAATATCTTTCAGTTGCGTATCGATCGTGATTTCACCCTGTTCGACCAATTTCATGACAAGCGTTGCGGTAATTGTCTTGGTAATGGATCCCATATCAAATTGCGTATCTTCACCCGGCACACCGTGTGCCGCGCTTTGTCCATACCCGCGATAAATCGTACCCTGTCCGCGCCGCGATACGGCAACGACCCCCTCAAACCCGTCCTGGGCAAGCATGTCCAAGGCAGCCTGCAATCTCGCCTCTTGATCCGTATCCTGCCCTGTTACTATATTTGCCGTTATATCTGCGGCAACGCCCGACAAATTAGAAGTGTGAGCACATCCACCGGCCAACAAAACAGACGATGACAAAATCGCACCGGCACACAGCTTGATAATGCGAGTGGAAAAGTATAAATAAGAAGCCATGTTTTTTCCTTGTATAATATATAGAGAAAAATGTTAAAACCACGGCAAATATACTGGTACACAACACAAGAGTCCTGACCATCACATTTGGATATATGACCAAACATACGAACATACTTATGGAAACATCTCACACCAATTTAACATCCCTATCTCGAGAACGTCTAGAAAGCTCTCAGCAGATTCACATTGGCGACATAGTTTATAATGTTTCCACACATGCCCTCATTACAGATCAAGGGAACACAATACTGGAACCAAAAGTTGGAGAACTCTTACAATATCTTGCAAACACACAAGGGTCGATATCAAGAGACGACCTCATAAAACATATATGGGGGTCACACGGATCAGACGAGTCACTGACCCAAGCGATTTCCAAATTAAGGCGTTCACTGAATGATACAATACGCCCGTACCAAATGATTATAACCATTCCAAGACAAGGCTATAAACTAGGGAAGCCCGCAACATTCACCTGCGACACTCTACAAATATCCAACACCCCGCACACACCCCCGACATCTATAGGAACCACGCTCACAGCATCGATAAAATCGAGCAAACATTTTTTCACAGGATTTCTTTGCGGCGTATCAACAATCCTCATAATACTGGCATTGTGGGTGCTCACACACCCACCGATACAAGTAGAAGAAACCCTTTTCTGCGAGGCAGGATCAACTCACCCCAAATGCCAAATAGAAACTCTTCCCTAGAAAATTTTTGAAATATTACAGCCTAGATCACTTAGCGCTTGAGCACATACGGCACGACAAGCCCGTCTTTCACCGTGAAAACACGGTCCATATAGGCAATCAAAGACATATTATGGGTCGCCACAAGCGCGGCCACCCCTTCAAGACGGGTCAGATCAAACAGGCTCTGAAACACATTCCCGGACGTATTGGGATCAAGATTGCCGGTCGGCTCATCGGCCAGAAGAATTTTGGGCTTATTGGCAATGGCACGCGCGATGGCAACACGCTGCTGCTCCCCTCCCGACATTTGTCCCGGTTGATGATGCATACGATCAGACAATCCCATAATGCCTAGCAAGCGCGCGGCCTCCCCGCGAGCCGCCCGTTCAGACTTCCCCGCAATCATCTGCGGCAATGCCACATTGTCCAGAGCATCAAATTCGCGTAACAAATGATGGAATTGATACACAACCCCGATAGAGTTTCGCCGAATGGCTGTGCGTTCATTGTCAGACAGGCTCAAACATTCCCGACCTTCAATATAAACCTCGCCCGCATTAGGTTTCTCCAATAAGCCTGCCGCATGTAACAGGGTCGACTTTCCGCTCCCCGAAGGCCCGATAAGCCCGACCATTTCGCCGGGATAAATATCCAGATCAGCGCCGCTCAGCACATTCAGAGTATTATCGCCCGACACGAACGAACGGTGTAAATTGCGCACAGACAGAATGGGCGTTTTGGTATCACTCATAACGCAATGCCTCCACCGGATCGATTTTGGAGGCGGTTAGCGCCGGGAAGAACGTTGCCAATGCCGAAACAAGAAAACCCCAAAACGACACCCAAAATACTTCGAGCGGCACGATTTTCACAGGTAAATGATCGATACCGTAAGCTTCGGGCGGGAACAAATCCGTGCCGGTAATCGCTTCGATAATACTTTGTACAAATCCGATATTTATACAAAACAATATGCCCAAAACAACGCCTGCAAATGTACCTAAAACCCCGATCATGGCGCCAGACATCAAAAACACCCGCATAACGGAACTACTGGTCGCCCCGATCGTACGCAGGATAGCAATATCCTTACCCTTGTTTTTCACCAACATAATCATGGCCGCCAGCACCGGAAACACGGCAATGACAACGACGATCATAAAAATAAACCGCATGGCGATCTGCTCTGTCCGCAAAGCGGTCGCAAAGCCGGAGTTTTTGTCTTCCCATGTCAGGACAAATATGGGCACCCCCGCCGCTTCACGAATGAGGGGTTTCAGCGCATGGATCATATCGGGGTCTTCTAGGCGCAATTGTATCTCGGATGCTGCCCGCCCTTGCTGGAAAAACAGCTCTGCCTGTTCTAGCGGCATATAAACATTCATACTATCGGCCAGAACCAGTCCGGTATCAAAAACGCCGCCAATTTCATAAGCTTTGAAAACAGGGCGCGACCCAAAAGGCGTTGTCTTCAATATTGGCGAGTAAATTGTCAGCTTATCACCGACCGTCAACCCCAGACCATTGGCCATACCAATACCGATAATAATTTTATCACCACCATTCAGACCTGTGCCGAAACTGTTCAAATCACCAACAATCAAATTCTCGCTAATCAATGTCATGGATTGCAGATGCCGGTTGGCAATACCAACCACCCTCGCCCCGGCGTTGCGGCCAGAGGCCTGAATAAAGGTCTCGTGTTGGGTAAATGGAAACGCGATATCAACCCCGGTCACACTTTGCACCCGCGCTCGTAAATCCTCGATTTGATCTTCTGGCGGATTCGCCTGCGCGGATGCCACATACATATGACCATCCGTACCCAGTGTCAGCGCAAGGGTTGTCTCGCGAAACCCGTTCATGATCGACATAATGGTAACCATGGCAAAAATAGCGAGCATGATACACAAGAAGGACAAAACCGAGATCAGACCAACCCCGCCTTCACTTTTACGTGCCCCTAGATATCGCATGGAAAGTTTGCGCTCAAACTTGCCAAAAGGCGGCGCGCCCTTGTGCGTATCCCGTTGATGTGTATCCAAAACAGGCTGCATTAAGTGAGAATACCTTTATATTGGGCAATGATGAAGTTGACGGCCTCATCCGGGCTTAAGTTTTGACGTTCTCCGGTTTTACGGGTCTTAACCTCGACAATACCTTCTTTCAAGCCGCGAGGCCCAACAACAATCTGGAACGGCAGACCAATTAAATCCATGCGCGAAAATTTAACACCGCCCCGATCGGCTTTATCGTCATATAGCGGATCAATACCGGCTGCCCCGAGGCGTGCATATAAATCTTCGCAGACTTTATCCGTATCCTCATCACCCGCTCTCAAATTCAAGATGCCAGCCCCGAACGGCGTAACGGCCAGAGGCCAGATAATACCGTTTTCGTCATGGCTCGCTTCGATAATTCCGCCAACAAGACGCGAAACACCAATCCCGTACGATCCCATCTGCACCACATGTTCTCTCCCGTCCGGCCCCATAACTTTGGCCCCCATCGGCTTGGAGTATTTGTCACCAAAGCAGAAAATGTGACCAATTTCGATCCCGCGTGCAGACACACGTTTATCCTCGGGCACTTGCGCGAATGCGTCCGCGTCATGCATTTCCTCTGTCGCCGCATACAGCGCCGTGCGAGCATCCACCAAAGGCTGTAAATCTCCATCAAAATTAACATCCGGCCCCGGAACATCCATACCCAGCAAATCCGCATGGCAGAACACTTCGCTTTCGCCCGTTTCTGCCAAAATGATAAACTCATGGGATAAATCGCCGCCAATCGGCCCCGTATCCGCACGCATCGGCACGGCCTGAAGCCCCATACGGGCAAATGTGTTCAAATAGGCGACAAACATTTTATTGTACGAACGCACAGCTGCCTCCATATCGATGTCAAAAGAATAGGTATCTTTCATTAAAAATTCGCGCCCACGCATCACCCCGAAACGCGGACGAACTTCATCACGAAACTTCCACTGGATATGATAAAGGAGTTGCGGCAAGTCCTTGTAAGAGCGTACGAAACTACGAAATACATCGGTCAGAACCTCTTCATTGGTTGGCCCATAGAGAAGCTCGCGCCCGCTCCGGTCGGTAATACGCAGCATTTCCTTGCCGTAATCATCATAACGCCCGCTTTCTTTCCAAAGTTCCGCCGGCTGTATCGTCGGCATCAACATCTCGATCGCACCGGCCCGGTTTTGCTCTTCGCGCACAATATCGGCGATTTTTGTCAGAACTTTATGACCAAGCGGCAACCAGGAATAAATACCGGCACTGTGCTGTTTGACCATACCGGCCCGCAACATAAATCTGTGGGAGGCAATCTCGGCACTCGCCGGAGTTTCCTTCAAAAGCGGCAAAAAATATCGTGAAAGGCGCATGGGTTTTCCTATTGTTTGTCTACCCATACTGGTTAGCTGCCCGAGCGGCAAGTCTACAATCAGCGGGGGAGATTAAATTTTCTAAATATCTTCAGGCACGAAGTCTGGAATGAACGGGATGCTATCTAGCGAAATCAGATCAAACTTGAGGATGGCCATAACAACAACCCAAACGAGGGCGGACAAAATGCTGTTTTGTATCAATTTCCGCTTCATCATAGCTTTGATCGGCGCACCGGGTTCCGAGCCTTTGACAATCGTGTCATCACTCTCATGCTGGCCCCGAATACCCCACGGCAATACCGTAAATAGCATCAGCCACCAAATGACGAAATAAACGGCCACAGCGGTTACAATTGACATAACTTAATCCTCATCCCCGGAATGTGCAGGCCCTGAAATCTGTTTAGGCGTTTCCATCAATTCGATCAATGTGCCCGTGAAATCTTTGGGGTGTATAAAAATGACCAGAGTGCCGTGCGCGCCAATACGTGGTTCGCCCAGCACGCTCGCGCCTCTTTCTTCCACATAGGATTTCGCCGCATAAATATCTTCAACCTCGAAGCACATATGATGCTGCCCGCCCTTCGGGTGTTTTAGCAGGAATTTTTCGATGGGAGAATTATCCCCATACGGCTCGATCAACTCCACTTGTCCGCTCGGCAGATTGACAAATGCAAAGCGAACCCCCTGCGCAGGCAATGCTTTGGGCTTCGTAATATCCGTTATACCGAAAATCTCCCTATACGGTTTTATCGCGTCCTCAATGGAGGGAACGGCAATGCCGACATGGTTTAAGGGGCCAATCATGTTCACACCTTTATCGTGGTAACTTCTACAATGGCACGTTTGCCAGTGCGTTCACGAATGAGGCGACGTACTTTCGAACGGATACGCTCTTCGACCTCATCCTCATCACTGCGCTTTTCACGGCGCAAACTCCGAAACGCAGTTTCGGCCACATCCGCCACCTCATCAAGTAATTCGTCGAGGTGTTGCCCCCTGTTCCCGTGTGGAAACCCGGACGCACGCGGCTCAGGACCGCCAATCAACTGCCCTTTATTATTAATCACAACACTGATCGCTATATGACCGCAATAGGCCATTTTACGGCGCTCGCGCAGGCTGGCATCTTCGGCGCTGACAATCAGGCCACCATCTTCATGCAAGCGTCCCGAAGGTACAATATCAATAATTTTAGGCCCCTTTTGGGACAGCAAGATCATCTCACCATTATGCGGGGCAAGCGCATGCTTGATACCGAACTCGCCCTTGGCCAATTTCGCATGCTCAAGCAAATGCCGGCGTTCCCCATGCACAGGAATGGAAATATGAGGCCGCGCCCAACCATACATTTCTTTAAGCTCGTCCCGACACGGATGACCGGACACATGTATATCGCGGGATTTTTCTGTAACAATCTCAACACCCTGATCGGCCAAGCTATTTTGCAACGCGAAAATGCCCTTCTCGTTCCCGGGAATGATTTTCGAGGAGAATATCACCACATCCCCCTTCCCCAGTTTCACCGTGCGGTGTTCTCTCTTGGCAATCCGCGACAGGGCCGCGCGCGGCTCGCCCTGCGAACCCGTGCACAAATACAAAACATGCTCGGACGGCATGGATTGCGCCTCATCTTCGCTCAGTAAATTCCCGACCTTGGACAACATCCCCACAGCCTTGGCCGCCTCTGTCATCCGGTGCATAGAGCGCCCGATCAGGCACACACTGCGGTTATTCGCCCGCGCCGCCATCATCACACTTTCAAGACGCGCAACATTAGACGCGAATGAGGCCACGGCCATGCCCCGCCCTGCATATTCAGAGATCAGCTTGGTCAGTTCTTTGCGAACGCCTGCTTCGGATCCTGCCACGCCGGGCGAAAACACATTGGTGGAATCGCACACTATCACCAAAACACCCTCGTCTCCGACGGCTTTAAGCCTGTCAATATCAACCCCCGTACCAATTTGCGGATCGGGATCGATCTTCCAATCCCCCGTATGCAGGATAAGCCCCGCCGGTGTACGAATGACCACAGCATTCGGCTCGGGAATAGAATGGGTCAATGTGATGAGTTCCAGATCAAACGGGCCGAGAGAAAAGCGTGCCTTCATCTGGATTTTATGCAACTCGACGTCGCCAAGCAACCCGACCTCCGCGAGACGCCCCTCTGTCAGATAATGTGTGAACGGGGTTGCATATACGGGGCAGCCAATGCGAGGCCACAAGCGCGCCAAAGCCCCCATATGATCTTCATGAGCATGGGTCAGGACAATCCCGAGAATGTCATCCTTTATATCGTAGAGAAATTCGATCTCCGGCATAATAATTTCAATGCCGGGTGTCTCCGGCCCACCAAATGTGACGCCGATATCGACAATAATCCATTTGCGCGCATGCTTTGGCCCGAACCCGTAAAGGTTCAAATTCATGCCAATTTCACCACACCCGCCAAGGGGCAAAAACACCAATTCGTCTTGATTTTTCGTCATGCTAACCTGCATCCTTTTGGCCGGAATTCTTGCGCCAGATTTCATGCAAGCCATTAATGGTCAATTTGGCATCATACACATCAATGCGTTCCGACACCCCTTCAAACAAAGACGCAATACCGCCCGTGCCAATAACCGTAAAATTACGATCATCTTCGGCTCGCATGCGGGTGATAAGTCCGTCAACAAGCCCGATATATCCCCAAAAAATCCCGGACTGCATGGCTTCCACTGTACCACGTCCGATAACCTTATCAGGTCTCTGAATGGCAATACGCGGCAATTTCGCCGCCGCATCATGCAATGCGCGCAAAGACAGATTAATACCCGGTGAAATAATTCCGCCTTCAAAATCTCCATTTTCACTAATCACATCAAAAGTTGTCGCCGTTCCGGAATCGACAATGATCAGCGGGCCTTTATGGTTTTTGTGCGCCCCAACCGCATTTACCAATCGGTCAGCCCCGACCTCGTTCGGGTTTTCCAAATTAACACCCACGCCGATATTCACGCCCGGCTCCCCAACAACCATCGGAACAATGTCCAAATGTCTACGCGCCAAATTGCGCATATGGAACAAGGATTGCGGCACAACTGTCGAAATAATACAAGAGCTTAAGTCCGCAAACTTCAGCCCCTGCATATTCATAAGTTGATAAAGCCAAACCGCATATTCATCGGCGGTACGCGCAGCATTCGTTTCAATCCGCCATTCCACGACCCAAGATGTGCCGTCATGAATAGCGAACAAAGTATTGGTATTGCCACTGTCTATCGCAAGTAACATCGTACAAGGCTCCTTTATTTATCTGTCTTATAGAGCGGATGGGGGAAAGAAAACATCCCCTGCATGGATTTTCACACATTTCCCGCTATCAGGCCCTGCGTTCACTTGCACTTCCAATGCGCCGTCCTCATCCATGCCCAAAGCAATACCTTCTATGACTGTGTTGGGCAGACGCACTGTCACCACCCCGCCAATCCCCTGTGCCCGCTCAAGCCAAGCTTGGCGCAGGGGGGCAAACCCTTGCGCAAGGTAAATATTGCGCCAATGATCAAATCTTTGTGCCAAAATAGCAAGGACGGGCTGTGCACCCGTAAAAACCGGCTCTGCCCCCTCCAGCAATGAAGGAGCAATATGCTCAAGTAAATGGGTGGTTTGGTAATCTTCGAAATCAGGGCTCGACACCAAATTTATGCCAATGCCGACTAAAACCCAGCTCTCGTCTTGGTGGGTACCGGTTTCAAGCAAAATACCACAGATTTTCTTACCGCCGACATAAACATCATTCGGCCATTTGATCGTCGTTAAATCCGGGCCGATATAGGCATCAAGCGTTTGTGCCACCGCAAGCGCGGCCGCAAAGCTAAGCCGGGCCGCAGACATGGGCGTACCCTCGTGCGGATAAAGCCCCGTACAGAATAGATTGCCCGTATCCGACATCCAGTCCCGCCCACGCCGACCTTTGCCCGCTGTCTGGCAATCAGCAGAGAGCCAGAGAGGGCCAAAGTCACCGCCCCCAACGCTCGGGTTCGCAAACCGCTTGGCTTGCGCATTGGTAGAATCGATAGATTTGAAATGTAAAAACCGCACGAGAATAAACTGCTAAAATAGACTGGCAGCAGCCATTTCAATGAGGTTTCGCATAGGCGCTGCCACAAATGGCAACAACAATACCGGAAACAAAAGCAAAGCCGAAGCCGTAGACATAAGCGCGAGCGAACGCGGGGCCGGCACAAAAGTTTGGACCTGATCATCAAACCAGATGGTTTTGACAATACGGATATAATAAAACGCACCCACAACAGACGACAACAGGGCCACAATAACAAGCCAGCCCAAGCCTGCATCAAACGCAGGTGCAAACGCAAACCATTTCCCGAAAAAGCCCATAAAGACAGGGATACCGGCAACTGAAAACATCATGGCGCTAAAGATCACAGCTAGAGAGCGATTGGATTTTGACAACCCACCCAAATCACTAATCTGTTCAACCATACCGTCACGCGTACGCATTTGTAATATACACGTAAATGTGCCGACAACCGTCACAAGATAAATCGACATGAAAATCAACATACCGCTAACGCCAGCTGGCCCGCCCGCAGAAAGCGCCACCAAGGCATAGCCCATATTCGCAATCGAGGAATACGCCATCAAACGTTTGATATTGGTTTGTGTCAACGCC
>NVWK01000004.1 GCA_002733605.1 Robiginitomaculum sp.
AATTAATTAAAAACTTAGAAGTTTACCTTGGAATAAAAATTAATCTTTTACAAGGTGCAGAAAACAGTTCAGAAGATCCATTTGACCATTTTTTGCAAATGTATGGTGGATTTTTACCTTCTTCTAATGCTCGTTGGTGTACAAAAAAATTAAAGTTGGACCCTTTCGAGAATTATGTCGGGACCGACCCAGTGGTTTCTTATGTAGGCATTAGGGGTGATGAAGAAAGAGAAGGTTACATTTCTACTAAAAAGAACATTCAATCCATATTTCCTTTTCGCAAGAATATCTGGAGTAAGGACGTAGTAACTAAGATGCTTTCTAACCAAAATATGGAGCAACTACTAACAATGTCTAAAAATATAGATTTCGGTCAAAATCAAGAGAAAACATTTCAAACCATTTCTCGAAAAGTAAATCCTAGTTTTACCCTTGACCAAAAGCTGAATATTTTACTAGATTCAAATGTAAAAGCTTTCAAAGACGGAAAAGTACACCGCGAGTCCAATGAAGTGTTCTGGCGCAAAGACGGGAGTAGTTTTCCGGTCGAATATGTCAGTACACCGATCTGGGATGATGGGGAACTGGTTGGTGCGGTCGTCTCCTTTCGCGATATTTCAGCGCGTGTTGCCCTGGAAGCCGAGTTGATTGAAAGCAAAGACCGTGAGCGGATTTTACAATCAGATTTACAACATGTTTCACGTGTGAGCGCGATGGGGGAAGTGGCCTCGGCCATGGCGCATGAATTGAACCAGCCCCTCACGGCGGTGATGAATTATGTGCAGGCCTCACGACGGTTATTGAGCTCGGAGACCGAGACAGCCACAGAAAAATCCACAGAAAAAGCCTTGGGGTATATGGAAAAAGCCGTCGAGCAAGCGGCACGGGCGGGCGGCATTATTCGGGGCCTGCGTAAATTTGTAGAAAAAGAAGATACAGAGCGTAGTTTTGAAAACATCAACGAAATCATTGAGGAAGCTATCACACTTGTCCTTCCGGGCGGGCAGAGCAACTCTATAAAGTTTGCAACAAAACTCTCGCCCGATTTGCCGGAAATTTTAGTACACAAGGTTAGACTGCAACAAGTCATCGTTAATTTAGTGCGTAATGCTCTTGAAGCGCTTGAGGGGCGCGATGATCCGCAGATGTATGTGAAAACCCACTGGCGTGGCGACACATTTGTAGAGGTGTGCGTGTGTGATAACGGGCCGGGTCTTCCGAGCAAAGTTGTACAGAAACTGTTTCAATCGTTTATCACGACCAAACCGAACGGCATGGGTGTCGGGCTTTCCATCTGCAAGACTATCATCGAAGAACACGGCGGAGAGATCGAGGCCGTGGACAACAAGCACGGCGGCACTACGTTTTGCTTCACCCTGCCTATAACGTCTCAACCGGAGACGCACACACGAATGGAGACAGATAATGCCTGAGAATTTGCGCGTATATATTCTTGATGATGATGAAGCGGTGCGCGATTCAATGTCGGCTTTGCTGGACTCTTACGGGTTTGAACAAAAGGTTTTTTCTTCTGCCAACACCTTTCTTGCAGAAGTTTCTCCAGAGTATGCTGGTTGTCTTTTGCTGGATATTCGCATGCCGGAAATGGACGGGCTAGAAGTTTTGCAACGCCTCGTCAAAGACGGTATTAAACTGCCCGTTATTATTATTACCGGACATGGGGATTTACCGATGGCGGTGAAAGCTATGAAAGCAGGCGCGGTTGATTTTATCGAAAAACCGTTTGAAGAAGATGTTTTGGTTGAATCCGTGCGCCGCGCCATGGCCATCGGGGAGAAAATTTATCTCGAAAAAACCGAACAAAAAAACCTGCAAAGCCGGATCGAAAGATTGACCCCCAGAGAGCATGAAGTTTTAGTGCATATCGCTTCAGGGCGCCAAAACAAGGTGATCGCCTATGATATGGGTATAAGCCCCCGCACGATTGAAATACATCGTGCAAGGGTTATCGAGAAAATGCAGGCGCGCAATTTGTCCCATTTGGTCCGCATGGCCATTGAGGCTGGCGTATTACTGGCGCCCAATTAAATCTTCTGCTTGGATGCTCCTTTTACATTCTCTGGGCGCTTTACGGAAGCCTATGGCCATATATATCGAGCTCGATGACATTTCCGCCTGCAAATGCGTTCACGGGTGCAAATTGGCTCTCCTTATCACCAACAATTAGATAGAGCATTTCAGACTCGTCGAGATATTGGTCGGCAATGCGTTTGAAGTCCCCAACTTGCATCGCGACAAGCTCTTGCTGATCCTCTTCAACATATTTTGTGCTTTTGGCGTATTTGCTAATCACCCGTAATGTACCCAATTTTGCTCTTAGGCTTTCAAAGGCGCGGGTGTTTTCTTTCACCAGTTTTTGCTGGGTGGTTTTCACGTCCGCATCAGAGAAAGTTTTGCCATAATTGGCAAGCATATCGCGTATGATTTCCAAGCTTGGTTGCGTGGCATTTGCGCGCACGCTTGTGGACGCACTGAACGGTTGCGCAACCAGACCATAGGATATGCGCGAATACGCCCCATAGGTATATCCTTTTTCTATCCGCAATGTTTGGGCGAGATCGCCACTAATGCCACCGCCCAACTTCTCGTTTGTGAAATCGAGTTTGTTAGCGTCTGCGTGGGTGCTCGCTACAGTCAGTTTACCAACATAGATCACGCTTTGCTTGCTGCCGGGCACATCGATGAAAAACACTTTGCCGGCGTTCACTTGCTTGGCAATCGGGTATGTTGGAGACGTCTGTTCACTTGGTGTAAATTTTTCAGCCAAATGCTCAAAAGCTTTGACGGCACGGTCTTGGGAGATGTCCCCCGCAATATGCATGCGGGTTTTTGAGTTTAATAGAACTTTGTAATAGGCCTGCAAATCTGCAAGTTCAATATCTGTCACCGTCGCAAAGTTGCCGTTTTGCGCGAAGCCCAAAGGATGTTGATCTCCATAAATCAATCTGGAAAATGCGAGCGCTGCAATCGTGCGCGGCGAAGCTTCTCGCCCTTTAATCGTGGTCAATGTCGCAGATTTCACCCGATCAAAATCAGCGTCCTGCCAGCGCGGTTGAGAGAGTATTTCCTCAACCAGTTCCATTGTCGCTTCGAAATTTTTGGACAGAGCGCTGACGCTGATGGTCAACTCCTCCGCACTTACGCCTACGCGAATGGTTGAGCCAAGCAAACCAATTGCCTGCTCCAGTTCTGCCGCCGTTTTCGTAGCCGTGCCCTCATTCATCAAGCGTGCCAACAAGCTAGCCACCCCCTTTTTATCGAGAGGGTCGAGCCAGCCGCCACCGGCAATCGTGACATCAAAATTGACCAAAGGTGTTTCGGAATTTTCGATGCCGATCAGCGCAATATCATTAGCCAGATTAGCTTCCCATATTGTCGGCATTTGCACCAAAGGTAATTCACCGAAATCGGGCTCGGAACGATCAAACGTGCTGGCGGTTTTTACATAGTCCGCTTCTGCACCTTGGCTTACTTCTTCGCTGGCCGCGCCGGATGTGACTTCTTCAATCCAGACACTGGCGGCAACAGAACCCTCCACGGCGAGCTCTGATTGTCCTTTCGGCACAAAACTGGTGATAATAGCGTGTCTGCCTTTCACATATTTTTCGTACGCGGCCATCACATCTTCCGCGCTCACCGCGTTCAGAAGCTTTGCGGACTTAATGGCATAAGCCGGGTCACCGGCAAATTCATTGTCACGTGCCAGTTGATTGGATTTACCCAAAACTGTCGAAACGCTCGCATACAGGCGGGTCTCTTGCTCCGCCTTGATACGCTGTAAATCTTTAGCGTCCACACCTTCCGTTTCAAACTGCACAAGCGCAGCGTTAAGGGCGGTCTGAACGGCATCTAAATCTATGCCCGCATTGGCGCGCACCCTAAATACAAATTCACCGGCAAGCTCCATACTATTGTTATAGCTGGATACTGTCGGTGCCAATTTCCCCTGCTCGACAATGTGTTTGTACAAGACGGAGTTTTTACTGCCTGCAAGGATTTCCCCCAGAACATTTAAGGCTTGTTCATCCGTATGATAGGCTTCGACCGTTGGGAATGTGAGAGCGAGATCCGGTAGTTTTGCGAAATTATCCTCGAAATAAAACGTCTTGGTTTCCGTTAAAGTTACAGGCATGGCCGGGAGAGGTTTCACCTCTGGCCCCCTGTGAATTTCGCCGAACCATTGCTGTACCTTTGCTTTGGTCTGGGCGATGTCGATGTCTCCGACAATCGCCAATGTCGCATTGTTTGGGCCATATAACCCGCTATAAAATTCCTTGAGGTCCTCCAAGGTTGCGGCCTGTAAATCCGGCAAGGAACCGATGACCGTCCAGCTATAAGGATGTCCGTGCGGATAGAGGGCCTTGCGGATCACCTCTTGGGTATAGCCATAGGCGGCATTATCTACCCGTTGGCGTTTCTCGTTTTTAACAACCTGTTTTTCGCGCTCAAGTGCGGCTTGCGTCACCGTATTGATCATATAGCCAAGCCGGTCGCTATCTATCCAGAGGATTTTATCGAACGCATCTTTTGGCACAACTTCATAATAAATCGTACCGTCACTCCATGTTCCGCCGTTACGCGCCCCGCCCCAATCAGGGATAGCTTTGCGGTTCCAGCCACGCGGTACGTTTTCGGAATCATTAAAGGCCATGTGTTCAAAGAAATGCGCGAAGCCAGTTCGCCCCGGCTTTTCGCGGTTGCTGCCCGCATGGACAACCGTTGTAAACGCGACAATCGGATCTGATTTGTCTACATGCAAAATCACTTCCAGCCCGTTTTCCAGAGTGAATTTTTCATAGTCTAAACTAAATTTGGATTGCGCGGCTGCGGCACTTGTATCGGCAGGGTCACTTGTCGTATTTGCGCCACAAGAGATCAGAAAAGCACATGCGCTTACGCATAAAAGATGTTTCAGTGTCATAAGAGTATTCCCTAGTTTCTTTTTGAACTACACGAATAAACATTCGCCGTAAACTAGGGTTTTAATCGAGGTTGATATAATAAATATGCTCACTCACTCGGCGTACGTAAATATTCGCAGAACATATCGCTCGCTGCCATTTGGTCCCAATATTCATCATCCCCGATAACTTCGGGCATCCACGCGCGCCTGCCATGGATGCCCGATAAACCTCTATGTCTTTACCGCATAGTCTTTAAAAGCGGCGTCCACATCGGTATGGAAGATGTGATTTGCATAATTGCTGAGAGTTTTGACAGAAATTGCCAGAATGATTTCCAGTATCTGTTCTTCCGCGTAACCGGCGCTCAAGAAATTTTGCGCATCCATTTTGGTGATCAAACCGCGTGTGTCAAAGAGCCGGGATGTCATGACGGCAAGAGCTTGTAATTTTGGATCAGAAACAGGGTTGCCTGCACGCACATTTGCGAGTGTATCGGCATCAAATTTAGCGACTTTATCCGCAATCATGCTGTGCGCTGCCGTACAATACTCACACCCGTTTTTATCACTAATCACCAAAAACACCAGTTCTTGTTCTTGCGGGGTAAAACCGGAAGCTTGCCGGAACGCTTTATACCCATGGATATAGGTGCTGAGATAGCCCTGCGAGTTGGCCATGATCTGGTACATATTCGGAACAAACCCCAATTGGGTTTTTGTGGCTTCAAATATAGTTTTTGCCTCGCCTGTAGCGGCTTCGTTTGTGATGAGGGCAAGGTTGGTTTTGTAGTCTGCGTTCATGATATTCTCCTCATGAGTATGGTTGGGGGGGGTAAAGTGAGATTTAAAGGCCGGAGCGCATATTGCGTTTTTGGCCTAAATTACGTTCGAAGTCGGCTTCCAAACCTCGGTCTATAGATTCTGTGAAATGTACAATTATTTTCCAAAAACCGGTCATGTTAGCATAAGGGTTTTTAGGGGGCATATGTTGTGGGGGGGGCATTAATAATCTCCTCTAGATCAGGGTTGTAAAACGGCCCGTAGGGGCACAGGCTGTAAGTTGGACAGCAACATGGAAGACAGCCAAACACCGAATACCTCGCTTAAAAGAAACGGGACTGTCACAATTTCGTTTGAGAACGGGGCAAGCGGCATGAGCGGGATATGGGCAAGAAGGTCTAGGCTATAGACAGCTAGAAACCCCAAAGCCGTTAATTTCGCCAACGCATAGGCCCAAACCTGCCCACGGATCATAAACACCGCCGCAACAGATGCGCCTATAATAATGACCGTAAAGACAAGGTGAAATGCGCTCAGCAAATTAACCGATAAGAGGACCAATGCAAATTGCACCAGTGTCACAAAATGCCTGTCCAATTTGGTCAGGCAACATTGTTCTACGGCCGGTCGTGACGAACGTATCAGGCCCAGTGGGCGAAGAAGTTGGGGCATAATGATCTCTTGAATTTAAGCTGAAAACCGTGGCAGGGCGTGTTCATGTGGGGCGAACATGACGATTGTTCTTTAAACTACGCATCGGACAAATTATGGGCTGTCTGTCCAGACGATTAGCTGATTTTGTGATGCGAGGGGACGGGTTAGGTTGCTCTGCTCAATACGCGATTGCGCACAAATAAGGGCGGCGACAAAATTCTGGTCTGCTTGATGGTGTTGCGTTTGCATAATGTACTCCTTTGTTTTGAAAACCCGGGACCGGGCCTTTCATTCAAAGTGGAGATAACATCGGTGCTCTCATTATATTAGATAGGCATTTTGAGAATAACTTATCCATTTTGAGCAATTAACGGCTTAAAATGGAGATGTAGTTTCACATTACTTTCTGACCTTTAGCCGCGCGCCCAAGACATTGAGGAAATCCGGACTTGGAGAAATTCGATAAACACGCGCTGTTTGGCTGGTACAAATTGGCGATAGCCGTATACAGCCTGTATAGGCATCAGATCAATTTTTGGTGTGAATTCGGGGAGGATGCGGCTCATGGTTCCGTCTTTAATATGGGTGTCTAACACCCACTCGGGTGCAAAAGAAATCCCTAGGCCCGCTAGAGACGCCGCCAGAAGCGCATCTCCATTATTGGCAAAGAAGCTACCGTTCACTTGTATATTATATTCGCTGCCCCCTTTCACGAACCGCCACGTGTTTTGACCGGGGTTGGTGCGAAATTGCAGACAATTGTGTGTGGCAAGGTCTGCAACTGTGAGCGGCGTCCCGTGTTCTTTCAGATATGCCGGGCTTGCGCACACCAAGGACGTGCTGCTGCCCAGGCGCTTTGCAATTAGATTGGAATCGCGCAATTCACCCAAACGAATGGCGACATCATAGCCAAGGCCTATAATGTCTTCTACCGTGTCTGTGAGCGACAAACCGATTGTGATGTCCGGGTAGAGGGTATGAAATTCTTTTAGCAAAGGGGCAATGAACAAGCGGCCAAATGTTGAGGGCGCGGTGACCCGTAGCAAGCCTGCTGGCGCGCCGTTGAGGTTTCGAATGGCTTCACTGGCCTCATCCAGACCCGCGACAATGCGTGTGGCATGTTCGAAATAAATCTGTCCGGCTTCGGTCAGGGTGAGTTTGCGTGTTGAGCGCCGTAATAATTTTGCGCCGAGTTGTGTCTCCAGTTTTGTGATCATCCGCGAGGTCGAAGATTGTGGCACACCAAGGCGGGCGCCCCCTTTGGAAAAGCTGTTGCCTTCAACAACACTGACAAACAGCCGCAGCGCAAGTTCATTGTCCATGGGAAACCTTAATTGTCATAAATGGATATAAGACTTCCAGTATTACCGTCTTATTTAATTATGGCAACAAGCTTATCTCCAATTCACAGACAAAATTTAACACAAAATTGGAGATCATTATGAAAGATACAGTAAAAAAATACGGAGAATGGGCGGTTATTACAGGCGGTTCCGCAGGTATTGGCTTGGCATTTGCACATGAGCTGGCCGCGAAAGGTCATAATCTGGTGTTGGTGGCCCGTGGCCAAAAAGCGCTTGATGCCAGCGCCCTCAAATTAAAGGCGCAACACAAAATTGATGTGGTGACAATCGCGATGGACTTAACGGCGGTTAATGCGCCGTCTGATTTATACGAGAAAACCAAAGACATAGCCCCCGGGCTGGTCGTGCTCAGCGCCGGCAGTGAAACGACAGGACATTTTACCAAAGTTGCCCTCAATGCGCATAGTAATTTGATCAATCTTAACATTCAGGTGCCCGCAGCTCTCGCGCGGCTCTACGGCGCGGATATGATCCAACGCGGGCGCGGCGGCATTGTATTTTTGTCCAGCCTATTCGGGTATCAAGGCGTGCCATTGGTTGCCAATTACGCAGCGTCGCAAGCCTATATCTTGACACTCGGCGAAGCGCTACATGTGGAAATGAAACCGCACGGGGTTGATGTTCTCGTCGTATCTCCGGGCCTCACCAAGACAAATATGCCAGCCCAAATGCCGGTGGATTTTTGGAAAATGCCCATTACCAAACACCAACCTGTCAAGGTTGCGCGTGTTGGCCTGCGGGCTTTAGGCCGCAAAGCTTCGGTTGTGCCCGGGTATGTGAATAAGGTTTTTGCCTTTGAAAACCGGTTTCTACCCCGCTTATGGCCAACAAAAATGTTCGGATTTTTGCTCAAAAACGCCCTATATAAAGACCAAAAACCTAAATTATTGAACGCAGTTGCGAGGCGGAGTTAAAATGGCCAAGATAAATTTTTACTCGGCTTGGTATTGTCCCTTTGCGCAACGCACATGGACGGCCCTTGAATATTTAGGCATTCCCTATGTTTATAAAGAGACCGATCCCTATCATAAATCAAAACGATGGCTGAAACTTTCCCGTAACACAGGCCAAGTGCCGGTTTTGCAAATTGTTGATCGGAAGGCTGGGCAAGGCCTGCCAGATATGAGCATTCCGGGCTCGCTACGCAGCTTGGAATATCTCGACGAAACCCATGAGGCTTGCCGTTCGCTTTTCCCGACAGATCATATTGAACGGGCAGAGGCGCGCTTCTGGCTAGATCAGCAAGGCGCGGATATCATTCCCTATTTCTATCGTTTCCTAAAAGCGGAAGCAGGGAGCGTCGAGGCGAATGAGGCTAAAGACAAGATGCTTGAAGGGCTTCTTGCGTTCACGCAAGGCATGGCCGCCTCGGGGCCTTATTTCTTTGGCGATGAGCCCGGCGTTGTCGATTTCGCCTTTGCGCCGTTTGCACTGCGCATAGAAATGCTGCTCTCCCACTATAAGGATTATCAACTCCCCCTCGTGGACGATGCGTGGGAACGGTATGTGTCGTGGTGGCAGGCGATAAAATATCATCCGTCATTTATTGCAAGCATGCCTGAACCAGACAGCTACAGTGCAAAGTTGATAGAATTTTATCTGCCCTATGCAAAAGGCGGCGGGCAAGAAGATGTGACCAATACGGCGGCTTCATAAAATGAAGTGCCCACAGCCATGCTTAAATCGAGGTCCCAAAAGCTGTCGATTTAAGCGTGGTTAGTCGGCGCAGTATTGATCCAGAAACTGTTGATGGGGCGGCATGGACTCTACGGCTTTTGCAATATTGGATTTTATGCCCCCTAGGGCTTTTTGCATTTGTTCCGTGCTCATGAGAGCCCCCATATGGTGGTAGCCTTTCGGCACCAACCCTTGCCCCATCATCACTTGCACCCAGGAATCGACCCTGAACAGATCATCAGGGGCTTGGTAGGCATGGGCATTTTCTTTAAACAAGGCGATGCGCTGGGCCAGTGTATCGGGGATATCCATGGCTTGCTGATCACGCCAGAACGCACTGTCATCGCGCGCTGTTTGTTTATAGTGCAGGATAATAAAGTCGCGGATGCTGACCAATTCCTCTTTTGATTGTTCGTTATAGTGACGGATCAAAGCATCGTCCATACCGTTGAAGGGGAACAATTGGATGAGGCGGATGATGCCGTTTTGAATCAGATGGATACTGGTCGATTCCAGTGGTTCTACAAATCCGGTGGACAGGCCGAGGGCAACGCAATTTTTAGTCCAGACCTTGCGGCGACATCCGGTCTTGAAATTGATCACCCGGGGTTCCGTTAGAGTTTTGCCTTGAATATTGTCAAATAATGCCGTGCGCGCATCCTCGTCCGATATGTATTTACTGCAATAGACAAGCCCGTTGCCAACCCTGTGCCGCAACGGAATTCTCCACTGCCAGCCAGATTCGTGAGCGATAGACCGAGTATAGGGCAGCGCGGGATCAGTGGCTTCGGTTTGTACGGCGAGCGCGCTGTCCATAGGCAGATATTCGCTCCAGTCCTCATAGCCGGTTTTCAAGGTCTCCTCGATCAACAGGCCCCGAAATCCGGTACAGTCGATGAACAGATCGCCCTCGACCCTCTCTCCGCTTTCAAGCACAAGCGCTTCAATATATCCTGTGTCTGCAACCTGCTCGACCTTAGTGATTTTACCTTCGACCCGGCTGACCCCGTTGCCCTCACTCATCTGGCGCAAGAAGCGTGCATAAAGGCCTGCGTCCAAATGATAGGCATAGTTAAGTTTGGAGTGCTCAGAGGTAGCAAACTTTCCTGCCTCAGCGGCCTGTAATTCGAAACAATAGTCGCCAAGCTCGCCTGCCAGCCCGTTTGCTTTGGCCATCATCCAGATATGATGAAAATCGCCCATCCATGTGGATTTTCCGATCTGGCCGAATGCGTGAAAATATCGCTCATCAAGCCCACCCCAGTCTTCAAAGGCAATGCCCAGTTTAAAACTGGCTTGGGTTGCGCGCATGAAAGCCTTCTCGTCAATCCCCAGTAAATGGTGGAATGTACGAATGGTCGGGATTGTGGCCTCGCCGACAGCGACCGTACCGATTTGGTCAGATTCGATAAGTGTGATGTCCAACAGCGAACCCAATTGTCGGCTTAAGGCAGCAGCAGCAGTCCAGCCGGCAGTGCCTCCGCCAGCGATGACAACTTTTTTTATGGTTTGGTTTTCCATGGTTCCAATTTCCCTATCTGTGCGTTAACGGTTGAGGCGGTTGAGCAAGAGCGCCCGCAATCGTCTGGCTTTCATCTCGTCCATAGGCCCCAGATTGCCACGGGCCGCTTCGGGCAAATGCGCCCCGGCTTTGGTGGAGGGGCCAAAGACATAATATTCAAAAAGTTCCCGCCACGCCTGTTTTTCAGCTTCCGGGCGATCCCGCAAGCTGAGCAGAGCGTGCAAGAGCGTGGTTTGGGGGGTGTCGATATAAGAGGGCGCAGTATTCCACCAATAATTGATCAAGATATTGAAACTCGCGAGGGATTCGACCTGATGCCACCACATGCTTGGAATAAAAAGCATATCGCCAGCTTCCATGTCGGCGACCTGCCCTGCGGCGATGGCCTCTTTGAATTTGGGGTATTTCTCAAAATCCGGGTTTTTGAAATCAACCATGCTGACCACCTGCCCGCCCGGCGTTGGCTCCAAAGGGCCGGGATATAAATTATGCACCTGTTCTGGCGGGAACATGGTAAAGCGGCGGCGCCCCACCATGCACCCAGCTATGTTGTTGGAGAAATCATAATGGGCCGATGCGCATGTACGGTTGCCGAGCCATATACTGACCAAAGGATCGTGGTGTTCCAACACGTCCTCTGCCAATGCAAGGTCGTTCTCGTCTCTTAACCCGGGTAGATAAACGTTGAGATCGGTGGAGCCGACATAAAAAGATGGAGCGTGGGCATTCTCAAGGTTTGCTTCAACCTGATCCAAAAATTGATCCAACGGTATGCGCTCGGACGTGAAATTCAGACCGGACACATCTTCATTATAAAAGAACCGGCCTTCGATTTCGGGGGAGCCGGAAAACTTGATCACGGGCTTGCCATTGTAAAATGACTTCAAATAGTCCATCGCGCGTTTCGGAGAGCTTAGCCCGTGACGGACAAGCGGCCAGTCCCGCGCCACACCCTTTAAAATGACAGGCACTCCGGCCTGTATCAATTCGTCTACAGGCAGATTATCCGGTGACAGGCCGATCATGGTTTTGGTTTTTCGGGTGATCTTCATTGTCTATTTTGTTTCCATTGTCGGGCTATATCACAAGACATCATTCGCGCCTTTGATCTTCATCAACTTCGATCTTAATCAATCGCACGTTTTTGGTTCTTCATATCCACAATCCTGCTGACATTTCCAAGCGAAGCGAGCACCAAAAAAGCCAGTCGCAAGAAGCCGGCTTTATTAAGACGCTCCAAACTTGTCCCATCAAGCTGCATGAGGTTTTCCTCGCTGATCGAGTAGTAATCGGGCACATTATATTGCTCTGTGTCGCTGAGTTTGATCTCCACATCCACTTTCTCGATCAAGCCCATCTCTTCAAAGGCCGCAAACATGCCTGTGCTGATGTCGATCCCCTGATGGATCGTTCTGAGAACAGTACCAATATGCTCAAGATAAGGCGTATTGCCGCCATGGGGTTTGAACAAAAGCTCGCCGTCGCTGTCACTGATACGGTCATGGTCCAAATCTACATGGATCATTGGCTCTTGATGTGGTTCCCCGTCTATCATCTTTTCTTGAAACCCGATAAAAAATGGGCCCCGTTTTTGTATGGCAGGTACGTACCGCGCTTGCCATCCGTTTTCATCCAGAAACAAATTCTCGTCCCTGTCCAGCCCAAGTAGGGCAATGGATTGAAAAACACCCTGCGCATCCTTATTAAAAAAGATCGGATATTCTCTATGAATATCTGTAAATTCGGTGGGGAAGATTAAGGCCTGATTTATATTGTCGCCAAAATCGGCAGAGTGTTTCGTCACAACCCTCAAATCCTGATGGGTAATATTATCAAGCAATACTGTATTGGTCATATATTTTTCCAAACCCAAAACATCAACTTTGTTGTGCCAACTCCCTATTCAGCCCGCATATATATACGGGGTATGCTAACACCGGAGTGAAGCACATAACAGTCACATTGACGAGATTTCGTAAAAAAGGCCACTACTTTCGTAGCGGCCTTTTTCTATTCTTGAACGTATGTAGCGTTCGTCTGGCTTAGAATTTGTAGCGCGCACCCAAGAGGTAACGTGCATCAAGTTCCTGTGCAAACCACACATTACTCACATCACGACCATAGGTACGTGTACCTTCCTGAGTGAGGTTAATGCCTTCGAAGGAAACCGAGATCCGTTCTGTAACATCATAGCTGATGTTAAAGTCAAGCTGACCAAAGGCTTCGTTATAGACCGGGTTGCGGTTACCACCACCACGGTTGGTTTGTGCCAAGAACTCATCCCGCCAGTTATAAGAAACACGAGCCGAGAGGCCATTCTTCTCATAAATACCGGTAATATTGTAGGTGTCACTTAGACCCAACAGAGCAAATTGATCCACACTTGGATCCGCGCCATTGTCGATTTCTACATCGCCGTTCACATTGGTGTAACTACCTGCAACACCAAAGCCGCTATCGCCAAAGAAATGCTGAATAGCAATCTCGAAACCGTAAATCTCGGCTTTACGGTTATTAATCGGCTGCGTCACTTCGAACTGGAACAGTGGGTCATTTGCGTTCGCCACAACATCATAGGCCCCAAAGGTCGCATCGACGAATGCCTGAGCGAGGGAACCGTTGACGAAATTGGCCTGGAACACTGCCGAGGCGGCTGCAACCGAACCGAGCTGGTCGATTAGCGCCGTCATGGTAAACATGTTCACATCCGTAGGATCCGCTCCAAGTACCGCAAGTTCAGCCAAAGCATCACCTGAACGCGTACCGGCAGCACCAGAACTCGGGTCACGTAAACCAAAGAGATTACGCGTGGTCTGGCCTCTACCTTCAAAGTTTTTCACCTGTTTGTTATAGAAACCAACGGATACATAACTTGAAGGCGCATAATACCATTCGATAGACGCATCAAAGTTGCTTGAGACCAAAGGCAGGAGACCCGGGTTGCCGCTTGTCCCCGAAGCAATACCACCGAGGGCAGTTGGCCGCGGCGGATTGTTTGCTACATCTGCAACAAACAAGCTACCATAACCAGGCCGTGCCAGAGTGTTACTCCAAGACACGCGTCCCACAATATCGTCCGTTACCTCAACAGAGAAGTCCACGCTTGGTAACCAGTTATCATAGGAACCTGCTTGGGAAACATCTATTTTGCTTGAAGAGACTGTGCGTACAAAGTCGTTATCCGCCGCCCAAATGATGTTGGTCGGAACGGCAACTATTGATGAAGACAGGACTTCCGTATTCTCATAGCGCAATCCGGCAACGAAGTGAGCCGGACGTCCCATGACGTTAGTTTCCACAGAAAGCTGTGCATACGTTGCCCAGATATCTTCTTCAACCTGGTTAAAGTCATCATTGGTAACGCCGACAGCATTACCCTGGCTGACATAAGCGGCTGACAATGCGTTATAAAGATCGGCAGCGTTGGCACGGAATGCCACGCTCGCGTCACCCGGCGCATAATCGTCAAAGAGACAGCTTAGGCAATATTCTTCCACCAAGCCTGCGGCGAACTGGTTCACATCACCGGGATTATTAATACCCCAGTCACCCAATGTCTGTTGCGTTTGAAAACGCAATTGGGTCATTTTGGAGGTACGGTAGTCACCACCGAAATCCAAACGGAACCGGTCGTTAATGTCCCAAGCACCATCAAGACGAATTTCTTCGACCTTGTGCAGTTGGCTAGACGCGATTGTACGTGCAATCTGGGAACCCAAATCACCTACGTCCAAAACGCCATTACCATTGCCACGCAAAGCATCGTTAAGCGTGTATTGCTGAACAGGGAAACCACTGGTGAAATCAACAGAATGGGCCGCAATAACCGGTGCGCCCATACTGACCAAGGTTGAACTTGCTCCATTCGGGTTGTTCGGTAACGCTTTGGATTCAGATGTGTGTGCATCCAAAACAAATGTCAATTTGTCACTTGCTTCCCACTCGGCATTAAAGCCAAAAGATTCAAGCGTATCTTTGGTTGCGCGATATTGTTGCTCAAAGCCGATGTCTTTCACGCCGTTCAGGGTTTCTTGTAAGATGACGGTTGTGCTGACATCTGAGTTTCCATCAAAGGTTACTTGGCCAAATGGACGGTTAAACCAGTTGGTCTGGTCTGTACGTTGCTCATCAACTTCATTCTTAGCGTAAGAGAAATCGCCTGTCAGGGTTAATGTATCTGTCGGGCGGAACTGTAAAGTTATTTGACCGTTGATACGCTCGCGCTCAATTTCTGACAAGTGATAGCGGCTATCATTCGGATAAGACACCAATTGATCTGCAGCTGGCGCATTCGTGACTTGGGTTGCCGCGTTGATACGACCATTTGCAGGATCGAGGAAAAAGCTGCCACGGTTGATATTCCAACCATTTACACTGGCACTACGTGTCGTCGTTTCACGTTTTTGGTAGCTACCAAAAATGGCAATGCCGAATTTTTCTTGTGGATCAGTCCAGCTAAACAAACCGGAAATTTCAGGGGTAACGTCACTACCGCGCTCTACACCCGTATCGTGCATGGCTTTGATACCAATCGTGCCTTTCATGCCAGGATTATCCAGTGGACGTGCAGTTTTAATGTTAATCGTCGCGCCCAGACCACCTGAAGGGATAGATGCCCGACCGGTTTTGTAAACTTCAAGACCACTTACGCCTTCAGAGGCCAAGTTCGAGAAATCAAAAGAACGGCTATCGCCGCCCGCGAAATCGGAACCCTGGTCACCACCAACAGTGACCACATTTGTGGTTGGCATTGTGCGACCATTTAAAGTCACAAGGTTAAATCCGCCGCCGAAACCACGTACAGTCACTTCGGAACCTTCACCGTTCACACGGTTAATGGATACACCGGAAATCCGCTGTAGGGATTCTGCAAGGTTTGTGTTGGGAAATTTACCAATGTCTTCCGCAGAAATCGCGTCGACAACACCACTGGAGTTGCGCTTGATGTCCATACTGCGCTCTAGTGACCCACGAATACCAGTGGTAATAATTTCGTCAACCTCTTGGGCGAAAGCCGCTGGCGTCAACGCACCAAGAACCATTGTTGACACACCCGCCAACAACGCAACGCGTCCTATTTTTCCTAAACGCCCGTTGTGCGTCACATTATCAGTGCTATGAATTTCTTTTTTCACGCGTATCTCCTATTTGAATACAGTTTTAAATTATCTATGTACAACCCACCGATTAGATACGGCAGGCACAACTTAAATCGCTTAAAAAGATAGATTCTCAAATGCTCCACACTCATGAGCCCCTCATTAATATTACTTAATTGGGGGTTATCTTTCCCTTCCAGAACCTGAACACAACCGTGTATTCGTGTCCCCAAACGAAAAACCTCGTGTTGTAGTTTCTGATCTCATGTCAGATTGCACCTGTGGGCTTTAGCGCTATCATTCAGCATTTTCACATACGAATAGACATGTCAAGAAAAATGTTAGCGCAAACAATTAACGCCAAGCCTAAGTAAACGAGTGTGATAAATTTACATCTCGTCTATATTGAGGGTTTAGAAGCAAAAATGTCCGCATGAATCTTGCGCCACACATCCTTACATAGGCTTCATTGGCATGTTTGTTTGTGCCTATTTACGCCTATACGCGCCGGGTGATGGTCAGTGAGAACACACAAAAGCCGCCACAAAATCAATCATGGCGGCTTTATGCAAATTTATGTGGGACGGTAGGCGCTAGAACTTGAATTTTATATCACTGCCCCAGAACCTCGGGTTGGAAAGGGTGGTGTGCGGCGTACCGTATGAGCCAGCCGTCAGATTGTTGATCGAATTGACATATTGGTTATCAAACAGATTGTTTGCATACATACCCCATTCGAATTGACCGCTCGGACTTGTCCAACTGAGGCGTACATCCGTGCGCCCTTGTGCCGTGCCTGTTTCAAACACGCTGGAAGCTGCTGCCGTGCCCTGTGCAACAGAGGTTTTGTTGAGGCGGGTTTTAGAACGGAAAGATTGTGCGGCCTGAAAAGAAAGACTGCCCCCCATATTTAAGTCGTGCGTATATTTACCCCCGAAGGCCGCAGACAGGGTTGGCTCACCTGTTGGCTCACCTGACAAATCAATGCCACTTCGGGTGACATTGTTCTTGAAGGTTGCATCAATGATTTGCAAATTACCAAAGAAACTGAGCGGGGTGCTAGGTGCCCACTGAATTTGGACGTCCGCACCAAGAGCCTGATCGTCACTAGTCTGGACAAGGTATTGCGGGATAGAGCTTCCGGTTGCTTGCACAAGGCGGATGGATTGTTTGTCTTTATAGACATAGTAAAAACCGGAGACGTTAAAGGTCAGGTTAGCTTCGGGATAGCTGGATTTAAAACCAAGCTCGAAATTGCTGACATCTTCGTTGTCGAACCGTGACGCCACTTCGACACTGTTGAAACCGCCAGCCTTATAGCCTTTGGCAAAGGACGCATAGGCCATGATGTTGTCATTGATTTGATAATCGGCGACAATGCGCGGACTGAAATTATCCCAGCTGTCCTCGAGGACACAGGCAACGCCTTCGGCAACCGTGACCCCGTTATCGCACGGCACGCCGGTCACACCCGAGATGTCAAACACCAGATCAAACTGGAACGCGGCCGGAGATGTACCTGCAAGCGCCAACAGGCCCATCGCGTCCAAACTTGCAAGCGTAGCATCAAGGCTTGGAGCGACCCGCGGGCCATTTAGCCATTCAAAGTCTTTTTTATCATGGGTATAGCGCCCACCGATGCTGATGTTCAGGCGGTCATTGACAGCCCAAATCGCATCCGCGTAAATGGCATAGGCCGAGAAATTGCCTTCATTGGCCATTGTTTCGGTCCATTCATGTCCAAATAAGGTGGCAGGTATGCCAAAAGGAATGAGCAAGAAGTTTTCAATATCCGCAAACGGTGTGCCAAAACCAAGATTGCCAAGCGTCGTATTGACACCGTCCGTAAATGCGTGGGTTTCCGAGCGCTGTATTGCTTTTTCGCTGAAGTAGCTGGCCCCGACAAGCCAGTTCACAGATCCGTTTTCTCCGGCGAATTTCAGCTCTTGATACCAGCTGTCATTGTCTTCGACATTGTTGGTGTCAAAATACAAATCGATACGGTTTGTACCGTCTTCATCTTCGCGGTTTTCCGTTTCAAAATGCCGCCACGCTGTGGTGGATGTAAAGGAAATATCGCCCAGCTCGTGATTGATGATCAACGTGGCTTCGTCCAGAGATCTGGTTTCGTGATTGTCAATCACATCATTTCTGATCGGGGCTGTCAACGGGTTCAGATATGTCGATGTGTCAACAGGGATACCGGGGAGACCCGGCGCGGCAGGAATGGGAACAATACCAATCGCAGGACGGGCATCCTGGTTCAGATCGTCATGTGTCCATGTAATGGTCATATTGGATCTATCCGTTGGCGACCAACGCAAAGCCCCTCTAGCGGCCCAGTTTTTTTGCCTATTTAAATCTTGGCCGGTGACGGCGTCCGTATACAGGCCATCACGTTGATTAAACAAAGCATTAATCCGCACAGCGACCGTATCGCTAAGCGCAAAATTGACCATGCCTTCGACACGTTTTTTGCCGTAATTGCCGATACGGAGTTTGGCCATGGCTTCGAATCCGTCAACGGGCTTATTGGTGATGATCGACACGGCGCCTGCGGCCGAGTTACGGCCAAACAATGTACCTTGCGGGCCTTTTAGGACTTCGATGCGTTCGATATCGCCAAAGGCCAGTACGGCGGAACCGGAGCGGGCCGAATAGACGCCGTCTACATAGACGCCGACTGCTGAATCTGTGCCTACACCAAAATCGGAGGTGCTGACGCCGCGAATTTTATAGCGGGGCTGGGTCGGGCTACCGGCGCTAACATCGAGGCCGGGAATAAACTGGCTAATATCCGCAATATTATCCGCCGCCAGATCATCAATGAAATCGGCTGTAATCACTTGAAGAGAGATTGGAACGTCCTGAACATTTTGGTCGCGTTTTTGGGCGGTCACGATAATTTCGTCTATACCCTCTGCTGCATTGGCGAGCATTGGCATCATCATGATAGATACCGCCGTTGTCGCCAAAAGTGCCGCTCGTTTCAAACCACGGCCATTTTCAATGTGTTTCATTTGCAATCCCCTTATTTTCGTCTTGATGTTAGACTTTATTTTTTACACTAAAACAGAAAGTGTTTCATGTTTCCAGTCAAGAGTTGAAAAAGTTTCACTTTTTGATAAAGTGTGGTACATATATGTCTCGCATGGGTATGTCTCGTATAGGGCAATTTTCTTTTCCATTGTTTCTCGGGTGCGAAATGTGCAAAGTAAAATGACAGCGCGAGACATATGCATGTAATTTAAGTAAGAGGTTTGGAGCCAATGGATAGCGGGCAAAATGCAGTACAAGACAAACGCTCTGTTGACGAACAGGCCGAGGAAACCTGTCTTGAGCAAAACCCGATTGCGCAACGGGTTATCCCCAAACAAACACGGGCCCATAAACGCATTGCCTCTATACTCGACGCGACAGAGATTTTGCTGGCTCAAAATGCCAACGTCACCACCAGTACCATTGCCAAACAGGCGGAGATTCCGGTGGGCTCCATTTACCGCTACTTCCCTAATATTATGGGCATTTACAGCGCCCTGTTTAAAAAACTAAATGATCGCATGCATTTGCAAATCGCCATTACCTTTAAAAACGCGGATGAGGCAACAGATGGCCCCGTGGCGTGGCGGGATTTATTTCGGCGCATCATGGCCGTGGTTAGCGATGCCTATATCCAGTACCCAGCCCTTGGTGTCTTGTTGTTGATGGTTTCAAGCCCTGAATTGCGCCCGATAAAAAAGGCGTCGAACGCCACTATGGCAAATGCGATTGAAGGCCGCTATCAGGCGGGCCTGAACGGATTTCACGGCGGCGACCCAAAGATCGTCGCCACCACAGTGATCGAGCTTATCTCATGGTTCGAGCTTTCGGTCTTTGTCAATAAAGGCGAGCTTGAGAACAGCGAAGCACTTTACGCTGAAGGGTTGAAAGTCATCGAGGCCTATTTGTCTTTGTATCTTACAGATTAATTTCCGGTTTGCGGGTCTCCGCAATTGCCGTCCAATTGTGTGATCCAGGCGTTGATCAGGGCCACCCCTTCCGCGTGAATGGTCGAGCGGCCAAGCTCGGGCATCATAATGCCGGGGTCGATCGAATTCATCCGAAACGGAATGATAGATGTGTCCGCATGGCCCGGGTCTATATCATATAAAAACCCGCCCGTGCCAGCCCCTGCCGAAACCGAAACTTTGCAGACGCCCAGATAGGACCCGTATTTGGTGCTTGGCTCTAAATGCAGGCCGGATGTGTCCGCAGGGCCAACGGTGCTATGACAGTGGGCGCAATTGATATCTAGATAGCCCCTCGCCCGTTCTTGTAATGACAGGGTCATGTCCTGCCAGTTCGCCGTCTTGGCAACTTCGCCCATAGGCGGCAAACCGGTTAAATATCCGGCTTTCGTAAACTTGGCCAACTGGTTTTGTATACCGTCCGCATAGGCATAGTTTTTGTTCAAATGTCTGGCCTTGGGGCCAATGGGTTTGATCTCGCGCGTGTTGCTGTTGGTGCCGTGGCATCCGGCGCACTGATTGCTATTGGGGATGATATAGGGGAAAGGCGTATGTACCCCATCGGCTGCATTGACCAAATTCAGATTTTTAAGATCGCCTGCACGCTTCAACACGGCCTCGGTTTGCGCCTCGTTCCACACATAAGGGAGCGCAATCCATCCCTCTTCGCGGTGGGCGATAATGCGTGTCTCCATCAGGCGCACATTTGCCAAATCCAGGCCTGCCAAATCTAACCCGGTATTTTTATAATCGCGGCCATAATCATCCGTACGCACCACCGCAAGGCTGTCACGCGTATCTCCCTCGAGGCGCGGATAATAAAACGTCTTGGAAATGATCGTCCCGACCGGAAAATCCAGTGCATCATTTTGTGTATAGTTGGCGCTCACACCCTCCGGCATCCAGACGGTGCGTAATTTATGGGCATAATCTGTAAACAATGGGGAGTTCAGATCAAAGGGCAGGACGTTTTCGTTAAGAACCAGAACACTGTCTTCAATATGCGCGATATTCCAGTCACTAAGCAAACCGGGGTTACCGGCTGCATGAAAGACAGGGGTTTGGAGCTTTTCAGGCGTGGGCGTTGAGCCGCCGCACGCGGACATGACCAGCGCCAGCGCGAGCATGGCCAACGCTTTCTGAATGGAACGATTGGGCATAATCTTCCTTTTGTTGCGAATGGCTTACTGGGCGCTCTCAAGAACAACCGCAGGCAGTTTTGGCAGATCACATTGATGATCTTCCGTGGCCATATGCGGCTTCTTAAAGCCGTTCGGGCCATCTGCATTTAAAACGCCAGCATCTCCGTTATTGACACAAATACGCAAATTGGCAGGCATGACACCATCAACGGTTTTGTCCGTATCCGCATACCCATCCCACAACACATCGGGGAGCGCGCCGCCAATGCCGAACATGGCCAGTTTCAGGGCTTTTAACTCTAGACCATCCGGCGATGTACCGCCGCCGCCCAGAGTATTATCATAAATATAGATGCCCTCTGGATAGGCGTCATAGCCATCGCCCATATCACTGCTGGAATAATTTGTTGAATAGACGCTGGAGACAATAATATTTGCGGTTTTGTTGTCGCGGATTTCGTTATTGAAAACCTCGACAAAATCGTTGGAGTTTATAGCAACCCCTGTGCCTGCGGGTACGCTGGCAACCGCCGTGCCTTTGTGGGCAAAGTTTTTGGTATTGTTGTCATAAATCTTGTTATTATAGACGCGGGTGTTGCGCCCTTCCTGACTAAGATTTGGCATGTTAAACACCAGAATTCCGCCCGTATTATGGATCGCAATATTGTCGTAAACATCTGCGTTAATGGTGTTTTCAACCTCTATACCGGCCACATTGTATTCGGCGCGGTTGCCGCGCATGATCACATTTTTGGATTGCCCGACATAAATACCGGCGTCAGAGGCACCAATAGCCACATTGCCCTCCATCAAAACATTTGTTGTTTGCACCGGATAGATACCGTAAGCGCCATTTGATGTTTTTGGGCCGCCCGTCCATTCGGTGCGCACCCCGCGAATGATAATATTATTACCGTTATTGATTTTCAGCGCGTCCCCTTTGGTATCTTCAATCGCCAGATTTTCGATGGTAAAATCACTGGCCGTAACCAAAAGACCTTCCGCACCCGCCACTTGTCCTTTGAAAGACAGGATGGATTTATCCATGCCCGCACCACGGATCGTAACGCCGTCAACCGTGAGGCTGAGGCTACGGTCAAAAGAAAACACGCCCTCAGGGATTATAATCACATCACCGGGTTTGGCATCTAAAAGCTGGGTTTGTAAAATTTCTTGGTAACTGGCATCAATAATGGCCGGATCATGGGCTTGCTCTGCCCCGTTACAACCTGTCAAAAGCATACCTACACAGCCCAAGCCAAGAGTAACTCCAAGACCCAAACGCGCAATCCCCGTAGACTGAATTAAACCTTTTGCAAACATAACCCTACTCCCTCATCGTTTTGTTTTTACAAACATGAAACATTTTCATATTTTATTCAAGTGCGTTTTTTTTGCGCTGTTTAACCGTATTGACTGCACATGTTGACTGTACTTGGTTTTTATAATGCTCGCAATTGTGCGCCAGCTTGCTAACATGCACACAGCCCCGTCATCATCAGGTGAAACAAGACATTGCCACACTCTGAAAAAAAACACGCACATTCGCCACGGTCAAGACTGTGGAAACGCGTGCTTTGGGGGTTTGGAGCGCTTGTGGTGGCGATAGCCATCATCGCGGCTCTCCTCTGGCACAATCGCTATAGCCTTCTTGAACAACAGGTTCGGCAAAAATTCGCAGACATGGGGATTGAAGCCGAGCTGGATATTGTGGCGCTTGATCAACATAGCGCCGTTGTGCGGGATATTTCTTTCGCGTCAAATGGCACACCGATTTTAAGTATTTCCGAGGCCGAACTGAGTTATGAGCTTAAACAGGCTTTGAACGGCCAGTTCCAGCGCATTATTATTCATCGACCTGCCGCCAACCTCAATCTGGATGCACAGGGGAACATTATCGACGATTGGGTCTCTCTTCTCACGAGCAGAAACGGCGAACAAAACAGTGTCTCACTCCCCTCCCAAGGCATTCTAATTGAAGACGGGCAAATCAGCTGGCAAGCACCTTTCGCTCACGGCACTGCGGAGGTAAGCGCCGAAATACAGTCCCTGCAAAGTTGGAACTTTAATATTGATGCACGGGATGTTGTTTTGACCCAAAATGACGTGTCCCTGAAACTCGACATTCAAGGCGTTGCCGAGCAAGTGTCCGCAGATGTTTTCACAGCTATCGGTACGGTCTCGACTACAGGCGTAGACACGCCCGCTTTACGCACCAAAGCTGCGAAGCTGGACTTTAGTCTGTCATTCGCAGAAGCGCCCGCGCAGAAAATAGATGTTGCAGGCTGGGTGCATATGGCCGCAGCCCAACTTTCTAGTGATGCCTATACGGCGGAAAGCATAAAGCTCAATCTGGATATAAAGGCCGGGTTTGATACGGCCGCGCTTCAGTTTGATCCCTCCACATTCCATTGGGTATTGCAAGGGGATGATGTGGCAATGCGCAACGCAGACCAGCGCCGAACACAGGCGCAAACCTTGACCGGATATCAGGCCATGTCAGCCGCTCCGATTGCACAACATTTCGCTGACGGCCTGTCGCAGAAACTTGACCAGCTGCTGGCGGGATTTTCTGTGCGGGGAGAAGGTGATTTTATCTCCATGGAGGACGGCTATAAGATACAGTTAAGCGATACATTTACTGCTGGAAATGCGCGTCAGGCCCTGCATGTATCTGCCCCTCAAAAAGACATTGTTCATTACTCTGCCCGTACAGGCATATTAGCTCTCTCTGCAGATTTAAGCTGGACGGGCGCGCGCCCAATTGATGTCTATGGTTTAGAAATTCAGGGCCGAAGCGACAACGGGATCAGGTTTGCAGAAATGCGCAACCTTAAAGGCAAGATTGTCTCCCAAGCCCCTTGGCATTTGCAAAAAGATGGGCAGAGTTTTCGCTTGGCACCGTTCAGTTTTTTACTGGACTATAGGCAGGCAGACGGTGTTCGCGATGTCGCTCTTACGGGGGCGATTGATTATGACGGGCTCGTGCCGGGCGGGGCCGTGCAAGGTCTGCGGGCTGGCGGCATTCTCAACATGCATATGCGCGAAGACGGGTTTCGGATCGGAATTGTCCCGAAGGGGAATATTCGCATGAATATGTTTACATCCGGTTCGGGTTGGTTGGCCAAAGATGTGGTGTTCGCATTGGAGCCGTCACAAACCCTTATGACAGAGGGACAGAGGGTGACAGAGGGACAGAGGGGGCGGGCCTTACGGATGAATTTAAATCATGTCCGCACACACCTAATAGATCCGGCAGGAGATCGCCATTTGGACATCGAGATCGAAACCCTTCAGGCGGATACGAGGTTCATGCAGGGGCCGACAAAATGGGATATTCGTATGGGGAACGCCCAGTTACTTTCGGACGATTTTCCGGCGCCGGGAACAAAAATTCTTTCAAAATCGAGCGCATTAGAAATAGTGATGCAAGAGGACGGAGATATCAGTTTCATTTCTAAAAACCCGCAGACACGTATCGAAACTGACAATGTGCTCATCCCCGATATCGCCATTGATATTGCGGGCACACCCACTTATTTTTCGGCACATTATGTGAGCGACGGCGTTGAATTTCTGGGTGGAGATTTTCCTGTATTACCGATGCAGGGCAGTGCCCAGTTTAATGCGGGCGCGTTGACAGGCGAAGCCATCACCACATTACCTTCAAGCGAAGATGCCCCTATCCACGTCGCCTTCCGCTCTGTTGACGGGCGCGGCGCGGTAGACATCAATATTCCCGCCCTGATGTTTTCACCGCGCGAATTACAGCCCCAGCACCTTGTTGCGTCCCTACGGGGTAAGTTGGCGGATGTGAACGGCATGGTCTCGGCTGCGTTTCATTTTTCGTTCGGAGGCGGCGGGCCGATACGTTCCTACGGCACCACGGATTTAATCGATCTGGACATAGGCACACTGGTTGGCCCCATACAGGGCATCAACGCCCAATTGAAGTTTAGCTCTATATTCCCTTTAAAAACCGACGGGATACAAACCGCAACTCTGGCCGAATTTGACCCCGGATTTCCAATGGAAAACGGCACAATACGCTTCGAGATGATCCCCAATGGTGTACGCATTCATGAAGCCGTTTGGCCGATTGAAAATATCGATGTGCCCACTGGCAAATTGTATATGGCGCCCATGGACTGGCAGTTTGGTAATGTGGTGAACACAGCCGCCATTCATATCGAGAATGTCGAGCTTGGCACATTACTGGCAAAGGTGGGCAAAGATAAATTATTGGCGACCGGCACTATCTCAGGGGTGTTACCGGCCCGTATTGAAGGGGTAAACTTACGCATTGAGCAAGGGCTGTTGGAAATTAAAGACGGCGGCATAATCCAGTTCAAAAGCGCCGCCAGTGACGCCGCCGCCACACGCAATGAATATGCGGGGCATGGTATGAAAGCGCTTGAGAACTTCAAATATAAAAACATGCAGATGCGTATGGACGGGCCTCTCGACGGGACGATCAATCTCGACATGGTTTTTGAAGGCAGCAATCCCGATGTGTTAAACGGCCAATCATTTTTGTATAATCTTGGTGTCGAGGGTGAACTGGCCAATATTGCCCGAAACTTGTCAAAAGCCTTTAACACCCAAGAGACCCTCGAACAGATATTGCAAATACAAACAGAGCAGGCGGATTAAGGCAGGCGGATGGGCCTGTACATGACTGTTGCCTAAACAGGGCGTTCATGGCAGGTTCCACTTACGCTAGCTAAGGTGATCTTAATGAATATGAAATGGAAATTGATTGTTTTGAGCGGGTGTATTGGCGGCATGTTTTTGTCTGCCTGTACGCACAAGATTGAAATTATCCCTTCGGATAAGCCGATCATTATCAATCTGAACGTCAAAATAGATCAGGAAATCCGGGTGCGCCTTGACAAGGACATTGAAGATTTACTCGCCGATAATCCGGATATTTTTTAAGGAGTTTATGATGAAACTAGCTACAAAATTTACAAGTGCGGTTTTGGCTCTGTCTTTGAGCGTGGGTGGGTTTGCCCTCTCTGCGTCTTATGCCTCTGTTGCCATGGCCCAAACCACGAGTTCAAAAGCAATTGTGGATCAAGCTAAAACAGACAATCTGGTCGGCGAGCGTATTGACGGGTATCTGGCGCTTGTGAATGCCAATGCACCTGCGCATGTACAGGCGGCCGTGAACGAGATTAATATTCGCCGCAAATCGGTTTACACAAAACTTGCGCGGAGTGGCGGCACCGAAGTCGCCGTTATCGCCAGACTATCTGGCGAAAAACTGATTGCCAAAGCGGCGCCCAGTACAAAGATTATGGGTGATGACGGGGTTTGGCGTACACGCTGACCCTCCCCTTTTCCCTCACTTAAAGATATTATGGGTCTTCTTTAAAGATATTGTGGGTTTGGCCCCATTTATACACCAGTTCAGGCCATAGGCTGAGCGGGGTATCGTCTATACCGCGCAAACCAAATCCGTGACCGCCTGTTTCGAAAATATGCAGAGTGACCGGTACATCAACCGCCTTAAGGGCGTTAAAAACCAGCACCGCATTTTCCACCGGCACAGCCCCGTCATCTGCCGCATGCAGGATAAAGGTTGGGGGTGTATTTGCAGGCGGGTTGATTTCCAACGAATACTTCAGCACGGACGCAGGGCTTGGATTGGCCCCTAACAGATGTTCCCTTGACCCCATATGGGCATGGGCGGCGTCCATCGTTGCTACCGGATAGACGAGCACAGACGCGTCTGGACGTGCAGATAGGGTGTCCGTGTCATCGACAGGCGCATATACGTGTTCTGCAAACCGTGCGGCCAATGATCCGGCCATATGTCCTCCTGCCGAGAACCCCATCGACATGACACGGTTCGGGTCTATGCCGTCCTGCGTGGCCCGTGCGCGGATCACGCGCATGGCCCGCTGGGTGTCTTGCAAAGGTGTGTCCGGGCCAGCACTCCAGCCTTGGTGTGGCAGTCTATATTTCAGCACATATACCGTTGCGCCCAGAGTGTTGAAATAGCGCGCCCCCTCGAAGCCCTCTTTTTCAACCACAACATGTTTATAGCCCCCGCCCGGTATAATCAGAAGTGCGGATCCGTCGGGGTTGGCGCTTTTGAATAATGTCAATGTCGGGTTTGTGACATCATTGGCAGCCCGGTCTTTTAAACCAAACCGGTTTTCACGGTGCACATAATGCTCGCGCACCGACACGTTTTCAGCGCCGGGGACGCCTGCTGGCCAAAGCGGGATTTCTGCGTCCGGTTCCCGATCCAGATCAACAAGTAAAGGAGACGCCATTTGATCTAACTCTTTTTTATGCTGATAAGAACCAGTGTGGGCACAGGCCGCCAATGTACAAACAACAAACCCGATACAAAGAAGGCGTAAAGACATGTGCATCATATTCCCCTAATGAAAAAAGTTTGGCAATGTCATAGACAATTGCGGCAAATAGGTGATGAGCAACAAGGCAATAATCAGGGTTCCATAAAACGGCCATATGGTGCGCACAGCCTCCTCGACCGGTATTTTACCCACGGCAGCTCCGACGAAAAGTGCCGATCCGACAGGCGGTGTGATGAGGCCTATGCCGAGATTAAGCATCATGACAACGCCGAAATGCACCGGGTCCATGCCCATCTGCATAACAATCGGCAGGAAGATTGGAGTGGTGATAACGATCAAGGGTGACATGTCCATGAATGTGCCCAATACCAACAAAATGACGTTGACGATCAGGAGCACAAGCAGAGGATTATCGGTTGCCGAAGTGATGAGCGCCGCCAGCTTTGTCGGCCCCTCTAAAATTGCCAAGGCATAGCCAAATGATGTTGCCGCTCCGATGATTAAAAGCACCATGGCGGTGATTTTCACTGACTGTTTTGCGGTTTCTACAAAAGACTTCCAGCCCAAAGAGCGGTAAACAAAGAACCCGATGAAGATCGTGTAAATCACGGCTATGGCCGAGCTTTCTGTCGCGGTAAAAATACCGCTGAGAATACCACCCATAATGATTACAGCTGTAAAGATACCGGGAATGGCCACGACAAATGCGGTCAGGAAGGCTCTCCAGCCGGGGAATGTGCCCTTGGCATAGCCGCGTTTCACCGCGACGAGCCACGCAACAACCATCAACAACCCCGCCGTTAGAATACCCGGAATAATACCGGCGAGGAACAAATCGCCGATGGATACACCTGTGCCGGCCGCAGCCGCATAGATAAGCATATTATGCGAAGGCGGGATTAGCAGCCCGACGACGGATGAACTTACAATCACATTGACCGCATAATCTCCATCATATTTTTTCTCTTTCATCAACGGGATCAATGTCGAACCCATAGCGGAGGCACTGGCCACCGCAGAGCCGGATACGGCCCCGAACAGGGTGGAAGCCCCGACAGAGACAAGTCCCAAACCACCGCGCGGGCGCCCGAACATGGCCTCGGCCACAGACACCAGTTTCTTGGCGATCCCGGCTCGATACATGAGATCACCGGCGAATATGAAGAACGGGATGGCCATAAGCGTGAAGATGCTCATGCCCGCAGACATGCGCTGGAACGCCACTACCAACGGGATATCCATGACAACAAATGTGAGAAGCGAGGCGCTTAACAAAGAGAACGCAACCGGCACACCAAGTGCCAAAAAAACCAGTAAAATGGCGATTAAGAACAAGAGCTCCATTAGGTATTCTCCTCTGTTTTCACAGGTTTGTTTTGAAGGGTTGTCAAGACATGTTCGAACGCGAACAGGGCGATCAGCGCCCCTGCAATCGGCAGCCCCAGATAGGCAACCCCCCTTGGTATGCCTAGCGAGGGAATTGTGTGGGCCCATGTACGCGAGACGAGTGCGCCGCCCCAAATGACCATTGCCATACCGCAAAACATCACGACAAGGTTTGAAAGCACCCGCATGAGATGACCAAGTTTAGGCGGAACCGATTGTTCCACCGTCACAATGCGAATATGAAATCCTTCACGAACACCGGCGGCGGCGGCGAACAGGATATACCAGATCATCAGGGTCAGAGACGCCTGTTCCGACCAAGACGGGCTGGCATTGAGCACATAGCGCCCAAACACTTGCCAGCCAACAATGGCCGTCATCAATACCAAGCCCGCTGCCGAAACGGCTACGAGCAGATCACTTGCCTTATGCGTAAATTTTGCCAACATTTCCATTAGCTGTCTCCCATATCTTCGATCATTTTCACCAACCTCTTTTGCTCGTCCGTCACAATGAAGCGGTCCCAAACCGGGCGCATACGCTCAATAAACGGGGCTAAATCATCCACTTCATTGACAATGACGCCCGCTTCGATCAGGCGGGTGCGCGCGCCGGTGACCCGTTCATCCCAAAGCTCGCGCATATAGGGCACCGAATCTTTCGCGGCTTGGCGCACGATGGCCTGATCCGATTTGGGTAATTTATCCCAGCGACTTTTGGACATCAGTAGGGCTTCGGGGGCCATCACATGCCGCGACAGGCTATAATATTGCGCCGCCTCATAATGACTGCCACTTTCGTAAGACGGCCAATTGTTTTCCGCTCCGTCAATCACGCCTTGGACAAGCGATTGATAAACATCGCCCAAAGCCATCGGGATCGGATCGGCACCGAGGGCTTTAATCATAGCCAGATAAAGATCGGAATTTTGTACCCGGATTTTCATGCCCTTCATGTCGGCGGGAGATTTAATCGGATGTTTTGTATTGTAAAAAGAGCGCTCGCCGGAATCGTAATAGCACAGGCCGATCAAGCCATGTGGTTCCAGAGATCTCAAGATCGCTTCGCCCGGTTCTCCGTCAAGGGAGCGACGCAGATGATCGGTGGAGCGAAACAGGAATGGCAAAGACGGAATGGCCGTCATGGGCGCAATGGAATTGAGGGGCGCGAGATTGACCCGGTTCATATCCAATCCGCCAAAGCTGGTAATTTCGAGCGTATCGCGTTCGGAACCAAGCTGCCCGCCCGAAAAAATTTTTACACTGAGGCGCCCTTCACTGCGCTCTTTTAACAAGCGTCCCATTTCCTTAACCGCTTGTACCGTCGGATAATCTTCCGGATGGGCATCTGCGGAATAGAGGGGGCGGTGGCTATGGTCTATGCATCCACCAACACTGAGCGCGGCACCAGAGGCAAGTCCGGCGACCAGAAACCCGCGCCGATCCGTTTTAAATGTGCTTTTCATACATTTTCCTTCCCTGAAGACGTGTGCGCTTACAGCGTCACGCCCCGTTTCCATATAGCAATTGACCGTTCGTCATTTTCTTCGTTTTTTGCGCATGTACCGCTGGCAATTTTCAACACGCAGTCGAGCAAACGCTCGCGCATATCCTGTCTGGATGTACCGATTGCCAAAGGCCCGGCGTCAAAATCAATCCAGTTGGTCTTTCGGGTTGCCAAGGCAGAATTGGTGGCAATTTTCAAGGTCGGCACCGGAAAGCCCAACGGTGTGCCCCGTCCGGTTGTAAACAAAATCAGATTGGCACCAGACGCCGCCAAAGCCGTGCTGGACACGGCGTCATTGCCCGGCGCTTCCAAAACACTCAGGCCTTTTGTGCGGATGCTTTCCCCGTAAGACAGTACATCAACGACAGGGCACGCCCCACCCTTTTGCACTGCGCCCAGAGATTTTTCTTCTAAAGTTGTAATGCCACCGTCTTTATTTCCCGGTGACGGGTTTTCATAAATCGGCTGATTGTGATCAATAAAATACTGTTTGAAATCGTTTACACAGTTTGCAAAAGCTTCAAAAACAGGTTGCGAAACTGAGCGGTTCATCAATCCCTGTTCTGCGCCAAACATTTCGGGGATTTCGCTCAGAACGGCTGAGCCGCCTGCTCCGGTGACGATGTCGGCAATATCTCCGACCAATGGATTGGCGGTTAGCCCGCTCAACCCGTCCGAGCCGCCGCATTTCAAACCGACCACTAAATCCGAAAGATCGCAGGTTTCTCTGCTGTCATTTTTGGCCAGCTCAACCAATGCCGAGATGGCCTTCATTCCGGCTGCAAATTCATCGTCTTCGTCTTGGGATATGATGAACTTTACACGCTCCATATCCAAATTGGGGGCGTTCTCCAAAAGGGCTTTAATCTGGTTGGTTTCACAGCCAAGCCCGACAAACAAAACGCCGCCGACATTGGGGTTGCCTGCGAGCGCCGCCAGAATACGCCTCGTGGCCAAATGGTCTTCCCCGAGCTGGGAACAGCCATAAGGATGGGTAATGGCAAATATACCGTCTACATCTGCACCCCGTTTTTCATGGGATGCCCGCGCCAGTTTTTGACAGACATTGGCCACACAGCCAACACTGGCGATGACCCAAATTTCGTTGCGCGTGCCCACTGCGCCCGAGGCGCGGCGATAGCCCTGAAATGTTTTTTGCAGATTTGGCGTGGTTTCGTGTGCATGAGACTGATGGGACTGATGGGTGTATGCATAGGTTTCGACACCGCTCAGCCCGGTTTTTAGATTATGGGTATGGACATGTTCCCCGACCTCTATGTTTTGCGTTGCGCGCCCGATCGGACACCCGAACTTGATGACGTTGTCACCATGGATGTGTGCTGCGTAAGCAAATTTATGGCCTTGAGAAATATCATCACATAAAATTATGGCCTGCCCGCGTGTGTGCACTGTGCTGCCCGCAGACAGATTTTTAAGGGCAACAGCGACCGTGTCCATTTCGTGCACAATAAGCGCATCTAAAGTCTGGCTGTTCTCACCCGCACTCATTTACTGTGTCTTCCCTTTGATTGGTCATGCCTCTTGTGGACACTTGTTTTATTTATGGTAACCGGTGTCATAAAAAGAGCAAGTAAAGAAAAACAATTTTGGAGAATTGTTTTTCTTTACAAAGATCAGCCCTTATCAAGCCCTTTACGTCCCCCACTGGGTGAACGGCACCTTAGAAAACAAGCGCCGCTCTGCCCCACGAGGATCGGAGATAAGTTTGGTGTGCTCGTCAAACACCATGGTTTCACGATGCTCCAGCGAGTAAGGTTTCCACGGCGCTAACCCGTCATGGTTTGGATCGCCGTGCGTGGCCAAATTGATCATGGCCCAGCTCAACTCGTCAGCGACACGCACGGCTGTGCGCGAAATGCCGGTGCGCGAGCCTTGCTTGTCTATATTGCCAAAGGCGAGCGGAATATCGAACGCATGCGAAGCGCCCCATTTGCCGTCGTCAATTGGCGAACCAAAATCCATTTGGTAAACCCATGTGGGGGCCGTTTCCATGACTTCGGCTTGTTTTGCCCGCACTTCAGCCTCTTCCCATTGCCCGCGCCATGACCGCCCGGCCGTCACAGCCGCGAAAAACACATCGGAGGCCGAATAGTCGGGATAGGTTTTGCGGTAGGTGTCGACCACATGCTGGGGCAGTATGTCACAGCGCAAATGCCGGCTTAGACGTGGCGGTAAATCTTCCCATTCCAGAGAGAAACTTTCCGGCTCACGACGGCCTACAAGTGTGCGGGTTTCGTCGTGGGTATTGCCCAACAACATCGGGATATTCGCCGATTGTGCGGGCGCATCCGGCCAGAACGGGTGGCGCATTAAAAACCGCTCGTCCAGAACCGGCCCAAAATAAAGACCGCGTGTGGTGTTGACCGGATCAGGCGTTGTGAGAAGTTCGACCATTTTTTGAAACGGAACTGCTTTTATAGCCTCGACATCGCCCGGCGCAATGGAGAGTGCCTCCAAATAGGCCTCTGCCCGCTGGGTCGCATTGAGCGGGCCAGAGGCTGTGACTTGCTGGCCACTCATGGTAGCGGCTGAATGGAACAATCCTTTTGCCGCCGGAGCCGCCATCATAGTGGCGATCTTTGCACCGCCGCCAGACTGACCAAACACCATGACCCGATCCGGATCGCCGCCAAAGTTACGGGCATTGTTTTTCACCCATTTCAGAGCCAGAACCAAATCCCATATGCCTGCATTGCCAGAATCAGGGAAAGCACCGCCCATCAAAAGTGGTAGATACAGATAGCCAAATGCGTTGAGCCTGTGATTAACGGTGATGACGACCACATCGCCTTTATTGGCTAGATATTGTCCGTCATAAAGGGGCGATGAGCCGGAGCCATTATTATAGGCGCCGCCGTGGAAATACACCATGATCGGTCTGTTGCCACCATCGGCGAGATTATCCCCTTTGGCGCTGGCAGGTGTCCACACGTTCAAGAACAGGCAGTCTTCACTTTCGCTCTTATTCTCACGTCGTTGCGGACAGGCGCCCCCGTATTCAAAGGCCTCTTTCACGGATGTCCACGCACGTGGCGCTTGCGGTTTTTCGAACCGTGTAGGCGCGGTATCTGCACCATATCTGATGCCTTTAAAGACACTGACCCCTGCCTGTCTTTGGCCGCGTACAGGACCGTGCCCGGTTTGCAAGATCGGCGCAGAAGATGAGGCGGCATAGGCGCCTTGTGCCACAGCGACCGAGGCGGCCGCTCCGGCCCCTACCCCGGCCAGAACATGCCTTCGCGATACGGCTGCGTTTAATATTGATTTGTCTTCAGTTTGTATTTCTTTACCCATCATAGTCTCCCTTTTTTGTTTTAACGTCGCACATCAAACCCCGTGCCCGAGGCTCTTATGTCTTCACGTGAGGCAATATTGAAATCGCCCGCAATCGAGTGCTTGTAGATCGCGGCCTCGAGCGCGAAGTCCAGACAGGATTGAGGGTCTTCGCCCTGCATAAATCCGTCCAATATACCGGCTGCAAATGCATCCCCTGTGCCGATACGGTCCACCACATCAAACAATTGATATGTATTGGTTTGCCAGCTTTGATCGCGGCTAAAAAGTTGTGCGGACAGCGTTTGCTGTTTCACCCCTGTTTGCTGGCGATGTGTGTTGGCGATATGTTGAAGGCGGGGGAAATGCTCAAACGCGCACGCCATGGCTTTGGTGCGCTGTACGCTTTGTTCCGCGTCCTCAAACGTCCGGCCCAGTAACAGCCCGACGTCTTTTTCGTTGATAAAGGCCAGATCGGCATAGGAGAGGATTTCGCGCAAGATAGCTGGCCCATCCCCGTCCCAATTCTGCCATAGCTGGGCCCGATAATTGCCGTCAAAGGAAAGCTTTACGCCTGCTTCAACGGCGCGTTTAGCGACTGCAATGGCGGCCTTGGCAGGCCCCGCGCCTGTCGCAGGTGTTATGCCCGAAATATGTAACCAGTCTGCCCCGTCCAGAATTGCGTCCCAATCAAGTGTATGCTCGTCCATATGGGTGAAGGCGGAATCTGCGCGGTCATAGACAATCCGTGAAGGTCTGCGCACCGCGCCTGCGCTGATAAAATAGAGACCCATGCGCTGCGTACTGGTTTTGACAAATCGTGTCTGCACGCCATAGCGGCGCAATGCGCCCAGCACGGCCTCTCCGAGCGGGCCATCCGACACCTGACTTGCCATGCGTACCTCATGACCCCATTGGGCCAAGGATACGCCGACATTGGCCTCGGCGCCGCCATAGTGAACGTCAAGCTTTCCCGTTTGCAACAAAATCTCATGGCCCGGCGCCCCTAACCGCAATAAAAGCTCGCCAAAGCAAACCACGGTTTTTTTAAGGGGCAAAGGGTCGCTCATGCTCTGCTCACATATCTATTAGCGTGCCAGCCAACCGCCATCGACGGCCAAGGTTGTGCCGTGCACATAGTCGGATGCCCGTGCCGACAAGAAGACGGCCGCACCTGCAAGATCGGAGGGGTCGCCCCAATGTCCGGCGGGAATACGAGCCAAAATTTGCTGGTTTCTATCCGCGTCTTCGCGCAGAGCCGTTGTATTATTTGTGGCAAAATACCCCGGGGCGATCGCATTGACATTAATGCCTTCACCGGCCCATTCATTGGCCAACAGCTTGGTCAAACCCGCAACGCCGCTCTTGGAAGCCGTATAAGAAGCCACCCGAATACCGCCCTGAAAAGACAGCATGGACGCGATGTTGACGATCTTGCCTTTGCGCTTTGCGGCCAGCATTTTGCGCGCAACCGCCTGGGAGAGGAAGAACACGGTTTTTAGATTAACGTCCATGACGTCGTCCCAATCGGCCTCGGTGAAATCGACCGCATCATTGCGGCGGATCGTGCCGGCATTATTGATGAGAATGTCCACAGGGCCAAGCTCGTCTTCGACTTGGTCGACAATACCTGTCGACAAATCCGCATTGCCAAGATCGGCTTCGACAAAGATGAATTTGCGGCCAAGATCGGTCACAGCCCTGCGGGTTTCAACCGGATCTGTACGCCCGACCGCCGCAATATCGGCACCAGCCTCGGCAAGGCCGATTGCGATGCCCTGCCCGATGCCCGTATTGGCCCCGGTTACGATTGCCGTTTTGCCTGTTAGATCAAAGGATATACTCATGAATGCCCCCTATTTAAGCTGGCAAATATCAAGGACATGCAAATCCGTATAGTCGAGATTTTCTCCGCCCATCGCCCAGATGAACGAATAATTGGATGTGCCAGAACCCATATGGATTGACCAAGGCGGCGAGATCACCGCTTCGTCATTTTCCATAACAAGGTGGCGGATTTTATCTTTTTCACCCATAAAATGGAACACGCGTTCGTCTTCTTCCAACCCGTAATAGAAGTAAATTTCAGAGCGGCGATCATGCAAATGCGGCGGCATAGTGTTCCAGACACTGCCTTCGCTGAGGATGGTCAGGCCCAAAAGAAGCTGACAAGATTTACAGGTTTCGGGGACAATATATTGGTAAATCACCCGCTCATTGGACTCGGCCAAAGAGCCGCGCTCTAACGGCACGGCTTGGTCGATAGAGATTTTCACCACTTCATAGCGGGTGTGCGCAGGTGTCGAGATCAAATAATATTTAGCCGGATTTTTTGGATCAGCGGAGCTGAATTCTACGGAGCTGGAGCCCATTGGCACATACAGGCCATCGCGTGGGGCCATGTCATAATCCTGACCGTCAACACTGACCGTGCCAGCGCCAGAGCCGACATTGACAATCCCGATCTCGCGACGCTCCAAAAACGGTTTTCCTTTGGCGGACGCAGGTTCTGACTGCGCGGGAAGTGCGACCGTCTTGTTCACAGGTGCGGCCCCACCGATTACCATGCGCTCATTATGAGTATAATTGAGCGCCACCGCGTCAGCGGCAAACAGGCCTGAAACAGCATATAAATCTCTTAGGCGTTCGTTGCTGATCCCGTCCATCATATCGGGGTGGGTTGCATGATAAGTTTTTTGGAACATGTGGGCTCTCCTGCTTTCCGTTTTACTTTATTGTATTTTGGTAACCGGTGTCATAACATTATATATCCACACTGGCAACCTGTTCTACGAGACTTATTCCCATATTTTTAGGCGTTTTTGAAATTATTTTTTCGAGATGCGTGCGGTTGATCCACGTACGATTAATTCAGGTTCGAACGAAATGATTTCGCCGTCTTTAAAGTTTTCGGGGCGATCTTCATCATGCGGGTTCAACAGCAGACTCGCCGCCGCCCGGCCCATATCACGGATAGGCAAACGCACGGTTGTCATTGGCGGCCAAACCCGCGAGGCCACTGGCGTGTCATCAAATCCGACGATGGTAATATCTTTCGGCACCTGCATGCCGACTTGGCGGGCGGCCTGATAGACCCCGACGGCCATTTCGTCATTGCCGGCAAAAACGGCGGTTGGCGGGGATTTCATAGCAAATAATTTTTGGGCGCACTCATAGCCGGAATCAAAGGTATATGCGCCCTCCAACGTCAAGGATTTTGCAAGTTTCAGGCCGCAAATTTCCAGCCCGTGTTCGAACCCGTGACGCCTTTGGTGGGCAGAGCGGAATGTGTTGGGGCCGTGAATATGGGCAATACGCTCATGGCCCAAAGAGGCAATGTGCTGGGCGGCCTGGGCGGCGCCTTTGAAATCATGGGTGCGCACCATTTTTGTAGGTTTATCCAGCTCTACCGAGGCAATGCGCACATAGTCACATTTCATTTCGCGCAACATATTCGCAAGGTCTTCATCCTCGGAAACGGACGGGGTGAGAATAACCCCGTAAGGCTTTTGCAAAGTAATAAAGGTTTCAATTTTTTCGTAAAAATCATAGTCGGTGCGATCACATGGGCGTAAAACCAGCTGGTAGCTGGTGTCGCTTAACACATCCAGAATACCCCGTTGCATATTGACGATATATTGCGGGCTGGGATTATCATAAATCATGCCGACAAGATAGGACCGGCGCAGGGCCAAGGCACGGGCTTGCGGGTCAGGGGTAAACCCGTGCTCAAGGATAATCGCTTTGACTTTTTTGCGGGTTTCTTCGCGCACCTGAGGCGAATTATTGATAACCCGCGAAACAGTTTTCTTGGAGACCCCCGACAAGCGGGCAATATCGTTGATGGTCACCTTGGCACGGCCCAAACCTACCGCGCCCGGTTTCCGTTTACTGTTTTCCGGTTGCGGCCCCTTTGCCAAACTGACACTCCACTCTTGTGTATTCCTCGCTTGCTTTTCACCCATTCCCGTCGTGATTGCAAGCCTTCTTACACATAGGGAAGGATACCGGTATCGGAGGCGTTATGTGCCCTGGGATTGCCGCGAAGAATCCAGTGCGTCTTGTGTTTTTGGCTCCATAGTGTCCAGATTCCACGCATCCGGGTCAAAAGGCTTGTGGGTTTCGCGCATCACCGGATAGCCGCCAACGTCTTCCTGACTGTCAATGATCCAACCGCGTCCTTCCGCCGTATCGGCCAAAACCCGTACATCGTTCTTGTCACGATCCCAAGGGCGGGCGCCTGCATTTTTCAAAACATGGCGCTCAACAACATGGGACGGATAAAGTTTGAGGCCGTCGGGTAATGCCTGACTTTGGGTGTTGGTCGTGATTGTACGCGCAACGCCTGTGGTGTAGCGGGCCAGTTTTGGCAAATCATTGCCGAATTTATCGACCGCAATATTATCTGATTCGTACAAATTCAAATCGCCCTCACCGCCGACAAGTACCAATGGCAGGTTTTCGGCTGTATCAAGTCCACCGCGCAATACATTGCCGATTACGCTCATATACCCATCGGCAAATGGCGTGTCTCCCCATTCAAGACCCTGGAGATTATAATGGATGGCCCGTTCGCCCGGATTATAAATCAAATTGTTGACGATCGCGCCGTGCACCCCCCCCTTAAACAGCGGACTGCGCTCTTCATTATGGGCATATAGATTGGCATAGATCAGGATGTTTGTGACATTATCATGGATGAGCGAGCCTTTTGAATGCTCGATTTTTGGATGCGTGGAAAGGGCCAAGCCTTCGGAAATAATATTATTGGAAAATACGATATCGTGAGACGTACCGGCCTGCCAGTCTTCGAGGGTCGTGCCGGTAAATCTTGGGCCGGAGGCAGATAGATTTTCGTCCGTGGCCCAGCTGAGAGAGCAATGATCCACCGCTATAAATGAAGCGCTTCGGGTTGAGATGGCGTCTTCGCCCCACCCCGAGGCAGGCGCTTCTCCCACATCGCCGGGACGAATACGTAAATGCTGAACAATGACCTGATTGGCCCGAATATCAAACCCGCCGCGAATAATGGTAATGCCCGGCGAAGGGGCCGTTTGTCCGGCGATGGTGATATTGGGTTCGCTAATGCTGAGGGTTGCCTTGCCCAGATCAATCACGCCGCCAACCTCGAACACAATCGTGCGCGGGCCCTTTGTGTCGATGGCTTCACGTAAGGACCCGGGGCCATCTGCGTTTAAATTTGTCACCCGCAGGATTTGACCGCCTGCGCCGCCTTTGATGGAACCTTGCCAAATAGAATTGCCAAAATAGACTGTGTCGAGGCTTTGCGCTTCAGAGTTCGAGGTCGCAGCGCTTGCTACTGATTCATTTCCTCCCGCTTCTGGCGCCTGACATCCGCTCATATAAAGGAGAGATACGCCCGTAAGGAGTGCAAGGGACACCCGGGACTTCAAAAAAATAGCTGATGACATCAAATTTCTCCTTTAAAATGGCTTTTACCACAAAAAATTGTATTTCCGGTGATTTTTATTTTGAAAATGACACCGGTTTCCTCTATTGTTTATATATATTCTTTTCGCATAGGCAAGTATTTATGAAACTCTCATCGTGGACAAAGACTGAAGACGAAACCCGGCACACAATTGCAGCTGCATTTGTGAATGCCCGTCTGAACGGAGGATGTGTTTTAGAGTATCCTGCCAACATGCCGAGCGATCTTGATGAAGCCTATGCCATTCAGGACGACGCTATTAAATTATGGCCCCAAGAAATAGTCGGCTGGAAGGTGGGCGGCCTGTCCGAAATATATGCGGCACAATATGGTACCGACAGATTGACCGGGCCTGTGTTTAAACACATGTTCAAAGACATATCCGGGCAAAGCGATGCACCTTCGGTTGAAATGAAGGTTTTAAGCGAAGGCTTTGCAGCGGTAGAGGCCGAAATCGTTATTATTGTTGCGCAAGATGCGCCCGCAGATAAACAGGACTGGAGCCGTGAAGACGCTCAAAGCATGGTCGGTAGTTTTCACGCCGGTATTGAAATCGCGAGCAGCCCATTTGCAGGCATAAATGAGTTTGGCCCTCTGGTGACGATTTCCGATTTTGGGAATAATTATGGCCTTATCTTGGGACCAGAGATCGATGCAACAGCATCGGACTTTGGTGAGATGGGCTTGACGACGTATGTGGACGACGAGAAAGTCGGGACAGGGTCTCCTGCTAATTTATCAGGTGGGCCGCTTGAATCGTTTCGTAAATTACTGGAAATTTCCAGTAAGCGCGGATTGCCGCTTAAAAAAGGCATGGCGGTGACTACGGGTGCCCTCACAGGCATTCATCCGGTGAAAGCCGGGCAATCTTCACGCATTGAATTTGGTGAAGGCATAATTTTGCAATGCCATTTCGTAAAGGCATAATTAGAAAACATTAAATATAGATAGGGAGTCTTATGATGAAAATGTTAAGTAAAAAACTGATCCTGGTTTCAGTGTTGGCGCTCAGTACGGGCTGTGCATCCACAACAATTACCAACCCCGGAGAACAGAAGGACAGTCTGTCTATTGCAGATTTGCCTAGCGATGTTTTGGCACTTGCCAAACGCGCACGGCCTGATTTGAAGTTTGAATCGGCGGATATGGATATCCGTAACGGTATCCAGTATTATGATGTTGAAGGTACAAATGCCCAAGGCGAAGAGATCGAGTTGGACATTATGCAAGACGGGCAATCTTGGAAAATTATTGAAATCCAGAGAGACCTCGAATTTGCTGAGGTTCCAGAAAATGTGAAAGCCGTATATGATGCACATGTATCTGCAAAACCCGCACGCATCATTGAAAGTGATCAGGATAACGGAATGATTGTTTATGAATTTTATGTGTTGAATGCAAAAGCGACCAAGCAGGAAAAACATGAGATTATGCTTGAAGATGGTCAGGCCAAATATCTTGATGAAGAATGGAAGCATTAATTTAGTCAGGACACCACACACAGTTCAAATATAAAAAGGGCCGGCAAATGCCGGCCCTTTTTTTGTGTTCTCGTGTCGCCTCGTTACCTAACGGCAAGGCAAAAAAACTGGAGAGCCTTTCGACCCTCCAGTGTATCTCACATATTCCGGTTTCCTAGAAGATGGCGGGGAAGCCAAAACCGGTATCGTGATATTAGAATTTATACTTTGCACCCACCAAGAAGTTACGACCCGTATGATGATACAATGTAGGTAATAGCAACTGATCGAATGTTTGATGCTCATGCTCATCCGTCAAATTCACGGCCTCGAACGTAAAGGTCAAAGCGTCCGTATATTGATACGAAGCTGCGAAATCGAGGTTGAACGATGAAGCTACACCGCGCTCTTCACGACCATCGCTGGTGCGTGCATTGCGGGTAACATATGCATCTCTATATGCGCCAGAGAAACGAGCACTGAACTTGTCATTTTCATAATACAAGGTTGTATTGAATGAATTTGGTGAAAATCCAATGATGTCATCTGAACTTACATGGGTGAAGTTTCCTGTAAACCCGAACTGGTCAAATGGTGCAGGCAAGAAGGTAAACGGTTGCTGGTAGACAATTTCGAAACCACTTAACGAGGCATCATCCCCATTTATGCGCTGGTTAATTTCAACAAGTGGATCTTGTCCCAGTGCCAGAAGTTCTCCGAGCGGGCTGGTTACACCAGCGACACTTGTTGGAAAGCCAGAGGCACTAAATGTAGTTTCAATGGTTGCGGCTGCGGTCGAGAAAGATTCGATATCTTTATAGAACCAGGCAAATGCAAGCAAAGCTTCTTCTGCGAAATACCATTCCACTGACAAATCAAAGTTTGTTGCACGGAATGGATCCAGACCCGGATTACCAATGCTGATGTTAAATGGAGGGCCATTGAATGTATCAATAGAACCGCCCGGCGTTAGATTGCCCAAAGCAGGTCGCGCCATAACTTTCGCAAGACCTGTGCGGACAAGCAAGTTTTCACTTACGTCAAACACAAGATTTACAGCTGGCAAGAAGTCGTCATATGTCCGTTCAATGGAAACTGTGTTTCCAGACAATATGCCTGTTGCTACTGTTGTGGTTTCAACATAACGCGCACCGATATCACCATGAACAGGCAGAGAGCCAATGTTCAGGCTGAAATCTGCTTGCAAATATGCGCCAACGTCTTCTTCGTCCACACCGCGTGTGCTTTGTGCCCGAATAGTGCCCGGAATATTGAGAAGATCAATCATATCTACAGCGGCTTGCCAGTTGGCAGATATCCAACTTGTATCAATCCCTGTCGCATCAAGACCATCGCCAAAGCCGGTAAGGACTTCCGATATTGCTGCGGTGACCGGAATTGGTGCATTAAATCCAGGAAGATCTTCTACATCACCACCGGTACGAATTTCAGAGGTGTCAAACTCAAACTTTTTCCAGCTTACACCGCCTGAAATTGTTAAGTCGTCACTGCCTACCCACTTCAGATTAGCCTGCAATGTCGAGAACTTATTGTTCACATCTTGCGGACGATTGCGATATTGCGTGAATAGGAAGGAGCCCGGAGCCGTCACATCGAAATTGCCAAAACCGATCGATGGTGCGTTCGGATTATCAGTAAAGTCGTAAGAATAACCGGTTACAGGCACAGCCGCATCAAAGAAGATTGTCGCCTGAATTGGCACATCAAATTTTGATTCCGACGTACCGGCAAGTATATTACCAGTTAAGTTACTTGTAAATTCATGCTCGACATTTGCTGTAAACTGCGTGAACTTACTGGTTAGGAAATCCCGTCTGTGCTCACTACGTACAGGAATAATTCCGGTGGACGCGTCAGGTTGAACATTTGCAACAAGTCTGGATAGGACACCGTCACTATTGATCGTGGAATCTGTCACATCAAGATTATCGGTGTTTGAACGGATAAATACTTCAAGGAAGTTTTCATCGCGTACGCCGTCGAACTTGGAATAGAGACCATCAAGGGTCACGGTTGTCGAATCAGAAGGACGCATTTGCACCGAACCACTTAGGCCGAGACGTTTTTGTTGGTAATCAAGGCGACCATAGCGCGGAATACGTGCGTAATAAGAATTACGGACCGTCTCACAAGACGCTGGCAGAGGATTTGCCCCCACACATGCGTCCCCATTGACAGAACGGAAAGTACCAAGATCATCGAACCGTACAGAAGAGAAACCTTCTTCACGAATATCGCGGTCACTATAAGATGCAGATAATAGGACGCCAAATGTCTGGTCTTCATTGGAATATGAAGCCAAGCCGGACAAACGTGGTGCAATGTCTTCTGATAAATCATTATACTGTGCTTGCGCAGAAGCAGCGCCTGAGAAACCTGCGTCATAATCAAATGGGTGTGCCGTAGATAACTCTACATTCGCGCCCAATGAACCCTCTTCAACAGAGGCTGATTGTGATTTACGTACTGTTAGACCATTAAACAAGTCTGCAGAAAAGGCGTTGAAGTCAAAAGCACGACTACGGTTTGATCCACCGGATGCATCAGAGCCGCCGCCTGTAGATATGGATTCCATACCGTTAATACGTACGCGGGTAAATGTACCGCCAAGACCACGAACTGTTAACCGGCGCCCTTCGCCAGCCGCCCGGTCAATTGTGACACCCGGAATGCGCTGGAGAGATTCTGCTAGGTTCAAATCTGGAAAGTCGGCAATATCTTCTGCGAGAATAGCATCAACGATGCCCGTGTCTCTACGCTTTACATCCAGAGCCCGCGCCAATGATTGGCGAAAACCTGTGACAATAATTTCGTCATCCGCAGCCTCTTGTGCTGAAGCCGTGCCAAATGCAGCAAGGCTCATGCCAATGGCCATGATGGATACACCCAGTGTTGCTCTGGCGTGGATGGTTAAGTGATGGTGTTTTTTCATTCGATTTCTCCCCTTATTCGCGGTGCGTTATTGGCAATAAATTGATGCAATGCCGTGTTATTTTGACACCGGTGTCATTTATTGATACCGGTGTCATTAACTGGTTTATACGCGGACTCTGGACGCTTAGCAAGTCAGAAAACGAATATTGAAGGCGATTTTCTTGGTTTTTTCGGATGTGAGCGCTCACATTTCGCGCTCGAATCTGCTAAATTCCTCGCAAGTGTGTATCTTACGTGAAAATTACGTGACATGATAAATTATATGGAAAACCCCGAAATTCGAGGACATAACTTCATCAATATGCCCACATTCCGGTTGAGCACGCAGCCCCCGTCTTTTGACGGGGCTGAAGGATATCTTCTTAACAAACATTTGTGGCTACAATAGGATGTCCCTAAAGTAGCCACAATGCGCCCCTACTATAATAGTATAGGACGGCGTTAGTAATTGGCCCCGACGGTAAACCATATTTTTTGTGTGTCCGAGGCAAATCCGTTTGAATTATAATCGGCAAATTTCAAACCGGCATAATAATGTTTGCCGAATTTCTTGGACACTTGCAGATCAAGCTCATTACCATAATCACCACCAACATCCGCACTGAAATCATGATAAATAACATCAAACTTCAAGCCTTTCATGGGGCCATCGCCACCGGTTTTATAAGAAAGGGAGCCGTAAAAATCTTCCAGTCCACCCGCAGGTGTGTTTAGAAACTTATCAGCCCAACCATTGAACTTATGCAAAGTCGCCAAAGGTGTTTTAAAACTTGCGATGCCATTATCAGAGCCTAGAACCTCGTATCCAACCTTACCGGTCAGGCCATTTGCACTCAGGCCTGCCGAAATATGATAGTATGTGGCTGTATAATCGAGCGGGCTATCTTTGTAATCGGATTGTGTTGCTATTTCCGCCTCGTATAAAGCCGTAACATTGCCGCCACCCAGTTTGTGTTTACCGTCAAAACGCACGCCCATAGTCTGGCTGGATAAGCCCAGCACGGGGATATCGTTCAAATCAATAAACAAGCCATAAGCCGTAAAATTACCGAGATCAAAACCGGAGTACTTACTATTTACGATGAATGTATTTGTATCCAAATCTCCAAACGGATGGTCATCACCAAAAATCCGGTTCACATTCCACACATAGGCGCCTGTAATGGTTAAATCGTCTACAGGCTTGGTAATAATGCCCGCCATGTCCCAAGTCTGGTCATTTTGACGCCAGCCAACTGTGCCGATAAAACGCTGGTTATCCAAATTCAAAGCGACACGTCCGGCCAATAAAGTTGTTTTTTCAAAGCCGGTATAGGCAATATAGGCCTGATTGACTTCGGTGATTTTCGGATCCGCTATGACCGGAAACTGGCCTTTGCCATTGACAGTATTGTTGTAATCACCTTGGCCAATTTGCAAAACATTGTCGAATTCCAGTACGGCCGAAAATCCTTGAAACACACCGGTTTCATACTTTAGCTTTGTACGCAAAGTCGATGCGGTTGCGTCCTCTGCAAAGCCGGCTTGGTCGACATTTTCCAAGCGGTAACGAAAGCTGATGCTTGCTTTTCCTTCGGTGATGGCTTCCACCAATGTGGCAGCCTCCTCTGCAGCAAATGCAGGCAATGCATTTAAGACGGAAAGCGCGGCGATTGACGCGAGAAGTACAGTACGCATGATAAAATCCTAAGTTGGTCCTCGTGGGGGGGGGTATCAGATTTGATCTTTGTAGCTGTGTTAGGTTAAAAAACTTTGATCCATGTCACAAAACTAAAATATGTTACAAATTAATGCACACGTTCATAGGGTGTCTTCACGGGGCGAATAAAACCTGGCGACGTCTCGTCGATTTTATATCTCACCATGTCTTTACGCCGGAAAGATTTACGCACGCCGAGTGTGCGCAAAGTCCGCCCCATTGCGGCTTTAAATACTTTCTCTGGCAAGGATGCGTTTTTCCAGCTTGGATTTCTGCCATATTGACGACGCAAGATGCCGTTGGCGAACATGCCTGCATTTATAAAGGCGCTGTTTAGGGTCGAGAACTCCATAACCATGGAAACGCAATAGCTCTGGTTTTCCACCCGGTGCGGAGACCGGTGTGGCCACGAGACCATCTCGCCGCCCATTAGATCATACACGCCCGCACTTTCGTCAAATTCGGGCCTATAGGCCACATCTTCATCTATTTCACCCAAGACAATGCTTTCAAAGGCACTATCGGGCAGGAAGGTTTGGTTCACGGGATATACCCATGCGCGTTTATGGCCCCGAATATGCCAAAGATGGGTCAGGGTTGGATCGCTATGATAAGGGGTCGCGGCTGTCGCCGAAGAAATGAGAATGCCGCCCCGGCTTTTGCGGCGCGATATGTTTTTACCCGTCAAATGAGCCAGTTCTTCATGCAATTGATCTAGCACGGCTTTGTATTTGGGATGGGTATTCATGGCTTCGCGCACATTGATCCAGATGCGGGCTTTCGATTTTGCGGCCGCAATCATGGTGGCACTGCTGGCGCCCGAGAAATCGACTGTGACTTGTTGATCGGGGAAGTCTGGATCATCATTCGGGAAGGCTTGGAAATCTATTAAATGGGCGGGGTGGATATCCAGCAATTCCTCTAAAGCTTCGTCCGTGAACAATCCCGTTTTATTTAGGGAATGCTGAACGGCCATGACCTGTTTGCCGTAATTTTGACGGTTCTCGTCCGTCCAGTTATTGATCAATTCCACCGTTGCTCCCTACCCCCTTTTGCGCACGATCTGGTATCCGGTGCGCCATAAATATTTAATCGGCGCAGAAAACATATGAACAAGCCGTGTGAACGGGAACACCAAAAATATGGTCAGGCCCAGAACAATGTGCAGTTTGAAAATAATATTTTCGTGCAACATATGCTCGGCCGCACCACCCCTGAACGTAACAATTTTTTGGGCCCAATGGGCCAGTTCGATCATTGAGGATCCGTCAAGATGCTGTGCAGATTGCGGAATGGTCAGAAGACCCAGACACAATTGAATAAACAGGAGCAGGAGGATTGCTTTATCCCAGAAACTGGATGTTGCGCTGACGCGGGCATTGCCGAAACGGCGCACAATCAAAATTACCATGCCGATAAAACACATGCTCCCGAAAATACCACCTGCTATCATCGCCAAAAGTTGCTTCTGGCCTGCGGTGATAAATGGCTCATAGACCCAATGGGGGGTCAACAGGCCAACCAAATGTCCGAAGAACAGCAAAATAATGCCGACATGGAAAAGATTGCTGCCCCATCTCAACCCTTTGCGGCTCATCAGCTGGCTCGAGTCTGCCTTCCACGAATATGGATCACGATCATAGCGCAAGAACGAGCCAAACACCATGACGCCAATGGCCAGATACGGATAGATGCCAAAGAAAAACGTGTTCAAATACTCACTCATTGGCTGGCTCCGTGTTGTGCGCTTTGACTTGCGGGCTGGAGGGGCACGGGATCACATGTTGTGCCGCAATCGGACGCACCGCCAAAGGCTTCCGGCTCTTGCCACTGCTCGTCCAACTCATCGAGGGTTTTGATGTTGGGCAAGGCTGAATCGGCGGCTTTTTTGATGTCCGCGTCTTTCAGTTTTGCACCCGAAAGCTCGACAATCGCCGCGAACACGCTGGCATAGCCACTTTTGCTACGCTTTAACTTCTCGCCTATTACGGCAATCACGGGCGCGGCCTGGCTTAATGTCTGAAGCCCTTCTTCTGGCGGACAGATCGAGATAAATTCCAAAAACAATGGCAAATAATCCGGCAATTCAGACACACCAATGTGCAGGCCTTTTTCTTTATAACGGTTCGAGAGATCAATCATCGCCTGCCCGCGAAACCGCGACTCGCCATGTACATGTTCATAGAGATGCAGACAATGGTTGCGGCCCCTGTCGAACAATTCAACATATTCTTCCTGAAGCTCCATTATGTCCGTGATCGCCAATTCGTCCATAAAGTCACAAAGCGTTTTCAGGGTTTTCGGCTTTAAAAACCCGTCCTCGGTCAACACTTTTTGCAAATCGGGCATATACCCCATATTTTCTGCATTCGGATAGGCAAGCAGCCTTGATAAAACACGTAAGGTTCTCATTACGATTTCCCCTTTTGCTTCCAGCCCCTGCCAATTTCAAGCTGGGTGGCCATCTTGACCTCTGTCTTTTCTGCGCCGTGAAACGACCCATTCATTGTGTTGGCATGGGTCGGAGACCCGAACAAATTGCTCCGCGGAGGCTCCTCACCATGACAACCATTGCCAAAACTAATGCCGCACTCGGCCTTGGTTGCGAACGCAATCTCGTGGTCGAATGGGCTGTCACCAGAATATTCTTTATGGTTGGTGGGGATAACGAAACGGTCTTCATAATTGGCGATCGCCATCATTTGGTACATGTCGTCCATCTCGTCTTCGCTCATGCCGACCTGTTCGAGAATGCTTATATCGGTCACACCATCGACAGTTTTTCCGCGCATATAGGCCCGCATGGCCAGCATGCGTTCGAGGGCATTTGTGACAGGAGCGGTATCTCCGGCTGTCAGCAAGTTGGCCAGATATGCAACCGGAATACGCAGGCTTTCCACGTCTGGGATCATGCCTTTGCTACCCATCAGACCATTTTCATGGGCCGATTGAATGGGCGAAAGCGGCGGCACATACCAGACCATTGGCAAAGTGCGGTATTCAGGATGTAGTGGAAATGCGATTTTCCAATCCATCGCCATTTTATAGACAGGCGATAGCTTGGCAGCCTCTAGCCAGCTATCGGGCACACCATCAGCGCGGGCGCGTTCAATCACGTCCGGATCATAGGGATCAAGGAAGAGATCACATTGGGCTTGGTACAAATCTTTCTCGTCTTCAACACTGGCCGCTTCTAATATCTTATCTGAATCGTACAACAACACACCCAGATAGCGGATACGACCGACGCAGGTTTCTGAACACACTGTCGGTTCACCCGCTTCGATACGCGGATAACAGAATGTACATTTTTCCGATTTACCGGACTGCCAGTTGAAATAAATCTTCTTATAGGGACAGCCGGAGACACACATGCGCCAACCGCGACATTTATCCTGATCAATCAAAACAATGCCGTCTTCTTCGCGTTTGTAGATTGCACCGGACGGGCAGGACGCTACGCATGTCGGGTTTAGACAATGTTCGCACAGGCGCGGCAAATACATCATGAATGTATTTTCAAACTCGCCGTACATTTGCTTTTGTGTCTCTTCAAATCCGGTGAAGTTATAATCGGCTTTGCGTTTTTCAAACTCGCCGCCGAGAATTTCTTCCCAGTTCACACCCCAATCGGGCGCGTCTTTGGTCTTGCCGGTAATCACGGATTTCATCCGCGCGGTTGGCACGGTTTTACTTTCCTTAGCAGTTTTCAGATGATTGTATTCATAGGTATAGGGATCATAATAATCATCAATTTCGGGCAGGTTCGGATTGGCAAAAATTTGCGTCAGAAGCCCGACTTTACCGCCGGCTTTAGGGCGTAATTTCCCAGATTTAGTCCGTTCCCAGCCGCCTTTCCATTGTTCTTGGTCTTCCCAATTACGTGGATAGCCAAGCCCGGGTTTGGTCTCGACATTGTTAAACCACGCATATTCCATGCCGCCACGAGACGTCCAAACATTTTTACAGGTGATGGAACAGGTGTGACAGCCAATACATTTATCAAGGTTTAGGACCATGCCTATTTGTGCGCGAATGCTCATTTGGCAACTCCTTGTGTCAGATCAATATTGATCGGCTGGCCTTCTTCGTAAGCCTCTTCCATCCAATCAAGCTTGCCGGCCTTGCGAACAATGACAAATTCGTCCCGGTTAGACCCCACCGTGCCGTAATAGTTAAAGCCCCAAGACAATTGGGCATAACCGCCAATCATATGGGTTGGTTTCACGATCGCTTTGGTCACGGAGTTATGAATACCGCCGCGTTTACCGGTGATCGAGTTGCCCGGTGTGTTCATGGTTTTTTCCTGAGCGTGATACATCATGCTCATGCCTTCCGGCACACGTTGGGACACCACTGCACGGGCCGAAATCGCACCATTGATATTGTAGACTTCGATCCAGTCATTATCTTCGACATCGATTTTGCGTGCGTCTATTTCGGAAATCCAGATAACCGGCCCGCCCCTGTTCATAGACAGGAGGAGAAGGTTATCGGAATAGGTCGAATGGATGCCCCATTTTTGATGCGGGGTGATCCAGTTGAGCGCAATTTGTTTCACACTATCCCCGCGCGACTTGATCACATCATTGATGGTGCGGGTCGAAATCGGGGGTTTGTAAACACACAGGGTCTCTCCGAAATCACGCATCCATTCATGATCTTGATAGAATTGCTGGCGTCCGGTCAGGGTGCGCCACGGGATCAATTCATGCACATTGGTATAGCCCGCATTATAGCTGACATGCTCATCCTCGATCCCTGACCATGTCGGGGAAGAAATGATTTTGCGGGGTTGGGCCTGTACATCCCGGAAGCGGATTTTCTCGTCCTGTTTGGGACGAGCCAAATGGGTGTGCTCGCGACCGGTAAATTCACCAAGCGCTTGCCAGGCTTTGACCGCAACCTGACCATTGGTTTCAGGGGCCAGGCTCAAAATCATCTCGGCCGCATCAATGGCAGAGTTCAGCCTTGGCTGTCCTTTAGAGACACCTTCCTCGCGCACAACTTTATTAAGACCGCGCAGGAGATCAATCTCGTCGCCGGTTTTCCAGCCAATGCCCTTACCGCCATTGCCCAGTTTTTCGAGCAAGGGGCCAATGGAGGTGAACATTTTATGCATGTTCGGATAGTCCCGTTTGACCGCAACAAAATTCGGCATGGATTTACCCGGCACGGGCTCGCATTCGCCTTTCTTCCAGTCCTTGACACCCAAGGCCTGACCAAGTTCATTTGGCGTATCATGCAAGATCGGCACACTGACCAAATCGTCTTCAATACCCAAATGACCTACACACAGCTCCGAGAATTTCTTGGATAAATCTCTAAAGATCGCCCAGTCCGATTTGCTTTCCCACGCCGGATCAACGGCGCGCGAGAGCGGATGAATAAAGGGATGCATATCAGAGGTATTGAGATCGTTTTTCTCATACCAAGTGGCGGCAGGCAGAACGATGTCTGAATACACAGCCGTGGTTGACATGCGGAAATCGAGGGTGACAACAAGATCAAGTTTGCCTTCCGGCGCCTTGTCATGCCATTTAACCTCGGTCGGTAAGTCACCACCGGTTTGCGCGATATCTTCGCTCATCAAGGAGTTGGACGCGCCTAGCAAATGCTTGAGCATGTATTCATGCCCTTTACCGGAGGAACCCAGAATATTGGAGCGCCAGATGAACATGTTGCGCGGGAAGTTTTTCTCGTGATCGGGATCTTCGCATGAAAACTCCAGATCGCCCGAGACAAGGCCGTCGACCACGTAAGCTTTCACATCCTTTTTACCTGCCTTGGCTTTGAAGCTGAGCGGGTTGTCTTTGAACTGCGGCGATGACGGGAGCCAGCCCATACGTTCGGAACGAACATTGCAGTCAATCAAGGAATAATTTTCCCATTTCTGTTTGTCGGCCAATGGGGAGAGAATTTCGCTTACACTCAATTTCTCATAGCGCCATTGGTTTGAATGGGCGTAAAAATACGAGGTGGAGTTCATTTGACGTGGGGGACGGGTCCAGTCTGTCGCAAATGCCAGAGGTATCCAGCCTGTTTGCGGGCGTAGTTTTTCCTGCCCCACATAATGAGCCCAACCGCCGCCGGATTTGCCAACACAGCCGCACATAATCAGTAAATTGATAATGCCGCGATAGATCATATCCATATGATACCAGTGATTAATGGCAGCCCCTAAAATCACCATAGACCGGCCACGGGTTTTATCGGCATTGTCGGCAAATTCACGGGCAACTTGTATGACTTTGGCGCGGTCAACGCCGGTGATGGCTTCTTGCCACGCGGGGGTGTAAGGTACATCATCATCGTAGGACGAAGCGACATTGTCGCCGCCAAGACCACGATCAATGGCGTAATTTGCGGCCATCAAATCATAGACGGTGGCGACATAGGCTGTCTTCTTGCCTTTCAGGGTGACTTTGCGCACGGGAACATTGCGGATTTGAATGTCTTCATGATCGGTGTGGTTAAACAAATTCTGGTCATGAGGCTGACAGCCGAAATACGGGAAGGCAACGCCTAGCGCTTCGTCGCGCTCGTCGATACAGGACAGTTGCGCCCAGATATCCTTGCCTGTGGCCCGGTCTTTGGACTCGAGGTTCCAATTGCCCTTCTCGCCCCAACGCGAGCCGACCGTGCCATTTGGAGAGCGCACAGATTTGGACAATTCATCATAAACCACCGGGCACCATTCGGGATTGTCTTTGGTTTTGATCTTTAGATTTCCGGTGAAATCAGAAGCCCGCAATGTGCGGCCCGGCTTGTAATACCCATCTTCTTTTTCCAACATGACCAGCATGGGCATATCGGAATAGGTGCGAATATATTCTTCGAAATATTCTGATTTTTTACCGAGATGGAACTCTTTAAACACCACATGGCCCATGGCCATCGCCATGGCGGCATCGGTGCCTTGGCGCGGGTTAAGCCAGATATCGGTGAGCTTGGCCACTTCGGAATAATCCGGTGTGACCGAGACGGTTTTCGTGCCTTTATAGCGCACTTCGGTAAAGAAATGGGCGTCGGGCGTGCGGGTCTGCGGCACGTTTGAACCCCAGGCTATAATATAGCCCGAGTTAAACCAGTCCGCAGACTCCGGCACGTCCGTTTGCTCGCCCCATACTTGTGGGGAAGCGGGCGGCAAATCACAATACCAATCATAAAAACTAAGACATGTCCCGCCCATCAAGGACAGATAGCGGGTACCGGCAGCGTAAGAGACCATGGACATGGCCGGGATCGGGGAAAACCCGACCACCCTGTCCGGCCCATAAGTTTTGACCGTGTAAATATTGGCCGCCGCAATCAGCTCGTTCATTTCATCCCAGTCGCCGCGCACAAAGCCGCCAAGCCCGCGCATTTTCTTGAAATCATTAGCCTTGATCGGATCGTCCATAATGCTGGCCCATGCCTTCACGGGGTCAGAATGAACATCTTTCGCAGCTCTGTAGGCCCGGATCAGACGGGCGCGTACCAGCGGGAATTTCAGACGGGCAGCAGAGTAGAGATACCAAGAATACGAAGCCCCGCGCGAACATCCGCGCGGCTCATGATTGGGCATGTCAGGTCGGGTGCGCGGGTAATCGGTTTGCTGGGTTTCCCAAGTGACCAACCCGTTTTTGACATAAATCTTCCAGCTACACGAACCGGTACAATTGACCCCATGGGTAGAACGAACGATTTTATCGTGGGCCCAGCGGCCACGATAGCCACGTTCCCAGCCACGGTGTTCTGAAGTGGTAATCCCGTGACCGTCGGAAAATTTGCCTTCAATCTTGGAAAAATACGTCAGTCTGTCGATAAAATGACCCATGGTTGGTCTCCTAAGGGGTTAGTTTATGTAGATGTGGCCCGCGCCCCAATGAGGCGCAGGCCCTAGCTTATTTTATGGGTTCTTCACGTAAGCGTTCGGTCGTAAATAGAACCACCAGTTGATGAAAATACACACGGTGTAAAATACGGCGAACCCGTACAGTGCATATTCCGGTGTTGTGGCTTTGATCTGCTCACCCAGCACTTTTGGAATGATGAAGGCACCGTAAGCTGCGACTGCGGATGTCCAACCTAGAACCGGGCCTGCCTGCTCTTTGTTAAACACTTGCGCGATAGTCCGGAATGTCGAGCCATTGCCGATGCCGGTGGCCGCAAACAAGATCAGGAACAAGCCCAGGAACGGTACAAAATAATCCTGAGGTGTTGCGGATACATACGCCTGCTTCATGTAGTAAGCGACACCTAGCGCGGACGCGACCATGACAACAGAGACGATCTGTGTGACTTTGGCGCCGCCCATTTTATCGGCAATCATACCGCCGACAGGCCGGATCAAGGCGCCGATAAACGGGCCCGTCCAGGCAAACATCAGAGCCGATGGGCCGTCCGGATTTGCCATGTTATGGGTCATCACCCCGTCCACCATTATATGCTGGAAGCCGAAGATAACTTTGATCGACAGTCCAAAGGCCGCCGCAAATCCGATAAAGGACCCAAAGGTCATGGTGTAGATAATGGTCATGGCCCATGTGTGCTTATTGTTAAAGATTTTGTATTGATGATTTAGGCTGTTGCGTATGGCGCCGGGGATCATTTTCAAGGCATAGACGGTTAGCACGATCACAATCGGCAGGACAATCCATTTGGAAATCATCATGCCCGAACCACCGACAGCTTCGGGTAACATTAACCAGAGGCCGAAAATCGATGTGATAAAACCGATCAACAGCATGCCAATGATTTTGCCAAAAGCGGCGAAGGTCGATCCGATGTTTGGCGACACATGGTCTGCGGTCAGATTATTCATACCAAACCAAGCGGCAATGACGATCGGGATGAGAATCGCAACCCAGATAAAGCCAGCGTTTTGGAGATATGTATCTGCCCCTGCTGGAATTTTACCTATCAATGTACCGGAATCTCTCACAAGCTCCATTGGTGCGCCGCCAAAAATGGCGACTGTCATCACCAAGGGGACAACAATTTGCATGGTTGTCACGCCGAAATTGCCGAGACCAGCGTTCATACCCAGGGAGAAGCCTTGTACTTTCTTGGGAAAGAAGAAACTGATATTGGACATGGAGGAGGCAAAGTTACCACCGCCTAGGCCCGAGAGCAGCGCCATAATTTGGAATTGCCACAGAGGCGTATCCGGGTTTCTAAGCAATATTCCTGTGCCCAGCGCCGGGATAATCAACAAAGCTGTGGTCAGGAATATGGTGTTTCGGCCACCCGCTATGCGAATGAAAAATGTCGACGGAATACGGAGCGTCGCGCCAGTTAAGCCCGCAATGGCCATCAATGTAAACAGTTCGGATTGCTCGAACTTGAAGCCCAAGTTCAGCATTTGCACCGTAATAATGCCCCAATAGAGCCAGACCGCAAACCCGCACAATAGCGCAGGGATAGAAATCCATAAATTGCGCGTGGCGATCGACTTGCCAGTTGCGTTCCACTGGGCCTCGTCTTCCGGGTCCCAGACTTTAATATCCTTGGCCATTTCTAACGTCTCCTTCTTATCAGGTTACAATCGCATTTCGCGCTTCTTGTATTGTGCCCTTTATGTCCCTTCCCCGGAGGTGCGGGTGTGATCTACATCAAAACCCGTACATTTTCCCCGAGGGGTTCCTGACCCTCAAAGCAGAAAGAACGGGGGTGACCCCCGCTCCTTACGTATTGTCTTTAATCCGTCTTGATCTTGACCGTGCTCATATCGACCCCGAGTGCTTCCAAGCGCTTGTAGGCATGGGCTTCGCGGCTACCAAAGACGGTGACTTTTTCAATCATGTCGTCGTCAACTCCCAAAACCTCGAGATGCTTACGGGCCGCTTCGCGTCTATGTTGCGTATAGCCCCGATCATAACGCTCTTCCGCTTCGACCTCGTCCGCCTTGCTAAAGCGTATAAACAGAGCGAGGAAAGACGCACATGTCACAAGCCCGCCTAAAATAAAGTAGGCTGTATGCCAGTCCAAATCGCCCTTAAACAAGAAGCCTGCTGTCACCGCACCGACGTTCCCGCCCGCGCCGACAACACCGGCCACAGCACCCAATGATTTTTTGGAGATAAACGGCACCACGGAAAATGTTGCGCCTTCGGACATTTGGGTGAAGAGCGAGAAAAACAACAGGGTCGGTACGGCGAGGAACAGCGCGTGCATTTGCGAGAACAGCATCAGCGCCAGCCCTTCGATAAACAACACGATAAAAAGCCATGTGGCGCGACCTTTAAGTCCCCAGAGCGAAGCAAAATTGTCGCCGAAAACACCGCCCAGAGTACGGGCAAACAAGTTCATCAGACCAAAGCTCGCCGCCACCATACCGGCAGTGACCAGATTCAGACCAAAATAATCGAAGAAATACAGGGCTAATGTCCCGAAAATAATCAGTTCGATGCCAAAACATGCCGCGTAGATGCAAAACAATAACCAGACCCGGTAATCTTTGAGGGCATGGAAGAAATCGCCTGTTGCCTGCTTCTTCTGTGGCATTTTGCCTTGGGCGCGCAAGTCTTTATAACTGCCGTCCGGGGCGTCCTGGGTGAAGAAGAAATAAATAATGCCTGTGAAAAGGATGACCGCACCGGCAACAACCATGGAGGCGCGCCAGCCAAAGGCCGTGTTCATACCAAACCCGACCACAAAGATGGAGAAGATCATCGGCATGGCAAATTGTGTAACGCCACCGCCCAGATTCCCCCAGCCAGCACTGGTCGCATTGGCTGTCCCGACCACATTGGGCGCGAACATATTGGTTGTATGATATTGGGTAATCACGAAAGACGCACCGATCACACCGATTAACACCCTAAAGATCAGGAAGCTGGTGAAATCGTGGGCAAACCCGATGCCCATCACCGGCAAGGACGCCAAAACCAGCAGCCATGTATAGGTTAACCTTGGCCCGTAACGATCACACAACCAGCCGATGAGCACCCGCGCAAACACGGTTGCCGAGACGGCGCCAATGATTGTCCACCCGACCTGCTCTTTGGTCAGACTCAGCTCTTCGCGGACAACCGCCATGAGAGGCGCAATGCCAAACCAGGCAAAGAAGCACAGGAAGAACGCAAACCATGTGACATGGAAAGTCCTGATTTGTATCTTGTCTACACGTAAAAAATCGCCCCAAAGGCTGGTGGCTTTATTTTGCAGTTCCATTGATCTGCCCCTCAATACTAAAAATACACTTCGAACGAGTCGTGAACTTTTATGCCAAACCTGAAAACCAATAGATTTGACCTAGATCAAATCTATTGGTTTTTGAAAAATTTGTGGCGATTGTCGTGCGGTTGAGATAAAGAGGAGACATGCATATAGATGTCCAACAGCCCCCCCTCACCATCCAACTGCTCCACATATTGGGCGAGCTTGTGCACCATTTACAGATCGAGCGCGGTTATACGGCTTTGTATGTGGATAGTGACGGCGAAATTTTTAGTGATGAGTTGCGCGTACAATATACGCTGACAGATAAAGCCCTCGCAAAGCTTGAACATTTAATAGAGACGATACCGGATACGCAAACCGCACCTTGGGCCAATAAATTAAGGGGCCTCTCCCACACCAAGCACGAATTATCCACACATCGTGAAGGCGTTCAGGACGGGACACTGGAATTTGCGCTGGCGGTAAACGCCTACACTTATAAACTCCTCTACCCTGCCCTTGATATCAATATCGAGATTGCGTTGAACGTAGAGAATGTGAACCCGGTTAAAGTCAGTGCCTATTCAAATTTCTTGCAATGGAAAGAACGGGTTGGCCGCGAACGGGCTTGGGGCGCGCACGGGTTTTGCTCAAAGGTTTTTAAAAATAGAGAATTTACGGAGCGGATGCTGACCCTGATTGAGGAACAGTCGGCCTGTAAACGCGCCTTTATGTCTTTGGCGACAGAGCAGCAAAAAACGGAGGTCGCAAACTACCTCAGCGGCTATGTTATGGAGTGTCTGGACTCTATCCATCAAAAATTGTCTGACGGGGAACGCGCACAGGATTTGGAAGCCCTTTCACCAATCACATGGTTCGAGTTACTGACGGGGAAAATAGACCGTATGCGGCAAGCCGAGACCAATCTGGTCGACAGTCTCAGCCCGACCGCGCCCGTGCGTGTGGCGGTGGTCGATGCGAACGAAATTCCCGCCCGGCTCGAGAAGCATATGCCGATTATTCAAGCCCTGCCTGTATTTTCAAAACTTGGCGATGACGATTTGGCGGCCTTGCTGAAGCACGGCGATATTCGCAATTACGAAAAAGGCAAGCTACTGTTCATGCAAGGCGAGACCCTGTCGCGGTATTATTTAATTTTAGCTGGTTGGGTGAAACTTTATAAGAGCACTGGCGCGGGCGATGAAGCCATTTTACAAATGTTGTCGGCAGGAGATTCCCTGATGGAGGCGGCTGTATTTTTGGATATCCCTTCCCTAGTCAACGCCCAAGTGGTTCAAGATGTCAAATTGCTGTCGATACCGGCCCCGGTCATAAGGCAACATTTAATGGACAATAAAAAACTGGCCCTGAATATGATTGGCAGCTTGTCCATGCGCTCGCAAGGCTTGATCCGCCAGATAGAACATTCGCGCCTTAAAACCGCGACCGAGCGCGTGGGATGGTTTTTGCTGAAACTGGCGATGGAACAAAATGGTGGCAGAACCAATGCGATTGTTCTGCCCTATGATAAATCGACCATTGCCTCTTATCTTGATATGTCGCGTGAAACATTTTCGCGCACACTTAAACGGTTCAAAAACAACGGATTTCGCATTCAAAATGATAAAATTATCAAGCCGGATCCGAAAGCCTTGTGTCATTTTTGTGATGAAGCTTTGTCGGAAGCCTGCATCTATAAAGAACAAGAACTATGCCCACAGACATATTTAGTGTAGTATGTTTCCAAGTTGGCCCCGATAAATGAGGGCATATACAACCTTAAAGAATGGACTCGGATAACAGGCCGAGAAAATAAACTGGGTAAATAGGAGATATGGGATGGGCAGTTCACAAACAACACTTCAATCAGAGCTTGAGAACGTGGTTGGCAACAATCGCGTAGGACTTATACTCTTAAGTCTGGTTTTGATCCTCGCCGGCATTGCCGCCATTGCCTTTCCGTATGTTTCGACTATATCGACGGAATTTTTTATTGGCTGGCTTTTGGTGTTCACAGGAATTTGCCAAATGCTCCATTCCCTGCAAGCGCGAGCGAAGGGCGGGTTTCTCTGGGTATTTTTGATCGGGGTTCTGGAAACCGCCGTCGGTGTGGCCCTACTTGTTTTTCCTTTGGCTGGTGCTTTCACGCTGACCATATTTTTAGCCATGACGTTCATACTTGAGGGTTTCTTTCGGGCCGCGCTGGCGCTCCAGATTAAACCCATGGCGGGATGGGGCTGGGTGCTTATTGGCGGCATTCTCTCGATTTTTATTGGTGGACTATTATATGCCGAACTTCCGAGCTCTGCCCTTTGGGCGATCGGGTTGATGGTTGGCATCAATGTTACGATGAGCGGGCTCGCTTTATTGATACTGGCCATAGCTGCGGGCGCCTCCAAGGGCATAGAACCGCAAACCGCTGACGAGGTTGATGAAGTGCCCTCCCCAGAGGCAGAGACCAAAAAGGATTCAGAACAAGGTGAGACGTCAGAGCAAGATGGAGAATCAGGGCAAGATGAGAAAAAGGATGCGGACAGTGTTGCAGAGGCTGACAAGGACATAGCTGTGGAAACTGAAACGGACAAAGCTTCTGAATTAAACGGGGAAGAAAATAAGGCTGCCAATGTCGAGGCTAGCGAAGAAAAAACGCCCGAGATTAAAACCGAAAAGAGCAAGGAAGCTACTGGGGAAGTTGTTGTAAAAACAGACGGGGAAACCGACGGCAAAACTGACGAGGAAGCGGGCCCAAAAACTGAAGGGAACGTCGAGACGGAAAAACCCTCAAACCCAAACAAGGATGGGGACACGAAAAAAGACGTGGATGAGGTTCCGGTGAAAACCGAGAACATAGATACAGATACAGATATAGATACAGATACAGGCACAGGCACAGACGTGAAAACAGAAGCTGCCCCGGAGACGAAAGAAGAGACGGGTGATGTGAAAAACGAGGAGAAGGCTCCAGAAAAGGATCCACAAACCAAGGCCTGATCTCTCCACTTACAAAATCCATTTTTATGTTAGTGGGCCCCAAAATATGACAAGGCAAGGTATGGGAAATACCTTGCCTTGTCTTTTTTTCGGCGATGCTGCTGTGGGGTACCATGCCGAAAGAATGCAGATAGAGAAACAAAACTCTATACGCATCCAAGGCTGATATTCTCAACCTTTGTGAAAATAACAAGTACGTATGATCATTCACGGTGTTAGTAACATATTGTTTTCGACATTCTTCTATCTAAGATAAATTTTTACTCTATTACACAATGCACTAGGCAGTTTGTGGGAACGATACCGTTATGCCCTACATAATATAGCAGGACATAATAGATGGACCAAGATCACATGAGCGCCGACACCATATTACAGCTTGTCATTACGTCAGGATGTTTGGGACGTTCTATGCGACAAAGAGAACTGCTTAAATATTTACTGGATGAACAGGAGGCGGGACGTGGGGAGCGCATAAAAGCCTACTCCATCGCGCTTGATGTGCTGGGCCGTGACGACAATTTTGACAATGGTGTCGACAGTATTGTGCGTGTTGAAATGTACAAATTACGTAAAAATCTGGCATTGTTTAATACGACGGCCAGCGGCATTACCCTGAAGATTCCCAAAGCAACATACAAGATTATTATATCCGAGACCTCGCCAAAAACCTCGCCCAGAACCTCGTCCCATCCCTCCGCCCCTGTGCGTTCCCATTTGGAAAAATTTTGGCGCCCCAAACATATTGCAAGTGGGGTTTTCCTTATCATTGCCCTCATAGCCGGGCTATATGCGCTGTTCTTTCTGCTCTCTACCAGACAAACAGAACCCTCACACACATGCTCGTCCGAGAAACCGAACTTACTTCTCAGACCTACCGTTTTCTCAGGGACGTCTCACATGGGAGAGGATGCGGCTTTGGCCATCGATAATTATTTGCGTACGGGTCTGATGCAATATTCCCTGGTCAATTTTGTCGTGGATGCAACCAATTGTCATATGGCTGCCCCTCCGTTTTATACCTTAAAAACAGAAATTTTCGGGGCGGCAGAGCAACCTTATATTTCTGTGATCGTTCAATATGCCAAGCGTGAACACATTGTTTTTTCACAAAAGATAGACATTCCAAAGCAAAGTGCCGCACTGGCAGAACATGTCAGTTGGCAATTTTATACGCTGGCTGCAAAATTGGCTGAATCCAGTGGCACCCTGCCCCATGATGCTGTCACACGAGACTGGGCACACTCCGCCTATAAACAAGATTATCTTTGCCAAACCATGGCCTATAAATATTTCATGGTCAGCACGCGGGGCAGAGGTTATCATGACGTGGTAGAGTGCATGGAAACGGCGATAAAGAATGGCAGCACGAACCCGAACATTTACGGATTACTTGCCACTTTTTACATTGACCAGTCGCGCGGCAACCAACCCGAATACGTAAACACGCCTTTGATTGAAGCTGAAAAACTGTTGGCGCAAGCGGAGACAATCAACCCGTTTAATATAGAAGTTCTGTTAGCGCGGCTGCGTTTGGAAACTGTGCGGGATGCCTCCAACAAAGAAGAGTTGAAACATCTGCTGTATTCACTTGAGCATCGCCAACCCTATAACCCGCGCGTTCTCCTGCTGACGTCTATGGTTTCCGGTTATGAGCTTGGAAACTGGGAACATGCGAAAGAGGTATCAACGACCGCATTACAGCTCGACCAGACACGTTCATATAAATATCAATATGTCGAACTTGGATATGCGCTTTTGTTTTCAGATGCCAAAAACGCTTATGAGATTTCTCTAAAACTGTATGAACCCAACTCCTCTGTTGCCCTCATATTGTGTTTGGCGGCAGCAAATAAGGCTGGCATGCCTCGGCAAGCTGCGCGTTATAAACAAGATTTACAGGCGCTTGGTCTAGACAATATTGCCGATTATGTCGCTTATATCAAAGCTCGGAATTATGAGCGTAAAATTCGGGCTGAATTGATAAAATGGGTCAGTGTGAGCGAATAAAGCCCATCCATTCGGAGAATCAGGGTATGGGTATTGTTTGAGCCTGCAAACGGATAAAAATACCTTATGAAAGACTGGTCACCACAGCAAACCAATGCCCTAGAGAAGGTTGCGGATTGGCACAAAAATTCCAATGCGCAAGTGTTTCGCGTGTTTGGGTATGCGGGCACGGGCAAGACCACTCTGGCCCGACACTTTGCCTCTGAGATAGAGGGGAAAGTGTTGTTTGCGGCCTATACGGGGAAAGCCGCCATTGTAATGCGCAAAAGTGGCTGTAGGGGGGCTTCGACCATTCACAGCCTGATTTACGAAACCATAGAGGACGAGATCACGGGGGATATAAGCTTCGAGCTGAATGAGAACGGCCCGATCAAAAATGCAGAGCTTATCATCATTGACGAGTGTTCTATGGTCGACGAAGGGATTGGCAGAGATCTGCTCTCGTTTGGCGTTCCGGTTCTTGTGCTGGGCGACCCTGCACAATTGCCTCCGGTGAAAGGGGGCGGGTATTTTACCAACCATGAACCGGATATCATGCTGACAGAAATTCACCGGCAAGCCGAAGGCAACCCAATTGTCAAGCTGGCAACCGATGTGCGTGAAGGGCGGTCATTGGACTACGGCCAATACGGCGAAAGTCTGGTGATCCATAAATCCGAAATAAACAGTTCTATGGTTTTAGGTGCGGATCAGGTCTTGGTCGGCAAGAATGTGACCCGCTCGATGTACAATGCCCGCATACGTGAATTGATCGGATATGAAAATGTATTCCCCGTCATTGGTGACCGGCTTGTATGCCTAAAGAACGACCACACTGCAAAAATATTCAATGGCGGGTTGTTCAGTGTGACAAGTGTCAAAACCCATATGAAAACCGTCTACCCCGGATTTATAACCCTGACCATTAGCTCTGAAGATTTTCCCGGACGTAAAGAGGTCGAGGTACGGGTGAAGGAAGAATTTTTTATGGGCAATATCGATAAGGTCGATTGGCGTGAATTGCGAGGGACGCAACATTTCGATTATGGCTACGCCCTCACGGTGCACAAATCCCAAGGCTCGCAATGGCCGGATGTGATGTTGTTTGATGAGAGCCGTGCGTTCCGCGACGACTGGCAACGCTGGCTTTACACCGGCATTACCCGCGCTTCGGAACGCATCACGATTGTTAGATAAAGCAGAGCCGGTTTTACTTTCCGGCAACCACCAGACGATTGTTTTTGGACTGTAAAGGCCGCGCATTCATCGGGAAAATAGCCTTGAAAGCCGCAATCTGCTCTGCTGAAGCCGTAATTGGCGTGCTCAACATATGCCAGTTTACACCTTCGCTACAGGGCGGTGTTGTCAGCGACCCCATAAAACGGGCATATTTTCTGCTTGCTGGCAGGAGTTTTCTCACCTCAACGTTTAAGCCTTCCTGCGCAACTTCGCCCTCGCCAGACGGCATGTGCTGCCAGATTTTTGCAAGTTCCGCATTGGGCGCACCTTCTTCAATCATAACGCCGACCACAGCCAGTTCGCCCTGCGCGCTAGCATGCACCAGATGCATCTCAAGTGGGAATGTTTTGCCGTCAATGGTGTGTTCACTATGAGCGTGAAAATGGAATTGCAATAAATTGTAGGTTTTGCCGTCAACGCTTAACTGTCCAGCGTCCGCCTGATCGACTTGAATGGTATGGCCATTATTTAAAACTTTCAAAGGCACGGCATTATAGCCGAGACCCAATGCTGGCAGATAAGCTTTGATATCCACCGTAATATTAAATGGAGATTGTAGTCGTCCAGTGGCGCACATAGTAAATTCATCGGAAAGCTCTGCCCAATGGGCAGGGCCGTGACTGCCCGTATATTCCCAATGTGGCTTGGTCTGTGGTTTGGCATGTGGGTCTTCATGTTGCTCTGTTTGCGTTTCTTCATGTGCGGACGTATCCGGAACGGTTTCGTATTCATGATGGTCTACGGCAACAGTTTGGCAACCGGAAAGGCAGACAAAAGCCGCAATGGTCGTCGCCATCAATTTATGTTTAACAGTCATGGGAATGTCCTTTTGGAAGAGAGGTGCGTTTTAATGCAACGGAAACGAAGCACCAATACCCCTGTCTTAATCTGCATTCCATTCCCGCACAACCTTACGTGCATATTTCCCCGAAACCGACAAGTGCTCATCCGTCCAAGCCCCATTGGAGGGTGCGCCGGGCATCAACATGGCAGAGCCTTCGTCTTTGTCACTTACCGCCCACATCATGTGGGAAAGTTTGTTTTCACGGATCAACGCCAGCCAAGCTTCAGTGCTTTTTTTGTCTATATCGCCGTCGCCATTAGCAAAAACACTGCCCCATTCGGTGACCATAATCGGCAAGCCAGCGTCTATGGCTTTTTGGGTTTTCTCGCGCAGCTCGTCTTTGTGAGTGGCGGCGTAGAAATGCAAAGCGTAGGCGATGTTTTTATAGCCGGTGATTGGGTTGGCAACCGCTTTATCAACGTCTTGTGACCAGGTTTGTGTGCCGACAATGATGAGGTTGTCCGGGTCAATTTCGCGGATTACAGCAATGATTTGTTCTGCGTAAGGCTTCACCGTGCTTGCCCAATCGGTCGTGTTTAAAGGCTCGTTATAAAGCTCATAGATGATATTGGGCGTGTCGTGATAGCGTGTTGCCATGTCTGTGAAAAATGCTTTGGCTTCCTCGACACGGGCCTCGGCGCGGTGGCTATGCCAATCGACAATCACATAGATACCGTTGGCAATGGCGGCGTCGACCACACGTACGGCTTTTTGGGTATTGCCTTTCGGGTCGGTAATATAACTGCCATTGCCTTGGGCGGCAATGGCGGCGCGGATAATACCGGCATTCCAGTCTTGGGCGAAATAGTTGACAACATCGGCATTATAAAACCGGTCCATGGTCCAACCGGTTGTGCTCCAGAACAGGCTTGGGCCAGCGAGGGAAACCGGCTGTCCGTCTTTTCCGACGATCTTACCGCCCTGAACGGATAAATCTCCATGGATAGCCACAGGGGTCCCCTCTGTCACAGCGGGTATAGGCTCTGGAGAGGTTTTTTGGCTAGATGAATGAGAGTTGGGTGCACAGGCCAACACTGTGGCCGCGCAGATCATCGCAAAAGTGTACCGTAGAAACATACTAAATCCCCGTTTTAGAAAAGATGTGGTGGTGCCCCGACCAACCACACCAATATTTTGTTACTGTCCGTGTACCCCATCGTAGCCGAATAACAATGACAGCGCTATCATTTTCATGTGCAGGCACATGTGTCGAGACAAATCCAGCACCACAGTTCCGCAAAACACCGCCCTCTTTTGAGACTTACGGATTGTTTCGAAAGCGAAGATTTGCTATGGATAGCATTCCGCTATGTGCCGATAGGAAGCCTTGAAAATGTCCGAGCCATCACCCCCACTGCCTGTTGAGAACAAAAAGGTACAGCGTACAAAAAAATCAAAAGAAACCATTTGTAACGCGGCCATCTGGTGCCTCGATAAATACGGGTATGCAGAGACATCTATCAACCGCATCACCCAGAAGGCGGGCATGTCGCGCGGAGCATTGACCCATCATTTTCCTTCAAAAGAAGATTTAATCGTCGAGTCTGTCGAGCGTCTGCTTTCGCGTGCGGTTGCGACAGGAGAACGTGGTCATGGGGAACGTGGTCAAAACCCGCAGTTTGATATTCGTGATACGATCAGATGGATTTGGAAAAACCTGGATACATTACAGGGTCGCGCCCTTGTCGAAGTGCTGATCGCATCGCGCACAGACACGGCGCTCAATGCCCGCATTTCACAAAAATTGATCCATTGGAACCAAACCATTGGGGCGAATTTACTGCGGACCCACACGTCTAAAACGGTCAGTGACGAAGAAATTATTTTACTGTTCGAAGTGTGCCGGACCTTCTTTCGCGGCCTGTTGGTGCAAAGAAGTTTTGTACAAGACAAAGCCGAGCTTTCCAAAATTGCCGATAAATTTATCGACGTAATTGCCCCGCATTTTAGACCCTAGAGCATGGTTTCTGTGTAACGGGTATGCGGCTCCGGCGGTGTGTGTGCTGGCCCTGCAAAGCATTGGGCAATGCGCATCCAGTGTTTGGCCACATCGCCGCGCGCTTTCAATGATGTATCGGCTATATTGCGGGTTTGTGTCACCACTTGACAAAACTCACTCGCCAGCCCTGTGATACGGTCATCATTATCGGGTGTTCCGTATTGCCAGCTTTGTCCCGACGGGGCCGTAAGGCGCACATAGGGCATGTGTTCAGGCACAGGTTCGCCCTTGTTTTTAAACGTCCACTCGAATGTATTGACCCCTAAAACGACGATGTTTTTAATTCTGTCTTCGTCCATGCGGGTCACACCCAACACGTCATAAACCGCTTGCCCGTGGGCCCATGTTTCCATCAACCGCGCCGTAATACTTGAGCGCACGCTCATAGACGGGCCGGCCCACATCACTCGTAATTTCGGGTCAGCCGCACTGAACCGGGTATTCATGCCTCGGTAAAATTCGCGCCAAGTTTGCACAAGCTCGCGGCCTTTCAGACCATCCAGCCAATTCTCTTCAAAGGCCCGTAAATTCCCTGTCGGGAGCGCCTGCATCACTTGAGTTAAAAATTCATTAAACCCTTCCTCGTCGTTCAAAGACAAATCGGCGGCGTAGTTCCAGACATGGAGATGGGAAATAATATCCTCGATCGTCCAGAATTTAAACTGGGTACACAGGCCCAGTGCCTCATCATTTCTGTCTTTGATCAGTTGATAGAGCGCTTCGCTCTCATCGGCAAAATCTTGTGGTTGGTCAAACATATTTAGGGTTCTTATATTATTTTCGACTTGGCGCAATGCCCATAGTTTTACAAATAATGCCGAGCATCACCTCATCGGCCCCACCTCCGATAGAACCCAAGCGCTGATCGCGATAACGGCGCGAGATTAGCATTTCATTCATGAAGCCCATACCGCCATAATATTGCAAACAGGCATCCATAATTTCACGCGACAGACGCCCGGCTTTCAGCTTCAGCATCGAGACTTGTTCTGTCGCATCCTCACCCTTCAAATACCGTTGCACAGTTTTTTCCAATAAGGCGCGGAACATTTCAATTTCGGTTTTCATCTCGGCAATCCGGTAATGCACCACTTGATTGTCCAATATGGATTTGCCAAAAACTTTACGCTCGCGCGTATACTCGATCGTCTCGTCCAGAGTGAGTTCCAGAGCGCGCAATGCCGAGACCGCGCACCACAGGCGCTCCTCTTGGAACTGTTGCATCTGATAGACGAACCCCATGTTTTCCTGTCCGATCAAATTCCGCTTTGGAATCCGGACATCTTCGAAATGGATAAGGGCCGTATCGGAAGAGCGCATACCCATTTTGTCGAGTTTCTTGGCCCGCACCACACCTTTTGTGTCCATAGGGATAATGACGAGGCTCTTATTTTGGTATTTACTCCCGTCGCCCGTATTGACCAACGCCGTCATGAAATCGGCCTGTATCGCATTGGTGATCCACATTTTTTGGCCGTTGATGACATAATCATCGCCATCTGATCGGGCATAGGTTTTGATCGCGGCCACATCAGAACCCGCATGGGGTTCCGAAACACCGATGCAGGCCACTTTATCACCCGCAATGGCAGGGGCCAGAAATTCCTGGCGTAATTCGTCAGAGCCATGGGTGGCCAAAATCGGAGTTGCCATATCCGTTTGTACGCCAATAGCCATTGGCACACCGCCGCAATTGATCTCACCAAGGGTTTCGACAAAGGCAACATTATAGCCATAATCCAGTCCCATGCCGCCAAATTTTTCCGGTTTGCAAATCCCGAGCAGGCCTGCATTCCCGAGCGTTTTAAACAGTTCATGAGCCGGGAAAATCTCGGCCTTCTCCCACTCATCTACATAGGGGTTGATATCACGCTCGATAATTTTTCTAGTAGTGCGTTGAATTTCGCGGTGTGCATCTGTATAAAATTCCATCGGGTTTCCCTTTTATGTCTTTGCCGGTTCTGTGTCTGGTGCTTCAATGGTCAAGATCAAATCATTGGCCGAGATTTGATCGCCCTGCACGCCGACACACTCGACAATTGTGCCGGAAATTTCCGCCAAAATATCGTGTTGCATTTTCATGGCTTCCAGCACCGCAAGGCGGGTGCCCTGCTCGACCATGTCGCCTTTTTTCACGAATAATTCTAACAATGTGCCGTGCATGGGGGCAACTACACGCCCGCCGCCACCGATTTCGTGCGCAAGGTTTGTGATTACGCATTGATTACGGAAGTTCATCACATGACCTTCAACATCAATATCCATGCAGCCCGTATCGCCCGCCAAATAGCCGACACACAGGCGCGCACCATCAATCTCTAACACACATTCCAATGCATCTCGTTTCAGGACGGTCAGGTTGAGGATTTCTTCGCCGCATTGCACTTTGTAATGCCCTGCTTCGTTTGTCGTGACTGTGAGCGAAATTGTGTCTTCACCACTAGTGTATCTATAGTGTGACAACAGTGCGCCCGATGATCCCCAATTCATCAACTCCCCATGAATACCAAGGGATTTCGTTTGTGCAGAGCGCGCAGAATTTTCGTAATCGAGAACGGCAGCAATCGCAGCCGTACGCACACTGACATCAACAGGTTTTAGCTCTGCAAATTCTTCATTGATGAACGCCGTTGTCGCTTCACCATTGGCGAATGTTTTTGTGTCGAGAATATCAACCAGAAACCCTTTATTGCTGGTCACGCCGAACAGGCGGGTTTGGGCAAGCGCCGTGCGTAGACGGTTGATCGCAATGTCTCTGGTTTCGCCCCACGCTATAATTTTAGCCAGCATGGGATCGTAAAATGGCGACACGTCCGATCCGGTGGCAATGCCCGTATCCACGCGCACACCATCTGCCTCTGCCGCTTTCCACACATCAACATGGCCGGTCACGGGCAAGAAATCCTGAGCCACATCTTCTGCGTAAAGCCGGGCTTCAATTGCGTGACCTTTCAGCACAATATCGTCTTGGCAAAGCCCGAGGTCTTCGCCTTGGGCGGTTTTGATTTGCAAGGCCACAAGGTCCAGCCCTGTCACCATCTCTGTCACAGGATGTTCAACTTGCAGGCGGGTATTCATCTCGAGGAAATAGAACACCCCGTCCGTATCTAGTAAAAATTCGACTGTGCCTGCGCCGACATAGTTTATGCTTTTCGCAGCCTCAATCGCCGCCGCACCCATTTGTGCGCGTTGCTCAATTGTGAGTATCGGACACGGAGCTTCTTCGATAATTTTTTGGTGGCGACGCTGGATAGAGCAATCGCGTTCGCCCAGATGGATTGTAGTGCCCGACATATCTGCAAAAACCTGCACCTCGACATGACGCGGGCGGATGACCGCTTTTTCTAGCAACAGATCGCCATTGCCAAATGCATTTTGAGCCTCTGATCGGGCAGATTTCAAAGCTGCGGGCAAGGCCTTGGCCGTTTGCACCAAACGCATACCGCGTCCGCCACCACCTGCGACGGCTTTGACCATGACAGGGAACCCGATCTTGGTGGCCTCTGCAATGAGCGTTTTGTCCGCTTGATCCTCACCTTCATAGCCCGGTACGCACGGCACACCGGCCGCTTTCATCCGGCGTTTGGCTTCCGCCTTATTACCCATTACTTCTATGGCGTCTGCACTAGGGCCGATGAACACCAATCCGGCTTTGGTACAGGCTTTGGCAAAGTCGGCATTTTCTGACAAAAAACCGTATCCGGGATGAATGGCCCCTGCATTGGTGTGTTTGGCAGCTTCGATAATTTTCTCGGGTACGAGATAGCTTTCCCCGACAGGGGCCGGGCCTATGCACACGGCTTCGTCGGCAAATTTCACGTGTGGGGCGTCAGCATCGGCTTGTGAATACACGGCGATTGTGCGGTAGCCCAAGCCTTTCGCCGTCTTCATAATGCGCAGGGCAATTTCGCCGCGATTGGCGATTAAAATACTGTTGAACTTTGCCATCTAACTGCCCTCGCCCGTGTTTACCGGCACCCAATTGGGCTTGCGTTTCTCAAGGAAAGACATCACGCCTTCACGGCCTTCTTCGCCCAATAGGCAATCGACAAAACTGTCTGCGGCCAATTGTGTTTGCTCGGAGCCAGATAAATATGGCAGGGACAGGATCAGATTTTTTGTGGCGGCGACCGCGCCGGGTGCACATTTGAAAATTTGGTTTTGAATGCGGGCTATGGCTTCGTCCATTGCCGCCGTGCCGTCGCTGACTTCATCGGCCAAGCCAAGCTCTACGGCTTCCGCGCCTTTGAAACTGGCCGCACTCATCAGGAGTTTTCGGCCTGTGCGAGACCCGAGCCGCGCCAAAACATGAGGGGTGATTTGCGCCGGATTTAAGCCGATCATTGTCTCGGTCAATGCATAGCGCGTATGGGTATCGGTCAGAACAATATCGCCCGTACACACCAAACCGAACCCGCCCGCCATAGCCGCGCCTTCAACGGCCATAATGGTCAGTTGTGGCAATGTGTTGACCGCGTTGAACATTCTGCCGCCGAGCAGGCTTAACTCGACAACTGCTTCACGGCTGCCTTCGAAGGCAGACTTGAAGGCTTTCAAATCACCGCCAGCGCAAAAAATGCCGCCGCGACCTCGAAAGGTGACGCCGCGAATATCGCGCCGCGTTTCAAGCGCAGCGCACAGATCGATAAGGCCATTGACCCGCTCGGTGGTCAGGGGGTTGCGGATTTCGGGTTGATTGAACCAGACGTTCAGCCATTGGTTTTCAAGCTCGATATCCAGTGCGGAGGATGTTGGCAGGTTTTTCATATCCGTTTTCCTTAAATCCGCGCAACGCCGAAACTGTTGGGTTTCAAACTGCGATGGCGGGATTCCCAACAGGTTTCGAGCGCGAAGCCTAGAATTTTACGGCTGTCACGCGGATCAATAATGCCGTTATCCAAAAGCCGGCCAGAAGTGTAAAATGCATCCGATTGCGGTTCGAACAGATCGATGATTTCCTGCTTCTTGATCTGGAACATCTGCTCCATCTGCTCGTTCATTTCGACGCCTTTGCGCTTGGCAATAGCGCGGCCGACAACGTCCATTGTGGTGGCGGCCTGCTCGCCGCCCATCACGCCGGTTTTTGCATTTGGCCATGCAAACAGGAAATCAGGATTATAGTCATAGCCACACATGCCGTAATTTCCGGCCCCGAAGCTGGCCCCGATATACAGGGATAATTTCGGCACGCGGACATTGGCCACGGCCTGTATCATTTTCGAGCCGTGCTTGATCATGCCTTTTTGCTCGTATTCTGTGCCGACCATATAGCCGGTAATATTGTGCAAGAACACGATCGGCGTATCCAACTGGTCACACAGTTGGAAGAACTGGGTGGCTTTGGCGGCACTGTCGGGATCGAACGGGCCATTATTGCCGATAATGCCGACAGCATGACCAAATATTCTAGCCTGCACACAGACTGTGCCCGCACCAAACCCCGGTTTAAATTCGAGGAAATCAGACCCATCGACAAGCCGTGCGATCACTTCGCGGGCGTCATATGGTTTTCGGTAATCGACAGGGACAACGCCCGCCAACTCGTCTGCGTCATAGGCGGGCGGGATGATGTCCCGTTCCGGGTGGGGATCGCAATTTTTATTCCAATCGAGCCTGCTGATAAGATCGCGGCAGATTTGTAATCCGTGGGCATCGTCTTCGGCCAGATATTCGACAAGACCCGAAATGCTGGCATGCATTTCCGAACTGCCAAGCTCGGCAGGATCGGCGATTTCGCCTGTGGCGGCTTGCACCAAAGCGGCACCAGCAAGCGCGGCCATGCCGTTCTTTTTAACCCCGATCACGTAATCGCTGAGGCCCGGTAGATAGGCGCCGCCTGCGGTGGACGGGCCATGTAGCACGACAAAGGTGGGAATGCCTGCCGCGCTTAGATTTGCCAGACGCCGAAACAAGCCACCGCCGACAGCCCACATTTCGACCTGATAGGACATCAGATTGGCACCCGCACTTTCGACCAGATGTACCAAGGGTAATTTATGTTTCAATGCGAGGTCGAGCACTTTGATGGCTTTGTCGGCGCTCATGATCGTGGACGCGCCGGCGTTGATGCCGCTATCGCTGACAAGGACTGCACAGCGTACACCGTTGACGAACCCTATGCCGGCCAAACTGCTGGCCCCGGGCAGGCTGGTATCAGGATTTTTATCATCCACCAGATAACTGGCCATGTTGAACAATTCGACGAACGGCATGCCCGGATCGAGAAGGTATTTCAGCCGGTCACGCGGAGTGAGTTGGCCGCGTTGTTCGAAACGCGGGCGGCGTTTTTCCGACACCGCTTCGGCGCGGGATTCCAGTGCGCGTAATTTCTCCACCAGCGCCAACATGTCTTCGCGGTTTTGGGCGAAGGCGGGGGAGTTTGATGATATTTTGGATTGAAATACGGTCATTTCGCGCGCGTCCTCATAAGTCTTTTGCCAAATTTTCGGGAATCAAAACAGGGTGGGCGAGCAGGATTTGTGCATACGCCTTGCCTTGTGGATCATTGCGGAGACTGGCCATTCCCCCACCGCCCAGCACATCGTGCAATAAAAAGTTGATCGCCGCCACCCCCGGCAGATAAAAACGTTCCGTACGGGAGGGAGAGAAATGCGCGAATGCGGCCTGCACAGTATCGGTATCCAGAGCCGCCCAAATCCACGGCAGGTATTGGGGGGCGCGGGCCAAGACGCCGATATTGGCCTTGTCACCTTTATCGCCGCTCCGGCCCCATGCCAATTTGATGAGGGGGACGCTGACAAGTTCGTCCGTATGTTCAGGATGTAGGGGGGCGTCAGGCGTTTTGGGTGCGGCCGTGTTTGAGGCTTTGAACAGCTTGCCTTGGATGGTCATGTCGGCACCATCAATATTGATATTGATTTGGACATCACCCTTGGGAATTGTGAACGAGAACAGGCGTACGACAGGGGAAGGTTTCGGACGACCTGCGTTAAATGCGGACAGGCCGGGTGGTGTTGCGAGCGCCAGTCCTGTCATTTCCTTGATCAGGATGCCGGCGCCTTTTGCGGCTTCGTGTCGTACGGCGACTTTCAAGACCACTTCGGTTGCGGCCTCTTGAGTGCCATATTGGCTTCTGGCACCAAGCACCTCAACACTGGTCTCGCTATAGGGCGGGAGTTTGATTAGTTTGAGTAAATATTCTGCGCGGGTCAGGGCCGCATCTGCGTAAGTTTGCGCCTTTTTATCTGCGTCAAACCCGGTGAAGCTCATCAACATGCCAGCGCGGTAGCCGTCCACATGGGTGAGCGAAACCTTGTAGCTGTCCGGCGGCGTCCGGCCTTTGGCACCTGTCACCTGTACGCAGTCTTTTGCGGTTTGACGCAGGTGCACTTGTGAGAAATCGCAAATGACGTCGGGTAATATGTAGGTTTGTGGGTCGCCGATCTCGTAAAGCATTTGTTCGCCGACCGTGCCGACAGAGACCAGCCCGCCTGTGCCCTCTGGCTTGCTAACAGTGAAATCCGCGTTGGGCTGTATTTCAACAATGGGGTAGCCAATGTTGACCAAGCCGTCTTTCACCAACTGCCAATCTGTGAAATTGCCGCCCGTGGCTTGCGGGCCGCATTCGATAATGTGTCCGGCGAGACTAGCTTGTGCAAGCTTGTCAAAATCGTCCAAGGGCCAGTCGAAGGCGCTGAGACATGCACCCAACGTTACGGCGCTATCGACACAACGTCCCGTGATCACAATGTCTGCGCCTGCGTTTAAAGCTTTGGCAATGGGGACAGCGCCTAGATAGGCATTGATGCTGGCCACGGATTTGGGGTTGGGGAATGGTGCACCGGAAAACATTTCTGTGACGGATTGCGCCTGAAAATGCTCGGCGTCAGCGCGCAGATCATCGCCCGTAATGACTGCGACTTTTAAATCCAGTCCGGCGTCTGCGATCAGTTTTTGCAAAGCCGCCCCGCACGCTTTCGGGTTTACGCCGCCTGCGTTGGAGATGATCTTGATATTTTGTGCGGCAATGGCCTTTAGATTTCGTCCCATCGCCGTAGTGACAAAATCAACAGCATAGCCAAGGGATGGATCGACAGAGCGCGCCCGCGCCAAAATCGACATGGTGACTTCGGCCAGATAGTCATAGACGAGAAAATCCAGATTACCGTGGGCAATCAGCTGCGGCGTAGCCAGAGACGCATCGCCCCAATAGCCACTTGCGCCACCAATTCTGATATTTTCGGCAATTCTGATATTTCCGGTTTTCATTTTAGCCTTGCCACTTCCTCTAAAGTCCATTATTAAAGAACGAACGTTCTGTTTGTTTAAAATAAAAAACAAGATGAAGCAAGGAAAAACCAAAGAGGAACAAAGGGAAATACGAGAGGAGTTTTACATGCGATGTCCGTTTGAGACGCAAGAGCGCACGGCCTTCCGTGATAGCTTTCGCAAATTTGTGGCAAAAGAAATCACCCCGTTTGCGGCCCAGTGGGATGAGGACGGGACGTTTCCGTGGGACATTCATGAGAAAGCCGGGGCGCTGGGCCTGTACGGGTTCGGGGTCGACGCCGAGCATGGCGGACTTGGATTTGACGATGCCTTTATGCGCGCAATCTGCGCCGAAGAACTGGCCCAATGCGGGGTGGGCGGCATTGCGGCGGCACTGGGATGTCGCAATATTTCAATTGGCCCGATCCAGACATTCGCCAGCGAAGAGATAAAGCGCCGGGTTTTGCCGGATATTTTAAGCAGGCGTAAAGCGTCCTGCCTTGCGATCACCGAGCCATCAGGCGGGTCCGATGTCGCCAATATGAAAACGACCGCCCGTAAGGAGGGCTCCCATTATATACTGAACGGCTCCAAGACATTTATCACGGGCGGTATGATCTCGGACTATTTTGTCGTGGGGGCACGCACATCCGGTTCGGGGCTATCAGGGGTCTCCCTGTTCTTTGTGGAAAAAGATATGCCGGGGTTTTCGCGAACAGCTCTGGAGCGTAAGATGGGCTGGTGGTGTTCGGATCAAGCCAGTTTATATTTTGATGATTGCCGTGTCCCCGAAGACAATATGTTGGGGCCAGAAGGGGCCGGGTTTTTAGCGATTATGAATAATTTTAATTATGAGCGTGTCGCGATTATTGCGCAGGCGCTAGGCATGATGAAATTGGCGCTAAAAGAGTGTATTGCCTACGCACAAGAACGGCATACATTTGGTAAGCCCCTGATCAAGCACCAAGTCATTCGCCATAAAATCGCAGATATGTCGGCCAAAATCGATGCATGCGAGGCGTATCTCAACCAAATTTGCTGGAATATCAATGAAGGCGATATACCTGTTGCAGAAATTAGCAAAGCCAAGTTTTTCACCACCAAAGCGCTTGAATATGTCGCCAGTGAAGCTATGCAAATTTTCGGTGGCGCGGGGTATTTACGGGGCAATGCGGTTGAACGGATTTACCGCGAGGTCAAGGTATTGGCGATTGGCGGAGGCTCGGAAGAAATCATGAAAGATCTGGCGGTTCGACAAATGGGCTATTAGTCTGTAAAATACAAAAAATCGCACAAAAAACGCCCGAAAAGGGATGGTGAGGGGAAGATATGAATATTGCGCAGTATGACTGGATAGATTTCTATGCCCGGACAACGCCGGACAAAATAGCCACTATTGATATTGCCAGCAAGCGGCAACACACTTACGCTCAAATGGAAGAACGGGTCGGGCGGATTGCCGGATTTTTACAGGCCCAAGGGGTAAAACCCAAAGACCGGGTTGGCGTGTTTGCGCAAAATTCTACAGATATTCTCGAGATTATGTTTGCGGTTTGGCGCGTGGGGGCCATTCATCTTGCGCTGAACTTTCGCCTAACGGCAAGCGAGCTTTCAGGCATTCTTAATAATGGCGAGCCAGTGCTGGTATTCGCCGACAGTGCCTTTGACGAGGTGGTACAGAGCCTACACACGAGTACGGATGCCATTCATTGGGTCAGTATGGACGGGCTGGGCAATGACACGGAGTTTGAGCGGGAAATCTCCAACGCAGTTTATCTGCGCAGCGACCAGATTGCGCACGAAGACGCCCATGACCAGCAGGCTTTGTTGATGTATTCTTCTGGCACGACCGGCGCCCCAAAAGGGGTTATGCTGAGCCACGAGAATGTATTTTTCGGGGCGACCGGCGGCGCATATTCGCTCGGGGTTAATCGGAGTATGGTTAGCTATGCCGCCATGCCTGTGTTTCATATTGGCGCTTTGATGGGGTTTTCCCTGCCAGCGCTTTTTTCTGGCGGCACCGCCATTGTTGAACGCACATTTACGCCGGCGGCCATGCTCTCGGCCATCGATAATGAAGACTACGCTATCACCCATTTTTTAGGGGTTCCGGCGATCTTTACTGCGCTGCAAAATCACCCTGATTGCAAAACCACCGACTTTTCACGGATCAAGGTCGCGGTAGGCGGGGCCGCCTCTATGCCCCTGTCTTTGCTGACATGGTGGGCTGAAAACATCATTCCGGTTTGGGAAGTGTATGGGTTAACCGAATCCACTGGTATTGGTTGTGTGATTGTGGAAGGCGATCTTCCCCAAAAGCTAGGATCAGCCGGGCAGGCTGCACTGTTTTCGCAATTTGCCATTTTGGATGCACAGGGTAATGAAGTGCCAAAGGGCGAACTTGGCGAAATTTGCATCAAAGGTGCCAACATTACATGTGGATATTGGCGCAATCCAGAAGCGACAAAGCAGGCCTTTATCAAGGGCTGGTTTCGTACGGGCGATATTGGCCGTATGGATGGAGACAACTATATTTATATCGAAGACCGTCTTAAAGACATGTATATTTCAGGCGGGGAAAATATCTATCCAGCAGAGATTGAAAGCGCCCTGTATACAATGCCCGAAATTCTTGATGTGGCAGTGATTGGTACCCCTGACGAGAAATGGGGTGAGGTTGGCTGCGCGGTTGTGGTGCTTAAAGACGGGCATAGCCTGACACTGGAGCAAATGAAGAGCCATTGCGCGGAACATATTGCCACGTTCAAACATCCTGCGCATTTGGTTTGCGTCGAGGCTTTGCCACGTAATGCGACCGGTAAAGTTTTAAAGTTCGAGTTGAGGCAAACGATCCGTGTGGGATAAGTCCGCCTTAAGTCGCACTTTTAAACCATGTCCTCATCGCCCAATCTACGCAAAGGTCTGATGTTTGAAATATAGCCCCATCCTGCCACGAAAACGGCGCCAACGGCTGAACTGATTGCCCAAGCTCTTTCGCGGGTCTGTGAATTGACCAAGAAATCCGAAACATCCCCGCCTTTTTCTGTCAAGAAAGGGATCAGGCCCCGAAACGCATCGATTGTACCATTACCCAAAAGGAAATTAACGCCTTCGCTTAACAGGACGCCGATAATCACCAATTTGGTCATAAGACCTACAATGTTTTCGATCTTGCCCTTGCGAGCCCCTATAATTCTGGCAAATAAGGACACCAAACGGGCCGCGGCCCAAATTATGCTTAAATTCAGAAGCAGGCTTATGTCCTGAATGGCCTCTAATTTGGAAATAAGGTTCGCAATCCAGCCTGGCAGAGGTAAATTCACAACAATTTCGAATAAATTCGGCAGTAAGGCCAAAACACTTTCAACAGTATTGGCCACGAAAGTGGAAGCGGTTTCAAATATGCCTATATTCTTTAAAATCACGGCAACACCGGAAAGAACCGCAATGGCCTCAACCGTTTTCGAGATCGTTCGCAATCCTGTCCGGATTGGCGTTAAATCATCATAGTCGTCATATTCCTGTTCCATACGCCCCTACCTTTTCCTCCACAGCTGTGTGCGATTATATAGTGGGTGAAAATTTATGTCAAATATCTACAAACTGCACATCTTCATATCACACGTTGAGCCACATGTTCGGGCCACACACACCCTGCTAGCACAACATTATAGGAAATCTATGACAGCTTAGGAGCTACAGGCCCCGGCCTTAACCGTGCAACTTTCCAACCAACAGTGTCGGGACAGCGTATCGTCACAAAATCCGCACAAGGCATTGGCCGTGGGCTTGGTGACGAGGCCACTCTGGATACGAAACCCCTTGTTCTTGAATTGCTTCAAGGTACGCGAGAAGGTTTCAGGGGTCATATCAAGATATGAGGCAATCGTGGATTTATCATAGGGCAAGCGGATTGTTGCGGCCCGACCCTGACTTTGCTCCAGACCCAGCTTCAGCAAAAACCAGCCCACACGTTCTATGGCCGTCATCAATTGGGAATGCTCGATTTTTTGAATCAGGTCCTGAGAATAGTTGGCCAGGCTGTTAATTACATTTTGCGCCAGCTTGCCATTCTCTTGTACCTGCTTGCGAATGAGCGAAGCCGGGAGTACCAAAAGCGTGGTATCCTGAACCAGTTGGGCATTGGCAAGGGCGGGAATATCCAAAAACACGGACGGCGCCATAAGGGCGTCCCCATTAGTCCGCATTTGCAAGATGGCTTCATCCCCCGTGTTCGATCCCTTGAATATTTTCACCCAGCCCTCAACAACCAGATAAAACTTTGGCAGGGATTCCCCTTGCCGAAACAGAGTTTTTCCCTTGCTAAACTCCCGCAGTTGGGCGCGGGAGACCAGCACGTTCAATGCAGAAGCATCCAGACCTGAAAATATGGGTAAGGCGCGAATATGTTGCAAAATTTCTGACTCGATTCTCATTACAAAAAGAATGTAGGGCAAATTTTTGAGTACTTCTACAAATATAATGAGGAATTGATCTAGATCAATTTTTAGTCTTTAATGATGGTGCACATGTAGGGCGTTCGTCTGCAACCTTATGACTTGAGTTTAAGTCTCAAAGCAGACGATTACCAACTGTACCCCTGGTGCAAAAAAAGATCGAAGTTCAAGAAGGGAAGTGTCGTGTCTACACAGAACACATCAATAATTAAAAATAATAATGGCGCCGTTCTTCCTATCGGAGTAATTGTCATTCTCGGGTTTTTATGGGCCTTGTTTGCGGCCGCAAGAGGCGACGATCCAACGATTATGCCGCACGCCTATATGTTCATGTTTGCCTTTGCATTGGCCAGTTTTGCGCTGGTGTACGGGATTATGGAAAATAAATTCGTCTACGACCCATATGAGTATGATGACAGTGTCATACGCGCAGGTGTCATTGCCACGGTTTTTTGGGGGATTGCCGGCATGTTGGTCGGTGTGATTATTGCTTCACAGCTTGCCTTTCCCAATTTTATGTATTTCGAAAACATGCCTTGGACAAATTTTGGCCGGTTACGGCCACTGCATACATCCGGTGTGATTTTCGGGTTTGGCGGCAATGCCCTGATCGCCACCTCCTTCTATATTGTCCAGCGCACCTGCCGCACACGGTTGGCGGGCGGGCTTTGGCCGTGGTTTGTGTTTTGGGGCTATAATCTGTTTTTAGTGATTGCGGGGACGGGATATCTGATGGGGATTACCGAATCCAAGGAATATGCAGAACCGGAATGGTATGCAGATATCTGGCTGACCATTGTCTGGATCGCCTATCTGATGGTGTTTATGCTGACACTGGTCAAGCGTAAGGAAAAACATATCTATGTGGCCAACTGGTTCTTTCTGTCGTTTATTGTTACGATTGCCCTGTTGCATGTGGTCAATAATTTGTCCCTGCCGGTGAGCTTCCTCGGGGCTAAAAGCTATTCAGCCTTTAGCGGCGTTCAAGACGCCATGACCCAATGGTGGTATGGGCATAATGCGGTTGGCTTCTTCCTGACCACAGGCTTTTTAGGCATGATGTATTATTTTATTCCCAAACGGGCAGATCGGCCGATCTGGTCTTATAAATTGTCGATTGTGCATTTCTGGACTGTGATCTTTATTTATATCTGGGCTGGCCCGCACCATTTGCATTTTACTGCCCTGCCACAATGGACACAAACCATGGGCATGGTGTTTTCCATCATGTTATGGATGCCAAGCTGGGGCGGCATGATTAATGGTCTGATGACCTTGTCGGGTGCGTGGGACAAATTCCGGGTCGACCCGGTTTTGCGTCTGCTGGTGATCTCTGTTGCTTTTTACGGCATGGCGACGTTTGAAGGCCCGCTTATGGCAATACGCTATGTCAATGCCCTGTCCCATTACACAGACTGGACCATTGGACATGTGCATGCGGGTGCGCTTGGCTGGAACGGCATGATTACCTTCGGGGCTTTGTATTGCATGGTGCCGTGGCTTTGGAAAAAGCAGGAAATGTATTCTCTGCGCATGGTGGAGTGGCATTTCTGGCTCGCTTTGATCGGTATCGTGTTTTACGTCAGTGCTATGTGGGTCTCGGGCATCACACAGGGCTTGATGTGGCGTGCCTATAATGATCTGGGCTTTTTGGAATATTCGTTCATCGAAACCGTGAAGGCTATGAAGCCATATTATATCATCCGTGCTGTTGGCGGAGCGCTCTATCTCAGCGGCATGTTTGTGCTGACGTTCAATATCTGGATGACCATTAAAGGCAAGGGCGGCGCGAAAGCTCTGGACGGTGTCCAACCTGTTGCGCGCAAGCCCGATCCTACCGCCATCCCTGAACTTGCGTTAGGAGAATAGAGATGTCCAGACTTCATGATTTTATGGAAAAACGCTCTTTCGCTCTCCTGTTTGGTATTTTGGGCGTGGTGTCTATTGGTGGTCTCGTCGAGATCGCGCCTCTGTTCTATATTGATAGCACGATTGAAAAAGTTGAAGGCATGCGCCCGTACTCTCCTTTGGAGTTGGCCGGGCGGGATATTTATGTGCGCGAAGGCTGCTATTTGTGCCATTCGCAAATGATCCGGCCTCTGCGCGACGAAATTGAGCGCTATGGCCATTATTCATTGGCGGCCGAGAGCATGTATGATCATCCGTTCCAGTGGAGTTCCAAACGTACCGGCCCTGATGTGGCGCGGGTTGGCGGAAAATATTCCGATGAATGGCATGTGGGTCATCTTAGTGCGCCGCGCTCTTTAGTGCCGGATTCGGTTATGCCGCCCTATAAATTCCTGCTCGAGACCAAGCTTGATTATGCGCGCTATGACAGGAATTTGCTCGCCAACAAACGTTTGGGCGTGCCCTATACGGACGAGATGGTTGCATTGGCGATCTCGGACATTGAAACGCAGGTTGATCCGGACGCAGATGATTTTGACGGGTTTATGGCCCGCTACCCCAAAGCGGTGGTGCGAAACTTCGACGGTACGGACGAAATCACCGAAATGGACGCCATTATCGCCTATATGCAAATGCTGGGTACTTTGGTGGATTTCGATGAATATCAGGCCGAGACCCACGGGAATGAGAGATAGATATGGGCTATGATCAAATCGCATATGCAGTGAAACTTGGTGGCACGGTGTTTTTCTTCACCTTGCTTATGATTGTCTTTGTCTATGTGTTTTGGCCATCCAACCGCGAGAAATTTCGCAGTGCGGCGTCAAGGCCCATAGAAGATGAAACGCTTATTCCCCCCTCCACAACACCCGAAGGACAAGAGGTGAATTCATGAGTACGGATAAAAAAATAGACGAATATTCCGGCACAGAAACAACCGGCCATGAATGGGATGGTATTGAAGAACTGAACACGCCAATGCCACGTTGGTGGCTCGGCATTATGTTCGTCTCGATTATCTGGTCGATTGGTTATGTAATTTTGATGCCGGCATTCCCGCTCCTGCACGGATATAGTAAAGGCATACTTGGGTTTTCAGATCGGGTGCGTGTCAGCGAAGCCGTCAGTAAAATGCACGCGGATCGTTCCGTACAATCCCAACAACTTGTCGGGGCCGATTTTGAAACCATTCGGGCTGATCCGAATTTGATGCGCTTTGCCATGGCACAGGGGAAATCCCTGTTCGGGGATAATTGCGAGACCTGTCACGGGGCGCGGGGACGCGGGTTTACCGGCTACCCAAACCTAAATGATGATATCTGGTTATGGGGCGGCAGTTACGAGGACATTCGCCAAACCATTACTTACGGCATTCGCGCAGATCATGACGAGACCCGTCTGTCGAGCATGGTTGCTTATGGTCGCGATGAATTTCTATCCTCCGGAGAAATTGACGATCTTGTACAATTTGTATTGAGCCTTTCGGATCCAACGACACAGAACACTCGTGGGGCAGCTTTGTTCACGCAAAATTGCGTGAGCTGCCATGGTGCGGAAGGCAGGGGTACCCGTGAAAACGGTGCCCCTGACCTGACCGATGCAGACTGGCTTTATGGTGGTGACCCTGCCTCTGTCCGCACGACCCTGTTTAATGGCCGCGAAGGTGTGATGCCCAATTGGAACGAGCGCCTCGGCGCTGACCAGATTGCAGCCCTCAGTATTTATGTGCACTCACTGGGCGGGGGTGAATAGGCGAACACTATGCCAGACCAACAACAGCGGCAAACAGTAGCTCCGGGCGTCGAGCGCTCGCTGGCGACGGCTGTCAGCCCTTCAACACCGGAACATCTATATAAAAAACGCACGCAGGTTTATCCAAAAAGGATCAAAGGCACATTCCGCACCCTAAAATGGGTGGCGATGATTGTCCTGCTGGGCATTTATTATATCACGCCCTGGCTACGCTGGGACCGGGGGCCCGCGTCACCGGATCAAGCCGTATTAATCGATTTCGAAAACGCCCGCTTCTATTTCTTCTTTATCGAGATTTGGCCGCAAGAAGTGTATTACATCACGGGGTTACTGATTTTATCCGCCATCGGATTATTTTTGGCGACCGCCTTGTTTGGTCGTGTCTGGTGTGGCTATGCCTGCCCGCAAACGATCTGGACAGACTTGTTTATTGCGGTGGAGCGTTTCTTCGAAGGTGATAGAAATGCGCGGATCAAGCTGGATAAGTCCCCGTGGACAGCCAATAAAATTTTCAAGAAAACCTCCAAACACATTGTCTGGCTACTCATCGCTATGGCGACTGGCGGGGCGTGGGTTTTGTATTTCCATGATGCCCCTACGGTGTTGCGGGATTTACTGTCCGGCCATGCGCCGCAAACCGCCTATGTGTTCTTGGCGCTTATGACGTTTCTCACCTATGCGCTTGCCGGATTTATGCGCGAGCAGATTTGCATCTATATGTGCCCATGGCCGCGCATTCAGGCGGCGATGATTGATGATGAAGCTTTAAACGTCACCTATCGGTATGATCGGGGGGAACCACGTGGTGCCCATAAAAAGGGAGAGACGTGGGAAGGTCGCGGGGACTGTATTGGTTGTCGTCAATGTGTGGCCGTGTGTCCAACCGGTATTGATATTCGCGACGGGGCCCAGCTGGAATGTATTGATTGTGCGCTGTGTATTGATGCGTGTGACGCGATTATGATCAAAATCGGACGCCCCAAAGGTCTGATCGCCTATGATACAGATGCCAACATCGAACGCCGTTTGCGCGGTGAACCAAACCGTTTTCGGCTTGTACGTCCGCGTACAGTTATATACGCCACCATCTTTGCTCTGGTTGGCTCGATCATGCTTTATGGCCTGTTGAACCGTAGTGTGCTGGACATGAATGTCTTGCGGGACCGCATTCCCAATTATGTACGCCTGTCAGACGGGTCTATCCGTAATGGCTATACGATTAAAATTCTCAACAAGGCGTCCGAACCGCGTGAGTTGCGGCTGGAAGCCATTGGTCTCGGAGACATTAATATGTCCGTTGTCGGTTTAAAGAATATTGAAGGGGCTTTCATCCTGTCTGCACCGGCGGACGAAACACTGGATTACAAAATTTATCTGGCCATCAAAGATGTTTCGGATTTGAGCGAGAGAGAAATTTTCAATCTCCAGCTTACCGATCTTAAAAATGGTGATACAACTCTCACAGAAACCATGTTCATTACAGGGAATACTGATTAGCTATGTCCTCTTCCGTGTCAAAATCCCCATCTCCGTCCTTGTCCCCGCCCACCTCTAGCAGATGGACATTTACTGGCTGGCACATGCTGTTTATGATGGTGAGCTTTTTCGGGGTTATCGTTGCGGTCAATGTGTTTATGGTTGTGCGGGCCGTACAGACATTTCCGGGCGAAGACATCAAGCAATCCTACCGTCAGGGTCTGGCATACAATCAAACCCTTGATAAACGCGCTGTTCAACGCGCCCGTGAGTGGCGTGCGGATATAAGCGTCCTGCCAGATCATAGCCTTGTTTTGGAACTGACAGACAAGAGCGGGTTGCCGGTACGGGGGCTGACGGTGACCGGGTTGCTTAAGCATCCGGGGGAAACCGATCTGGACACGATCCTCAGCTTTACATTGGACGCGCAAAGCGGACATTATACAGTGCAAGTCCCCGACGGCATCACCGGCAAGAGATGGTTGCTGACCAAAGCCGTGTATGCGGGGGCACAAACGCAGACGCCCGCTTTTGAAACCCGAAACGAGTTATGGCTGAAATAACACCAGATGCGGGCTGCCCGAGCGGGCAATCCACCGCACAGGATTTGGCCCGTACAGAAACGGGTGATGTTGTAGACGAGCGCCTGTTTATTCCCTATGTGCAAACCCGTTCCAACGGGAATTTCGCTGTCGATCTGATGATCTCGGGGGCACATTGCGCTGGCTGTATGGCCAAGATCGAGCGCGAAATTTCGGCCCTGCCCGATGTGCAGGTCGCCCGCATGAACCTCTCGACCATGCGTTTGAATGTGGGCTGGCGCGGTACGGAAACGACCGCCAACTCTATCGTGTCCCGCCTTGACGCGTTGGGCTATGGGGCCAAACCGTTTGATATGCAATTGGAGCCGCTGAGCGCCAAGGCTGAATTGAAATCCCTGCTCAAAGCCATGGCGGTTGCTGGCGCGGCGATGGCCAATATCATGGTCATTTCCGTATGTGTGTGGGCGGGTTTCGATATGGGAGAACATACGCGGCAAATCCTGCACATTCTTTCCGGCATTATCGCCCTGCCAGCTGTGGCCTATGCGGGACAACCATTTTTCCGCTCTGCATGGGGGGCGCTTAAAAACAAACATACCAATATGGATGTGCCGATTTCACTGGCCGTACTCCTCGCCTGTGCGCTCAGTATATACGAGACCATACACGGCAACCCCGATACCTATTTCGACGCGGCCGTCATGTTGTTGTTCTTGTTGCTGATTGGGCGCTATCTGGATACGCGCCTGCGCCTGCGAACCGGAGAGTCGGCACAACGCCTTGCCGCCATGCAAGCCAGCAACGCGTCTTTGATCGGAGATGACGGCAGTATTACCACTGTGCCCGCCAGCCTGATTAAACCGGGTGATCTGTTGCTGATCGCGGCAGGGGAACGGGTGGCGGTTGACGGAGAGATCATCAAAGGTCGATCTGCAATTGATACCAGTATTGCGAACGGCGAAACCCTACCGGCCCCCTATGGGCCCGGCGACACTTTGTATTCGGGGATGATCAATCTTGGTAATCCCCTGCACATGAAAGCCTTGGCGGTAGCGCAGGATTCCTTCCTGTCCGAGATTTCCAATCTGGTCGAGGCGGGCGAGCAAAAGAAAAGCAAGTTCGTAAGGATTGCCGATCGGGCAGCGCGGGCCTATGTGCCGATCGTACACAGTCTGGCCTTTCTGACCTTTGTGGGCTGGCTGATGGCGGGGGGCAGTTTGCGCACAGCGTCTCTTAACGCCATTGCGGTGCTGATCATTACCTGTCCGTGTGCGCTCGGGCTGGCCGTGCCTGCGGTGCAGATCGTGGCCTCCGGCCGATTGTTTAAAAAAGGCGTTTTGATTAAATCGGGCGACGCACTGGAAAGGCTTGCCAAGATCGACACGATTGTTTTCGACAAGACCGGTACCTTGACCCTTGGCCAGTTGAAGCTGACCAATGCCTCTGAAATTGACGCAGACATGTTGGCGCTGGCGGCGCAACTGGCGCGCGGGTCCCGCCATCCGATTGCGCGCGCTATCGCCGACTCCGCGGGTGATGGCCCGATTGCCGATAATTTGGAAGATATTGCCGGTGAAGGTTTACGGGCAAAACTGGATGGGAAAATCGTACGGCTTGGTTCTGCCAGTTTTGTCGGCGCGAAAGCCCATGACAATATCCGGGATGATGTTCAGGTGGAAAGCTGGCTAAAAGTTGGACGCGCGAAACCTATCCGGTTTGTGTTTAAAGATGTGCCGCGTATGGACGCACGCGACACGATCAAAGCCCTAAGCGCGCACGGCTACACTATGGAACTTCTCAGTGGAGATACGGCCGATATGACGGCGCAAACCGCGCGTACACTTGGTCTTAAAAACTGGACGGGCAATGTGTCCCCCCGTGACAAGCTTGCACATTTGACCGCTCTGAAATCTGCGGGCCGTTTTCCGCTTATGGTCGGGGACGGGATTAATGACGCGCCCGCTTTGGCCAATGCGACCGCATCCGCCTCCCCTGCCAGTGCCGCCGATATATCGCGCGCAGCCGCAGACATCATTTTGCAAGGCGATAAGCTGTCGGGTCTGGTGACCGCACTTCTGACCGCCAAGGATGCCCAGAAACGGGTAAAAGAAAATCTGTCGCTCGCCGTCCTTTATAATATGATTGCGGTGCCTTTGGCGATCTCAGGTCATGTCAATCCGATGTTGGCCGCGTTAGCGATGTCTGGCTCATCCATATTGGTGACGCTGAACGCTTTGCGACTCGCGCGGCATTAGGGGAATATTATGGCAGCGCTTCTTTGGCTTATTCCACTTGCCCTGTCTCTGGGCGCTGTTGCGCTGACAGCTTTCTTCTGGACGGTCAAAACCGGTCAGTATGAAGATACCAAGGGTGATGCCACGCGCATTCTGTATAGCGAAGATCGTCCAATTGTAGACGAGGATGATCTAGGCTGAGAAATTAGCGCCCGGATTTGGCGATAAACTGGCGGATGTTTCTGGCAGCTTGGCGAATGCGTTGTTCGTTTTCAACCAGAGCAATACGGACATAGCCCTCCCCGTGATCGCCAAAACCAACGCCAGGGGAGACGGCCACATCTGCCTCGGTCATGAGCAGTTTGGAAAACTCCAGAGAGCCCATATCTTCAAAACCTGTTGGCAAGGGTGCCCATGCAAACATCGATGCGTCGGGCGCGGGGATTTCCCAGCCTGCATCTTTAAAGGTCTCGACCAGAACATCCCGCCGTGCCTTATAGGTATTTCTGGCAACATCGACACAGTCCTGGGGCCCATCAAGGGCAGCACAGGCGGCGACTTGTATAGGGGTAAATGCGCCGTAATCTAGATAGGACTTCACGCGCGCCAGCGCGTGGATTAAACGTTTGGAACCAACCGCAAAGCCCATGCGCCATCCGGCCATGGAATATGTCTTGGACAGGGAGATTGTCTCGACGGCTACATCTTTCGCGCCTTCGACTTGAAATATCGAGGGCGGCGGGGTGGTAAAGTAAATCTCCGAATAGGCCAGATCGGACAGAATGATAATGCCGTGCTGTTTGGCAATGGCCACGATTTCACGGTAAAATGCCAGATCGGTCACTTCGCCGGTCGGGTTAGAGGGGAAGCACACGACAATGGCCAGCGGCGGTTTATCTGCTTTTGCCAGAGCCTGTTTAATACCTGTCAAATATTCATCCGCCGTAATCGCGGCAATGCCCTGAATTTTAGCGCCGGCAATCACAAACCCGTAGGCGTGTAATGGATAGGACGGGTCGGGGGCATAAATAATATCGCCGGGCGCCGTAATCGCCTGGGCCAGATTGGCAAAGCCTTCTTTGGAGCCAAGTGTGGCAATAATCTCGTCTTCGGGATCTAGCTCGACATCGAAGCGGCGTTTATAATAACGCGCGCACGCTTGGCGCAGACCCAGAATGCCCTTGGAAACAGAATATCCGGTCGTGCGGGGTCGCTGTACGGTCTCGATCAATTTATCGATGACATGTTTTGGGGTTGGCAAATCCGGGTTGCCAAATCCGAAATCGATAATATCGGCACCCTGCGAGCGCAATTGTGCTTTCAGCCGATTGACCTCCTGAAAGACATAGGGCGGCAATTGTTTGATCCGGTAAAAATCTTCCAAAGAAGCTGTGTCCGTATCTTGAAGTGTATTTTCAGCGTTTTTCATACTGTTTCATATCCATGTGTGCGTCTATATTCGTCATGTCGCACTATTGCTTTAGCAAACCGGATTTTATGTTGCAAAGCATTATGACAAAATAGTGGCGACTTCTTTTTTATTTTTCCAGTCCAGCTCTACCTTGCGTTTTAGAACATATTCACGACACGGCGCTGAAAGCATTAACAAGTTGTTAAGGGATTATTAGTCTTAATCAGATTGTTAATGAATTATTAGGGATAGCTTACTATCACAACAGGTAGGGAAATTCGTAATAATAATAATAATGGGCACCAATAATGACGGATACTAATACTACAGATGCACCTCAGGCCATACCTCTAACTTCAAATCTTGATTTAACCGCCGCCGCACCCCTCTGCGAAGCCTTACAGACTGTGCGTGGACAAGCTGCGCATTTGGCCGGGCAAGACGTAGAGCGTCTGGGCGCACAGTGCGCACAAGTCCTTCTCAGTGCCTCTGAAGCCTGGAAGGCTGATGACCAGCCTTTCTTCGTTTCCGACCCCTCCCCTCAATTTCAAGACGGCCTGAAAACGCTTGGCCTTGCTTCAGATATATTTGACCAATAGGAGAACGCTTAATGCCCCTTAATATTCTTGCCATTGATGATTCCCGCACTATGCGCGACATGCTGAAATTCGCCTTGTCCGATGCCGGGTTTGACGTGACACTGGCCGAAGATGGCCAAAAAGGCCTAGACGCGCTTGATGGATATACACCTGACGTTATCATCACAGACATTAATATGCCGGTTCTGGACGGGTTTGGTCTCATCGAGGGCGTACGTAAAATGCCCGGATTACGGGCCGTACCTATTCTGGTTCTAACAACCGAGAGTTCCCAAGAATTAAAACAGCGTGCCCGCCAAGCTGGCGCGACAGGCTGGATCGTTAAACCTTTTGACAAAGTTAAACTGGTCAACGCCATTCATAAAGTCGCCGCCTAATTTTTAATTTCTATCTGGAGTAACCCCGTGGATTCAATGGAGACCATCAAGCAGACCTTCTTCCAAGAGTGTGAAGACCTGCTGCAAGATCTTGAAAGCGGCCTTATCCTCATGAATGATGGGGAAAGTGATGACGAGACGATTAACAGCGTTTTCCGGGCTGTACATTCAATCAAGGGCGGGGCGGGTGCCTTCGAATTGACCGAACTGGTTAAATTTGCCCATATTTTTGAAAATACGCTTGATGAAATTCGCTCGGACCGTCTGGAAGCCTCCAAAGAGGTTTTGAAGGTTTTATTGCAATCTTCAGATACATTAACCGACTTGTTCGAAGCCGCACGCGACGATGTAGAATTCGACGACACAGAACGTGCCGATGAATTGAGAGCCGCGCTTCAGGGCTTTATTGGAGATAAACCAGAAGAAGCATCAGACGATGGCGGCATGCCGGCCATGTCTATGGATGATATGGGCTTTGAACCGGTTATCCTTGATTTTGATTTTGGCGACGATGTTGACGTCGCGCCTGACGCCATTGTTTTTGACATTGTTTTCACGCCAAATGCGACCATGTATGCCCACGGCAATGAGGCTGTGCGTCTTTTAAGTAATCTGGCGGAGCTTGGCGACGCAAACATTACGTGCGACCGTTCAACGCTGCCGGCATTTGATGATATTGACCCCGAAGGTGCCTATCTTTCCTGGTCTATCGAGCTTGAAACCGAAAAAACCGAAGATGATATCCGCGAAATTTTTGATTTTGTCGAAGATGATTGTGAATTACAGATCACACAAAGAGGCGGTGCGCCTGAAGGTGGGCCCGAAGACGGTTTACCCGATGAAGACAGTGCCGAAACCCCAGATATCGCCATTGAAACAACCAGTGAGGCCCCTGCTATGGATAACAATGAAGCTGTGAGTGCTGCGCCAGTTGAAGTTGCATCGGTTGAAATTGAAGTGAAAGCTGAAGAAAAAGAACAGCCAAAAGCAGAAGCTCCCGCCAAGCCAGAGAAAAAAGCCGAGAAAAAGGCGGCTGCACCCGTGCAAGCGGCCACAATCCGGATTAATCTTGAACGGGTTGACCGTTTGATCAATCTGGTTGGCGAATTGGTGATCAATCAGGCCATGTTGACAGAATGTGTTGTAGAGGCGGGGCTATCACGCGATTCTGCCGTCTCTTCCGGTCTTGACGAGTTCAAACAGCTGACCCGCGAAATTCAGGAAAGTGTCATGGCTATTCGGGCACAACCCGTGCAGTCCCTGTTCCAACGCATGTCACGTGTCGTACGCAAGGCCGCACAAGCCACAGACAAATCTGTTCGTCTCGTGTTAGAAGGTGAATTTACCGAAGTTGACAAAACCATTGTTGAAAAACTGGCTGATCCTCTTACCCATATGATTAGAAATGCTGTCGATCATGGTGTTGAAACACCTGAAAAGCGTCTCGAGAACGGCAAGCCCGAAGAAGGTATTGTCACCCTGTCTGCGGCGCATCGTTCGGGTAAAATTGTTATTGAAGTTTCCGATGACGGCGCAGGTGTCAACCGCGAACGTGTCAAGCAAATCGCCATTGATAAGGGCCTAATCCCCGAAGATGCACCGCTGAGCGACAGTGAAATTGATAATCTGTTGTTTATGCCCGGTTTTTCTACCGCCGAAAATGTTACGACCCTCTCTGGCCGTGGTGTCGGCATGGATGTGGTGAAACGTGCCATCCAAAGCCTTGGCGGACGTGTGACCATCAGTTCGGAACCGGGAAAAGGCTCCGTGTTTACGATCAGTCTGCCGCTTACATTGGCTATTTTGGACGGCATGCTTGTGCATGCGGCCGGACAGACACTTGTTATACCGCTCACAGCCATTGTTGAAACGCTTATTCCGAAACCAGGAGATATCCATCATATGGGGCCAGACGGCCGTGTTTTGAACATTCGAGGCACGTTTGTCCCGATGATCGATGTCGGATATGAGCTGGGCTTTAGAGATTCACCTACCCATAGTGAGCGCAGTGTTGTTCTCTCTGTTGAAACCGACGGCGGCACCCAAAGCGCCCTGCTTGTTGACGCGATTCAAGATCAGCGCCAAGTGGTTATCAAAAGCCTCGAAGACAATTATGGTCATGTACCAAGTATTGCGGCCGCGACCATTTTGGGCGACGGACGTATTGCCCTTATCCTTGATGTTGACAATTTAGTCTCTAGCGCGGGCGATAGCCGCGCCTCCTTTGATCCAACCCTCGTAGCTGCGGAGTAACACTATGACTGAGACCCTCCATTCTGATGAATCCGAATTGGTTGCCTTTGTTGTCGGCAATCAAGAGTATTGCGTAGATATTATGAAAGTACGCGAGATCCGGGGCTGGACGCCTGCGACGGCGCTTCCAGACGCGCCCGACTATGTACAGGGTGTTATTAATTTGCGCGGCTCTGTTCTGCCGATCGTTGATCTGGCGAAACGCCTGGACATGGAGACGACCGAGCCATCCGAGCGCCATGTGATTATTATTTCACAAATCCGCGATCAGGTTGTTGGTTTGCTCGTGGATTCGGTTTCCGACATTTTAACGGTTTCGAATGAAACGATACAACCTACACCGGATGTGGCCTCAGAGGTCGCCCAGTCTTTCGTAGGCGGTGTGCTGGCACTTGAGGATGGCCGTATGATTAGTCTGATCGCGCTGGATCGTATCCTGCCTAATTTCTCTACAGATACTGAGGTCGAGGTGGCTGCATAATGTCATCCCTCGCTGCTCTTAAACCACGAGAATCATTTGTACCGGCAATTCGCGAGGACGCTATTCCTTTGCTCGAACCAGAGCTTAGACGTATCGCACAAATGCTGGACGCAGATGCCGGCATCCATCTCAGTATGGAAAAAACGTCTTTAGTTCACTCACGCCTCATCAAACGATTAAAGATGCTGAAGATGGACAGTTTCAAAAAATACTGTAACTTCGTCGACAGCCCTGATGGGAAAACCGAACGACGCGAAATGTTGATGTCTCTGACAACAAACCTGACGCGGTTTTTTCGCGAAGCCCACCATTTCGAGCATTTGGTCAAGGAAGCTCTCCCTCCGCTTCTGGAGCGCGCGAAAAAAGGCGAACGTATTCGTATCTGGTCTGCGGGCTGTTCAAATGGACAAGAGCCTTATTCTATTGCTGCGATTATTTTGTCGCTTCTGCCTGAAGCCAACAATTATGACATTAAGATTCTGGCCTCCGACATTGACTGTCACATGATTGCCCATGGCAACCGTGGCCTTTATGCCGAATCGATTATAGAAAAAATGCCTGCGGAATTGCGCACCAAACATTTCGAACTTGTCGATACGCCTGACGGGAAAATGTATGAGGCAAGCCACAAGATGAAAAGCCTGATCTCGTTTAGAGAACTGAATTTAAACGCGCCAAGATGGCCAATGCGCGGCAAGTTTCAAATTATCTTTTGCCGCAATGTCGTAATTTATTTTAACCTTGAAACGCAGGTCGTTTTATGGGAGCGGTTCAAGCAACAACTGTGTGGCCCGGGATATCTTTATATTGGCCATTCGGAGCGTTTGACGGGGCCAGCCGTTGATCTGTTTGAGAATGTGGCAACAACGACATACCAATTGACATCCCTGAAATAATCAGGCCGTTACGGGTAAACGGGGTAATAAAACAAAAACAAAGGGGCAGAACGTGTCTTTAAAAGATCATATAAAAATTATGGTTGTCGATGATATGGCAACCAGTCGGGGTTTGGTTATTAATGGCCTTACGGAACTTGGTATCAAAAATATTACCTATGAAAATTCCGGGGATGATGCCTTTGTCGCTCTGAGTAACGCACCGGTACATCTGGTGATTTCCGATATGAATATGCCGGGTATGAGTGGCCTTGATTTGCTGGAAGCTATGCGGGCCGCCCCCCCCACAGCCAAGACCGGCTTTATCTTGCTAACCGGTAGTGATGATCCAAGCCTCGTGCAAAAAGGGATCAAACTTGGTATGAATAATTTCATCAAAAAACCGTTTTCCAAAGACCAGCTACAGAAATGTATAGAGCGCGTTGTCGGACGTCTGTAGACGGCTACAGACCCTACACACACCCTTATACATGCTTGTCAGGAGTTATGATGACATCACCCTCTCGCACAGCTGACGCGCACAGAGCGCGCGCAATTCTACAAACAACTGCGGATGAGTTACGTGATCTTGCGCGTAAAACCGACCATATTCAGGCCATTGTCTCTCAGATGATTACTGAAGGGGTGGATGTATCCGACACGCATATATATGAGCTTCAATCACTGGATCATATTACGCAAAGTATTGATGGACTGGCTGATTTCCTATGTGCGCTCTCTACAGACACGCCCAAAGACTGGGCCTATACGGATTTAAAGGCTGCTGATTGTGTAAAACTGGAAGCCCTTGCGGCCCGTCTTGCCGGCAAGGTTTCACCTGCCTCAAACGAGAATAACGCGGACGTCGATCTGTTCTAGTGTGTGAGTGCCATATTCATTTGTGTGCGCTTCATATGTGAGAGCGGGGCATTCACCATTATTTTCCCCCGGCATTTTTCCCCATCATTTTGACTTGAAATTATCTAAAATAATTCAAGATCTGCGCTCGGCTGTTTCTGTACCGCTTGAGCGCGGGAGATTTTTTGCTCGACCTTGTCCAGATTCGGTTCATGGATCAGCAATTGTTTGGCATGGCCCGTTGTTGGCCAAAACCGGACGCGCCGCGCAGAATTTCCGCCCAGGCTTTCCCCGACGCACGGAATTTTCTCATAGGCTAGAAATTGGCGGGCAAATTCCATGTTTTGAGATCCAATATCCGGTAAGCCTTTGGTGATATAGGCCCCGCCAAATATCTTTGCCTGAATTCTGGAACGCATGGCGCCTCGTTTCAAAAGCCCGTTAATCAGGCATTCCATTAAATGCAAGCCATAGGTTTTAGCTTCGGACGTGCTATCGACCCCACCCGGAAGCAGAAAATGATTCATGCCGCCAATGCCAGCCGTAGAGTCAAACATGCATGTTGCCACACATGACCCCAGAACAGTTGTCATCTTGCAGTTTGGATTAGACGAAACCTTATACTCGCCCTGTATGACCACTTGGGTCATCGGGTTATTATTATTCATTATTATTGCCCCACGTGAGCGTTTTGCTGGCCTTGCGGCCAGTATTTTAGTTAACAACCCCCTTTGGTTGTTATATCCCTAAAGTTTTTATACCATCCCGGTATTGTTTTGTGTTGATCTTAAAAAAGTTCAACATCCGATGCGCTGTCTGGGACAGGCGCCGGTTCTTTTACAACTTTCCTTTCTATTGCGGTTGTCTCAGCTGTGCTGAGGAGTTTTTGGCGGGCTTTACCGCTTTCTGGCCAAAACTGGATGCGACGGCCTACCATCCCACCTACACTTGCCCCAACACACACAATCCCTTCATGTGCCATAAAGGTGCGTGTAAAATCTACGTTTTGGGACCCAATATCTGTCAGTCCTTTATTCATATTGGCACCACCGAAAATTTTGGCTTGCAATCTGTCACGTTGTGCGCCGCCTTTCAGCAGTGCATTAATCAACAACTCCATCATATTCAAACCGCAGCTCATAGTCCCCGAAGAGCTATCACAAAACCCTGGTAACAAGAAGTGGTTCAAACCGCCAATACGCGCCACCGGGTCATAAAGACATGTCGCCACACACGATCCTAAAATCGTTACCAGCGCCGTATTGGGATCAGCCGTAACCGCATAATCCCCCTGAATGACGTTTATGGTTTGGAAGTCCTTCTCGTAGTTTCTCAATGCGGTCATGCGCTGTGCCTCATTTTCGAGGTCGTGTTTATATCACATAACGACATGACTTTTGCCGTTATTTTTGTCAGTGGTAGTTCTATATCCACGCCGCCAAGTTCCTTGGCAACACGGGCCATGCCGTACACTGTAGAGCTCGCCTCATCTTGTGCAATTGTGTAGCCTTTTGCATTTCGAATACCCAGCAAGCCTTTTGCACCATCGCGGCCCATGCCGGTCAAGAGCATCGCAATCGCGCGGCCGCCCAAAATAGTTTCAACAGACTTAAACATGACATCAACCGATGGTCTGTGACCCGAAACAGGATCCCCTTCGATTAATTTACACACCGGAGAAACCCGTCCTGTAATTTGCATATGGTATGCTCCACCCGGTGCAATATAAATTTGCCCGACGCGCAAAGGTGCGCCTTCAGTGGCGGTCGCCACTTTCGGCGCCACCGTATTGTTCAACCGCTCGGCAAAGCTTTTAAGAAATGCTGGCGGCATATGTTGGGTAATAATTGTCGGCGGACAGTTTTCCGGGAATCCGGACAACAGTTTCAACAAAGCTTCCACACCGCCTGTAGACGAGCCGATGGCGATTATTTTCTTGTTCGGCTTAAAAGATGCCAGTGACGGATCAACTGTCGGCGTGTGGTCTGTCATGCCTTGCGGCCTGTATTTGGCGGCGGCCCTGACAATGCCCGGCAAATGTGACAGGGCTTTAACAGTGTCACCACCGGTCGGTTTGCCGACACATTCAAACGCACCCATGCTCAAGGCTTCGATGGAATCTTTTGCGCCCTTTTGTGTAAGGCTAGATACCATAACGACGGGCATTGGCCGTAATTTCATGATTTTTTCTAAAAATTCCAGACCGCTCATACGCGGCATCTCGATGTCGAGCGTGAGCACATCAGGGTTTAACGCCTTGATCGCATCGCGCGCCTCATAAGGGTCAGCCGCTTCTCCGACCACATCGATTTGTGGATCGGCACGTAATACAGCTTTCACTACTGCGCGCATCGTTTGCGAATCGTCAACTATAAGAACTTTTACACGTTCCATAGGTCATATCCCGTTCAAAATTATTCCCATTAATTTTTCAGAATGCAGTCCGATTTTCTTGTTTATAGACGTGTCATTCTACTCGGTATCCGTCCAACACCCCCCTTACATGTTTCACAACATTGCATCAGGCGGTAAGACAGGGCCGATCCTCAGCCCTGCTTTTAGTCATGCCTTACCAGGCATTGGCAGACTTAAAAATCCTGCCAATCGTCTGCTTGAGGCTTGGCAGCAACAGCAACCGACCCTTGGGTTTCAAAGTACGCCTGAGCACGTTGTTGCTGGGCGGCTACCGGTGGTTTGCCCGCAGGGGCTTCAGCGCTTGGTAGCTCGGTGACATTGTCTGCACCACCGTCACCAATATTGAACTGACGTACCAGACGGGTCAAATCCTGGGCTTCGTTGGTCAATGAATGCGCGGCCGCCGTTGATTCCTCAACCATGGCTGCATTTTGCTGTGTCACCCGGTCCATATCGTTGACCGCACTGTTGACCTCGGCCAAAGCCGTAGACTGTTCTTGAGCAGAGCCGGCAATGTCGGCAACCAGTTTGGAAACTTCGGCAACACTGACAACAATTTTCTCCAGCGCTTCACCGGTTTCACCAACAAGGCTCACACCTGTTTCAACATGTTTACCACTGGCAGAAATAAGGTCTTTAATGTCCTTAGCCGCATCGGAAGAGCGTTGCGCAAGTGCGCGCACTTCAGAGGCCACCACGGCAAACCCGCGACCGGCTTCACCGGCACGTGCAGCTTCCACACCGGCGTTCAGAGCCAAGAGGTTGGTTTGGAAAGCAATTTCGTCAATCACACCGATAATCTTCTCGATCTCGCCGGAACTGTCTTTAATCGCATCCATGGCTTCAACAGCTTTGCGTACAACTTCGCCGCTTTTTTCCGCGTCTGTACGGGTTTGGGTGACCACGATGTCTGCTTGATCTGCAGATTTGGCAGACCCTTGTACCGTTGCGGTAATCTGGTCAAGCGCCGCAGCCGTTTCTTCGAGAGCCGCAGCCTGGTTTTCGGTCCGTTTGGCCATATCATCAGAAGCCTGCGAAATTTCGCTAGCGCCGTTTTGAATGCCAACCGCATTGCCGATCACTTTGCCCATTGTTGCTTTCAATGTGGTCACAGCCGAGTTAAAGTCTGTACGTAACTGCTCATACTCACCGGTAAAGTTCTCATTGATTTCAGACGTTAGATCGCCGTCCGCCAGAGCTTTCAAGGCTGCAGCCAATGTGCTGACCACCAAAGCCTGCTCTTCTGCATGGCTTGCAAGTTCTAGTTCGGATTTCGTACGTGCATTTTCAGCATCGGTAATATCAGTGGCAATTTTGACCACTTTAAACGGGTTGCCATTGATATCGAGAACGGAGGTATAAGACGCGTCCAACCAGATTTGGCTGCCATCTTTACCAAAGCGTTCGAATTTACCGGCTACAGATTGTCCGTCATTGAGCTGTTCCCAGAACTTTGCGTACTCTGGCGAGCTCCGCAGTTCTTTACCAACAAACATTCTGTGATGCTTGCCAACAATCTCTGACATAGTATATCCGGTCGCAGCCAGGAAGTTTTCGTTGGCTGTGATAATAGAACCGTTCAGATTAAACTCGATCAAGGCAGAGTCGCGATCAAGCGCACCCATGATACCAGCATTGGTACGGGCCACTGTCACATGATCCCACTCAAGCGTGTTACCGACATGATTGCCTTGTGCATCTCTTACAATGCTGACACTGAGGGCGAATTTCAAATCACCGACGGAAATATCCGCCTGGAATGGCATGCGGGATTCATCCGCCAACAGCGCGCGCTGATGGGCCGGGTTTTTGTGGAAGATGTCAATACAGGTCCCGACAATGTTTGCGGGATCAAAGGTCGGGAAGACGCCTTTAAAGGCCTCCGCATGGTCGCCAAACAACTCCATGGTGGCTTTGTTAACAAAAGTCACCTTCAGATCACGGTCGATCATCATCATGGCCATTGAAGAGCCATCAAACGCAGAGCCTTTGAACAAGGAAATGTTTTGTTGTCTGGCAACTTCCGTAATGTTGCTTGCAATTTTGATCACTTTGAACGGTTTATTGTTCGCATCCGAAACGCTGTTATAGGCGGCTTCAAGGATCACCAGATCACCGGCTTTATTATAACGGTCAAATTGACCTGCTACAGATTCTCCACGACGAAGTTTTGCCCAAAAATCTTCATATTCTGCGGATGTCCGCTCTTCTTTGCCGACAAATTTACTGTGGTGTTGGCCGACAACTTCTTCAAGCGTATAGCCCATTGTAGAGAGGAAGTTTTCATTGGCAGCAACGACTTTGCCGTCCATTGTAAACTCGATCATCGCCTGTTTTTCATTAATGGCGGAAATAATACCGGCATTCGTGCGACGTTGCAGTTGAATTTCAGTAATATTAGAGGCGATTTTGATTACTTTGTACGGATTACCGTCCACATCTTTAATCGCATTATAGGCAGCTTCGAGCCAGATAGAGTTTCCAGCTTTGTCGAAACGTTCGAAAATGCCGGAGACAGTTTCACCCCGTTTTAATTTCGCCCAAAATTCTGCATAATCTGCTGAATTACGGTATTCCGCACTGGCAAATTTATTATGCTTTTCACCAACAATTTCATCAATGGTGTAGCCCATTGTTTTGAGGAAATTTTCGTTGGCAGATAGAATGGTACCGTCCAGTTCAAATTCGATCATGGCCTGATTGGTATCAATCGCATGGATAACACCTGCATTGGCATGTTTTTGTTTTTCTGCAGCTTCCAGATCGGTTTTAAACTTATCCAGAGTGACAGACATTTCTCCGATCATATCTTTGCGGTTTGTGGTTTTAATTTCGTCAGAAAAATCACCCTCGGCAATGTGTTTCATTGCGTTCGTAAGACTTGCGATTGGTTTTGAAATTGTATTGCCAGAATAATATGCGAAACCGATGCCGAACAGGATGCATAGAAGGCTTGAGCCTCCGATGAGCATGACACTGCGCGTTGCTGCACTTGCCATAAGCGTGGCAGCCACTTGTAATGAAGACGCGAGTTGGTCTTCGATTTGTTTCATTTCGTCAATGCGTGCTGTAGACGCCTGAAACCACTGTGTACCGGTTACACCTTGTAAGTTACCATCAACCAAGCTGTCGTTGACAAGTTTACGTAATGCGGCGACCCGTGTGGAGGCTTGGCTCGTGGCGAGCGCGGCAATTGCCGAGGCATCAGATGGTTTTGCCGAATGTTGTGCTTCACCGACAAGTGTGCTTTGGGCTGCAGCAAGCTCTACGAAACGTCTGTAGACTGTCGCATTAAATACACCTGCGCCAAAGCCGGACGCGCCTGTTGCACGTTCTAGACCGGCATTTTCTTTTGCCCGCATGAAGGAGAAATATGCCCGACTATACGGAGCAATTTCGCCGGGACTGCCTTCGGAAACCATAGTGTCTGCGGTATCAATCATAATATTGATTGCGCCCGTATACTGGCCTGCCATATCGGCAACAGAGACTTGCAAGCCCTGAACCTGACTTCTGGTAGAAGGGAGCATATTGATGTAATTGTCGATGCGGGACACGTCTGCGGACAGGTTTTCACCAAATTGGGCTTTATTAGCGTTGTAAGCCTGTACAGCGCGATCTGTACTTTGGCGGAGCATGGGGAGCTCTTGTGCAAAGTTCACACCTTGCGAGCCTATATATCCGGCCGAGGCCCCGCGCTCTTTTTGAAGTTCATGAACAAGGTTACTTAAAATCACGGCGCTATCAGCAGTTTGCACCACTTGATTTGCTTTGACCCTAACTTTTGATGAGCGGAGCGTATTGCTACCTGCAATGAGCGCTAAGAAGAGGAGCGGTATTGCCGCGATGAGTAAGAGCCTGAGTTTAATTGTCATGATGTATCCCCGATCAAAAGTGTCTCATTTTATTGTCGTTATTATTCAGCAGTTGGGCCTTGGCAAAAAAACTAATAAACTGCCCCTATAGATTCATATTAACTAATAAGGTAAACAAAGTGTTTCTAGGGCAGGCATAAGTTGGCATTCGTCAGGCATATAAAAATTAACCTTTAAAAACAATGGATTAAAGTGTCTCTAAACTGTCATAAATAATTCACAAAGTAGAATATCTTTCCCCTTTTTATATACAGCTTCATAAAGTTCGACCTTTAAATATAAGTGTAATTTATATTTATACACTCATAAGGTGTATAATACACCCCTGTTCCCGCGTGATTTGTACGCTGGCAGGGTGGAACATAACCAATTACTGCAATTACCGCCTAAACGGTGCATAAGGTGCAGGGTCAAGCACCGGGCTCTCTTCCAAAACTATGTCTGCGAGCAAGGCCCCAGAACCTGCACATAACGTCCATCCCATATGGGCATGGGCCGTGTTCACGGCGAGGCCGCGCAACGGTGTGAGACCGATCATCGGGATGCCGTCGGCACTGACGGGGCGAAAGCCGTGCCATATCTGCGCGTCTTCGAGGGACAGGCCCGTGGCAAGCTCGGGATATACGTGTTTTAACATATCCAGCAGGGGCTGTAAGCGTTTGGGGTGTACAGAGCGATCAAATCCGGCGATTTCTGCCATGCCGGCAATGCGCAGGCAATTTTCCAACGGGGTAATGGCCACATGTAAACTGTCATCTACCACAGGAATTTTGGGTACCACAGGATTTTTTGAAACCATGGGGATTTTAGGGCCTGCAATATTCGAAAACCCGAGGGAATACCCTTTCACGGGGCGAACCGGCAGGGCCAGTCCCAATGTTTTGAGCAAAAGATAGCTACGCGCCCCTGTCGCCACAATAGTTGTGCGGGCTTGAAAATCTCCCGTGTCGGTTTTGACGCCGTGAACACTGTCCCCGTTTCGGAGAAAGCCTTCTACGCGCGTGCCCGTTATGATCTCACCGCCGCGTTCCAGAATTGCGATTTCCAACGCCTTACAAAACCGGTAGGCGTCCGCTTTGAAATCATCAGGGTAGAAAATAGCCCCGGCGATGCTCTTGATGATCGGCGCGAGCGCTGGTTCTCTAACACTGCTGTCTTGCGCGCTCAAAAATTCGGTGCGCAGACCCAAGGCCTGCAAACGCAGGGCTTTGTCGCGTGCCTGCGCAAATGCGCGTGGGGTGCGGAAGATTTTCAAGAGCCCGTCTCCGTCATAGGCATCGTCTATGCTTAAATCCTCTCGCCATTTTCTGTTCAGCCCCATCGAGTACTGTGCGAGGGCATAGTTAAGCTCTGTCGCGCGCCAATGGGGGGTGTTGGCAGAACTGCGCAAGAACTTTGGCCCCCAGCCCAACAGATCCGGCAAGGCAGAGGCCCGTAATTTCATCGATGTGTTTTTCGACACCATTGATCCGAGCAATTGCCCGAAAATACCCGGCCCGTTCCAGGGGTTGGCGAGGGAGGCATGCACCATGCCTGCATTTGCATAACTGGTTTCCAAAGCCACCGCCTTGCCAGCCTCGATCAGCCGCACATGCGACGCCCCCTTCTCCAGCAAGGCATAGGCTGTGGCCAGCCCGACCAATCCGCCGCCGATGATTTGGAACTGTGCTTGCATGGGTTCAGTTCAGTTTGCGCTTTGTGCGCGGGGCCAAAATGTCCGGCAAAGGCAAAGCGTCTATGCCTTCCTCGCTCAACTCACGGGCTTGCTCCGGCGTGGTCTGGCCATAGATGCTCCGCTCGGGAGCATCACCATAATGGATAGCACGGGCTTCATCCGCAAAACCCTCGCCGACATTGTCGAAATTGTCTGCGATATTTTTGCGCATTTTTGCGACCATGTCCTCATGGGGGTTTGTGGTTTTGTTTGAAGTGCGCACACTGGGCGCCATTGGCGCTTTCTCAATTTTAGTGTTTTCGCAATATGGACAGGCAATGAGGCCACGCGCAGCTTGGTCGTCAAAATCACGGCTATGGCCGAACCAGGTTTCGAACTCGTGCGCATGGGCGCATTTTAGCATGTATTTTATCATGGCAGTATTGTCTCTTGTTGCCATGCGGGCAGTCTGCGGCGAATATCCGCGACCAGTGATGGGTCAATGTCGGCCAGACAATAGCCCGGCTTGTCATGGTCAAGACCGGCCAGTACTTTGCCCCAAGGATCAATGATTAAACTATGCCCCCATGTGGCGCGTCCATCGGCGTGGATGCCGCCTTGAGCGGGCGCGATTACATAAGCACTGGTTTCGGTGGCACGGGCACGCAGTAAAACCTGCCAATGGGCTTCGCCTGTCACGGCGGTGAATGCGGACGGCACGCTTAAGAGCTGTGCGCCGGATTTGGCATAGTGTTTATAGAGGGCCGCAAAGCGCAGATCATAACAAATGCTCAGGCCCAGTTTTATATCGGCGACATCGGCAAGTACGGCTTTGGTTCCCGCCGTATAATTCGCAGACTCACGCCATGTTTCTACCTCGTTGATCTCCACATCGAACATATGGAGTTTATCGTAACGGGCTTTTATCAGCCCATCCGGGCCAAACAGGAAAGAGCGGTTGGCGGCTTTGGTGTCTGATAGTTTCACCGCTAGCGAACCGATCAAAAGATCAATGGAAAGCTCTTTGGCCAATGCACCGAAATGGGCCACGGCCCGACAGTCTGCTTCAGGCGAAATCGCAGCGAAAAGTGCTTGGGCGCCACCGCCCATAAAATGGGTGTTTTCCGGCGTGGCGACAAACCTCGCGCCCGCCTTATGGGCCTTCCGGATCAGGGTGTCGGTGTGATCGATATTGGCATCAATATCGAGACCGGAACAAAGCTGTATGCAGGCCGCGCGCATCTGGTTACGCGCTCAGAAGGGCGTCAAGTTTGCCCGCGCGTTCCAGCGCCATCATCTCGTCACAGCCGCCAATATGCATCTGGTCAATAAAGATTTGTGGGTAACTAGAGCCACCATTGGCACGCTGGATCATTTCCCGGCGTAGCTGTGCGTTCATGCCTGCGTCAATTTTTTTGAAGTTCACGCTTTTCTTTTTCAGCAACATGATGGCACGCACGCAATAGGGACAAAATGCGCGTGTATAGATCGTGACGGATTTCATAATAACCTCGATTGTTTATCCCCCCTTATGTAGCGACAGATACGGGTCTGACAACCCGCATTAATGTCAATATATCAACTTGAGCGGCGCCTGCCCGTTTCAAAACCTGCGTGCACGCTTCCACTGTAGCGCCAGATGTCAGCACATCATCGACCAGTACAATCCTGAGCCCCGTGACATTTGATTTGTGTGTAGCTGGCACATGAAAGGCCCCGACCATGTTGCGTCTCCGGCCTTTATAGCTCTGGGCACCTTGGCTGGGGGTGTTTTTACGCCGTTGCAAAATATTGGTATCATAGGGCAAGCCGCTTAACTGCGACAGTTTTCGGGCTAACACAGCCGACTGGTTAAACCGGCGTGTGCGCAAGCGGGCTCTGTGTAAGGGCACGGGCACAATCATATCGGCACGGGCCAGCAACGCCCGACCGGCGCGTAACATTTGCGCCCCGAAAAACTCGAGGCCGTCTGTACGTCCACCATGTTTGAAATCCAGAACAATTTTGCGGCTATGCTCGTCATATCGTATTGCCGAGCGGCCCTTGTCATATTTCGGCGGACGGACGTGGCACGGGCCACAAAGACTGCCTGCGCCTTGATCATATTCGAACGGATATCCGCACAGATCGCAACATGGGGCGTCCAGAAACTGTAAAGACTGCCACAAGTTAGTATCTTCGCTGTCTATCGGCAATCCGGTGATCAAAGAATGGGGCGGCAGGACAATATCCAGAGCCCGAGCCAAAACCGGCCCCACCCCCTCAACAAGAGCAGGCACGAAATGAGAAGTCGCTTTCCTTATACCCATTTTGGGACCATATCAGAGCTATGAACAAAGCCAAAGACATCTTTGACACACGGTTGGTGCGCGCTCGGCGGGCGCGGGGGCAAAAACACGCTATTGATCCCTTTCTTTTGCACCGGTGCGCCGACGATGCCGCCCAGCGTATTTTAGATATAAACCGTACATTTTCCCGCACGCTGATCTTTGCCAATCCCGAGATTTCGAAACGCATTGTCCAGATTGTCCAAGAGGCCGGAGATAAAGAGGCCGGAGATAAATTGGAACATGTGGTGTGTGTCGATCATAGTGACGCCGTGGACGGTCTTGATCTGGTGTGTGCCGAGACGGGTCTGGCCTTTATGAGCGGCAGTTTTGATCTGGTGATCAATGCGCTCAGCCTGCACGGTGTCAATCATGTGCCGCAGGCTTTGGGCGAGATGAAACGCCTGCTAAAACCGGACGGGCTGTTGATTGCCGCCCTGTTTGGCGGCGAGACCCTGGGCGCTTTGCGGCATGCCCTGTACGAGACGGAAGACACACTGTACGGGCGCGTCAGCCCGCGTGTGTCGCCCATGGTCAGCCTGCAACAGGCGGCAAAACTTTTACAGACAGCAGGGTTTGCCATGCCGGTTACAGATCGGGATGTGGTGCAAATCCACTATTCAAACCTCGCGTCTCTATATGCGGATTTGCGCAGAATGGGCGAGACCAACACCTTAAATGGACGGGCGAGACGACCTGTGTCGAAGCGGTTTTTTCAAAAACTGGAGCAGATTTATGCCCGCGATCACGGGGACGCGTCCGGTAAATTTATCGTCAAGTTCGAACTGGTCTGGATGACTGGATGGACACCCCATAAAGATCAACCCAAGCCCCTCAAACCCGGCAGCGCAAAAACACGGCTTGCGGATGCTTTAGGGGTAAAAGAACAAAAATTATGAGCCGTTATTTAAGCCCGTTTGCAATTTTGTTAAAACTATTGGACTGACTAGACACGATATATTGAGAGGCCCCGATCATCGCAATGCTCAGCATGGCAACAAGCAGTGCATATTCAAGCGCTGTCGCGCCACTGGTATCGTGACAATACCGGGATAAAAGGCTCTTACATTTTTCAAATTTATTTGGCAAAACGTTGCCCCCTCGGAATTCTATCTCGTATTTCCAATGCCAGCGGAATATCTGCAGGCACTAAATCTAAATCCAGCAAACGATCAGGATACACCCATTTGATCACTTGCCCCTCTTTGGGACGGGCCATCCCATCCCATTGTCGACAAAGATATAACGGCATGAGCAAATGAAAGTTTTCTTCTGCGTGGGAAGCAAATGAAAACACCTGAAAACAGCGTTCACATGGCTCTACACCAAGTTCTTCCCATAATTCGCGTCGCAAAGCCTGCTCAGGCGTTTCCCCATCTTCAATTTTGCCACCCGGAAACTCCCACAATCCCGCATGGCTCTTACCCTTTGGTCTCTGGCTCATCAATATGCGCCCGTCTGCATCTAGCAAGGCACACGCAACAACCACTAATACCATAATATCCTCTATACACTAATTTGATTAACGACCCGTAATAACCGGAAAATTTGTTCCAAAAATCCCGGTTTGGCCAACAGCCTAACTTCGGTAATCGGCATTAATATCAATATATCCATGGGTCAAATCGCACGTCCACACGGTAAATTCTCCGTTTCCAAGTCCTATATCCACATGAATACGTAAATTTTGCGCGCGCATATAAGCGCTGACAACGGCTTCGTCATAGCCGGGCGCCCTTTGGCCATTTTGGGCGAGTAAATGCTCTCCAAACGAGACCGAAAGCTCGTCTCTGTGCGCAGGGACACCTGATTTACCAACGGCCATAATGATGCGGCCCCAATTGGCATCTTCGCCCGCAATTGCAGTTTTTACCAAAGGGGAATTGGCAATGCTAAGCCCGATGGTCTTGGCATCCGCACGGGACATAGCGCCACATACATGGATTTCGATAAATTTTTGGGCCCCCTCCCCGTCTTTGACCACCTGATGGGCCAAGTCGAGCATGAGGCTATGCAAGGCGATTTTAAAGCCGGCAAGGCATGGGTCATCGCTCTGTGTAATCTCGGGGTGAGAGGCCATACGGGTGGCCGTGAGCAAAACCGTATCACTGGTCGAGCTGTCACTATCGACAGTAATGGCATTGAAGCTTGTGTGGGTGAACTCTGTGAGCAACTCCTGCAACACGTCTTGCGCGATATTGGCGTCGGTAAATATAAAACCAAGCATGGTCGCCATGTCCGGTGCAATCATGCCGGAGCCTTTGACAATGCCACAAATCCGAACCCTAACCCCGTCAATTTCTGCACTTGTGTGCGCGCCCTTGGCGTAGGTATCCGTCGTGCTGATCGCGCGGGCGGCCTGTTCCCAACCTGCGCGGGTATTGAGAAATGTATTGGCGCTCAGGGCTTTTTTTAACGGGCCCAAATCCAGAGGTTCGCCGATGACGCCGGTTGAGCAGATAAACACATTCCCCGCCTCACAGCCCAAGGGCACAGCTGCAAACCGGGCCATGGATTCAACATCCTCATGGCCCTGGCGTCCGGTAAACACATTGGCATTGCCGGCATTGACCAAAAGGCCACCAGCGGCTTCGTGCTCATCCAAACCCTGCTCCTCTAAGCTCTGGCGGGCCAATACTTTTTTTGACCAGTCGATGGGGGCACCCGGGGCGCGGGATTTGGTGAAGACGCCTGCGACGACACTGGTGGGGGCGAATTTTACCAACAACACATCGGGCCTGTTTTTATATTTCGCGCCGGTTTCGGCCACCCACATCTCGATGCCTGCAATTTCGGGCATGTCCGGAAAATGTTCCGGTGCCAATGGCGAGCGTGTTAATTTCATGGTGTCGTCCTATAGTTCGTATCGGCAAGGCATATCTGGATATGTCCAAGATAGTGCAGGAAACCTTTGTGTTTTCAAGTGTTTTTGAACATGCGGTTTAACATATCCGCGCTAAGGCCAGAGGCATGTATCTGGAAAAAATGGAGATTAATCCTCTGTCTTTACCCCGATCTCTTCAGGGGTCTTTCCGACAAGTTTCAACGAAATCTCGCTATTGCTGCGTAGAGATTTCAGGAGGTTTTCAATCTCGTCATAGGTCAGATAATTGGTAATCTCAGCTTTGATGTCCTCAAATTTTGGTCGCGGGGTGGGGCGGCGGCCTTCCACCTTCAAAACATGCCAACCAAACGCGTCTTTGAACGGAACACTGACCGTGCCCCTCGGCGTTTCAAATGCCGTTTTTGCGAGATCGCCCCGTAAAGCATTGCGCGAAAACCATCCCAAGCTTCCCCCCAGATCCCGCGTCGATTGATCAAGAGAAAATTCTTTAGCCAATGTGGTGAAATTCCCGCCGTTTTCGAGCAACAGGGCTATTTCTTTTGCCTTGTCTTCGCTGGCCACCAGAATGTCGCGGGCCCAGACTTGCTCGCCACCCGTTTGCATGGCGGTTTGTTCGTCATACAGGCGGCGTATGGCTTCGTCGGTGACTTTCTCGGCCAGCAGGGTTTCAATCACCACATTGCTCAGAATTCGCTCGCGGGCAACCAGAAGGCGCTTGCGGGTTTCATCATTTTGATCCAGAGATCGGCGCATCGCCTCCAAAGCCAATAGACGCTGGTCTATCAGCGCATCCAGAGTGGTTTGAAACAACGGGTCCGTCGGGCCTAAAGAGGTGCCCGGCTGGATCAGGCCTTTGGCCAAAGCGGCGTGTTCGATGTCGGAGACATAAATGTGTGTACCGTCCACATCCGCTATGATTGCATCGCCAAGACGTCCGACATTGGGCGTGAACGCAACCTCATTTTCAACCGTATTTTTGTCCTGACAGCCTATTAGAATTGCTCCGAGAAAAACGGGGCTAAAAAGGGCCATTATGGTTAATCGTGTGCCTTTTGTAATCCTCATGGGTTTATTTCCTCTATTTGGCCTATTTGGGTGCTGAAACGTCCCAAAATAGCATGGCTCTCATTGACTTAAGGGGTGAGCGTCCTTAAGTCACCAAAAAGCACTCTTTTACTCGGGCACATCTGTGTAGCAAACTTATGCATGCAGGGCAAATACCCGATATGGATCAGGGAATTACATGTTACGTCTTGTGAAAAAAATATTTGGTACAGAAAATGACCGGAAGCTCAAAAAACTGGCTCCGATTGTTGACCAGATCAATGCGCTGGAACCAACGTTCGAGCCGCTGTCCGATGCGGACTTAAAAGCCAAAACCGACGAATTCAGAACCCGCTACAAAGACGGCGAAAGCCTTGACGCGCTTCTACCCGAAGCATTCGCAGCCGTGCGCGAAGCCGGCAAACGTACCCTTGGCCAACGCCATTACGATGTGCAGATGATTGGCGGCATTGCCTTACACCGCGGCGAGATTGCCGAAATGCGCACGGGCGAAGGGAAAACCCTTGTGGCAACTCTGGCTGTGTATCTGAACGCGCTGACAGGCAATGGCGTGCATGTGGTCACGGTCAATGATTATCTGGCCCAACGCGATGCGGACTGGATGAGCCAAGTTTACAATTTTCTGGGTCTCACCACCGGCTGTATTGTGCATGGGCTGAGCGACGTAGAGCGTAAAGATGCCTATAATTGCGATGTCACATACGGCACAAATAACGAGTTCGGGTTTGATTATCTACGCGACAATATGAAGTTCTCTGTCGAGAGCATGTGTCAGCGCGGGCATCATTATGCGGTGATTGACGAGATCGATTCTATTCTGATCGACGAAGCCCGCACCCCGTTGATTATTTCCGGGCCAACAGATGACCGTTCAGAATTTTATCAACTGATCGATACTTTTATCCCACTGATTACCGAGGACGGGTATGATATTGATGAAAAAGCGGGCACGGCCGTGTTTAACGAAGACGGCACTGAGCAAATCGAGAAAATCCTGAGCGAACGGGATTTATTGGAAGGGGAAAGCCTTTACGACATCGAAAACATCACCATTGTTCACCATATCAACCAAGCCCTGCGGGCCCACAAAATTCAAACTGCAGACAAGAATTATATTGTCAAAGACGGGCGGGTGATCCTGATCGATGAATTTACCGGACGGATGAAAGAAGGCAGTCGCCTTTCGGATGGTCTGCATCAGGCGATCGAAGCCAAAGAAGGTGTCGAGATTCAGTCCGAGAACGTCACGCTTGCTTCGGTGACCTATCAAAACTATTTCCGCTTGTTCAAAAAACTGTCCGGCATGACCGGTACGGCTGTGACCGAAGCGACAGAGTTTCACGATACCTATAAATTGGATGTTTTGGAAATTCCGACCAATCGCCCGATTTTACGGATTGACGAAGAAGACGTTATTTACCGTACCGAGCGCGAAAAATTTGAAGCGATTGTCGAAGAGATCAAAGGCTGTCAGGCCAAAGGCCAACCTATGCTTGTGGGGACGGTTTCGATTGAAAAATCAGAGAAACTTTCCGCGTTCCTGACCGACAAAGGCGTGAAACATCAGGTGCTGAATGCGCGCTACCATGATCAGGAAGCTTCGATTGTCGCTCAGGCCGGTGTGCCGGGCACGATCACGATTGCAACCAATATGGCCGGACGGGGTACGGATATCCAGCTCGGCGGCAATCTGGATATGCGCATCGAAAAAGAGATCCCCGAAACCGAGACCGAAAAGCAACGTACCAAGCACATAGAGAAATTGACCATTGAGGTAGAAGCCCTGAAACAACAAGCCCTCGACGCGGGTGGTTTGTATGTTTTGGGTACAGAGCGTCATGAAAGTCGCCGGATTGATAATCAGTTGCGCGGCCGGACAGGACGTCAGGGTGATCCGGGCCGTTCAAAGTTTTATATCTCGACCGAAGATGATTTGATGCGTATTTTTGGCGGTGACCGTTTGAAAAGCATGATGGGCAAGCTCGGCTGGGAAGACGGGGAAAGCCTGACCAATAAATTTATGTCCAAAGCGGTTGAACGCGCACAAGTGCGTGTGGAGGCCCGCAATTTCGACATCCGCAAAAACCTGCTTAAATATGATGATGTGATGAACGATCAACGCAAGACCATATTTGAACAACGTCTCGAATTTATGACTGACAGCGATGTTTCGGATGTGATCGAAGATATGCGCCATCAGGTCTGCGAAGATTTGATCGAGGAGCATATCCCCAAGAAAGCCTATGCGGAACAATGGGATATTGAAGGCTTAAGCACACGGACACAAGAACTGCTCGGCGTGGCCCCTCCGTTCGCAGACTGGGCGGCAGAGGAAGGCATTGCCAATGAGGAAATGCTGGAGCGTCTCGAAAAAGCGTCCGATGACATGTTTGTCGCCAAACTGGGGCGCCTTGATAAGCCCACGGTACAAAGCATTGAAAAACAGGTGCTTTTACAAACCATCGATAATAATTGGCAAGAACATATTCAACAGCTCGACCATTTGAAAAACGTCATCACATGGCGCAGTTATGGCCAGCGTGATCCGTTGAACGAGTATAAAAGCGAAGCTTTCACCATGTTTGATGCTCTGCTGACCAATCTACGCGAAGGGGTGACCCGCTTGTTGATGAATTTGCAAGTTCAGGAGCGTCCACCCGCACCGGAACCGGCATTTAATCCAACTGATTATGCTGATTTCAACCCGGGTGCTTTCGCACGCAATCCAAGTGAGCCAGCCCTGACCGCGCCTATGAACTCTCCGAAAACGGCCGCAGACAGTTTTGACATTGCCGGTTTCGAAGCTGCCAATGGCCGCACGTCTCGCAACGCCGCGTGTCCTTGTGGTTCAGGCGAAAAGTTCAAACGCTGTCACGGCAAGATTGCATAACCATTTCGTAAGCGACAATTGCAATTGTCAGCGTACCGGTGTAAAATCAGCTTCACGCGTGCTTTGATGACAAAGCCATCGCGTTGGTGATTTAGGCACAATAGGTGTTGATCTTGGCCGTTGACCGTGAAATTCCGATAACCCGACACTGCGTGCCCCCCGCGCGGGCAGACGCCATTCGCCTTGCCGTGCAACGCGCGACATCCATTGACACCGAGACCAACAGATCACGGCTTGCCCGTCTTGATGACACAGAAGCGTTCATGGTTTTTCTCAGTGATCCGGCGGTGTATGCGCCTATTTATACCCTGCCCGACCCGTTGACGCTTGCCAGTGTGCACGCGTTTATTGCGCGCCATATCCAGGAACGTGAAGCGGGGCAAGGCTTGCTGTTTTTGACATTCGACGGCGCAGATCGCTTGAGTGGATATAGCGATGTATGTCTGTGGCCACATTGGGGGGCTGGCGAGCTTGGCGGGGCGATCCATCCTGATCGCCAGAGCCGAGGACATGGTGCAAAAGAGGCGAAACGGGTCATTAACTGGATGTTCGAAACCCTTGGACTTGATCTTGTGTGCGAGACCGCGTCTTTGGCAAATTTCAGGACGGCGCGCCTGCTTGACGGGTTGGGCTTCACACGCGAGGGCGAAGTGATAAGCCGTTCACAATCCGGTCAAACCCGTCCATCCCTCGTCTGGGAAATGACCAAAGAAAATTGGGTTCTCAATCGTTAGGCATGAATATTAGGTAGAGAATTAGCTATTTCGTCCTGATTACCAATAACGAAAAATTGATTTGAGTCGATTTGCAAAATAACTTAAAATTGTACAACTTGTTTTGATCAACCTGATCTGGGCGCATATGGGAGAAGCACATGTCTGTTTTGCATAAAATTTTGAATTCGATTCTATTTTCAATCTCAGTATTGGTATTCAGCAGCCCCGCGCTTGCAGGACCATTATGCGCACTTGGGCAGGGAGGACATGGCGGAGCAGACATACCAGCAACGCCCCTCGCCCATCAGCAGATGCGATCTGTAGCCCAAGCACTTTGTCAAAAATTCAAGTGCCCGTATTTCGACTTTGCCCAAACCCAAACGACCAAAAACGCAATGGCCTGGTCTGACGCATCTGGAAATTACATACGTTATAATTCCAGTTTTATGAATGGTGAACTGCAAAATAGAGGGTTCTATGCGACGACAGGCATATTAGCACATGAGTTGGGGCATCTTATTGACTTTAGCGTCAACACAGCAAACCAAAATCAGGCCACCAGAGAAGCGACGGCAGATCGGTATGCCGGATGCGCTTTTGCTCTTGCAGGTGAGCCAAGAGAAAATTTGCTAGCGCTCGCACAATCTTTACAAGCCATGGGTTCGTCTCCGGGCTACCCAACGGCCCAAGAAAGGGTGGCACTTGTCCTGATCGGCTACAACCAATGTTCAAATTAGCCTTATTATAGATTTTAACGCCGTTTGCGCCCTTTTGGCGTTTCGGCAAACAGCTCGGCTAGTTTTTCGGTCATGACGCCGCCAAGTTCGGCGACGTCGGTAATGGTGACGGCGCGGGAATACCATCGTGTGACATCATGGTTGATGCCGATGGCGATCAACTCGACCCCGGAGCGGTTCTCGATCTTGTCGATTACCTGATGGAGATGGCTTTCCAACATGCCGGTTTTATTGCGCGACTGGGTGGCATCATCGACCGGGGCACCGTCAGAGATCACCATCAAAATGCGGCGCTGCTCGGGGCGGGCCATGAGACGGGCATAGGCCCATTCTAAAGCCTCTCCGTCGATGTTTTCTTTGAGCAGACCTTCACGCATCATCAGGCCGAGATTGTTCTTGGCGCGCCGCCACGGCATGTCTGCGGATTTGTAAATAATATGGCGCAAATCATTGAGGCGCCCCGGATGGGGTGGTTTCTCGGCGCTCAACCAGTCCTGAAACGCAGACCCGCCTTTCCAAGCCCGTGTGGTAAAGCCGAGAATTTCGGCTTTGACCGCACAGCGTTCCAGAGTGCGGGCAAGAATATCGGCGCAGACCGCCGCCATCATGATCGGACGACCACGCATGGAACCGGAATTATCGATCAAGATCGTGACGATTGTATCGCGGAACTCGGTGGCTTTTTCTTCCTTGAACGACAGAGGTTGCATCGGGTCGGTGACCACACGGGTGAGCCGCGCCGCGTCCAACATGCCTTCTTCCAGATCAAAGTTCCATGTGCGTTGTTGCTGGGCCATCAAGCGCCTTTGTAGCCGGTTGGCAAGCCGCGCGATGACGGCGGACAGGCCCGCCATATGCCCGTCCAGATAACTGCGCAGGCGCTCCAGCTCTTCCGCATCACATATGTCTTCCGCCTTAATCACCTCGTCATGGGCGGTGGTGAACACTGAATACGGCAAAGGCATGTTGGACATGTCGGGACGACGTTGGGACGGGTCGGCGCTCTCTTCGCCGTCGGCACTTTCCCCGTCAAAATCTTCGGCGTCGATCATGTCCTGACCGTCCGCGTTCTCGTCGTCCAGACTATCGGCCTCGGACACTTGCGCCGCACCCGGCTCGCTCTCGTCAATTTCGTCCTGACCGCTTTGCGGGTTTTCGTCTTCGCCTTCTTTGGCCTCTTCGTCTTCGTCCTCGCTTTGCTCCAGCTCGGCCAGTTCATCGCCCAGATCAAAGGCGCGCAATACGTTTTGGGCCAGCTCGGCAAATTTTTTCTGATCGGCCAGATTTTGCGCTAATGTGGCCAGATCGTCGCCAGCGGTTTCTTCAACATATTTCCGCCATGCGCCCAGCAGACCGTCCGCGCCTTCGGGGGCAGGACGACCAGAGAACACCTCACGGGCCAGCACCCCGATGGCTTCGGCCATGGGCGCGTCATTTTGCGAGAGACCGTCTTGATCAAAGCCGCGCCTCTTACAACGCCCGTTCAGAGCCGCGTGTAGATTATCACCGACCCCGTCCATGACCTTGGCCCCCAGACTTTCAATCCGTGCCTGTTCGAGTGCTTCATAGATGGCGCGGGCCGGGCCGGGTTTGGGTTGGCTTTTGACGAATATGTCTTTGTCGTGCAGGGCAATTCGCAGGGCTAGTGCATCGGCTTCCCCACGGGATTTTGCAATCGCCTCTTCGTTCAGTTGCGCTTGCGGCATAGGTAGGACGATTTGTCTTTCCCCGCCCCGCACCACAAGTCCGGCCACTTCTCCGCCAAAGCTTACCTCCAGCTCCCGCTCACCGGCGAGAGCTTTGGTAGCGCTGACAAGGGCGCGTTTGAAAATATCTATGGGCGCAGAATTGGACACACGCCTAAGCGACCATCACCGAAGTGGCACTTTCAGGTAAATCTTCACCGAAGGCGCGCTGGTAGAACTCGGCAATGAGCGGGCGTTCCAACTCGTCACATTTATTGAGGAAGGTCATGCGGAAAGCCGTGGCAATATCGCCGTCAAAAATCTCTGCGTTTTCGGCCCAGTTCATGACCGTACGCGGGCTCATCAATGTGGAAATGTCGCCGCCCATAAAGGCGTTACGGGTCATGTCGGCCACACGAACCATTTTGGCCAGAATATCGCGGCCCTTCTCGTTGTCATAATGCGGGGATTTGGCAAGCACGATCGCCGTTTCTTCATCGTGACCGAGATAGTTCAACGTGGTGACGATTGACCATCTGTCCATTTGGCCCTGATTGATTTGTTGGGTGCCATGATACAGGCCGGTTGTGTCGCCAAGGCCGACCGTGTTGGTGGTCGAGAACAGGCGGAAGGCACTATGGGGTGTGATGACGCGGTTTTGGTCAAGCAAGGTCAAACGGCCTTGGGCTTCGAGCACACGCTGGATCACAAACATTACGTCCGGACGGCCTGCGTCGTATTCATCAAACACCAGTGCGACAGGGTTTTGCAAGGCCCACGGCAGCAGGCCTTCGCGAAACTCTGTGATTTGTTTGCCGTCTTTGAGGACAATGGCGTCTTTGCCGACCAGATCGATCCGCGAGACATGGCTGTCGAGATTGATCCGCACCATCGGCCAGTTGAGCCGTGCGGCCACTTGTTCGATATGAGTGGATTTGCCGGTGCCGTGATAGCCCTGCACCATGACACGGCGGTTAAAGGCGAAACCTGCCAAGATGGCGCGGGTGGTTTCAGAATCAAACCGGTAGGCTTCGTCAACTTCCGGCACATGCTCGGAGCGCACGCTGAAGGCAGGCACTTGCATATCAAAATCGACGCCGAAAACCTCGCGTGCAGATACGGTTATATCGGGCTTTGAAATCGGGAATACATCACTCATCACATCTACCTCGTTCGCAAGTTTTGTCTCTTGCGCCTCACACTGTCTGTATTGAAAAACTTTACGTTAAATTTGTCGTCTTCAAAACCTTATAGGCTTTTACCACGCGCTGGAAAGATGCTTCTGTGGTGCGGTCTCCACCATTGGCATCAGGATGGAGCTGTTTGACCAATTGGGTATAGCGCTCGCGGACCATTTTCGGGCCGGAGAACTCGTCAAGGCCCAGATCGTTCAAAGCTTTCATCTGCAATTTCGTCAGGCGACGGCGCGGTGCATCTGCGACAACCTCGTCCCCTTTACTGAAAATATTATAGCCTTCGGAAAATGCCGCCTGACCGGGGGTCGATTTTTTACGGGCTTTGGCCCGTTCGCCAGTATTTTTACGTACATCCCATGTGGGTCTGTGGCCATGACGGGCGCCAATTTGCCATTCGGTAATATCTTCGTCGCTCATCCCCGAGAAGAAATTCCAGTTTTTATTATATTCGCGCGCATGGGCGGCGCAGAAATAATAATAATCGCGTAGGCGGTCAGGGCTTTTGGGGGCCTTACAGCCACCTTTGGACACACATCCGGCCCATTCGCATTCCATTTCCTCCGGCTTAAGTTTTTGGCCCGGCGGCTTAATGCGGATGTCGAGGCCTTTCATGCGGTATTTAAAACTATCGGACATAATGATATGGGTCTTTCGCGTATTGTGATATAAATCGTCGTATCAAAAAGGGGACACCAAAATGGGACTAATTGCGGCTACGATCAAGGAAAAACTGACAAAAGCGTTCAATCCTCTGCATTTAGAGGTTATTGATGAATCTTATAAGCACGCAGGACATGCAGGTGCACACGAACATGCAACCCAACATGGTGCAGGCGAGAGCCATTTCCATGTTATCATCGTTTCCGCGCATTTCGCTGATCTCAACATTTTAGCACGTCACCGTGCCGTCATGGAAGTGTTGAGCGCAGAAATGGACGGAAAAGTGCATGCGCTCAGTCTGGATGCGAAGGCTCCAGCACCATGAGATTACCACTTTTTGATTTTCACGGAGGTAATCTGGTTACGATGACGTTTTAATACTTCGAAACGATAGCCATAGAAACTGAACACACGACCGGGATTGGGAATGGTTTGGCTTTCATGAATGACAAGACCGGCAATTGTCACCGCGTCCCCGTCGGGTAAATTCCAGTCACGGGCCCGGTTCAAATCGCGGATAGGCACATCGCCATTGGCAATCACAGAGCCGTCTTTTTGTACGTTCACCCCGACGACAGCATCATCGAACTCGTCTTTGATGTCGCCGACAATTTCTTCCAAAATATCCTCAAGGGTAATGACCCCCATCAACGTCCCGTATTCATCAACGCAGAGAGCGAAATGTTCGCGCTTTTGCTGGAAGGCCCGTAATTGTGTCACCACAGACGTGGTTTCGGGAACGAACCAAGGGGTGCGGGTGATTTTCTTGAACTCGATTTTGTCCATATTTCCATCGGCATGGCTGAGGGCTTTGAGCATGTCTTTGGCGTGTAAAATACCGACCACATTGTCTTTATCCTTGTGCCAGAGCGGCAAGCGGGTATTGCCCGACGCCAACACCTGTCTGACAATTTCCGCAGGCGGTAGATTAACTTCAACCATGTTCAGGTTTTTGCGGTGGATCATCACGTCTTCAACGGTCAAATCGCCAATCGTCAACACGCCGAGGATTTGGTCGCGTTCGCTTTTCTCAACACTGCCCTCGCTATGATGTAAATTTATAGTACCGCGAATTTCGTCACTGGCCGTCCAAGCCGTTTCTGCGCGCACACCAAACAGTTTCAAAGCCCCGCTGACCAGCCATTGGATGACCGCGACAATTGGGGCAAACACCCATACGAGCACGCTGACGGGGCGGGCCACTGCGACGGCAGCATTGTCCGGGTTGGTCAGCGCGTAGGTTTTCGGTAAAACTTCCGCAAAAATCAGGATCAGTAAGGTCATCACACCTGTCGCGTAAATCGTACCCACCGCGCCGAACACATCCAGCATCACACCTGTCATCAGGCTTGCCGCCAGAATATTGACCAGATTATTGCCCAGCAAAAGCGCGCCAATCAGCCGTTCCCGGCTTTCCAGTAGACGCGCCACAATCGAGGCTTTTTTATTTCCGGCCTTTTGCTTGGCGTGAATACGCGCCCGCGAAGCGGCGGTCAGCGCAGTTTCAGATCCAGAGAAAAATGCGGAGCACACGATCAATACCAAGATAATGCCCAGTTTTATCAGTGTGTCCTGTTCAAGAAGTTTTTCCACTAGCGCGCCTCACACACGGCGTGCACATAGGCGCGGACAGAGGCCTGATCGGCTTGCGGTTCAACATAGGCCTGGCCAATGCCTTTGGCGAGGATCAGAGCTAAATCTTCATCCTTGTTCTTTTTATCGCGCATCATATAGGCAAATAAAGCGTCCGGATCAGCCCTGACAATCTCGGGTAGTGTTTCCAAATTTTCCAAACCAAGAGCCAACAAATGCGCGCGGACCCGCTCCACATCCTGACCAGAGCACAGGCCGAGGCTTTGCGAATACTCATAGGCCATCAACATGCCGGCACTAACCGCTTCACCGTGCAGGACCGAGCCGTCAAATCCGGCCAAACCTTCCAGCGCATGACCAAAACTGTGACCGAGATTGAGCAAAGCCCTACGTCCATGTTCAAACTCGTCTTCTTTAACAATGGTCGCTTTGGCCTGACAACATATGGACACCGCCTGCGCCAACGCTTCAGGGTCACCCGCCAGTACATCCGCACCGTGGGCTTCCAGCCAGTCGAAAAAGTCAGGTTTGTCGATCAGGCCATATTTCAAAACTTCTCCGTATCCGGCTTTAAGTTCGCGCACAGGCAGGGTCGCCAACACATCCGTATCGGCAAGCACCAACTTTGGCTGATAGAAACAGCCGACAAGGTTTTTACCTGCCGGTGTATTGATCGCGGTTTTGCCACCGACTGAACTATCGACCTGAGCCAGCAATGTGGTCGGGATTTGCACGAAGTTACAGCCGCGTTTTAAGATACTGGCGGTAAATCCGGTCAAGTCTCCGATCACGCCGCCGCCCAAGGCGATCAGGGTATCGGCGCGTGAAAAATTGGCGTCGAGCAGTTGGCCCAGCACGGTTTGCAAACGTTCAAAGCTTTTTTCGCGTTCGCCGGGCGGGATGATGATTGTCTCTATGCGCAGGCCCTGCCCTTCAAGAGCGCTCAACAGGGTTTGTAAATGCAAGCTGGCAATGGTTTCGTCGGTGAGGATACAGACCCGCCGCCCCACAAGATGTGGTTCCAGATAACTATAGGCGTTGCTTAACACCCCCTGTCCGATATGGATCGGATAAGAGCGATCTCCCAGCTCAACATTTATGCGTTCGACGCTCATGAACGGCTCTCTTTATCGTAAAATTCCTGTATGGATTCCATAACCCGATCCACCGTCTGATGATGGGTGCCGATGCTGGCAGACACAGTGATATGGGCTGTGGCGTATATGGGATAGCGGATGTCCATCAATTTACGCATGGCCTCGGCCGGATCCTCAACATCCAATAAAGGACGTGTGTTTTTGCGCCCGACCCGTTCCATAATTGTATCGAAATCGGCCTTGAGCCAAATTGTCAGGCTTTGGCGCATCAATATCTCGCGGGTCTCTTCAGGAATGAACGCCCCGCCGCCGGTGGAAAGAATGAGCGGACTGCCATCGAGCAATCTCTCGATAACCCGCTGTTCACCAGAACGGAACGCGGCCTCGCCATAGTCTTTGAAATAGCCTTTTATGGTGCGGCCAGAGGCTTTTTCGATCTCGTCATCGGAATCGAAAAACGGTAGCTCCAAACGTTTGGCCAGACGACGACCAATGGTGGTTTTACCAACACCCATCAACCCGACAATAGAAATAGAGCGTGCGTATGCTTTCGCATTTACGTTCATGGTGAAGTGTAACCTTTGTCAATATTTACCCTCTATTTGCCAAGCTTTAGAAGATATCCTTAAATTTACGCACACTATGTCTGGATTTTGCCATATTCTCAATGCTAAAATCATGCGAAACTGTTACAAATCAACTCGGATGCGTATTCATCCAGAATGTAGCGCAAGATGTAAGGATAGAAAATGAAAAAATCCAGCATAGGTGTGCTGATCGCAATTGTCGCTCTGATCGGCTGTTGTCTTTGGCTTTTACAGGGTGCGAATCCAAAATATCTGGACCGACAGATCGTCGTGACAGATGTGCCGGATACGTTTGAGAAATAAATATGTTCCCTCTGCGCAAAACTGTTTCGACCCTGAATACCGTCCTTATCATAGGCAGCGTCCTTGTCATGAGCTCCCTTATGGGCGCAAGTTTGGCAAGCGCACAGGTGCAGATGGAAACGCTTGGGCCTGCAGATGTGTATGATCCGGGCGCATTAGAGGCCGGGCAAGGCGGGCTGGATGCCCGGCTTTGGCAGGGTACATCTTCTGAACGCGCGAGCGCATTAATCGGGAATATAAACGTAAAAGCCGCCCGTCCGGCCCGTAATTTGGCCACAACGGTTTTGCTTTCGGCGGGCATCCCGCCGCAATCAGGAGGTGCCCTGACCCGCGAACGCTATATTGCCACAAGGCTAGAAGCGCTCATTGCGCTGGACGCGTTAGCCGCCTTCGAGATCATTACGGCACGTTCAAATCTGGAGGCTTCAAGCCCTGTCTATGTCAAAATTTTTACCGAGCAGGCTTTGCTGAGCGGGCAGACCGCACGGGCATGCGGGTTTGCAGATACGATCAGAACCGAGCGCAAAGCCCCCTATTGGGCCAAGCTACGGGCCTATTGCCATTTCACGCGCGACGAAGTGCCGGCCGCGGAACTTACGACAGATATCTTACGCCGCAACGATCATGAAGACGCGGCGTTTTTCACCCTGCTCGGAAACTTAACCGGCTCGGAGATTAAACCACCCAAGGCGGAGGCCCTGAAGACGGCTTTGCATATTGTTATGGCGCGCACGGTTCTCAAAGATGCAAAAATTAATGCCGCCGATGTTCCGCCTGCGCTGGCAAGGATGCTGGCGATGGATGTTGAACGGGATGCCTCTACACGGTTAAGCGCTTTGATCCGCAGTGCGCACATGTTGACACGCGAAGAGACAGAACAAGTTCTCTATAGTTTCTCGGATACACCGGACGTGACCGCTCTTGAAGATATAAGCGCCCTGCCCACGGATAAAGACTGGACGGCAGCGCAATGGGGACAGGCATTTGCGGCCCTGCGTACCAGCACCGATATCACCCGTATTGCCAGCCTATGTTCTGTCCTTTTGATACAAGCAGAGAGAATTGGCATTTCGGAACCGATAGCGCAGGTTTTGGCACGCGATATTGCGGTTATCCCGCATGATATACGCGCAGCTGAAAACCCGTCTGTATTTGCCCACATTGCCGTGCAAAACGGCGATATTGAAACTTTGCGCGGCCTGTATCAAAACCTTGATGCGGACACACCGTTACGGGGCCGGATTGCCTTGGCGTCCGACGCGCTCGGGAACGGGTTTCTTCTGACCGATCTTGGCATGGATATCGAAACACGGTTGACATTTAAGGGCGATAAAAAAGCACGGGCGGTGCGCGACACTTATATTGCCGCTGGCCTTGGGTCGCAATTGTCGCAAAATGCGCTCGACATCCTGTTGCCGATTACGGACTTGGCTGGACACACTGCCACGCCGGGGGCTTTGCTGGCCCTGCAAGAGGCGGCGCAGCGCAGGGCACAAGCGGAAACGGTTTTGTGGGCGGCACATATCCTAGATACGCATGCCCTTGGGGAATTGAGAGCGGATACCTTCTCGGTACTGCTCACGGCTTTAAACGCGGCCGGTCTGAACGGGTTGGCGGGACAATTGGCAGCCCAGGATTTTTTGAACGGATATTGATGTTTTTGACGTGGATATGAGTATGGGCACAGATCATATAGATTTGTTTTTGGAAATGATGAGCGCCGAACGCGGGGCGAGCCAACATACGCTGGATGCCTATTTCCGCGATCTCAACATGTGCGAAACCCAGTTGGGTCGGTTCTCGCAATCTTTGCACACGGCCGGAACAGGGCATTTCGAATCCCTGCTCAGCACATGGGCCAAGGACGGGCTGGCCGCTTCTACCAGTGCACGGCGTCTGTCGAGCCTGAAGCAATATTACAAGTTTTTACAAACCGAAGGTCTGCGTAAAGATAGCCCCCTCACCCATATTGCCGGGCCTAAACAAGGGCGGGCTTTGCCCAAAATTATGTCCGAAGAGGATGTAGATGCTCTATTTCAAGTCGCAGAGCGTGAGGCTCTGTCTGCGCCCCCCAACAAAGGCGGGCCGAAGGCAATGCGGTTGTTGTGCCAACTTGAAATTCTCTATGCGGGCGGGCTTCGGGTTAGCGAGCTTGTGTCCTTGCCGATGGCGGCGATTGGTCGTCGGGACCAGTGTTTGTTTATCAAGGGTAAGGGCGGTAAGGAGCGGCTAGTGCCCCTGACACAAAAGGCGGTGGACAGTATTGAAGACTGGAAGCTCGGGCGGGATTTAACCTTGCCCGAAGCCATTGACGTTAAAGCGCGGGCCAAGCCCTTCCTGTTTCCGTCGCGGGGACGATTGGGCCATATGACCCGTGAACGTTTTGCCCAACTGTTGAAAGAACTGGCGACAAAGGCTGGATTGGACGCCAGCCGGATTTCTCCACATGTTTTACGCCATGCTTTTGCCACCCACTTACTGGCGCGCGGGGCGGATTTGCGCAGTGTGCAAAAAATCCTCGGCCATGCGGATATTTCGACCACCCAGATTTACACCCATGTACTGGATGAACGCCTGAAAAAGCTCGTGCAATCCACCCATCCGCTGAGCCAGCACAGCGCAACATAAAAACTATGCAAATCTGCGTAAGCTTTTGCTTGCCCCCGCATCTGTGGGTGATAATGTGCGGGGTTTAAATACAACGGACTTTCTTTATGAGCAGTGCGCGCACCTATCTTGATTTTGAGCGGCCTATCGCCGAACTAGACAGTAAAATTGACGAATTAAAGGCCATTTGTGGTGGGCCCGGGGGAGCTTCCGAGAATGTGGACGTGTCTGACGAGATCGGGCAACTTCAGGAAAAAGCCTCAAAGCAGCTTAAATCTATCTATGAAAAACTGGGCCCTTGGCAGAAAACTCTTGTGGCGCGCCATCCCAACCGTCCGCATTTTAATGATTATATTCAAGAACTTATCAGCGATTATACGCCTTTGTGCGGGGACCGGAAGTTTGGGGATGACAATGCCCTGCTCGGCGGGCTTGGCAAATTACGCGGGCGTTCTGTCATGGTGATGGGCCATGAAAAGGGCAATGATACGGAGTCGCGCCTGAAACATAATTTTGGCATGGCCAATCCCGAAGGCTACCGCAAAGCCGTGCGGCTTATGGACTTGGCAGAACGGTTTAATATCCCGGTTGTCTCCTTTGTCGATACGGCGGGGGCCTTTCCGGGGCGCGAAGCCGAGGAACGGGGACAAGCGGAAGCGATTGCACGCTCGATTGATCGGGGCCTGTCGTTAAAAGTGCCTTTTTTCTCCATCGTGACCGGTGAAGGCGGCAGCGGCGGGGCCATTGCGATTGCTACAGCTGATTGTGTGGCGATGCTTGAGCATTCCATTTACACGGTGATTACGCCCGAAGGCTGTGCGGCTATTTTATGGCGTGATGCCGGACGGGCGAAAGACGCGGCCAAGGCTATGAAAATCACGGCTCAAGATCTGGAAAAACTTGGCATTGTTGATAAAATCATCGAGGAACCGCTTGGTGGTGCCCACCGCGAGACCGAAACAACCATTGCGTCTGTAGGCGATGCGATTTGTAGCTCGCTTAAAGAACTGTCCGGCCTTGATAGCCAAGCGCTGATTGCGCGTCGGCGCGAGAAGTTTCTCAATATCGGCAGAGATTTGCTTTAAGGGATTTGCTTTAAACGTTCAAGCCTAGCCTTACCCCCGCAGCAATTGTTTCACGTGAAACAATTTGCTTCAGACATAAAAAAACCCGCTGGCAACACCAACGGGTTTTTTATTTATTCGAGAGAGCAGGCTTATGCAGCCGCTTCAACCTCTGCAGCTTTTCTAACCAGCGCACGTTTGATTTTGCGGGCTTTTTCAGACAGTTTTTTGTTTTTCGTGTTCATCAGGAACCCGTCAAGGCCACCTTTGAAATCTACGGTGCGAAGGGTCGCGGCTGTAATACGGAGTCTGAACTTCTGCTCAAGAGAATCAGAAATCAAAGTAACATTACAAAGATTTGGTTCAAACCGGCGGCGTGTTTTCACATTCGAGTGAGAAACGTTATTTCCGGTCATAGGGCCGATATCGGTAAGATCGCAACGACGTGACATGGGTCATTCCTTTTATTAAGAGAGGGCGCATACAGTGACGTACGCAGCCCGTAAATTCGGTTTGGGGGACATAAACCATTTGAAGTGGTTTCGTCAAGCAGACATTTCGTCCATTTACATATCTTGGTACATAATCATGACACGAATAAGGCCATCTTACCAAGTTTTCACGCAATTTCCTGCTTTGTTTAGCACTCTGGCGTAATATTCGGGCTATAAGGCAAAAAAAATAGGAAATATTTATTCATGTTCAAACCCCTTAAAACCCTTATTTTCACGGTCTCTGTTAGTGCTCTGTTGGCGTTTAATCCTACAAATGCATATGCAGACGAGGTGATTCTCGTGAAATCCGATGCATCAATAACGGTAAATGTAAAACTAAAGGGCTATCTGTTCGGGTTTAAAGTTCTGCGGGCCGAATACGAGACAGCCTATTCCGAAACGGGCTATCGTGCACAAGCCATCCTGAAAACGGCGGGTCTGGGCGCTTTTCTCAAGAAATTTAAAATCTGGTCTGCGACCAGCGGCAGGATTACCGGAACCGAGCTTTCCCCCCATGCCCATGTGCAGCAAAATATGAACAAGAAACATCGCCGTGTGCAAATGGCTTACACAGAGAACAGCGTTCATGTTGATATTGTGCCGAGGCTTGGCTCTCAGGGCGTACCTATGGCTAGTGATGCGCAACGGTTTGAAAGTGATGATACATTGAGCGCATTGCTGAATTTGATGATGCGGGGCAGTATTACCAGTAAAATGCCTTGCACAGGTAGCATTCCCGTATTTGATTCCAAGCAACATTATAATCTACGTATGGAAAATGCTGGTACACGCCGGATCAGGCAAAAGGGTTATAAAGGCGACACAATCCGGTGCCATGTCTTTTATGAACCGGTGTCGGGGTTTGACCCTGAAGACCTCCCCAACGCCGAAGAAGTGGCCGCACCGATTACCATGTATTTGGCGCATTTCGAAGAGGCGGGTCTGTATATCCCTGTGCGTATGACGTATAAAATCAGCGGTTTTAAAGCCGTGATCAAAGCACGTGAAATCACGATTTTCCACAATGCGAACACTGCCATTACACCTTTAGGGCCGCTGGCCGCGCTGACCAACCCGTTTGTTGTTGACTCTTCTACTCCAGATCACGCGGCAGAATAAAATCTGTCAAACGCCATGCTTTGGCGTCAAGCCAATCGGTGTGCGGGTCTTTGCGGGTGAAAATTGCACAGGCACCGGTTGGGAGCTGGCGCGACATCTGGGTGAAATGATAAAATAATTCTTCCCAGCCCGGATTGTGCCCGACCAACAAAAGCGTCTCCACGTCCGGCTCGCCGCGCTCCTGACATGTATAAAGGATTTTGTTGGCAGAGGCGTGATAAAATGCGGACAGGAACTCGGTGTGTATTTCTGCATCTTCTCCAAACAGGCAGGCCACGGTTTCGCGGGTGCGGGCGCTATCTGATAACCAGATTGCGTCCGGCACACATGTTTTCGCCCGCAGCACACCGCCCACCGCTTTGGCGGCGCGGCGCCCCCTTGTGTTTAGGGGTCTTTGATGATCATCACTGCCGTGAGACCATGAGGATTTTGCGTGACGCATTAAGAGAAGGGTATTTAAAACCATAGGGTTGAGTATACATAGTTTTTTAACCGCTCGTCGATGAAAATTATTGCCGCCCCTTCCGGCCCGTGGCACAGTTGGGCCATGGTGCTTTCTCCCCATATTACCGCCGTTCTGGGCGCGACAAATACTGGCAAGACCCATTATGCGGTCGAACGGATGCTGGCCCGCTCCAGCGGCGTGATCGGCTTGCCTTTGCGGCTGTTGGCGCGGGAGGTGTATGACAAAATGGTGGCGCAAAAAGGAGCACCCGCCTGCGCCCTGATCACCGGAGAAGAAAAGATCGTGCCGCCCTATGCGAGCTATGTGGTCTGTACGGTCGAGGCCATGCCCATGACGGATATTCGGGCCGGGAAATTTGCCTGTGTCGTTATCGATGAGGTGCAAATGGTTGCCCACAAAGAACGCGGTCATATATTCACAGACCGGATGTTACATGCACGCGGTACAGAAGAAACCTTGCTGCTCGGGGCCGATACGGTACGCCCGCTGATTGAAGCGTTGGTTCCCAAGGCCCGCTTTGTCACCCGTGAACGGTTTTCGGTATTGTCCTATGCGGGTCATTTGAAACTGAGCCGCTTGCCCAAACGTAGTGTTATTGTCGCGTTCTCGGCCGCCGAGGTCTATGCGCTGGCCGAGATCATCCGGCGTCATTACGGCGGGGCGGCTCTGGTTATGGGTGGGCTAAGCCCGCGCACACGCAACGCACAGGCAGAGTTGTATCAATCGGGCGAAGTTGATTATCTGGTGGCCACGGACGCGATTGGCATGGGGCTTAATCTGGACGCGGATCATGTGGCCTTTGCCTCTTTGCGGAAATTTGACGGCCAAAGACGCCGCTATCTTTATGCCAGCGAAATGGCGCAAATCGCAGGACGGGCCGGACGGTTTCGCCGTGATGGCAGTTTCGGCACGACGGGTCAGTGCCTGCCAATAGATGATGATGTCATTGGGCGTATCGAAAATCACCATTTCGAACCCTTGCAATATGCGGAGTGGCGCAATACACGGCTCGACTTTTCAACACTGGAAAATTTGCAAGATAGTCTCGCCCTCGCCCCTGCAAAACCGGGGTTACGGCGCATTGCCCCTGCCCCCGATGAAGTGGCGCTCGCACGGTTGTTACGGGTGCATGATGTGTCCTCGCACATAAAAACTGGCAAAGATGTCAGTTTATTTTGGGACGTGTGTCAGATCCCGGATTTTAGAAACTTAGGTCCGGAAGCCCATGCCCGCTTGCTGGAAGAGATATTTTTAGCCCTTATTCAAAACAACAATACCCTGCCTAATGCCTATTTTGAGCGTAATATCAATAGGTTAGACTATATTGAGGGCAGTGCCGAAATACTGGCCTCGCGGCTTGCATGCATTCGAACATGGACGTATATATCCAACAAACACGCTTGGATGGCACGTTCGCAAGATTGGATTAATCGTACAAGATGTGTTGAAGACAGGCTATCAGATGCGCTACACAGTAAGCTTGTCGCACGCTTTGTTGACCGACGCACAAGCGCACTTTTGAAGGGTATAGGAGCCAAATCCCCCATGGACGCCACAATTACTCCCACCGGTGAAGTTCTCACCGAAGGACACACAATCGGACACTTAAAGGGCTTGTTATTTGTGCCCGACAAAACGGCAAGCGGCCTTGAAGCGAAAACGGTTCTGACCGCTGCCGGTTTAGCCCTCGCTGCCGAGATCGACCGCAAGCTTACGGAGATTGCCGGTAGTGGGCATGATGCGTTTTCGCTCTCTGATACGGGGGAAATCATTTGGAGCACGGACCCGATTGGCAAAATCCGTACGGGCGAGAGCTTGCTCAGCCCGAAGGTCGAGATTATCGGTGGGAATTTGGGATCGCCGGTTTTATGTGATCAGGCTGCGGGCCGTATTGCAGATTATGTACGCACCGAAATTTCGCAAAAATTTGAGGCGCTTCTGTCCTTGAAAACCTTTTGTGAAGATCCGGGTAGCTTTCAAGGGGCGCGCGCACTGGCGCATGTTCTTTATGAAAACTTCGGCATCATCCGCCGGCTTGAGCATTTGCAACTGGTCAAAGAAACAGACAATATTGCGCGCGGGTATTTACGCAATAAAAGCGCCCAGTTCGGGTTTCACCATGTGTTCCTGAGGGACATGCTTAAACCGGCACCTGCCCGGTTGATGAGCCTGTTATTTGCCTTTGCCTGGGACAAGGATGGCGGCGGACATAAACACCCGTTCCTGCCGCCGAACGGCATGGCTTCAACTCCGAATGACAATACGTATACAGAGGCCGCTTTGAACAAGGCCGGATATACACGTCAAGGCCCACGGATTATCCGTTTTGATATGCTGGCCCGGCTGGCGCAAATGATATTGCAAGCCACCCATGAACATCAGGGCAATGAAAGCGGGAGCGGGAACGCCCCTAAACAGTTTCGGATCGCTCAGGAAATGATGGCCTTGCTGGGCTGTGGTCATGAGGATTTCGAGGGTGTGTTAAAAGCGCTTGGCTATAAGAAAACCAATGTCGAATTAAACGCCAAAGATTTGGAAACCGAAACACGGGCCTTGGCAGAGTTTTTGTCCACACTTGGCAACCAAACGGGTAAAACCGCAGAGAAACCACAGGACGCGACACCTGCCCCAGAGACGACATCTGAGACCAAGCCTGACACCGAATCGGGGACACAGCCAGAGGCAAAACCTGAAACAGATGTGAAAGCAGAGGACGGGGCTTCGCAACCACAGTCCAAGCCCGTATCCAAGCTGGCGGGGAAACCGAAGCCGGCAAAATCACAATGGGGTAAGGCCTTAAATATATATCGCTCTCGCCCTGAACAGGCAGAAGACGGAAGCCCGGTCGTGCCAAGCACGATTGATGTCTGGCAACGGGATTTCAAGAAACGGAGCTTTAAATCCAACAAAGCCCAGAGCGCGAAATCAGAGAAGCTTGCCGGATATGCCAATATCGGGGCGAAAGGGAAACGGGGACAGAAGCCCGGACAAAAATCAAGGCAAGAGCATAAACAGGCCCCTAAAAAATCATGGTCGGCCCCGACCAGTGCGGACGATTCTCCCTTTGGCGCTTTGGCGGCTCTCCAGCTGTCAGACAAAGACAAAAAGGGATCGTGAGTTTGGACATTAATACCACGCGACAAGACACGACCCTTCGTCTGGATATCTGGCTATGGCGGGCCCGGTTTTATAAAAGCCGTGCCATTTCTGCGCGCACGATCAGGCTTGGTCGTATTCGGTTGTTGCGGGGGGGACAAACCATCTGTGTCTCGAAATCCCATACCCTGATCCGGCCCGGCGACAGGCTGGTTTTCATGCGGGCAAATGAGCTTTTCCAGATCGAAATCCTGAGCATCGGTACACGGCGTGGCCCTGCCAGCGAAGCCGAAACCCTGTTTTGCGCCGGGCATTCTCCTACAGATATAACGTTAAGGGCGTAGACAATTGCCAAAGAGCTATGGGATTTAAAGACTTGGCCCCTAGATATAACTTTGAGGGCGTAGACGGTTGACATCCTACAGCACGCACGCCATGTGAAGACCAGAACCGAGATAGGCCAATCATGACGTATGTTGTTAAGGATGAATGCATTAAATGCAAGTTTATGGACTGTGTAGAAGTGTGTCCTGTGGATTGCTTCTATGAGGGTGCCAACATGCTTGTTATCCATCCCGACGAATGCATTGATTGTGGTGTCTGTGAACCGGAATGTCCGGTAGACGCGATCGTCCCCGATACCGAAGATGATCCGGACGGAAAATGGCTGGAAATCAACACGAAATATGCGGAACTTTGGCCCAATATCACCCTTCTTGGCACACCGCCAGAAGACGCGGAAGCGTTTGAAACCGAGACCGGTAAGTTCGAGAAATATTTTGATCCTGCCCCCGGTAAGGGCGATGAATAGCAAACTCAAAAAACTATAAACTCCCTGTAAAAACAACAAGTTAATGCGCACGCCCTTGTTAAAAAGGTACCCAAAACTATGGGGGTGGTTTTTTAGTCATTTTTATGTTATATTACAGTTTCATGACGGCGCGGGCCTATACCCCGCGTCGTTTGTGTGTTTTATCTGCAAACTGCGCCCCGTACCGCGCTTCAAGGACATCCATTTATGGCAATAAAAAAACCCACGAGTGCTGCCGCAAAAAAGGCAGCCTCTAAAAAAACGACAAAAAAACCTGCTAAACTGATCTTTAAATCCGGTCAGTACATTGTGTATCCTGCCCATGGTGTCGGCCAAGTTACCGGTATCGAGCACGAAACCATCGCCGAGTGCGAAATCGAACTTTATGTGATTTTATTCGAACAAGACAAAATGACGCTGCGCGTGCCGACCAGCAAAGCTGCCAATTCCGGCATGCGGGCCTTGGCGAACGACAATGTACTGAAGGATGCGTTTACGACCATTAAAGGCCGTGCCCGTATCAAGCGCACCATGTGGAGCCGTCGGGCGCAGGAATATGAAGGCAAAATCAATTCTGGCGACCTTCTGCTTCTGGCCGAAGTTGTGCGTGATTTACACCGTACAGATGAACAACCCGAGCAGTCCTATTCTGAGCGCCAGCTTTATGAAAACGCGCTCGATAGAATGGTGCGCGAAGTGGCGGCTATTCAAGGGATTGATCGTGGCCCGGCTATGGATCAAATCCTCGAAACGCTGAGCACAGCGCGTGCGAAAGCGGCGGCTAAAGCCGCTGCCAAGGCGGCCGAAGAAGCTGAAAATGAAGACGAGAACGGCGAGGAAGCGGCCGCTTAGCCTGTTTACATTTACGACAATTTAAACCCGGTTTGTGTTGCACAAATCGGGTTTTTTTAATCCAGAACTTCCAGCCGTCTCGGATCATTGATCCAGATGATGGGGCCATTTCGAAGCTCGATCCAGCCCCTAACCCGCACACGAGCACCCGTGAGGGCCAGCGGATCATAGCTGGCTTTTTTAAACGCCCTTTTGCTTTTTTTGGAAATGGCCACGGTGAAATCGATTTTATAATCACTCCCGAAGTTTAAATAGATCGTGCCGCGTACATCGGCCGTGGAGACAATAATGCCTTCGACAATTTGCAGGCTGTCAACATGCCGGGCCAGCGGCTTTGGTTCTGACGTCCGTACGCTATAAAATCCATCCGTATGCGTATCCCTCCATATGCCCCGCCCTGCTTGGCGGGCCTCATGTTCGGCCGCATAAAGCTTCGTCGTATCATAGGGATGTGAGGGCCATGTATAGATGCGGGCATAGCCGGCCTTGACCATCGCCTCTTGCAACCACATTACGGGCGCGCCTTGCGCGTCCAATGTCCAGACTTGCGCCAAGGCCCGCCCATAGCGGTCACGGGTATCGCCCGTATAATAAAGTTGAACGGTTTTATCTTTTATAAGTTGGTTCAGATAGCTCTTCGCCTCGTCGGACAAAGGCCATGCCTTATAGTTTTTCTCGGGCCATGCCATTTTCGGGGTCTGTATTCCGGCCAGAGACACCCTTAATCCGTCCTCCAGAACAAAGCTGTCTCCGTCAATGACCCGCGCAACGCCAGCGCGCTCGCCTTTTGTATATGTCTTGGCTGTATATGTTTTGGCAATTTTGGCCGCCGCCTGTGTGTCTTTGGCAAAGGCGCTGTCGGCCCCTAACCCACAAATCCTGCCAGCCCCGCCCCAGAGCAAGCTCGCAATTATCAATGCTTTCGTGACAAACCCCAAGCTCGTTTTCCTCTTTGGCCCAGAGCAGTATAGCCAAAACCCGTCAAAGGTAAATTACCCACTTTTTTTGTTTCGAGAGCGGATACATAGGCCTATAACGCCTCTACACGATCCCGTAGCTCAGGTGGATAGAGCGCAAGATTCCTAATCTTGAGGCCGGTGGTTCAAGTCCACCCGGGGTCGCCAATTATATATACTAAAATTGGTATTGGAATTTATTGCGACAAATAAACATAGCATATCGAATATAGGAAAAACACGCGATTAGCATATTTATCTATAACGCTCTTTCTCATCCCTACGTTTTAACAGTATTAAACCTATGACTAGCAAACAATAATGGGGTACAAAGTATAAATAAAACTAAGGGGAAATTCATGAAAAATATCAAGGCATTTAGAGTACAATCTATCATGCTCGCGGCTCTCTTATTATCCGCGTGCAGCACCTTGCGGCTTCCAGAGCCTTTGCTTTCGCAGCAAACCGTTTCATCCCCCCCCGACATCAAATATAATATACGGACAGGGGAAAACTATACTGATATTGATGTGCTTATTTATAATGTTGCAGGTTTACCCTGGCCTCTTCGTAAACACCGAACCAAGGCTATGGCCTTGATTGGGGAGGCCCTATTGAAAGCACGGCATGACGGCGAAGAGCCTGATATTATTATGATCCAGGAAGGCTTTCGTAAAGGCACAAGGCACTTGCTAGAAAACAGCGGATATCCAAATTGGGTGCGCGGGCCGGAAACAAAGGATTGGGCGCCAAAGTTTTCGCCAAGAGCCACACCGCAATTCATAAAAGGTCGTCGGTTTTTCAAAGGTGAAAAGGCTGTCAAAATTATGGACTCTGGCCTTTACGTTCTCAGCAATTTCCCAATTCTCAAAAAAGTCACGGCTCCGTTTTATTCCGGTGAATGCGCCGGGTTTGATTGCGGATCAAACAAGGGGGTCTTGTGGGCCGAAATAGCCGTGCCGGGCATGCCCGGATATTTGCAAGTATTCACAACACACATGCAATCGCGCGAAGCGGCCGGTGTTTCATTTGAACGATCCCTAACGGCCTATAACTTGCAATTCGACGCCATGGACGAGTTCGTAGAAACTGTCTGGACAGAACAACAGCCCATGGTTTTTGGTGGAGACTTCAACTCGAAAAATGCAAAAAAACGACTGGATTATATATCTGACACAAGCGCCAGAAGACCCTCAAAACGCACGGAACTCGTGAAACTTACACAGCATTATTGCGTTATGAATCCAAATATTTGTGAAGCGAATTTGGCGTCAGATGGAAGCGCGCCTTGGCTCGACACACAAGATTGGCAGGGGTTCAGTTCTGGAACCCGGGTCAAAGTTACACCTATAAAAATACTGGATGTTGAGAACTATATTGTCGAAGCCGCACCAAAAATCAAAGGCAAACAAACATTGTCCGATCACGGCGCAGTATGGGTGCGTTACAGATTGAGTTGGTACGCAGTCCGAAACTAGGCAAGAGCACTATAAAAAAACAAATGTAGATAGGGTGAAAGATGAGCTTTATTTATTTTGCCAAGACAAAGCCCGATTGTCGAGCGGATATACCGGATTAACACCACTTAGGTGTGCTTTATATTTATATTAACTTTTCGAGCGCACCCTATCTGAGAATATCAAACTCAAACGCAAAAGGATTTTGCTTCACATATGTAAGGAAGCAAGATGTTTATATCCGCTATTAATGGCTTGTCTTCGAGCGTGATCGCCTTAAATTTACTCAAAAGCTCTCCTGTAAACGCGCAGCAGTCACAGGGAAGCACTGACCCTTTGCTAGCCATCAATAAGAACGACCAAATCCAAGACGCAGATGATTCATTTTCTGTGGATTTGACTCAGTCGCTCGCAGATAAGCAAATAGAAGTGTATCTCACCATTAACGCGCTCGCATCAGATGTGAGCGCAGCGAAAGATAGAGGGGCTTATTTAGAGGCCGCTTTTTTGGGTCTGGCTAAAATGGAGTATTCCAAAGTCGCACGGGTTTTGAGCGACAAAATTGAGAGCAGAAACGAGAAGACGGCGGCCTTGGCAGTGGAGAGGCTTGACGTTGCTTCGCTTGAGAACGTCAAAGACATTATTACCGGGGCAACCGGTGCTGAAGACGTTGATGCAGACATTGAGGCCGAAAACGGAGGCCAAGCCCTAGATAAGAAAGCCACAGAAGCGCAGGAGGCTGCAGAAGCTCTAAAAGACCTAACAGCCTAACCTAGTTTTATCATTATCATCGTTCTCAAAATATCCTAGCCGCGCGGCAATGAGCACCCTTACAATAAACCAAGCGTAGCGAGTTCATTTATAAGTTTTCAAGATCGCCTTTGCGGGTTGCGCCTGCCAACCCGCTCTTGGCGTGAGGCCGCCCTAGAATTTACGTACGTAGGAGAGAGAGGCAGCGCCGGTGGAGTTACCGAGTTGGCGCATACCGTAGCGGGTGTAATCTAGGCGTAATGCGTTCTTGGGGGTAAATGCGTATTCAGCACCTAACCCTAAAGCAAATCCGTCCATACTCACTGTGCCAGAAATTGCCGGTGTTGTTACCCCAAACTTGGTCACGTGATAACCACCCCGGGCCAAGAGAGAGAATTTAGAGCCAAGCGGGGCGCGTGCAACCGCAAACCCGCCTACAGAATAATCAATGCCAACGCTTGATCCGACCCCTACAAATTCTTTGGCAACACCGGTAGACACTTCCAGTTCAGCACCAAATAGAGGGCTGAAATTATATCCAAGACGTCCTTGAACACCATAGGCCGACTCGCCGATATTATAATCTATAGCGCCCAAACTTACATATGCCTTGCTTTGTTTGACCGGTTTTTGCCCATAATTATAGTAACCATTGCCAGCAGCGCCAGCAGCCGCGCCGTAAGGTGCGCCACCGCGAAGGACTGTGCCCTGTGCATACATATCGTGCCCGTAATATGCAGGCTGGGTTCCGCGTAGACCGCCTACAGCGTACGTGCCTTGCGCATACGAGTTTGGCGCATACGGGTTTGTCTGTGCAGACCCGACAGTACTACATCCTGTCGAAGGATTAGAATATCCATAACCATACGAGGTAGATTGAGACCCCGTAGGGCAACCATAACCGTTTTGGGCATAACCGTTTTGGGCATATCCCTGTTGAGTGTACCCTTGCTGGTATCCTTGGGCATTTCCGTTATAGGCATAAGGACTGGCGCCCGTGCCAGAGCCCGAACAGCCTGTGACTGTCAAAGCTGATAATAGTACTACTGAGCCCGTTAAAACTGTAAATCGCATAACCGCATTCCCCAAATTGTGGTAAATTCTTATCTGGGACGGTTTTAACGCAATATCTTTAAGGTCGCGTGCAGGTTTAGGCTTAACAAACCGTTGTGGCTTGAGGATGAGAAAACGGGAGGTGCGGAAACTGCGTGTCGCACTTGACAATCATTCTTAATTGCACCACATAGAATGTATGATCGTATGTATATGCAGAAACATCAATGACAAGGCCGTGCGTGACGCGGTTGGTTCTGGTGCGCGCAGGGCAAAAGACGTGCAGGCGTTTCATGGCTGTTCGTTTAACTGCGGCATGTGCAAACCAATGATCAACGAGATTATTGCCGAAGAAACACCCGTCCAACACCTTGGTCTTGCAGCCGAATAGGCCTATTTTTTCCAGTAGTTGTAAATCACTCTGCGAAGCATTCTCATAAACCTTTGTTTTTATTGAATTTTCTTGTTTTTCTCCTTATAATTGTCTAGGCATTGCCTAAACCAACTGGAGGATAGCCATGAAAGGCGACAAAAAAGTTATTTCGTATTTGAACGAGGCTCTGAAGAACGAGCTGACCGCGATTAACCAGTATTTCTTGCACTCACGCATGCTTAAAGACTGGGGTGTGTCCGTTTTGGCCGAATATGAATACAAAGAATCGCTTGAAGAGATGCAGCATGCGGACTGGTTGATCGAGCGGGTTTTGTTTCTTGAAGGTTTGCCGAACTTGCAGACCCTCGGCAAATTACGCATTGGCGAAAATGTTGAAGAAATTCTGGACTGCGATCTTAAACTGGAACATGACGCCGTGCCCCTGCTTCGGGACGCGATGGAATATTGCGAAAGCGTACGTGATTATGTCAGTCGCGATCTGTTTGGTAAAATTCTTCAAAATGAAGAAGAACATATTGATTATCTTGAGACCCAGTTTGATCTGATCAAACGCACAGGTATTCAAAATTACATCCAGTTGCAGTCTCAACCCAACGCCTAAATCTCAGCCGCGGAAACCGTCACCCCGCCGCCGCCTGCAAACTGTTTTTCCAATAGAGGGATGTGCCCCGTAATGTATTCGCGAAACACGCGCATGCGGGTCGTTGTGCGCAAATCGCGATGGGACAACATCCAGACGGCGATTGAAGGCTCGGGGTCACTTAAGCGTATAAGTTCGGGCGTGGCGTCCCCCACAACACACGGGAAATACCCGATACCCGCCCCCCGCTTGGCGGCGTCAACTTGCATCATCACATCATTAAAATGCCCCCTCACCTGCAAACCCGGAAAAGGAGAGCGCTTGATCCATTTGGGCCGATGCGCAGGCGTGCCCCAACCAATCCAACGTGCGCCCGAGTTTGGGAGGTGTGGCCGGTGTTGTTTGACATAGTCCCCACACGCATAGGCGGCCTGATACAGCACGCCAATCTTGCGGCCAATCAGATGTTCTGGCGGTGCATTTGTAAACCGTATGGCGACATCGGCCTGGCGTTTGGATAAATCGAAAGTATCGAGAGACGCGTCGATTTTAATTTGAATGTTCGGGTATTCGGTCATGAACGCAATAAAAATCGGCATGAAAGTACTGCAAGCAAAGGCGTCCGCGACGGTGACACATATTTGTCCCGCTAACGCCGTGTCGCGTCCGGCGACCTGACGATCAAAAGCATGTAGTTCCAAATCGGTTTTACGCGCAATTTCGACAAGTTCCTGACCGGATTGTGTCAGTCTATAGCCGTCTGGCAAGCGGTCAAACAATTTAGTTTCAAGGGATTTCTCCAATGTGTCCATGCGGCGGGAAACCGTTGTATGGCTGACCTTCAACTGTTTTGCCGCCATACGCATGGAGGGAGAGTCCGCAACAGCCAAGAAAAATTTCAAATCATCCCAATTCATATCGATCTCCTCTCATTGCTCAGGCATTGCTCAGGTACAGGCCACTCACTGGTTCATATATGCACCATGCTGGCAAAGTTTATTACTCTTGTCAACGTGCCCATTGCCTACCAAATACAGGGCAATACGAACACTCTACCCCACCACTCGCCCCATGAAAGGCACGCCATGACCACATCTCTTCTCACCCTGCCCCTTATCAGCGGATACACGGCCGCCTTTCTCGGGCTGTTACAAATGATCTTGATGGTGCGGGTCGGTCTCGCACGGGGCGACACCAAAATTTCGTTAGGGGATGGGGGAGACGAAACCCTGCTTCGTAAAATTCGCCGTCATGGCAATTTGACGGAAAACGCAGCTCTGTTTCTTGTTCTGTTAGTCCTGTTTGAAATTTCCGGTGGGCCAGAAATGATTGTGCTCGGGCTGGCGCTTGTATTTGTGCTCGCAAGGCTGTCGCATGCCTATGCGCTTTCCAGACCAGACGGGCCTTTGGTCCCCCGCGCCATAGGCGCTATGGGCACGTTGTTGGCAATTACAGGGGCCTCGATCTCTATCATTATCTTGCCGTCATTTTCGGGCAAGTTTTGAGGTAAACCATTTGGCACTTTTTAATGAACGACATTATGAAACCCCCTCCCCCTTTATCCTCGCCACTATCTTCGCCGATGCAGAGAAGTCTCATTCATAAAGGCTTCCTGCAAAGGGGAGAGTGTGCAGTTAAAAACGCCCCTCTTATCCAGTTGCGGAACGGGAAACACTGTATTCCCCAGCATTATCTGTGCTATCTGCACACCCGTGCCTCGGTTGAGTTGATCGTCTGTGACATTGATTACTGGGACAGATATCCGGTGTTTGTCAGTGAAGACAAGGGCGGTATCTACATCCAGATCGGAATTATCGGCGTTGATAATTACGCACCCTCATCGCCCAAAACCCGACAAAAAATTGTTTATGGAAGGCGGTGGCGGGTCGAGCCGAACCTGCCAACCTCGGAGATTATCCAGACCGTGTTTCTGGCGTTAAAAAAGGCGCGCGAACACGAGATCAGAGAGTTGTTCCGGTTCAGCCATAATGGGCGGATCACCACCCCTATGAACGCCCACCATGATCTGCCTTTGATCGCGCAAAATGCGGATTTGGTTCAAGACCCGTCCACCGAGGCAGAGGAGAATTTAAGCTTTGAACAGATACAGGCACAGCTCAGGTTTTTACGGTATGACGGAGCAAGGCTGATATTAAAATCTTTGGAGAAACGCACCAAAAGTGATCATATAGAAAAGGATCAATGGATTGTTGATATTGCCATGCGTAGAAGCCCCTCCAGCCGGTTGCCGGAAGTTCAGGATCAAACCCTGTCCTTCTTACTGGACGCTCTCAGCATGAACGCCATTTATTATGAATTGATGGCGATGTTTTTGCGCCTTAGTGACCAGCATGTGGACGAGTATTTCATGTATAAAAATCATGCCCGTTTCAGTCGCAACAACAGTGTCATGGCAATTGCCAATTTATCTTTTATCACACGGCAAACACCGGATGATGATTTTTCCGATACACTTAAGGCCGTCAACTACGAAACAGATGTGACACGTGTGCCCCAAATCTTCTCGGGGCCATTGTCAGCCAAACTAAAAACAACCCTCGCACGCTTTGGGCCACTTTCGGGTGTCGTACCGGATTGATCTGCGAGTCTGCCACAACATCAATCCGGCAGATTTTCTAGAACTTACAATTGCCTGTGTATTCCGTACCCTCGGCGATGCGGACATTAGAGAAGGCAATTTTCATCTCTGCGCCTGCTGTCAAAACGAAAGGCGCATCAATTGCGCCCATTTCGGCGCCAACACCCCTGAGACAGCTTAACGGGAGTTCTACACTTTGCCAGCCTTGGCCTTTGAGCGCATTCAGGCTTGTACTGACCGCGAGATCGCCCTGACAATCGCCGCCATTATTAGCGCAACTCATGCCGATGGTTGTGCCAGCAGGTATTGCTGCGTCAACTTTCACATCAAACATCAAAGCATAGCCCGTGTTGGCTTTGCTCGAAATATCGATGGGATCGCCGACGATTGACACAGATGTGGGCGCGGAGAATGTTAGTTCAATAGCGTCCTCTTGTGCCAAATGATCAACCTCTCGTGTAGAGACCACATCTTCATCATTTATGCCCACACGCCATGGAGCCGTAATCTGACCGCCTGCATAGAGCGAAATACTTTGATCTTTTTGCGCAGACGACAGGCCCGAGTCTTCCGGCAAACTAGCCAAATTTGCGTGTGCCGTTTTATAATTCAAGCCAAAGCCATACGCGAATAATGGATCATAATTTGCATCACCATAATTCAAAACCGTTTGCGTCGCCGTGCGTGGCCATGAGAAAGACAATGTGCCTTTAAAATCATGTTCTGGCTGTGTCTGGAATAAAACATCAGCCACACCTGCGCCCTCGGTTCCCGGCAAGAAGGCTGCTACGAAAGCATCCGACTGGTTGAGTTCCGGGTTGACCCACATCGGGCGTCCGGACAGGAAGACGGCGACAACAGGAATGCCGTCGCGTTTCAACTTGGCAAGCAAGTTAACCGCGCCCTTACTGTCGACATCAAAGCCGACATGTTCACGGTCGCCTTGAAATTCTGCGTAAGGCTCTTCACCGAACACAACAATCGCCACATCGGGTTTTGTTGTGTAATTTCCGTCTTCACTCAGTTGCACACTACCACCGCCTGCAGCGACAGTTTGCGCAATCCCGGCATAGATGGAATCACCGTTAGGGAACAGATCGTTAGACAATCCGCCGCCTTGCCAATGTAGCGTCCAGCCACCCGCCTGTTTTGAAATGCTGTCAGCACCATCGCCAGCCACCAACACATTGGCACCAGCGCTAAGCGGCAATAACCCGTCATTGTTTTTAAGCAATACGAGCGATTCCCGAACCGCTTGGCGCACAAGTTTACGGTGCTCGGGTGCGCCCAAGATAGAATAGTCTCCGGCGTATTTGCGTGAGGATGGTTTGCCCATCTCGAACAGGCCGAATTTGATCTTGGCCCGTAATATCCGGCGCACAGCATCGTCAAGGCGCTCCATTGGAATTTCGCCGGACTGCGCTTGGGCCAAAGTGTTTACATACAGGGCCTTCCAGTCATTGGGCACCATATACATGTCCAGACCGGCATTGAGCGCGGCCGCACAATTATCATTGGTACAGCCATCGATTTGTCCATGGGCATTCCAATCCCCGACGACAAAGCCCTGAAATCCCATACGGTCTTTCAAAACATCGGTGAGTAGATATTTACTGCCGTGCACTTTTTCACCCTGCCAACTCGAGAACGAGGCCATAACAGACAAAGAGCCCGCCTTGATGGACGGTGGATACCCTGCGGAATGGATGCGTACAAATTCGGCTTCCTCTGCCAAAGCGTCGCCTTGATCTTTGCCGCCATCGGTGCCCCCGTCGCCAAGGAAATGCTTAGCGGTCGAGATAACGTGGTCTTCGTTTAAAAATGCATCTGTGGTGATGTCGCCTTGTAGACCTGTGACAATTTCACCGGCGTAGGACGCGACCACTTCCGGGTTTTCGCTAAACCCTTCATAGGTGCGGCCCCAACGATCATCTTGGGGCACGGCTACGGTCGGCGCGAATGTCCAGTCATGGCCGGTTGTGCGCAGTTCGCGCGCGGTTACGCCAGCCAATTTAAGGATCAACTCAGGATTACGCATAGCGCCCAGACCAATATTGTGCGGGAAAACGGTGCCGCCGATAACATTGTTATGGCCATGCACCGCGTCAATGCCCCAGATTGTCGGGATAGCAACTTCAACACCTTCAGGATCAACAGAGGCAAGATAAAACGCGTCTGCGGCTTCGAGCCATTGGTCAACATCGGCCCATTGCAACGGCCCCGGCGCAGAATTGCCGCCGCTGAGAATGGAGCCAATACGGTATTCTTTTACTTCTGCCGGGGTTATGGCTGCGTTGTCAGCTTGCATGGTCTGGCCGACTTTTTGCTCTAGGGTCATTTTAGTCAATAAATCATCGATACGAGCTTCGACAACAGGATCAAGAAAGCTTGAAGTATCAATTTTCGGCCATAGATTTATGTCGCGACCATTGCTGGCATTCCCAGCAATAGCGGCACCATCATCCGCATTTGTATCGTGAGCACAGGCCCCCAGCATAAGAGCGAGTGCGCTGATTCCTCCAAGTAGAAGTCTTGATTTTGTCGCTTTCACAGCATTCTCCCCAATTGATTTCCGACCTTTTCCGGTCGTCTTCGGTTGATTATTCTATTGGCATGCGCTTGCATTGCCTTGTAAGGTTCCTTATAAAGGCAAACAATGTTAGCGTAAACACTTAACATGTTATAATAAAAACAGGGATGGTGGGGCTATGTAAAAGCCGTTCCCGAAAACATTGCGAGGCAATTTTCTCGTAACAAAACATAATCCTGGGGAGGGATAAATATGAGTACAAACGTACAAACAGCAGATCGGAAAGGCGGGCTTGGTTTCGTCATCTGGATCAGCATGATCGCCACACTTGGTGGATTTTTATTCGGATATGACAGCGGTGTTATCAACGGCACCGTGGATGGTTTGGAAAAAGCCTTTAACGCAAAAGACTTTGCAACCGGCTTTAATGTCGCCTCTATGTTGCTTGGCTGTGCCTTTGGTGCATTTTTCGCCGGACGGCTTGCCGATATGTATGGACGCAAGAGCTTGTTGCTCGTTGCCTCCGTGTTTTTCATCATCAGCGCCTGGGGTTCCGGTATTGCACATGGATCTGGCGAGTTCATCATATACCGCATCCTAGGTGGTATCGGTGTTGGCGCGGCCAGTGTTATGGCCCCTGCCTATATCTCTGAAATTGCACCTGCACATTTACGTGGGCGTCTGACAACCATTCAACAAGTTGCCATTTTGCTTGGTCTTTTCTTCGCATTTTTGTCCAACTATCTTCTGGCGAAAACGGCTGGTAAATCTACAGACATTCTGTGGAACGGATATGAAGCGTGGCGTTGCATGTTCTGGATGGAATTGGCGCCAGCCGTCGTGTTCTTTGTCGCTTTGTTCGCCATTCCCGAAAGCCCGCGTTTTCTGGTTCTCAAAGGCAAAACCGAGAAGGCAGAAGGTGTTCTCACCCGCTTGTTTGACGCCGCAACAGCAAAGCAAAAAGTGGCCGAGATTAAAGCGTCTTTGGATGCAGATCACAAACCACGTCTCTCGGACTTAATCGATCCGGCTCTTAAAAAGATCCGTCCGATTGTATGGGTGGGTGTTGGCCTTGCGATTTTCCAACAGCTGGTTGGTATTAATGTCATCTTCTATTATGGCGCTGTTCTTTGGCAGGCCGCCGGTTTCTCGGAAGGCGATGCCCTTCTGATCAATATCATTGGCAGTGCGCTGAGCCTTGGCTCCGTCGTTGTCGCCTTGATGGTTATTGACAAAATTGGTCGTAAACCGATGCTCCTGATAGGCTCTATCGGCATGGCAATTGCACTTGGACTTGCGGGTTTCGCATTTTCTACCGGTGTACTCTTTCCTGCAGGTGCCGTTATCGAAGCGGGTACAACACTCGCCAACGGAACCGTGTTTGATACACAAACGGTTATGGGCGGTGCATTGCTGGACTTGACACCAGGCATGGGATTGCTGGGTGTTGTGGCGGCGAACGTCTTTGTGATGTTCTTCAACTTCTCCTGGGGCCCGGTTATGTGGGTGATGCTCGGCGAGATGTTCCCCAACCAAATTCGGGGTTCAGGCTTGGCTGTCGCAGGTCTGGCGCAATGGTTGGCAAACTTCGTCATCATTATGAGCTTCCCGGTCTTGCTCTCCACAATCGGCCTAGCAGGCGCGTACGGTATCTACACATTCTTCGCGGTTCTCTCCATCTTCTTTGTTATAAAGATGGTACACGAGACCAAAGGTATAGAGCTGGAAGATATGCAAGGTTAAGCCTCATATACGGGCGCACTTCATGAGCGCGCCTGTATATTCAAACAAAAAACGCCAGACGATATATATGTCGTCTGGCGTTTTTTTATGGAATTATGAAGTTGGTTTTACGTCTAAAACAAGAGTGGACGTGAAGGTTTCCCCGGGGGCTAACACACGAAAGCCGGTCTCTATATTGGTGTCCATCCGGTTGATGGCATCGTTCATATGGCTGGCTGGCTCGAAGCAAAAACTGTCTGCTTCTTCTGTGTAGACAACCACATGGGTCATGGCCGGATCGGCGCGCATTTCAAGAGCGAATGCACTGTCTGGCCAAGACATACGCACCTTGCCATCCCATCCACCAAAGCAATGATCCAACTGCGTCCCTTCAACAGGAAGGCCGTTAGAGAAGTCCCATTTGGATGGCAGCCCGACCCAAGTCTGGGGTAAGCTTTCATGGTCTGATAACCAGACACCCTTTGCGTTGAATTTTAGGTGAGCATTGCTCTTATCTCGGGCCACATCTCGGGCAAGTGGGAAATACGGGTGCCAGCCCATGCCCGCAGGCATCGGAGTATCCCCTGTATTTTGAATGGAAAGCTGTACATGCAATGCCCCGTTTTTTATCTGGAATCGTTGACGGGCCTCGAATGGGTATGGCCATGCGCCCACATCTTTAAACTGGGTATATGTAAGTTCGCAAACGCTTTTGGAAGGCTGGTGCACCTCCCAAAATCCCAGCCAAGCCGTCCCGTGTAGCGGGTGCTTTATGCCGGGGAAGTTTGCGTCAATATGATGGGTCTCGCCCTCAAAACTGAACGTGCCATTGGCAATCCGGTTCGAATACGGAAACAAAGCGAAACATGAGGATTGCATAGGATCAAATGATCGATGCCACTTCTCGGTCGCCGGGCGTAAAACATCTACGCCCTTATACGTACACCGGGTGATCACTCCACCGGTTTCCGGCGAAAGCTCCAATACCCAGCCTGCATGCTCTAATCTGAGTTGCAGCGGTGTTTTAAGGCCCTCCATAGTCGCGCGCTATACTAAGGGCGTGCGTACCGGTGCGGCGGCGAAGGCCTCGGCCATGGCCTGTCTCAAGGCTTTTGGTTTATAGCTGTCGCTGTAAGGGGTGCTGCGTTTGAGCAAGCCGTCTTCACGTGGCCACCAATCAGGGGAGCGCAACCAGGAATGATTGTCGCTTATCCCCCACGCCAACACGTCTTTCAGCTGAGTGAATTCTAAAGTTACATCCAGATATTCTTTCGCGTAATCGGCAATCACCTGATCGCGCTTGGCCACATCTGCGACCAAATCAGTATCATTGACATCAAATTCCGTAATCACGAGATCATAGCCCATATCGGTGGCTTCTTTCAGGAATTCCTGCCAGGCTTTAACGTCATACTGGCCTTTGTAACCGGTCACCGAGTCGCCAACAAATTGACCGATATGGCCCTGAATACCGAGCGCGTCCACGGGCACATTATTCTTCCTGAAATGCTCGAGCAGTTTCAAAACGCCTTTGCGGTGCGCGGCGCTATGGTTTTCCCATGACATAAAATCATTATAAACCAGTTGCGTGTCTGGTGCCTGTTCGCGGGCGACATGGAAGACATTGTCAACAATTTCCTGTCCGCCGTTTCGGGTAAAGACCGTATCACGACGGGCGCCCGTATGCTCGTCAATCGTCTCGTTGACCACATCCCAGGAATAGACATCGTCTTTGTAACGACCGACGACCGCTTCGATATATGTGCGTAACAATGCGTCTACGCCGTCCTCGAACGCATTGTTCATGACCCATGGCGACATGTATTTATCCTTGTTCCACAACAAGGTATGGCCGCGCATGCCCATATTATTGGCCTGTGCAAATGCTACCAATTTATCCGGGCGGGTAAAACGGTACGGGCCATCAACAGGCTGTATCGTATACATTTTGAATTCGTTTTCAGCGACCAGAACCCCGCATTGGGCTTTGATAATCTCTATGTATTTTTCATCGTAAAATGCCCCGGTTTTTGCATTCCCACCCGGTGCGCTCAGTGCGGTTCCGAACCGAATGCCCCGGCTCTTGGCAATATCATTTAAACCGAGACCATTTATGTTTGTGGCTGTATTTGTGGCAGTTTTACTTGCCCCATATGGCATGCCGGTGGTTGCACAACTTGCGACACCAAGCGCGGCGCCGGTGCCTAAGAACTTACGACGTGAAAACATGTTTCAATTTCTCCCCATTTTTATGTACTGTTTGATATGCCTGTTCTTTTTCAGACACCCCCACTAAATGTTAGCGCTAATATCGCGGTAAAACCGCATATTTGTCAACAGCTAATTCTAAACCCCGTTTTGAGAGCCATTTTAATTTGAATCCCTCACTGATTCGGAAAACTTGCCCTCCCCGCGTAAAATACGATTGACAAGCACCTCGTTTAACCGCGATATTAGCGCTAACATTTTTGGGGAATTTCAATGTGAATTTGCCAAGCCGCTAAATAAAAACTACATATATCAAACCGGATTAAGGGGACACAAATGACACATACACCTAAACAACAAAGACGCCTCTCTGATACATTGCGCCGCGGCACGGCGCTGGCGCTCATCTCGGCGCTGGCATTGATCGCGGTCAGTTGCGCCCCTAACGCGGATACGGCTTCGGATACGACACCCGCGACGACGTCCGCGCAAGCCCAGAGCAGCCCCGAAGCCTTGCTGGCCCAGATGACTTTAGAGGAAAAAGTGGCGCAATTGTCGTGCGTATGGATTCAAAAAGACCGGATCATGGATGCGGACGGCGCGTTCTCGCCCAGCAAAATGAAAGAAGCCTTCCCTAACAGCATTGGCTGTATAGCCCGCCCACAGGACTATGTTGGTCTTGGCCAGCCCGGCGAAAAAACGGCGCGGACAATCGCCAGTTCCGTGCAATTTGCCAATGACCTGCAAAAATACATGCTTGAGGAAACACGGCTCGGCATTCCGGTGATTTTTCACGAAGAAGGCCTGCACGGGTTTATGGGCAAAGATGCCACCAACTTCCCGCAGTCTATCGCGCTGGCCAGTACGTGGGATCCAGAGTTGATTGAAAACGTCTATACGTTTGCGGCGCGTGAGATTCGCGCCCGTGGTGTGCATCATGTGCTGTCGCCCGTGGTTGATGTCGTGCGTGATCCACGCTGGGGCCGGATTGAAGAAACCTATGGTGAAGACCCGTATCTGGTATCGCGCATCAGTGTGGCGGCCGTGAAAGGCTTTCAGGGTGAAGAGGTAGACGGCAAAATTGATGACAGCCATGTTTTGACAACCCTGAAACATTTGACCGGTCATGGTCAGCCGGAAAGCGGCACCAATGTTGGCCCTGCCAATATTTCAGAACGTGTTTTACGCGAAGTTTTCTTCCCGCCGTTTGAAGCTGCTATCAACGAAGCCAATGCGGCGTCCCTGATGGCCTCTTATAATGAAATTGACGGGGTGCCGTCCCATGTCAGCACATTCCTGTTGCAAGACATTTTGCGCGGGGAATGGGATTTTCAGGGACTGGTTGTTTCCGATTATTTCGCCATTGACGACTTGGTCTCGCGCCATGCGGTGGTCGCAGATGCAGACCATGCGGCCATGTTGGCGCTGGAAACCGGTGTGGATTTAGAAACGCCTGATCCAGGCATGTATTCACGTTTGGTGCAGCTTGTGCAGGACGGGGAAATTGAAGAATCGGTTATCGATACGGCCGTTTTGCGGGTTCTGCGCTTTAAGCAACGGGGCAATATTGCCGCCACAGCTTATTCCGACATTGCAGCAGCCGAACGGTTGACCGGGAATGCAGAAGCGCGCGCACTGGCTGAAGAGGCGGCGCGTCGAGCCATCATCTTGTTGAAAAACGAAGGCAATACTCTGCCTCTCAACATGGCTACTTTGAACCGGATTGCGGTGATTGGCCCGAATGCGGGCTCAACCGTTCTGGGTGGATATTCAGATACACCACGTCAAACCGTCAGCATTCTAGACGGCATCCGTGCCAAGGTCGGAGATCAGGTTCAGGTGGAGTATGCAGAAGGTGTACGCATTTCAGAAAACCCGAGCTGGTGGGACGACACGGTCGAGCTTGCAGACCGCGACGAAAACCTTGCGCGGATTAAAGAAGCGACCGCGATTGCCAAAGAGTCCGATCTGATCGTATTGGTGATTGGCGGCAATGAAGACACAAGTCGGGAAGCCTGGGCTGAGTCCCATTTGGGTGACCGTTCAAGCCTTGATCTGGTCGGGGAACAAAACGAGCTGGTCAATGCCATGATTGCCACAGGCAAGCCGATTGTTGTCGTGCTGATCAATGGCCGTCCACTGGCGATCCCGCACGTCGTAGATAGAGTGCCTGCCGTGATTGAAGGCTGGATTTTGGGTCAGGAAACGGGCACGGCCATGGCGGATGTGTTGTTCGGGGATTATAATCCGGGCGGTAAATTGCCGGTCACCATTCCGCGCAGTGTTGGTCAGTTGCCGATGTTTTATAACTATAAACCAACGGCCCATCGCGGGTATGCCTTTAGCTCTGTGAAGCCGCTCTATCCATTTGGGTATGGGCTTAGCTATACCGATTTCAGTTATAGCGAACCAACATTGTCCAAAGCAACAATTGGCACAAACGGGTCAACAACCGTAAGCGTCGACGTCACCAATTCAGGTGCGCGTAAAGGGGACGAGATTGTACAAATGTATATTCGCGACAATGTCAGTTCCGTCACACGCCCTGTAAAAGAGTTGAAAGGCTTTGAGCGGATTACATTGGAAGCCGGTGAAACCCAAACCGTGACATTTGACATTACACCGAAATCTCTGCGCTTTTACGATATCAATATGAACCGCGTTGTCGAGGCTGGCGAGTTTACCATTATGACCGGTACCAATTCGCAAGACCTTAAAAACACCACACTCACCGTCGAGTAATATCTATAGGGGACCGTTTTGAAACACATATGCACAAGTCTGGTATGCACAAGTCTGGCGATGCTTACGCTCGCCGCCTGTTCACCTGCAACGCGCGAGCAGTCTAGCGCTCAATCGCTGTGTGCGGCCAATGTCGGGATTTGTGAAACCGGACAGGGCAATGTGTTGGCGGGCGACTTTGCCTTGATCCATGACGGGATGCCCTTGGCGATCGTCGTGGCAGAAGGTCTAGACACAGGTATTGTACGGGCTGCAAAGGATTTACAGGATGATCTCGGCAAAATCGGAGATCATCCCGGGATGTTTGGCACAAGTACTGAGGGTGCGGGCGAGAACATCATTCTGATCGGAGATATAAATTCTCCGCTGATACAAAATCTGGTCGCCGCAGGAAAACTGGATGTTTCCGGCATTGAAGGCAAATGGGAAGGGTTCTCGCAAAGCATTGTGGACGCGCCCCTGCCCGAGCTTATGCCGAATGTGAAACGGGCATTGGTGATTACCGGCTCGGATAAACGCGGGACGATTTACGGTATTTATGATCTGTCGCGACGTGCGGGTGTGTCGCCGTGGTATTGGTGGGCGGATGTGCCGATTGCCCACAAATCCGATCTGTATGCTTCGAGCGGACAACGGGTTGAAGTGCCGAAGATCAAGTATCGCGGTATTTTTCTCAATGATGAAAATCCGGCGCTTTATGGCTGGGTGCATGAGCGTTACGAAAGCGGCTTTGGCCATGAGTTCTACGCAGATGTGTTCGAGCTTATCCTGCGCAATAAAGGTAATTATCTATGGCCAGCCATGTGGGGCAAGGCGTTTTATGATGATGATCCGTTGAACGCGCAGACGGCGACAGAATACGGTATTGTGATTGGCACCTCCCATCATGAACCGCTGGCGCGGGCCCATACGGAATGGGAACGTTATGGCCAAGGCGGCGCATGGAATTTTGACGAAAATACCGAAGGCCTGACTAAATTCTGGCGCGAAGGTATGGAACGCAAAGGGGATCATGAAGGCATTGTCAGTATTGGTATGCGCGGGGATGGCGACGAAGCCATGACCGAAGGCACGGCGATTGATTTGCTGGAACGCATAGTGGCTGCACAACGCGAAATCATCACGGATGTGACCGGAAAACCGGCCTCGGAAACGCCGCAAATCTGGGCGCTATATAAAGAGGTTCAGGATTATTACGATCAAGGCATGGAAGTGCCGGACGATGTTACCTTGCTGTTCTCCGATGACAATTGGGGCAACATCCGGCGCCTGCCAAAGCCCGGCGTCACGCGCCCGGGTGGCTATGGTGTCTATTATCATTTCGATTATGTCGGCGGGCCGCGCAATTACAAATGGCTTAACACCACACAAATCGAGCGGGTCTGGGAACAGATGCATCTTGCGGACGCCTATGGGGCGCACGAAGTGTGGATTGCCAATGTCGGAGATTTGAAACCGATGGAATTGCCGATCAGCTTCTTCCTCGACTATGCATGGAACCCCGATGCCATACCGCTCGAGAAGCTCCCTGCCTATACGACCAAATGGGCGCAGGAGCAGTTCGGTGAAACCCATGCACAGGAAATCGCAGGCCTGCTGGACGGGTATACGAAACTGAACGCACGCCGCAAACCCGAGCTTGTTGAACCGGGCACCTATAGCCTTGTGCATTATAACGAGGCGGACCGGGTGATGGCCGAATGGCAGGTTTTGGCCGATACGTCCGAGCGGGTCAAAAATGCACTTCCTGACGAATATCAGGATGCTTATGCGCAATTGGTCTGGTATCCTATTCAGGCCAGTTTAAACTTGAACGCTCTGTATATTGCAGCGGCCAAAAATGCGCTTTATGCCAAGCAAAAGCGTGCGAGCACCAATACTTGGGCGGCCAAAGTTCAGACATTGTTTGATCGGGACGCAGAGCTGGCCCGGTTTTACCATGAAGATATTGCGGACGGAAAATGGAACCATATGATGTCCCAAACCCATATTGGCTATACCTATTGGCAACAGCCAGAGCACAATAATATACCTAATGTGCAAACGCTTGATCTGCCGGTAGACGCCAAAATGTGTATTGCGATTGAAGGCAGTGAAGTGGCGTGGGGGCATAATGGCCGGGCAACCCTCGCCGGGTTTGATGTGTTCACCAAGCAAAGCCGCTATTTTGAAATTTACAATGAGGGACAAACTCCGTTCACATACGTGCTCGAGACGGATCAGGACTGGGTTAAGCTTTCTTCAATGACAGGTAGCGTTGATGAAGACGTGCGTATTGTGGTCGAAATTGATTGGGCGCATGTGCCTGCGGATAGATCAACAGCAAACATCGAAATATTGGCCTCCAACGGGGACCGCGCGACTATCGGTATCGCCGTTTATAACCCTGCGAATATCGCGTCTTTCAAAGGCTATATGGAGGCGGACGGGTATATTGCTGTTGACGCGCAGAATTATACGCGTGCGGTCGGCAGTGATGGCGTGCATTGGGAAACCATTCCCAATCTAAGCCGAACCGGATCGGGTGTTAGCCCTATGCCGGTTACGGCCCCGGCGCAGAGACCCGGTACCAATAGCCCACATCTGGAATATGATATATATGTGCGCAAGGCAGGCGATCTATACATCGACGTGACTTTGGCCCCCACTCTTGATTTTCTGGGGCAAGGCGGATTGCGGTACGGCGTTTCGATCGATGATCAAGAGCCCATCATTGTCAATATCAATAAGGACACGATGGGCACGAGCGGAGCATGGAACACATTGGTCGCAAACTATGCCCATGTGCATTCCAGTAATCACACATTGGCAACAGCAGGCGCGCATACGGTGAAAATCTGGATGGTTGATCCTGCACTGGTGTTTCAACGGGTGACGGTGATGACCAATGGAGAACTGCCCTATAGCTATCTTGGGCCTCAACAAAGTGTCCTGGTTGGAGACTAAGCCTCCCTTTTTAAAGAGGGGCTTTTAAAAAGGAGCTTCTAGCGAGAAGGCCTCCTAACGAGGAGGGGCAACACCTGCTTGATGGGCCATTGCCTTAAGCAACATCATACGCATGTTCTGGCGCATTTCAGGGCTATGGGGACCAATTGCCCCGCGTACATTGGCGGGTAAATGTTCTGCCGGGTCGCCGTTCACACCAAAGACATAATGATCAAACACCATGCGCCAAACGTCGCGTTGTTCCTCGGGAAGATCGCGCAGGGATAACAGGCCATGCAATAGACAATCAAACGCCGAGCCGAGATCGGGCCGTGCATCATTCCACCAGAAATTCACCAGCACATTAAACGCGTTTAAGGATTGTACATGATGCCACCAATGATAGGGAATATAAATGGCGTCACCGGGGCCTAGCTCTGCGACCAATGCACTGGCCTGTGCTTGTTTGAAACGCGGGTATTTTTCGTAATCAATATCATCAAGTCGTACCATGCTGACGGGGGGGCCGGAAAGTGTGCGCTCAAACGGCCCTATATATAAATTTGCGAGTTGCTCGGGGGGAAATAAAGTAAACCGACGTTTGCCAGCAACAACGCAAGCAATATTTTCCTTTAAATCGGAATGGGTTTGCACTGTTATGCGATTGCCCATCCATATCCGTGGCGTAATTGAGCTATCGAGAATATCCAGAGTATTTTCACGCACGAAGCCGGGCAAATACTCTGCCGCCTCAACAGATTGTATATAAATAGAGGTAGGGTTTTCTGCGTCTTGTGCGTCCAGTAACTGGTCCAGAGCTGTGCTGATGCGTTCAGATTTACGAGAAAAATTTAAGCCGCCCAGATCGTGGGTGTAGAAGAATTTCCCCTTGATTTCAGGCGGCGCGTACACGACATCCGTGGGACGCCCCTGATCATGTGTTTTAAGATAGGCCACCATATCCGCAGAAGATCGCAGGCCAGCCTGAACCGCAGGCCAATGCCCGACGTAGTTTTTTAGCACTACGGGCTTATGGGCTGGAAATATCTCGTCACGAAAGGTTTCAAACGTAACATTTTCCATTATTTGCATGGGTTTATACGATGTGGTCACGAAGGTCTCATTTCAATTTTGATCTATAGTTTTCTACACTATTTTTTGTCGTTTCCACAAAGAAAAACGCTGCCGGCAAAGCCGACAGCGTTATTTTTAAATCATGTCTAGAGCGTAAGCCTAGAATTTCCCGCGAACGGAGAATGTAATCCGGCGGTCATTACCGAAGTAAGACCGTGGGCCACGACGTCCATCCGAGTTCGGAATAAAGCTTTCCGTTCTGGTGATCGTATTCAAAAGGTTGGCAGCCTGAACACCAATTTTGATGTTATTGTTCACACTGTAGTAGAATGAACCATCAAGTTGGCCAGAGGATGTCTGGAATACAGGATAGAAAGGTGTAATCACATCACGTGGTGTCACCAGATAATCACTTCTCCAGTTATAGGCCAGTCGTGTAGAAATACGACCTCTTTCATAAATCACCGCAACGTTGGCATTGTGCTTGGACAAACCTTGCAATGGCAATTCGGCCAAATCAACAGTTGCGTCATTAGCTGCCGGTGTTGTGCTTGAATTGCTTACACCACCTGACTGAACACCATCACTATCAATGAAGGTATAGTTTGCTTGCAAGCCCAGACCACCTAGCATTCCCGGTAGGAAATCATAGAACTGGTTATAGGAAAGCTCGATACCTTTAATCTTACCTGTTTGATCCGAATTGGTCGGCTGACGCGTAAACACGTTATTTACCGTTACACCATTGTTTTCAAAGCTCAGATCACCCTGACCCGATAACACGATGTTTTTGATGGATTTGTAAAACGCGGTCGCAGTAAACGAACCTACCTCGGCAAAATACCACTCATAGGAGAGATCGAAGTTATGAGCTGTAATTGGCTCCAAGAACGGATTACCACCCGAAGACTGGAAACCATGCCAACCGCCTTGGAAACCTGCTGGTGCAGCTTCCGTCACTGTCGTACGTGGATCATCCGCATCGGTAATCGCAGAAAGTGTGAAGTAGTTTCTGTGTAGACCCAGATCAGGACGTGTAAGACCTTTGGAATAACCGAAACGAATGATTTTATCTTCTGCAATACCAATCTTCACATTGAAGCTTGGCAACCAGTTATCATATTCGTTTTCAATAACTGAAGTCAGAGACCCACCATTTGCAAATGCTGTTGCAGATGCTTGTGCTGCCGCAGAGAGCGAACAGAAAGCAGGTGGTTGATAAGGATCAACCGGTGCTGGCTCTGCCGGATCAAGAATTGGATCCAAACACCGGTTTTGATTGTTTGGATTGCCAAAATCGGGATGGTTCGGGTCATTGATAACAGGCCCGCCTATATGGACAGGAATCTGCGCCACAGCCGGGTACTGGAACGAACCGGTCGAGGTAATTTTGGACTTCACATAGCGAACCCCGAAATTACCATTAATCGTAATGCCATTTCCAAACGGATCTTCTTTGCCGAAGTCCACCTTGGCATAAACCGCTTGGGTGACTTCTGGTGTCGTATTTACCTCACCCGGCAAATACGGTGTACCCGCAATAACGCCCGGACGTTCGGTTAAACGCTGCCAGCCACCAGCACCGCCGGTAGGACCTGTGGTCACGCCACCATTGGCAAGCCATTGCCCAACAATTCTGTTGGCAAAGGCAACGCCTTCTTCGTAATTCTCGGCAAGGTTTGCCGCATAGAATGGCATTGCTGGCGGTGTTATCACTTCACCACGATGGAAGTTATCCCACTGGAAGGTTTCCAACACATGTTCCGGCTGACCAATTTCGTCAAACCAGACAGGGCCGCCATTACCCCAAATCTCGCTGAGGGCACCCCAGTTAAATGTGGTCGAGCGGGTTGTTTGCTGACGATCAGAATAACGTCCGCCGAAACGAACAGATTTCAACCAGCTGTCATCATCATTGGTATTGTACTGTATGTCCGCACGGAAGGCATCTTGTTTACCTTCACTCTCTTCAATGTGATCCATCGCCGCACGCCAGAAACTATTGTACGGGTCTGCAAAACTATCATGTGGTGCATCAAAATACGTCGGACACTGGGCACCCGAACCATTGGTACAATCATACGCAGGAAGCGCCGCACCATCACCGGTTTCATTTGGTGCAAAATACTCGATATTAGGGATGTCACCATTAGCCGGAATGCTGATCCGCATGTCTTGGAACGTTGTACCCCAAAGCGTAAAGCTTAAGGCATCAACCTTGGAATCAACATGCTGATAATCCATATTGAAAGACCATGTATCATTCGGCGTATATTTGAAGTTCATTGAGTAATCGGCAGTTACATATACCTGATGCTCATCGCGTTTGATATTATTGGACTGCAGACCATAAATCGGTAGGCGTGGGTCCGAACCATTTTGGTCAGAACGCCAGCCAAGTGGAGCGGAAATCGTTCCGTCCGAGAACAAATCGTCGCCATTGAAGGCAAATTGTGTGCCGGGAAGTGCAAAAAATGCCTGATCACCAATATTATCTGTCGCAATTTCGGAAACGTGCTCGGTCTGGTCACGTGTTGCTTCTGAACGAAGATATTCAGCTGTGAACTCCATAGTTCTATCCGGGCTACGCCACTGGAGCGAACCACCATAACCAAGACGTTCGCGGTCAATATCTTGCGTTCTTTGTACAGCACCTTCAGGCACCCAAACACGTTGAGCCGCAAAATCATCACGAGGCTGATAACTGGAAATTTGTGTACCATCGGCACGTGAATACAATGTAGACGTCACGCCATTGATTAAAAGACCAAATTCACCAATGTCTGTTTCCCATCTATTCGAGATCAAACCGGAAAGTGTTGGGCCAGCTTGCTTACGGAAATCACCGTAATTCAACTCGGCAGCACCCGCAATCAACAGGCCAGGATGGTCAAATGGTTTACGTGTCACCAAGTTAATGGATCCGGCAATACCACCTTCGATAAGGTCCGCTGTCTGGTTTTTAAACACCTGAACGGAAGAAAGCATTTCTGACGGCACATCTGCAAAGCTTAGCGCGCGGCCATTATTGGCAGAGAATGTTGAACGTCCGTTAAATTCGGAAGACACATAGGTCAAACCCCGAACAACAACTTCAGAACCCTCAACAGAGAAGTGATCCGGATCATCGGCAGCTGCAAAGCGGGAAATTGTAATCCCGGGAACGCGCTGTAAAGCCTCTGTCACAGAGCGATCTGGCAGAGCGCCAATATCTTCCGCAGAAATGGCGTCCACGAATGTGTCTGCATTCCGTTTAATGTCTTGCGCGCCTTTCAGAGACTGACGAATGCCGGTTGCAACGACTTCATCTGTAGGCTCGTCATCAACGCTTTGCGCCATAGCTGGTGCGGCGGCCATGAGTGCAAAGGCAGATGCCCCGCTAATCATTGCCGTAAGGATCAACGACTTCTTTTTGAGCGTAGTCGCGCCTTGGTCGGATATTTTTATCACTTATACTTCCCCTTTTAAATGTAGTATTTATTCAAATGTATTTTTGTGCGGTCTTCATTTTTATTACCGGAACACCAAATCGAAATACTAATTCCATTCAATGTTATCGCTAACAACCTTTATCAGGGCATAATTGATCATGGGAGTCAATACATATATGATAGCGCTAAAATTCTTTTCTTTACCTATGACAAAAAAACAACAATATTAGATATAAATCAAATTCAAGTTCGAAAAAATGTGCCAAATGCACACTCTAAAGACAAAAACATGCTGAAAAGACAAGAGCATAACACACGGGAGAAAAACATGTCGCAAGAGACAGGCGCGGTAAAAAAGATCGTTATCGCAGGCGGCGGCACGGCTGGGTGGATGGCCGCAAGCGGGCTTGCAAAGCTGCTAGGAGACCAAAATCTAGAGATTGAACTGGTTGAGTCCGAACAGATCGGCACGATCAGCGTCGGGGAAGCCACCCTGCCCCATATCCGGTTTTTCAATCAAAAACTGGGGCTAGACGAGGCCGACTTTATAGCCAAAACCCAAGCCACGATCAAGCTTGGTATCGAGTTCAAAGACTGGGGCCGGATCGGGGATAGCTACATCCATCCGTTCGGGGATTATGGCCGCGATTTTAACGAGGTGGATTTCCATCATTACTGGCTCAAGCTCAACCAAATGCACAAAGCGGGACGTATAGACGATTATTCTCTACCTATTGTTATGGCCGAAATGAACAAGTTCGGCTTTCCCGATCCGGACGAGCGTTCCGTTATGTCGTCATTTTCCTATGCGTTTCAGATGGATGCCAGTCTCTATGCCAAATATTTACGTGGTTTTGCCGAAAACCTCGGCGTCAAACGTACAGAAGGGCGGATTGTTGATGTCACGCAACACGCTGAAACCGGGTTTATCAAATCTCTGGTTTTAGAAGACGGTACGTCCGTTGAAGGGGACATTTTCCTCGACTGTACGGGATTTCGGGCCTTGCTGATCGATAAAACCTTGAAGATCGGGTTTGAGGACTGGTCGAACTATCTGCCGTGCGACCGGGCCATTGCAGTGCCGTGCGAAGGTTCCGATACGCCCATCCCTTATACCCGCGCAACGGCGCGCGGGGCGGGCTGGCAATGGCGCATCCCGCTACAACACCGTATCGGGAATGGCTATGTATATTGTAGCGAGTTTATAAGTGACGACGAGGCCTGCGCCGACATTCTGGCCAATCTGGACGGGAAGCCGCTCAATGACCCGCTGTTTTTAAAATTTCAGGCCGGAAAGCGCAAAACACAATGGGAGAAAAACTGCATTACGATCGGTCTCTCCAGCGGATTTCTAGAACCTTTAGAATCCACGAGCATTTATTTAATCCAAGCCGCCATCACCAATTTCATAGAAATGTTCCCGCAAAAAGACTGTGCGGAAACAGATGTGAAAGAGTTTAACCGGATCATGGATTTGGAATATGAGCGGGTGAAAGACTTCCTGATCTTACACTATTATGCGACGGAGCGCGACGATACGCCGTTTTGGAACCATGTGCGCAATATGGAAATCCCGGACAGTCTTGAGTATAAAATGTCCCTGTTTAGAGAGCGCGGCATTGTGGTCGAGTACAAGGACGGGCTGTTCTTGCATCCGAGCTGGGTGGCTGTGTATCTGGGTCAACGAATTGTGCCCAAAAGATATGACCCCCTCGTGGACGCGATCCCGACCGATGCGCTGATCCAACGCCTTGACGAGATGAAAGGGCAGATCGCGCAGGTTGTTGGCGCCCTGCCCTCGCACCCGGAATTTTTACGCTCAAACTGTCCGGCTCCGCCGGTGAGCATGTAGGATACACCATGTCTGAAACTCCTCTTAAAAGCATTCTAGTTATTGGCGATACCCTTGAAGGGTGGCTCAGCGCGGCCTTTCTTGCCCAGCAATTTAAAGGCACAGGTCTAAGCGTCAGTCTCTGTGCGCATCCAAATCAAGCGCAGATGCACGCGCCCATTGTCGCGGCAACGCCCTCACTGGCAAAACTGCATTCTGCGCTCAAACTGGACGAACGGGATATTATCAAATTTTGCCGGGCCAGCTTTCGCCTCGGGGCACATTTCGAAAACTGGCACAAGGGCGGGAAAGCCTCTTATGTACATGCCTACCACAACCAGACCGAAGCTATGGACGGGGTTGGTTTTCATCATCATTGGTTGCGTTTACACGAGGTTGGAAAAGCGGACGCATTTGATAACTACTCCCTCAGCGCCCGTATGGGCAGGGCTGGAAAATTTCGCCATCCGATGCCGGACGACACTAAATTACGGGCCAGCTTTTCTTATGGCTATCATCTGGACAGTGCGCTCTATACGGAGTTCATGCGCAAATGTGCCAACCATTACGGGGTGCACACGCTGGGCAGTCCCGTCAACGACATCAATATAGACGAAACCGGGATTAGCTCTGTAACCCTTGAAGGCGGGTCCTCATTTTCTGCCGATTTATATCTGGATTGCACGGGGGCGGACGGGCATGTCATCAGCTTGCTTGGCAAGAGCGACTGGCAAGATTGGGGCGCGCAGACCCCGTTCGCGCATATTGCATGGGCCCACACGACCCCCAAATCCCCTATAGGCTTGGCACAAATTAGAACCTTTTCCCATGGCTGGACAGGCACGTTGCCTCTGCAATCCGGCCCTTTACAATCCAGCGGGGCGCGCATGTGCGTCTATGCGCAAGGGGGCGAGGATAAACTTGCCGATTTGTTGGGCACAGATGATCTCCAGACACGGAAACTTAACACTGGCAAGAGGCACGCGCCATGGGTCGGAAACTGTATTGCTATCGGGCAAAGCGCTTGCAATCTAGAACCTTTGGAAGGGCCGGATTTGTGTTTTCACGAGGCCAGCCTTTCGACGCTCCGCGCCCTGTTTCCTGCCAACACGGCAGACTGCGGAGAACGGGCGGAATATAACCGGATCATGGGCGAAACATTTGCGCGCTTCCGTGACATCCAAATTGCCCATTACAAACTTGTCGGGCATCAGGGAGATGTCTGGGACGCGTGTGCCGATCTGGCCTGTTCTGACGAGTTAGCGTGTAAAATGGAGCAGTTTGAAAGCCGGGGCCGGATGGTCATGTATGATTATGAGAGCTTTAATGCGGAAAGCTGGATCGCCCTGTTTTTAGGCCAAGGGCTTACGCCCAAGCGCATTGATCCTCTGGCGCAAACCATGCCAATGGCAAAGCTCGAGACATCTCTCTCTCATCTTCGCAAAGCCATTGACCAAGCCGTGGGCTCTATGCCAGACCAACTTGATTATCTTGCAAGCGCAGGGGTACTCACCCCGCAAAATAGCATATAGAGGCCGATATGATCGCGGAAAATACAATTCAAAAAGTGGTGATTGTCGGGGGCGGCAGTGCGGGCTGGATGACGGCGGCGGCGCTGAGCAAATTTATAAAAAACCAGTACACATCTGTGCAATTGATCGAGAGCGAGCAGATCGGCACGATCAGTGTCGGAGAAGCGACAATCCCGCCGATCAATACGTTTAACCAATTGCTGGGCATTGACGAGAACGAGTTTGTCAAGGCGACGAAAGCGACGTTCAAACTGGGGATCGAGTTCACCAACTGGTCAAAGATTGGGCAGAGTTATATGCATCCGTTTGGCGAGTTCGGCCAAGATATTGAGGCGGTGAAATTTTACCAGTTCTGGCTCAAGCTGCGCTCCCAACAGGACATGCCTTATATAGACCAATATTCCCTTTCTGCGGTGGCGGCAAAAATGGGGAAGTTTACCAAGCCGGGCAATGATCCCCGCGCCGTCATGTCGAGCCTTGCCTATGCGTTCCATTTCGACGCCACCCTTTATGCCAAATATTTACGCACCTATTCCGAAAAGCGCGGGGTACAGCGCACGGAAGGTAGGGTTGTCGATGTGAACTTGCGCAGCGAAGACGGGTTCATCCGCTCTTTAACACTGGAGGGTGGGCAAATCATTGAGGGGGATTTGTTTATCGATTGCTCCGGGTTTCGCGCGCTACTGATCGAGGGGGCTTTAAAAACCGGCTATGAGGACTGGAGCCATTGGTTGCCATGTGACCGCGCAGTGGCACTCCCGACATCGCTTAAAGACGAAGATAATCCGGCGCCCCTGCCCTATACCCGCGCCATCGCCCATTCGGCCGGTTGGCAATGGCGTATTCCGTTGCAACACCGCACCGGCAATGGCCATGTATTTTGTTCAAGCTATATGAGCGACCAAGAGGCCACCGATATCTTGCTTAACAATGTAGACGGCACACCCACCGCAGAACCACGCATTTTGAAATTTACAACGGGACGCCGTAAAAAATTCTGGAATAAAAACTGTGTGACCATTGGTCTGTCGGGCGGGTTTATGGAGCCTTTGGAATCCACGGCCCTGCATTTAATACAGGCGGGCATTTCCAAACTGATCGCCCTGTTTCCCGACAAAACCTTCAATCCGGTTGAACGCGCAGAATATAACAAATTGACCTGTATGCAATTTGACCAAATCCGGGATTTCCTGATCTTGCATTATCAAGCGACCCAAAGGGATGACAGTGATTTCTGGAATTATGTGCGCACGATGGACGTGCCCGACACATTGGCGAGCAAGATCGAATTGTTCCGCTCCAAGGGTCGAATTTTCCGGTTCGAAGACGAATTGTTCGGGGTTTCCAACTGGCTGGCCGTTTTGCTGGGGCAAGGTATTTATCCGCAGAACTGGGATCCGATGGTGGATACATTTGACATGGATGCCGTCAAAAATAATCTAGACGGTATGCAGGACATTATTCGCAAGACAGCCGAACACATGCCAACCCACCAAGCCTATATCGACCGCTTTTGTGCGGCAAAATAAGAGTGTATTATGAGCAATAATCGTATCCGAAAAGTTGTCATTGTCGGGGGAGGCTCTGCAGGCTGGATGACGGCGGCGACCCTGTCGAAGCTGCTTAAAGACAAGTTTTGCGACATCGAACTGATCGAGAGCGAGCAAATTGGCACGATTGGAGTCGGCGAAGCCACTATTCCGCTGATCGGGACATTTAACCGCACGCTTGGCATTGACGAGACCGATTTTGTCAAGGCGACGAAAGCGACGTTCAAGCTTGGTATCCAGTTTGAAAACTGGGGCCGGATCGGGGACAAATATTTTCATCCGTTCGGGCCGTACGGGCTGGATATGGGCGGGGTATCTTTCCATGCGTTTTATCAAAAACGACATCCCGAACACCGGCATGAATTGCTGGAGCAATATTCACTTCAAGCCCTCGCTGCAAAGCAAAACCGGTTTATGCGTCCGGTCAATGCGGGCAATTCTCCACTTTCTACGATTGCCTATGCTTTTCATTTTGACGCGGGCCTGTATGCACAGTTTTTACGCGGCCACGCCGAGGGAAGAGGTGTGAAACGTACAGAGGGCAAGGTTGTGGACGTCACCCAACGGGACGCGGACGGATTTATCGAATCCGTGACGTTGGAGGATGGTCAAATCATTACCGGCGATCTGTTCATAGACTGTTCGGGGTTTCGGGGTCTGTTGATCGAGCAGGCGTTGAAAACCGGATATAATGACTGGGGCCATTGGTTGCCGTGTGACAGAGCCGTTACAGTTGCCAGTGAAAGTCTGGATGTTTTGCGGCCCTATACCCGCTCCATGGCCCGCGATGCAGGTTGGCAATGGCAAATCCCGCTCCAACACCGGGTCGGGAACGGGCATGTGTATTCTTCCAAATTCATGGAGGATGATGTGGCCCAAGACGTGTTGATGTCTACCCTTGAGAGCAAACCTCTCGCCGACCCGCACCTGATCCGGTTTAGCACCGGGCACCGCAAAAAATTCTGGAACAAAAACTGTGTCGCTATCGGCCTGTCGGCAGGATTTCTGGAGCCTTTGGAATCAACCGGTCTTCATGTGATCCAGAGCGGGATTTCGTCGCTGTTGCAAATGTTCCCGACCCGCGAGTTTAACCAAATCGATATTGATCGTTATAACCGGATCACCACGTTCGAGTTCGAGCGCATTCGTGATTTCATTATTTTACATTATCACGCGACCCAACGCGACGACACCGACTTCTGGAATTATACCCGTACTATGAGCATACCCGATTATCTGGTCGATAAAATGGCGGTGTTTAAAAGCCAAGGGCGAATTTTCCGCGAGAATGAGGAATTGTTCAACGATACCAGCTGGTTCTCCGTGATGATGGGCCAAAACTTCGTCCCCGACCAATATGATACGGTGGCCGATGTGCTCAGCACGGAGGAAACCACCGAGAAGGTGGATCATATTCGCGAGGTTATTGCGACATCTGTCACCCATATGCCATTGCATGCAGACTATATCGCCAAGAATTGCACTGGATGATCGGTAAACAGGGGACGATCTGTAAACAGGCGGATAGTTATCCAAATGTGCTTACTGCTGATCTGTAACCACATACATGCCAAATATGGTACCGACAAATCCACCGGCCGTACGGGTGCTTAGGGTTTTGCCGTCCGCGTCTTCATACAACATCACCCAGTCACGGCCTTCTTCCTTATAGGAAAAATCATACGCGCCTCCTTTGGCGGTAATTTTCAAAACGATGTGCCCATCTGTCTTTAAAGGCCCGGTTGCCAGCAACTGGCCTTTGGCCGGATCATCGCGACCTGCGCGTTTGCGCACATGTACAATGCGCTCGCCTGCGTCATTACGGGTGATACCAAGGGCATAATAAAAATTGTCATTTTGAAACGCCGACAATCCGGCTTCATCCCCCCGTTTTTGTGGATTAAACGCGAGCCGTGTAGAGGCACTGGCGTAGGTGTGTTGCTGTCGTCGTCCGATAAATGACGGGTGCCCGAAATCTCCCAACCCGTCCGTACGGGCCTGCAATTCCAATGCCCCCGCGTTTAAGCGGTACCAGTCCGTGCGGGCGCTGCGTATCTTTAGCCAATACAGATCAAGGGCGTCGGCGTTGAAATCTTCCTGTATGGTGAAATTGCCGCTCATAGGCATTCTACTTGGCATGCTGGGGGGTAAATCAGGTTTATCCAGCACGTAGGGCATTTCTACACCGGACTCCAGTATAATGGGCCAGCCATCTTTCCATGTCACGGGCAGGAGAAACGTTTCCCGACCAGTATTGTAAAAATCTCCCTCATAGGGCCGCACCCCCAATAATGAAGCCCACCATTGGCCGGAATTATCCGTCACAAAGGCGGCGTGGCCAATAGACGTTACCGGATTGGCGCGATCTCTTGGCATGTCGCGCTGGGTCATAATCGGATTGTGTTCATAGGCAGCGTAAGGCCCGAGCACGGATTTCGAGCGTAAGACAACTTGTGAATGCTCTTCTGCCGTACCGCCCTCTGCCGCACTGAGATAATACCAATCGCCTTTTTTGTAGATGCTTGGCCCTTCGATCCAGATCGGTTTTTCTTCGCGCCGGACCCCACCGTTTATCAGCACGACAGGTTCGGAAATCGACTGGAATGTTAGGGGGTCAATCTCGCGCATCCAGATGGCACGGTGGCCGGAATAGAGAGGTTCTGCTTCGGGCGGCGCGTCATTGTTCATCAGATAGACTTTGCCGTCCTCATCAAAAAATAGGGACGGGTCGATGCCGCCAATCTCCGGCAACCAGACCGGATCAGACCACGGCCCGGCCGGATTTTTTGCGGTCAGTATGAAATTGCCACGACAGTCCACACAGGTATTGGCGATATAGTATATGCCTGCGTGCTCTTTAATCACCGGCGCAAACACACCGCGAGATATGGCCAGTCCGTTTTTGTTCTGTCCGCCAAAATCAAGCATGCCGGGGCGGTCGATAGCGTTGCCGATCTGTGTCCAGTTGACAAGGTCGGTACTTTCAAAAATGGGAAGCCCGGGGAAATAGGTGAAAGTGGATGTCACGATATAAAATTTATCGCCGGCGCGGGTAATGGATGGGTCGGGATAGAAGCCCGTTAAAATAGGATTGAAATACTGACCTTCATTTTTTGGCACATTTTTATAAACTGGGTCTTCACCCTCATAACGCATCCAGTCAAACCGGGCCACATTCAGTTCCAAATCCGTGGACATGTCTCGTGTTTGATCGTCCCCACACGCCGTCAATGCGAGCGCAAGCGCCATCATGGGCACAACCAAAAAGTGTTTTGTATGTTTCACGCGAAGCCTCCGAAGCTATTTTAGACCTTGAAATGTTTATTTACAATGTTAACGTTATCACAACAGAAAGGCAAACTTTGGGTTTTCTCTTGTGCAAACCCAAAGGAATCAGCTAGCATTAACAAAATATGAGGGGATATTTGCACCAACCATCTAGTACGGAGCATTATCAGAACGCTAAACTTCTGGTAGCAACGCACTGTAAATATGGTGAAGCATCCCGAATACACCAAGAAGAGTTTGATATAATATGACCCAGCCTCGTCGCCGCTCACACCGTAAACAACCTGTCACCATTAAAGAAGTTGCCGAAAAAGCGGGCGTTTCCCAAATGACGGTCTCGCGTGTCATTAACCGGCAAGGTCTGGTGAAAGAAGCCACGCGGGAAAAAGTCGAGCAAACCATTAGTGAATTGCACTACCGCCCCAATCTTATGGCGAGGCGGCTGGCGGGGGGGAAATCCCTGTTTATCGGCCTTGTCTATCACAACCCGTCTCAGGGCTATCTCAGCAAGCTTCTGGTCGGGGCGTTAAACGCGTGCCGGGATGGGGGCCATCATCTGGTCTTGGAAGATTTGTCCTCGGAAGACGGGGAGTTGAACCCGCAAGCGGTTATCGACCGGTTACGTCAGTCCGGTCTTGACGGTATTATTCTGACCCCGCCGATTAGCAATAACCCAGACGTGATCGCAGCGTTGCAAAAAGAGGGGATTGCCTATGTGGGGATTGCGCCGGGCGCAACAGACCCGGACGGGTTGCGGGTGGAAATTGATGATGCGGAGGCTGCGGATAGCATGACCCAGTATTTGATAGACCAAGGCCATCGCCGTATCGGGTTTGTTATGGGCCACAAAGATCATGCCGCCAGTATATCGCGCTATAACGGGTTCAAGCTTGCTATGAAGCGTAACAATTTAGAGATCAATCCCGACCATGTCGAGACCGGTGCCTTTACCTATTATAGCGGCATTGAAGCGGGCAGAAAAATCCTGACAACGAAAACCCCGCCAACGGCGATCTTCGCCAGCAATGATGATATGGCGGCGGGTATGATTGCGGCAGCGCGCGGCTTTGGATTTAAAGTCCCGAAAGATATTTCGGTTGTCGGGTTTGATGATACGGATTTGGCAACGACGTTTTGGCCACAGCTTACCACCGTGCGTCAACCCATTGCCCAGATGGCGGAGAAATCCGTCGATCTTCTGTCGTCCTATATTCACAATGATGATACGACAGAGATTGAAAACCGCAGATTGCTCGAGTTTTCAATCGTGAAACGGGATTCTGCAATCCCGCCTAGCTAGGTTACCCAGATTACCAGTTCCAGAGCGTCCCGTCTGTCAGACGGGCGATTGGCAATTGTTTTGGCTCGTAGGGGTATTTGGCCGCCAGTTCTTCATCAATATCAACCCCGTGTCCCGGCGTCTCGCCCGGATGCATATAGCCGTCTTTGAACGTATAGCTATGGGGGAAAACCTCGTCTGTGGCCGCAGAGTGTTTCATATATTCCTGAATGCCGAAATTGGGCACCCACAGATCAAAGTTTAAGGCCGTGCCCATACAGACGGGCGATAAATCTGTCGCGCCGTGGAAACCGGTGCGCACTTGATACAGCTCGGCCAGACTGGCGATTTGACGCAAATGGGTGACCCCGCCCGCATGGACAAGGGTGGCGCGAATATAATCGATCCACTGGTTTTCGATCAGGCGGCGGCAATCATGGATGGAGTTAAACACCTCGCCCACCGCCAACGGGGTAACGGTTTTTTCACGCACCAGACGGAAAGCATCCTGGTTTTCAGCAGGGGTGCAATCTTCCATCCAGAACAGGCGGTAAGGCTCCAAAGCTTTACCGAGCGCCCCCGCCTCATTTGGGGTGAGACGGTGATGGACATCATGCAAAAGCTCAATCTCATTGCCGTAGGTTTTGCGCAGGGTCTCGAATAATTCGGGGATAAAATTCAAATAGGCGGTTGTTGACCAGACGGTTTCTTCGGGCAGGGTTGAATCTGCGGGTTCGTAATGGTCTGTGCCTTTGCCAACCCCGTAAGAGCCTTTGACCCCCGGAATGCCGGATTGGGCCCGTACGGCTTTGTAACCCTGATCTATATAGCTACCGACCGCCGCAACGGTCTCGGCAATATTGGCGCCATTCGCATGACCATAGACGAGCACGCCGTCACGCGAGGCCCCGCCCAGAAGTTGGTAGAGCGGCATGTTGGCGGCTTTGGCCTTGATATCCCAAAGGGCCACATCGACGGCAGAAATTGCCGACATGGTGACAGGGCCACGCCGCCAATAGGCCCCTTTGTAGAGGGAGGCCCAGATATCCTGAATTCTGTGGGCGTCCCGACCGATAAGAACGGGAATGACGTGATCTTCGAGATAGGAGACAACTGACAGTTCACGCCCGTTCAATGTCGCGTCACCAAGACCATATATGCCTTGATCGGTTTCGATTTTCAGGGTGACGAAGTTGCGCCCCGGACTGGTTACAATCACTTTTATGTTCTTGATTATCATCTGGCCACACCTTATTGTTTGCGCTAACACTCATTGACCGACAATTATAAAAATCCGGTGTCAATGCAAGCGTTTTAAGACTAATACTCGTTTCAAACAACACAATAAGGGGATGGGACATTCATGGCAAAGCTTGTACTTCATGCGGACAGGTTATTTCCTGCTGACAAGACCACACGCGATATTGCCCGCGCGCTGTATGCCCATGTCAAAGATTTGCCGATTATCAGCTCACACGGACATACGGACCCGAGCTGGTTTGCCAACAATGAATTGTTTCCCAACCCGTCCGAATTGTTACTGACACCAGACCATTATATTTTCCGCATGTTGTATTCCCAAGGCATTCCTTTGGAAAAACTGGGAATGCAGCCTGATGGTGATCCGGTTTGCAAAGTTGAAACCAATCCGCGTGAAGCTTGGCGACGTCTGGCCGAGAACTATCATTTGTTTGCAGGCACACCGTCGCGCATGTGGCTGGACTGGGTGTTTTCAGAAGTGTTTGCGCTTGACGTGTCGCTTGAGGCTGACAGCTCCGATCTGTATTTTGATACAATGGCCGAGAAATTGCAAACCGATGCCTTCCGGCCCCGCGCCCTGTTCGAGCGGTTTAATATCGAGAGAATTGCCACGACAGAGGACCCGCTTGATCCGCTTGTCCATCACAAGAAATTGCAAGATGATGGCTGGGGCGATAAAGTGGTGACGACCTTCCGGCCCGACAATGTGCTTGATCCGGAATATATCGGGTTTGCAGACAATCTGGAAACCCTTGGCAAGATCACCAATTGCGACACGGGTAGTTACCAAGGCTATCTGAACGCTTTGCGGCACCGACGTGCGTTTTTCAAAACCATGGGGGCGACGGCGACCGATCATGGGCATGTTTCGGCCTTTACATTTGTGCTCACGGTACACGAAGCCGAAGCTCTGTATGGCCGCGTATCTGCTGGCACGTCCACGGGTGAAGACGCGGAATTATTTCGCGGGCATATGCTGATGGAAATGGCCAAGATGAGTATTGACGATGGTCTTGTGATGCAAATCCATCCCGGCGTACACCGCAGCCACAACCCTGATGTCCGCGCCCGTTTCGGCCTCGACAAAGGGGCAGATATTCCGATGCAGACCAATTATGTGGATGCGTTGCAGCCTTTGCTCAATACCTATGGCAATCATCCCGATTTTAGCCTGATTGTGTTTACGCTGGACGAGACCAGTTATAGCCGTGAACTGGCACCGTTGGCCGGACATTATCCGGCGATGAAGCTTGGGCCGCCCTGGTGGTTTAATGACAGCCCGGAAGGCATGAGACGGTTTCGCGAACAAACCACCGAGACCGCGGGGTTTTATAATACGGTTGGTTTTAACGATGATACGCGGGCGTTTTTATCTATTCCGGCTCGTCATGATGTAGCACGGCGTATGGACTGCGGCTTTCTGGCAAAACTGGTGGCCGAGCACCGTATGAACGAGACGGAAGCTTTTACCATCGCCCATGATCTGTCTTATACTCTGGCAAAGAAGGCGTACAAATTTTGACCCAATCTCCTCTCCTTTCCCGCCGATCCGCACTGGTTTCTGGCCTATCTGTCACAGGGATGGCTGTCACAGGACTTGGCCTATCGGGGTGTGGTGGCAAAACCGGCACCAGAATACTGCGCGCCGCAGATGCCCATCCCGAAGGCTATCCGACCGTGGAAGCCGTTCGCGCTATGGGCAAGCTTTTAGAAGAACGCTCGGACGGGCGTTTGCGTTTGAAGGTTTTTCCGGGTGGCCAGCTTGGCAATGAGAAAGACACGCTGGAGATTACTATTTTCGGCGGGCTGGATATTAACCGGATCAGCATCGCGCCGCTCAGCGCCGTTGTGCCCGAGGCGATTGTCCCGACCCTGCCCTTCCTGTTTCGTGACAGAAATCATATGCGCGCCGCACTGGACGGGGCACCGGGGCGGACGATTTTAAAATCGTTTGAACGTCACCGGCTTATCGGGCTTTGCTTTTACGATGCAGGCGCACGCTCGTTTTATACGAAGGAGCGGTTGATCCGAACGCCTGATGATTTGAAGGGGATGAAAATCCGGGTGATGAATTCGGATATGTTCGTCTCGATGGTGGAAGCACTGGGCGGGGACGCGACGCCAATGGCCTATGCCGAAGTGTATCAAGGTCTGATGCAGGGCGTTGTGGACGGGGCTGAAAACAACTGGCCGTCCTATCATTCATCGCGCCATTTCGAAGTGGCTGGAAAATACAGCCTGACACAGCACGCAATGGCACCGGAAGTTTTGCTGGTTTCGCAACGGCGCTGGAAAACCTATACGCCGGAAGATCAGGCGCTGATCCGTCAAGCGGCGGTCGACAGTGTGCCGATTATGCGCGAAATTTGGGATGCGCGTACGGCGAAGGCGGAAGCCGAAATCCGTGCGGCTGGCATCGAGGTTATCACACCGGATCAGGCGGCATTTGTCGAAAAAGTTCAACCGGTGTGGGACAAATATCTGACCAATCCGGCGCTTAGAAAACTGGCGGAAGATATCCAGAATGTACGGAGTTAACGCTTATGTTTGATACATTTTCCCGAGCGGCCAGTCGTGTCGCGTTGATGTTCTCGGCCTTTGGCTTGATCGCCATGACCCTGATCATTTGCTGGCAGGTATTTGCCCGTTATGTGCTACATGCGGCGCCCGCATGGACGGAGCAGGCGGCGCTGTTGCTGATGTTATGGTTTATCCTGTTTGCCGCCGCCGCCGGAGTGCGCGAAGGGTTCCATATTCAGCTGACCCTCTTGCAAGACAGCCTGTCGCCCAAGCGGCGTTTGCGCTTGCGCCAAGCCTGTCATTTCCTGGTATTCGTGTTCGGGGTTTTGATGACGTATGGCGGCCTCGGCCTCACCGTTGAAACATGGAGCCACACCATCCCGACCCTCGGCCTGTCGCGCGGAGTTGGATATATTCCGGTATTTTTAGCGGGCTTGCTGATTGCCGTATTTGCGCTTGAGCATTTAATTGTCGAATCCAAAGGCCGTGAGGTGAAACCATTATGGAACTGATCCTTCTGCTTATTCTGCTCGGTATTTTGTTGGCTATGGGCGTGCCGGTAGCGTTTTCGCTCGGCATTTCTTCACTGGTCGTGTTTACGGTTTTGGCGATCCCGCCGATCGTGCCGTTTCAACGCATGGCGGCGGGGATGAATGTTTTCGCCCTGATGGCCATTCCGTTCTTTGTTTTCGCGGGGGAGTTGATGGCGCGCACGGGGATTGCGGAGCGGTTAATCCGCGTGGCCGATTTTGCGTTTGGCCGTGTGCGCGGCGGGCTTGGACAAGTGGATGTGGGAGCGAGCATGTTGTTTGGCGCCGTCTCCGGTTCTGCCGTCGCGTCCGTATCGGCGATGGGGTCAACCCTGATCCCGATGATGAAAGAAAAAGGCTATCATGCAGACTACGCGGTCAATGTGACGGTGACAGCCGCCATTCTCGGTATTTTGATTCCGCCGTCCCATAATATGATTATCTACGCCGCAGCCTCGCCGGTTTCGATCAGTGTTGGCGATCTGTTTCTTGCCGGTATTATTCCGGGTGTGTTAGCCGGTGCGGCCCTGATGTTTGTGGCGTGGGTGGTTGCGGTCAAGCGCGGATATCCACGCGGAGAGTTTCCCGGCTGGTCACCGTTTTTAAAAGCTCTGATTTCGGCTATTCCGGGATTGATCACGGCGCTTATCATCGTGTTCGGGATTATTCTTGGTATTTTCACACCGACAGAAAGCTCGGCCATTGCAGTTGCCTATACGATTTTGATCGGGGTGGTTTTATATAAAACCCTGAACTGGTCTGTGTTTATGGAAGCGGCTGCCAGTGCCGTGAAAACTACGGCTATGGTGATGATGATTATTGCGACCGCGTCTATGTTTGGCTGGTTGTTTGCTTTGCTGGAAGGGCCGCAAGCGCTGGCCAACGGGCTTAGCTCTATCTCGGATAACAAGACGGTTATTTTGCTGATCATTTTGTTGATCCTGCTCATTTTAGGGGCGTTTATGGATATGGCACCTCTGATCATTATCATGACGCCGATCTTCCTGCCTGTGGTGATGGAGCTTGGTATTGATCCGGTGCATTTCGGAATTATCATGTTGCTTAATCTCAGTATCGGTTTGGTCACCCCGCCGGTGGGCGCGATCTTGTTTGTTGGTTGCGCGGTTGGCGGCGTCAAACCGGAAGAGGTGATTAAAACCATCTGGCCATTTTATCTGGCGCTGTTTACGGTGCTGTTGCTGGTTACCTTTATACCGGCATTGTCACTTTGGTTGCCCGGATTATAGATATGAAACCTCGGCTTGGTTCACGCCTCAACACACCCGCCTATGACCGTTCGCAAGCTGTCGGCGTTGTACATCTAGGGACAGGTGCGTTTCACCGCGCCCATCAGGCCGTGTATTTCGATACACTTATGGCGCAAGGTGAAACGGGCTGGATGATACAGGGCGCGTCTTTGCGCTCCGATGCCATTGCCAAACAGCTTAATCCGCAAGGTGGGCTATACACAATGGTCGTGCAAGACGGGAGTGGGGAAACGGACCAGATTATCAGCTCGATCAAAAATGTGCTTGTTGCCCCGCAACAGCCCGCCGCGTTATTGAGCGCGCTTGCCCATGCAGATACGCAATTGGTCACCCTGACGGTGACCGAAAAGGGCTATCATCTTGATCCAGCTAGCGGGGCGTTAAATCTGGATGATCCGTTGATCCGCGCTGATCTTTCGGGGCAGAGTGCACCACGTACAGCCCCCGGATTTTTAGTGAGCGCACTGAAGGCGAGGCGTGACAAAGGCCTTACGCCTTTCACTATTTTATCGTGTGACAACTTGCCGCATAATGGTGTGCTCACATGCTCCGCTATTTGTGAATTTGCCCGCCAAAGCGATCCGGCGCTGGCAGACTGGATTGAAAAAGAAGCGGCCTTCCCTTCTTCTATGGTCGACAGGATTGTACCGGCCACCACCGATGCAGATTTGAAGGCGCTTGCCACCCGCCTGCCTTACCGCGACGAGGGCATGGTGAAAACCGAACCTTTTACCCAATGGGTGGTTGAGGATAATTTCTGTGGGCGGAGGCCGGCGCTTGAAACCGCAGGTGTGACCATGACCAAAACGGTTGCGGATTGGGAACATGCGAAACTACGCCTGCTGAACGGTGCCCATTCGGCACTGGCCTATCTTGGGTCTTTGGCGGGGCATGAATATGTCGATCAAGCCATGGGCGCACCCGGGTTCGAGCGGTTTGTGGATATGCTCTGGGACGAAGCTGTCACGACACTGAAACCTTTTGCAGGATTTGACGCGGATGCCTATCGGGGCGAGTTGAAAGACCGGTTCTGTAATCCGTCCTTGAAACACCGTACGTTCCAAATCGCGATGGACGGGAGCCAGAAATTACCGCAACGCCTGCTCGGGGCTATTCGGGACAGGCGTGCGCAGGGACTAACCTCGCCTGCCCTGTCTCTTGGCGTGGGTGCATGGATGCGTTGGCAATATGCGCAAGACGAACACGGGCAAAGCTTTGTCGTTGATGACCCGTTGGCACATATGACGCAAGAGGCTGTCCGGTCTGCGGATGGCAACCCTGTGCAAACTGCCAAGGCCTTAGTGAATATTGAAGATATTTTTGCTACGGATTTCAAAGATGATGTGCATAGCACGACCGCCTTCTCTGATGCTCTCAGCGCGTTGCTTAACGCAGGCGCAGCACAAACTGTGCAGAGCTTTGCAGAGACCGGTTCGTATTCTTAACTCCACAATTTTAATCTGTCCACGTCCCCAACCACCAAATCATTATTAGAAAGTAGTTTACAAAATTAACTAGTTATGCTTAAAGCACCCTCTTGATTTCGAATAAGGAGGACATAGTTATGCCCAACACACCCACAGACCGGTTGCACGCGCTGGACGCGGTCAGAGCGTTTGCTCTGCTTCTCGGTATTTTTTACCACGCTACGATTTCGTTTTTCCCGGGCTGGATGCCCTGGCCGATCATGGATACACAAAGGAGTGTCGGGCTGGCGGGCGCGGGCTATGTTTCGCATATTTTCCGCATGAGTACGTTCTTCTTCCTTGCCGGGTTTTTCGGGCATATGATGCATCAGCGCATCGGTACGACTGCCTTTATTAAAGGACGGCTAAAACGCATCGGCATTCCGTTTCTGGTAGGCTGGCCAATTATTTTCGGCGCGTTTATTGCGGTCGTGATCTGGGCCGTCTATGTGCAAAACGGTGGTAGTTTCCCCGAAAACCCGCCCCCACAACCCCCGCTTACGTGGAAAACATTCCCCATGACCCATTTGTGGTTCTTGTATGTGCTGGCCATTTTCTATGTGGTGATGCTCGGCTTTCGCGCCCTTATAGGCCTCATTGATCGCAAGCAAAGACTGGCAGGCGTGATTGACAAAGCGACCGTAGGTCTGTTCTCCACCCCGTTCTTGGCCGTGGTTCTTGCACTGCCCATTACTATTGCATTGATCCTTCATGATCCGTGGTATGCTTGGTGGGGCATACCCACACCTGATTACGGGTTCTTGCCAAACACACCAGCGCTCATAGGATACGGAACAGCGTTCGTATTTGGCTGGGCGCTCCATCGTCAACCGAAACTGATCCATAGATTCGAGAAACCATGGCCGCTTTATTTCATTGCCGCCATAGGCTTTACCGCGATCTGCATATCCATGATTGGCATCAGCTCTTTGTTTGAAACCTTGCCTATGGGATGGAAAAAGGCTGGATATGCGGCCTCATACGGCCTTGCGATCTGGTGCTGGACATTTGCCTTTATCGGGGCGGCGCTTAGGTTTTTGTCAGGCTATAGCCCTGTACGGCGTTATCTGGCAGATAGCTCTTATTGGCTCTATCTGATCCATTTGCCAATCATCATGGCCGCGCAAGTCTTTGTTTCCCAGTTGGATATGAGCCCGTATGTGAAATATACACTGATCATGGGGGTTAGCCTGCCTGTCATGTTGCTTAGTTACCATCTCTTGGTAAGATATAGTTTCATTGGGGCCGTATTGAACGGGAAGAGAAAACCCAAACGGTCCAAAACATAATACAGACGAGGTCGTATGATGACAAATATAAACCCCAAAACGCTCGCAGACGACCTCGCTTTTATCCGCACACTGGTTGATGAACACCCAATGGCGTATAAAAGCATGGGCATCATCTATGCGGCCGCAGGCCTCATATACGGTTTTCAATGCTTTGCGAATTGGGCGCTGGTCAAATGGTATGCCGACCTCCCTACGATTTTTTGGTTGGTTTTAGGTTTCGGGCCCACAGTTTTGTTTCTGGCCATAAATTTCTGGGTGCCCATGCGCTCCAAAGCAGACGCACGTCAAAAAGGTATTGCTACCCGTGCCATTGTGGCCGTGTTTGCAGGCGTAGGCATTGCCAATGCCGTCATGGCAGTCGTCTTTGGATTGGCGGCGTACCAACGTGGCGATTCTTCACTTTGGCTGTTTTTCCCCGTTGTCGTTTGTGCATTTCAAGGGGCCGTTTGGTGTGCTGTAGCCATGATACAAAGACGAACATGGATGTGGGTAACGGCGATCGGGTGGTTTGTAGGCTCATTCGGGCTTAGCCTGAGCGTGCCAGAAATTGGGGCACCTTTTGATACCAATTACTTGCTCGCCCTTGGCCTCATCATGTTTGCCTTGATGGGTTTGCCCGGCATTATTATGATGCGTAGTGCAGATAAAACTGCATAGTTTCGACCCTTAAGCTTAGCGGATCACATGTCTAAAAAATCTGATTTCAATATCGAGAAAATTGACGATCTCATCCATAGCCGGTTGCGGCTTGGCATTATGGCCTATTTGGCCAATGCGGAATCGGCTACATTTTCAGAGTTGAAGGCCGTCCTAAATGCGGCGGCGGGCAATCTCTCCATTCAAATTCGCAAGCTTGAAGACGCAAGCTATATCAAGGTCGACAAGAAATTCGTCGGACGTAAACCGCAGACGACAACCCGTTTGACCACAAAAGGGCGAAAAGCTTTTTCACAATATCTGGCCGCACTTACCGATATTGTCGGCAATACACTCAACTAGGCACGGGTTGAAAGTTGACGGTCTTGTAAAATACACCATTATATGTTACCGCTACCAGCATAAGTAGGGGGGAGTACACTTATGTGGAGAAAATATTTAGCACTGAGCACATCTGCAGTGTTGGCATCTACGTTATTGGCATTTGCCATACCTGCGGCTGCGCAAGAAATGAGTGAAGCCGAGGTTTTGAAGGCTTACGGGGACGCTCTGGGGGGCGACATGCTCAACAATCCGTTGAATGTGCGTTGGAAAACCAAGGGTAAGGATAAGAAAACCAAAGTCGTCAAAGCATCCGAGATACAAGGGCAATATGCCTACCAGGTGAAAGTGAAAAAATCACATCCCAACCCGTGGGACGTGTCGATTAACAATCCGCTTGTCAAAGGCCTGCGCTCTGGTGATGCGGTGCAAATCATGTTGTGGGCCCGGGCTTCTACACCGAATGAGGCCAGTGGCGCCGGTGTTGTTCAGGTTCGACTACAACTCATAGCGGCACCCTATACAGGGGTTGCGGAAAGCATGGTTACTTTGAGCGAAAACTGGCAATTGCATTATGTAAACGGCATTGCCAAACAAGACTATAAGGCCAAAGATTTAGTGCTTGCCTTTAATATCGGGAAAGTAAAGCAGACGGTGGAATTTGGTCAGTTCTATGTGCTTAACAAAGGACAGAATGTTGATCTGGGCGCGCTCCCGACCAAGAGCGTTGATCTGAACTAAGCTAGGCTTCTCTTTGGGGAAGAAGAGGGGCATCGGGAAGGCTGGACATATCCCGCCTTCCCGATTTTTTTATGCGCCGTATTTTATTGGCTGATTATTTTACTCGCCCAGATAAGCGCTGAGCCAGAACAATGGCGCGTTCCAGTTAATCGCAACCTCGTTCATAGAATAGGATTCCACATGATCCTTGAAACAGGTCTGGGGTTTGCAGTTTTCATAAATTTTGCGCGCAATCGGATCAGCAGGCCGGTTAAAATTAGCCCCGCCCGATAAAGCCCCCGGTGGTGGTGGTGGCAAATCATCGCTGAGCGAATGGGCCCAAAAGCGGTGATGGGGGTGCAGCATAGGATTTTCGCCATATCCTGAAATATAGGACTGGTCGATAGGGTTACGCCCCAACATATAATCCATCATATCAATCGCACTGGTCCGGTATTTTTCATCGCCCGTGAAATCATGGGCAAGCGCAAATATAATGCCGCGATTGGAAAAATCAGAATTTGATCCCCAAGTATAGGGTCTGGAAAATGCAAGTCTATAGCCCTGACTTTTAGTTTGGGCTACGTATCTATCCGCCGTTCCAACCAGAGCTTTACGGGCCGCAGTTTGATCCGCAGACGGGACACCGGACGGCGCCACAGCCAGAGAGATCGTCCCGAGCGTATCGACCGTGTTCCAGCTTATATCTCCGCGCCCGTCCGTTGTGGCGGGCGGGGTTGCGAGATGCACATCGGACGCACGCATATCTTTTTCATATTCGCTTTCGCCAGTCGTAATATACAGCTCGGTCGCGGCCCAACTAAACTCGTCATCGACGCGGCGATCGCCATAACCGCCGCCGCCGCCGCCCGTCACCGTATAGGCCCACACATCGGGTATGTTTTTGGCCGCCTTATAGGCTTTCTTCGACGCACTTAAACACTGCGCAGAAAAGGCAGGATCAATGTCTTTCCACAGCCGCGCACACTGGGCACCAACAGCGGCCAAGTTCAAAGTTGCAGCTGTCGACGGATACATAAGATAGCGGGTTTCGGGGTCGAGATGCGGCGGCATCACCATGGCTGTCCAGTGTTCGTCATGGACTTTATGATGCACCATGCCGGTGACATCGAAATCCGTAAACTCCAGCTTGCCGTCGCGAATACGTTGATCACCGCGCGGCAAACGCATCTTGGTACCGTCCGGCACTTGCATGGCCAACATAAATTCTAGGTTCCAGCGCACTTCATCCAGTAAGTCCGGTACCTGGTTTTCCCGTTCCGGAATGCTGAACATGCCGTCCGCAACTGCTTTGCTGGCAGACGGGTTTGACAGGCTACGCTCATAATAATTCAATAAAGTCCAGACGGTGACCCCGCTATTGACCACATATTTTCCCTGATCGCCAGCGTCATACCAACCCTTGGACACATCAAGCGTGTAATCGCATCCACTCCATATATTGCCGAACACGTCCTCGGGGCCATAGCAGGTGGCGGTATCGGGCGCATGGCCGGCAGGGCGGGCCCACTTTTCACCACCCGCATATTTGGCTTCGATCGGGGTGCCACTGCGTTGGTGATAATAGAAAGACGCCACATCATATCTCAACTGGCCATAGACATTTTCCGAGATTGTAAACGGGTGGCTTTTAGTGCCGTTCAACACCAATTGAAGCCCGTCACCAGAGCCCGTGTATTCACTAAAATCGATCTGGTGAACGTGCGCTTCCGAGCCGGTATTTATGCCAAATGGTACGGACAGGCCGGACGCGAGCGTTTCGCCTGCGCCTGTTTGCAATTGCCACTCCAATGGTTGTTTCGCGTCCGTAACCGCAATGGCAATTTTACTGCGCTTGGGTAAAAATCCATGCTGGTTTAGATGCACGGCTTTCACGATCTGAGATGTGCTGGATGTTTCCACTTCACTGTCTGCCTGGCTCTCCGATGCGCAACCCGATAGGCCCAGCACCATAGACATAGCCAGTGCCGAAACCTTTGCATATTTCATAACCATATCTATTTCCCCAATTCTGTTCCCCGTAAGCGCCCGCTCTACATGTTTATAGATTTCACGAGGTATACCCGTTAATGTTAGCGCTAAAATAATCGCATATAGGGGGCGTTTTGACCAGCCTAAAAGTTGGGTCGGAGCTTACCGTTTTACGTCCAGCGACCCGCCGTCCATCAAAGCTTCGACATCGGCACTGGATACAAGGTTGAAATCCCCAGGCACAGAATGTTTGATCACAGAGGCGGCCATACCAAACTCGACCGCATGGGCTGGATCGGATTTCGCTTCAAGAGCGTGTAGCACTCCGGCGGCAAATGCGTCCCCTGCCCCGATACGGTCGACGATACCTGACAGGGCATAGCTTTTCGATTCCCATGTTTTGTCGCGGCTGCGGATTTCAGCCCATAATGTTTGTTCGCGGACACTGCTGAGGGTGCGCGATGTATTGGCAATGTATTTAAGGCGCGGAAATTCTCTAAACGCCAAACTATAGGCCCTTTTGCGATCCTCAGGCGAAAACTTCCGGCCAAAGATCAAACCAATATCACGCTCGTTAATAAAGGCGATTGTGGCGTGGCGGAGAATGTCTTTCAAAATAGCTGGCCCATCCGATGACCAGGCCTGCCAAAGTTGCGCGCGATAATTGCCGTCAAAGGAAACCCCGATACCGTTTTCCTTGGCCGCTTTTACGGCCCGCAGAGCAGCCTCGGCTGGCCCCGGGCCAACAGCGGGCGTAATGCCGGAAATATGCAAAAAACTGGCCCCGTCCAAAATCTGCGCCCAATCCAGATCCTCTGCCCCCATCGTGGCAAAAGCGGAATCGGCCCTATCATAAACAATTTCGGAGGCGCGCAGGACGGCGCCGCTACTGAGAAAGTATAAACCCATCCGGCCCGGCGTGCGCGAAATATTGGCAATGTTGACGCCATGTCGGCGCAACTCGCCGATGGCGCTGGCCCCGAGAACGTTATCCGTCACCACGCTGGCAAAGACCGCGTCATGACCAAACTGGGCCAGAGATACGGCTACATTTGCTTCCGCGCCACCAACACAGACGTCCAGCCGGGGCGTTTGCAGTAATTTTTCAGCGCCCGGGGCCCCCATGCGGAGTAATAATTCACCGAAACAGACAATTTTTGACATTTTCGGCATTTCGTTTTTCCCTTTTCCCGTGTCTGAACGGGGGTTTTCGTGTCTAATTCTGCGTCTTCTCACGGTTTTTAACTCCTTAAAGCAATACTTTTCCCGATTTTACGGGCGAAACTGCAAAAATACACCTTCTTTTCAACAAAGTGCGACAAACCATTTGACCAGAAAAAATGATAACGCTATCATTAGCTAGACTGTGAAGCTGGGAACTAACATATTTTATAAGGATATTCAATGTATCTGGGTATTGATATTGGCACATCTGGGATTAAAGCCGTCTTGGTAGACGAGAGCGGCATCGTCGTGGATCAATCCCATGCAGAGCTGGAAGTTCACCGCCCGCACCCGTTATGGTCAGAGCAAGTGCCGTCGGATTGGTGGTCTGCCACCAATCGGGCCGTCAGCGCCCTTGATCCGAAATACCGGTCCGGCGTCAAAGCTGTTGGCCTGTCCGGGCAAATGCACGGCGCGACCCTGATCGGCGAAGACGGCAGTGCCGTACGCCCTGCCATGTTGTGGAATGATGGACGCTCTCTGGCCGAGTGTGCGGAGCTTGAAGAGCGCATACCTACTTTACGCGAAATTACCGGCAATTGCGCCATGCCCGGATTTACGGCCCCCAAAGTTGAATGGGTCAGAAAGCACGAACCGGACGTATTTGCAAAAACCAAGAAAATCATCCTGCCAAAAGATTATATCCGCCTGCGCATGACCGGGAGCTATGCTTCCGATATGTCCGACAGTGCTGGTACGCTGTGGCTGGACACGGCCAAGCGCGACTGGTCATCAGTCATGTTGGGCGGATGCGAATTAAGCGAAGACCATATGCCGGAATTATTTGAAGGCAATACCTTTACCGGAAAGCTGCGCGCAGAACTTGCCGAAGCTTGGGGCATGGGCCGCGTGCCTGTTGCGGCCGGTGGTGGTGATAATGCGGCGGGCGCGATTGGCTCTGGCATATATCGGCGCGGAGATGCGTTTTTGTCTTTGGGAACGTCCGGCGTGATTTTCCTGGCTGACGATTCCTATCGTCCGAACCCGGACGGGGGCGTGCATACATTCTGTCATGCCCTGCCCGATAAATGGCATCAAATGTCGGTGATGCTCAGCGCGGCCAGTGCTGTCGACTGGGTCGCCAAAACTACAGGATTTAAAGACCCGGTCGCCCTTTATGACAGTGTAGCAGATCGGGCCCAACCAACAGCAAGCGAATATTTTCTACCTTATCTTTCCGGTGAACGTACGCCTCACAATAACCCGCTTGCCCAAGGCGTATTTTTTGGACTGACCCACGAGAGCGATCCTGTGGCTTTGGGACAAGCGGCGCTTGAAGGGGTTGCGTTTGGCATGGCGGACGGGATTACGGCCCTGAAAGATACCGGCGCGCGCATAGAAACCCTGTCCGTGATTGGCGGCGGCGCGCGATCAGCCTATTGGGGGAAAATACTGGCATCGGTCTTTGATCTGCCTTTGATTTACCGTGACGGCGGCACGGTTGGCCCTGCCTATGGGGCGGCACGTCTGGCACGTCTGGCTGATTTAAACGAGCCGTTCGAGGATGTGTGCACACCGCCAAAAATCATCGATATTATCGAGCCTGACGCCGATTTACGCGACCTTTACGCCCAAAAACGAACCATCTTCACGCAGCTTTACAGCTCGCTTTCAAATCTTTTTACGGAGAACCAAACATGAGCAGAACTTTCTTTGACCACATTCCAGAAATTAAATTCGAAGGGCCGGACAGCACGTCTGCGCTCGCCTTTAAATATTATGACAAGGACAAGAAAGTTCTTGGCAAAACCATGGCCGAACATTTGCGGATCGCGGTGTGTTACTGGCATTCCTTTTGCTGGGATGGTGCCGATGTATTTGGGGCTGGCGGATTTGACCGCCCATGGATCAAGCCGGTTACGGATCAAAAAGCGGCGGACGAGAAGCTGGACGCGGCGTTTGAATTTTTCCAAAAGCTGGGCAACCCGTATTTCTGCTTTCATGATGTAGACGTGATGGCAAGTGCCGAGACGCCGAAAGAACATGTGGAAAACTTTGCGAATATCGTCGATAAAATCGAGGCTAAAATCGCTCAAACCGGCGTTAAGCTGCTTTGGGGTACGGCCAATATGTTCTCGCATCCGCGTTATATGGCGGGTGCGGCTTCGAACCCGAACCCTGATGTGACCGCGTTTGCAGCGTTGCAGGTACAGGAATGTCTGGCCGCTACACATCGTCTTGGTGGTGCCAATTATGTGCTTTGGGGTGGCCGCGAAGGCTATGATACAATTCTGAACACACGTGTTGGACAGGAAATGGAACAGCTTGGCCGCTTCTTCAACATGGTTGTCGAGTACAAACACAAGATTGGCTTTAAAGGCGATATCCTGATCGAGCCAAAACCACACGAGCCGACAAAGCATCAATATGACCGCGATGTTGGTACTGTGTACGGGTTCTTGAAAGCCCATGGTCTTGAAAACGAAGTTAAGGTGAATATCGAACCTAACCACGCCACTTTGGCCGGCAACAGTTTCGAGCACGAGATTGAAATGGCCAATGCGTTCGGCATTTTCGGCTCTATCGACTTTAATCGCGGCGACCCGCAAAACGGTTGGGACACGGACCAGTTCCCCAATGATCTGCGCGAAACCACGACGGCATTGTATTACATTTTGAAAGGCGGCGGTTTCAAAAACGGCGGCTCCAATTTCGATGCCAAAGTGCGTCGTCAAAGTATTGATCTGGATGATTTGTTCCACGGCCATGTTGGCGGGATGGATTTGTTGGGTCGGGCGCTGGAAAATGCGGCCGCTTTGATCGAGAGCGAGAAACTGTCCGGCTTTGTTGAGGCACGTTACTCGGGATGGAAATCCGGCATGGGCGCAAAAATGATGGACGGGTCTGCGAGCCTGACAGATATGGCTGCACATGCGCTTAAAGAAAATAATTCACCTACGCCTGTTTCTGGTCGTCAGGAAATGTTAGAGAACATTGTCACTGACTTTACCAAGTAGGTTTTTAAGAGAGAACGAATATGAAATTTTTTGTTGATAGCGCTGATTTAGATCAAATCGCCGCGCTAAACGATATTGGCCTTGTGGATGGTGTGACCACCAACCCGTCTATTATTGCCAAATCAGGTCGCGACTTTAAAGAAGTTGTTGCCGAGATTTGTGCGCTGGTCGAAGGGCCGGTCAGTGCTGAAGTTATCGCGATGGATACGGACGGCATGTTGGCTGAGGGGCGCGAGCTTCGTAAAATTGCCGACAATATTTGCGTGAAACTGCCTTTGACCATGGAGGGTTTGAAAGCCTGTAAAATCTTTTCCCGTGAAGGTATCTCGACCAATGTCACTTTGTGCTTCTCTGCCAATCAGGCATTGCTGGCAGCGAAATGTGGCGCGTCATTTATCTCGCCTTTCATTGGTCGCCTAGATGATATCACCCAAGACGGTATCGAGTTGATCGAAGACATTCGGATGATTTATGACAATTACGGCTATGAGACAGAAATTCTGGCCGCGTCTATTCGCAATGTGAACCACATTAAAGACTGTGCACTTGTTGGCGCAGACGTGATTACCTCTCCGCCAGACGTTATTCGTAAAATGGCCAACCATCCTCTGACCGATGCGGGTCTTGCCGGGTTTATGAAGGACTGGAAGAAGACGGGCCAAACAATCCTCTAAGGATTGGGATCAGAACATATAGAAAGCCGGAACGTTTTGCGTTCCGGCTTTTTTATTGCGCTTAGTGCAGTGTTAAAAATCTAAAAGCTTGCGCCCTGCTATTCTACTGTCAATTCAAACGAGCTTACCGGTAAAGGCCCCTCACTGTCATACAAATTACAGACGGGAGCATCCCCCCAACAATGGCGGACATGTGTGGCTTTGCGTTTTGATTTTGTGGAAAGCGTGACATTCGTGCCTTCAATTTTGGCATCTGCATATGAGCACCCATTGGCGTCACACAGTTCGAAAGAAATTGGTGAGTTGTGGCTCATGGCAACCAAATCACCGGCAATATCTGTAAATTTCACAATGACAGATTTTCCCTTACGGTTTGCACTGACCGGCTGCGGGCCCGTCGCGGCTTTGTTACCGCCATAGACGAGGCTATGAACGGCTACCGCCGTGCGCCGCCCGACAACGGCTTTGTCGGCGGGATGAATGTCGCGTTTATCGCCCGCATCAATGAGCACAACCGTTTCGGTATTTGCATCTGCGTCTGCTACTCTACGCTGGGCATCACGTACACGGGCCCAACCAGACTCGTACGGCTCGGCGCGCATGCCGCCAAAATTCGGCAATTGATGGACAATGATCGGCAGATCGGCACCAAACATATTGCGCCAATCCGAGCTTAATGCATTGAGCAGGCCTTCATAGGCACCTGCCCGCCCTGCATTGCTTTCGCCCTGATACCAGAGCGCGCCTTTTAGTGCCAGATTATCAAGCGGAGCCAACATAGCATTGTGCAAACCGCTCAAGCCATTGATCGATTCCCAAGGCGGGTTCGGCGCAGAACCGATCGTGTTTGGTACTTTCTGGTAGTGCCAGCCCTCGGCAAGGGAGATGTTTTTCCCGCTGGAGAGCGTAATGTTCATAGCCTCATTCGGGCCAATCATACCGCCCTGCCCCCATGTATTGAGCACATTGACGACGACCGTATTGGTGCCTGCATGTAGAATGCCTTCGGGGAAATCATAATTCCGGTTCGTGCCCCAGCCAAACATGCCGCCGACAAATTTGCCGTTAACCCACGCCATGTCCACTTCGTCGATACTGCCCAAAGCCAGTTCGGCCATGCCGTTTTTAATATCAGCTTCGCTCAGCTCGACCGAGGTTTTAAACCAGACCATGCCCAAATGATTGGACAGATCATCATAGCCCCAGCTTCTCCAATCAGACATGGCCGCAGGTGTGGCCGCCCAGCCCGTCTTGTCATCACCACTTTCCCAAGGGGTCACATCGGAGGCATTTTTGCTTTCCCACCAATTTTGCCAAGACTTGCTATAGGCAATTCCGGCTTTTTCGGGGTCAGATGCATACAGGGCTAACGCCGCCAGTTCGGTTTCGCGACCGCCTAATTCATGCAGGGCGTCTGCGCTAATCCACGCCTCGATCTGTGAGCCGCCCCAAGAGGAGTGGATGAGACCGAGAGGTAAATCTTTGGGGACGACGCCGCTGTTTTTCAACTCACGTGCAAACATGTAACATACGGCAGAAAACCCGCCCGTATTGTCAGGCGTAGACACGGCCCACACATCTTTGTCATTTGTCAAATTACGCAAGGGCACAGGGGATGTTCCGTGACTGACTTGCAAGAAGCGAATGGAGGCATCATTGGCCCCGCCAACACCACCGCCGTTCATGGAACGGGCCGTGTTAAATTCCATATTTGATTGTCCCGAACACATCCAGACATCGCCGATCAATACGTCTTTGACGGTTGTGCTGGCCCCTAAATCGGAGCTTACAGAAATTTCGTATGGGCCACCTACATCCATAGCCGTAAGGCTTGTCGTCCAGTTTCCGTCCGCATCTGCGCGCGCACTCCCGGAGGTGTCCGAAATTGTTACGCTGATCTGTGCGCCTGCACCCGCTTGGCCACTAAGCACAATCGGGGCACCGCTTTGCAAAACCATATGATCTGTGAACACGCTGTCCAATTTAAGCTCGTCCGCGTGCGCCAGACTTTGTGTACCTGTGGCCATCAGCGCGGTCATTGAAACCGTTAGCGCTATCATTTTTAAACCTGAAATCATAATTTTCTCCCCATTTTTTGAGAGTGTGGCTGAAATTGTGGAATAAGTAAACACCAAACCGGCTGGCTCTCCGGCCCTCTCCCGCCCTGCCCGCCCATTCTCAAAGCCTGTTTGCAGGGTGGATTTAGGGATAAATTTCAAGGGCTGTCTTCCTGCCGCCTCAAACTGCCCCCTTGACGGGCACGCATTTGCGTTTCATGCACGTCATTATAAAAAAATAAAGTCTGGTATTTATGAAGAAGGTTACGATTGACGATATCGCCGAAGCGGCAGGGGTTTCCATTAAAACCGTCAGCCGTGTTTTCAACCATGAACCGAATGTGCGTGAGATTACGCGTGATAAGGTTTTGGCGGCGGCCAAAGATATGCGCTATCGGCCCAATGTGGCGGCGCGCGGATTGGCGTCCAATAAATCGTTTGTGATCATCCATTTCCATGACAACCCAAATTCCGATTATCTGGAACGGGTACATCAGGGTATTCACAAATGCTGTCGGGCGGCAGGGTATTTTGCGGTCATGGAACCGTTCCAGACGCCGGGTCCAGATTGCACGCTTTCCTATGCGGAGCAGGCGAAAGACTATTTGGTGGAGTTTCCAATCGACGGGGTTATTCTCAGTCCACCCCTGTGTGACAATGTCGATCTCATTTCCGTATTACGTGAACACAACATACCCTATGTACGTTTATCACCGGCACATAATCCGGCCAGTTCCTCTTGCACCTATGTTGATGATCAGGCGGCGGCGCATATGATGACCGAACATCTGATCGCGCAGGGCCATTGTAAAATCGCCTTTATCTCCGGCCCGGAAAATCATGGCTCCTCTGTGGCGCGGCGCACCGGTTTTCTGGCGGCACTTACAGATGCCGGTCTTAATACGGAGGCCTGTCCGATCCTGCACGGAGATTTTTCTTCCCGTTCAGGATTTAAAGAATGTGAAACCCTGCTAAAAAGCTCGTCCTATGTGACCGCTATTTTTGCGGCCAATGATGATATGGCAGTTGGGGTGATGATGGCGGCGCTGAAAGCCGGTCTTGATATTCCGGGCGAGCTGGCCATTGCCGGGTATGATGGGTCGCGGGTCGGCAATATTGTCTGGCCACCCCTGACAACGATCCGTCAGCCAGTACACGGATTGGCCGAACGGGCGGCGGAGTTGCTGCTTGCACATATCCGCACCCCGGGTCTCGAATTTACCCAAGAAAAACTGCCCGTTCAATTGCTGGTGCGAGGGACAAGCACGCCGTAAAATCTATACTGGCGCGGCAATTTTATGCATAACATGTGCATGGTGTTGTTTTGTCATACACAATTAATTGACAGCGTTGTCATTATTGGGCACAATGGCGAAAATAAGAAGGCCGAACTAGGCCGCCAAGAGCCGCGAAGGATTGAAGATGGCAAAATTTATACCTGTAGAGCCGTTTGATATTGTTATTTTTGGGGGCACGGGTGATTTGTCCCGTCGCAAGCTTTTACCTGCCCTGTTTCACCGCTTCATGGACGGGCAAATTGATAGCTCAAACCGCATCATTGCGGCGGCGCGTTCAGATTTGACCCGTGAAGCCTTTGTCGACATCGCCAAAGACAGTTGCCGCGAAGCTTCGACAAGCTGGACCAAAGACAAGTGGGCGGAATTTGCAAGTCTTGTAGACTATATTCAAATCGACGCCACCAAAGCGGACGCCGACTGGGATCTTCTCAGATCAAAACTTAATCAGGATGAACGCCCGCTTGTTCTGTATCTTGCGACCACGCCGCTTATTTATGTGGCGACCTGCGAATCCCTGGGCAAAGCAGGGTTTAATGGCAAGAATGTACGTCTTGTTTTAGAAAAACCGATTGGGACTGATCTGGAATCGGCACGGGCGATTAATGAAGGGGTTGGCGCGGTGTTTGCCGAGAACTCCATTTTCAGGATTGATCATTATCTGGGCAAAGAAACGGTGCAAAATCTTCTGGTTCTGCGTTTTGCCAATACATTGTTCGAACCGATTTGGTCACGCAATTCTATTGACCATGTACAAATTACTGTGGCGGAAAATATCGGTCTGGAAGGGCGGTCCGATTATTATGACCGCTCGGGCGCGGTGCGCGATATGATCCAAAACCATTTGCTACAATTATTGTGCCTGACCGCGATGGAGCCGCCCAATTCACTGGACGCGGACGAAGTGCGTACAGAAAAAATTAAAGTGCTGAACGCCTTGAAACGCTTTGATCCTAAAACGGTCAAATCACAAACTGTGCGCGGGCAATATATTGCCGGTATGGAAGGCGATAAGCCTGTGAGTTCCTATCTGGATACCTTGTCCGATCAAGAGCATAAAAGTAAAACCGAAACCTATGTGGCCATCAAGACCGAAATTGAAAACTGGCGTTGGGCGGGTGTGCCGTTTTATCTGCGCACCGGCAAACGCATGGCGTCGCGGCATTCGGAAATTGTCATCCAGTTCAAGCCAACTCCGCATCCTTTGTTTGGGCATACGGGCCATCCGCCAAACCGTTTGGTGATCCGCTTGCAACCCGATGAAGGGGTGCGTCTGTTTATGCAGATCAAAGAGCCGGGGCCGGGCGGGTTGCATATTAAATCCCTGCCTTTGAATTTGTCCTATGCAGAAAACTTTATGTTGCGCTATCCTGATGCGTATGAGCGCCTATTGATGGATGTGGTACGGGGTAATCTGGCTTTGTTTATGCGTCGCGACGAGGTCGAGTCCGCATGGAGTTGGGTAGACAATCTTCTGGCGGCTTGGGCCGAGGCGGATCAACCTCTCGAGCCCTATGTTGCCGGTACGCAAGGCCCTCTACAAGCCGCCATGCTGATGGACAGGGATGGTCGCGAATGGTGGGAAAGAGAATTTTAATGCGACCGGTTTTGAAACATTTCTCGGATATATCGGATTTGCACGAGCGCGCGACCAACCTTATTGTGGCGCGCCTGAAGGCAGATGTTGAAAATACCGACGCGGCCAGTTTGATGGTCTCGGGTGGCTCGACCCCCGGGCCGGTGTATGAACAATTGTCACACTTTGATTTGCCATGGGACAAAATCACGATTGGTCTTGTTGATGACCGCTGGGTTGATGAGGAGGATGCGGGCTCCAACGCCGCTCTTATCCGTCGCACGCTGTTGCAAAACAAGGCGGCGAAAGCCCGCTTCGTTCCCATGAAGACCGCACATGACACTCCCGCCGCGGGCCAAGCCGAGGTCGAGGCCGCTTATACGCACATCGCGCAGCCTTATAGTGTTGTCATTTTAGGCATGGGCGGGGACGGGCATACGGCGTCCTGGTTCCCGGATGCGGACGGGCTTGGAAATGCTGTCGATCCCAAAAACACAGATTGTGTGGCCGCGGTAACCGCGAAGCCTTCGGATGTCACGGGTGCGTATTTACAGCGCATGACCCTGACCCGGCATGCGGTCGGGAGCTGTCATCTGGCCCTGCTCCTGATTACCGGCGCGCAGAAACAACAGGTTTTAAAAGATGCTTTATCAGGGGCCGATTACCCCATAGGACTTGCCATTGAAACTTTGGGCGATCGCCTCACGGTTCTAAGTGGCACGTAGGATATAATAATGACCAACACACTACATCCCATTGTCCGGGAAATTACAGACAGGATCAGAAAACGATCTCAAGACAGTCGGCGTGAATATCTGGACGAAATGTATGTCCGCAAACCGAAAGGTTTAGCGCGCAAACATCTGACGGCCGGTAATCAGGCCCATGCCTTTGCCGGATGTGCCCTACATGACAAGCAAGCACTGTTTGGCGCGTCTTGGCCCAATATTGGCATTGTCACGTCTTATAATGACATGCTGTCGGCGCATCAGCCGTTTGAGAAATATCCTGAAATTATTCGCAAAGCTGCCCGTGAAGCAGGCGCGACGGCGCAGGTTGCTGGCGGGGTTCCGGCCATGTGCGATGGGGTGACCCAAGGTCAACCCGGCATGGAATTGTCCCTGTTCTCACGTGATGTGATCGCTATGGCGACGGCGATTTCTTTGTCCCACGATACATTTGACGTGGCGCTCTATCTGGGTGTGTGTGACAAAATCGTACCGGGGCTTCTCATCGGCGCGCTGCAATTTGGGCATTTACCCGGCATCTTCATACCTGCAGGCCCGATGCCGTCCGGCCTACCAAACAAGGAAAAAGCCCGCATAAGACAATTGTTTGCCGAAGGTAAAGTTGACCGCGCGGCGCTTTTAAAGGCTGAGAGCGAGAGCTATCACAGTCCGGGCACCTGCACATTTTACGGTACCGCCAATTCCAACCAAATGTTGATGGAAGTTATGGGTCTACATTTACCCGGGGCAGCCTTTGTCAATCCCGGCACGCCTTTGCGCCAAGCCCTGACCGCTGGCGCCACCAGACGCGCCACTGAAATTACCGCCGAGAAAGAGGCCTATACGCCTATCGGAGAAGTGATTGGCGTCAATGCGATTGTCAATGCGATTGTCGGCCTAATGGCGACAGGAGGGTCGACCAATTTGACCCTGCACATTCCTGCGATTGCCAAAGCGGCTGGCATTGATGTGCGCTGGGATGATTTTTCGGCCCTGTCTACAGTCACGCCGCTCCTCACCCGTATCTATCCGAACGGGCAAGCGGATGTGAACCATTTCCACGCGGCCGGCGGTATGGGATTTTTGATCTCGGAATTGCTCAATGCGGGTCTGATGCATGATGACGTGAAAACCGTTGCCGGACACGGCCTGTCCCATTACGCCCAAGAACCCGGGCTGGACGATAATAAACTGGTCTGGCGCGACGCGCCGACACAAAGTGGTAATCTTGATATTTTGCGCCCAGCCTCCGACCCATTTAGCGAGGAAGGCGGGCTGCGGGTTTTGGACGGCATGTTGGGACGTGGCGTCATTAAAATCTCGGCTGTAAAAAAAGAGCACCGGTTGGTGAGCGCACCGGCAATAGTGTTCGAGGATCAAAACGATCTGCTGACAGCGTTTGAAGCGGGCGAGCTTAACAAGGATTTCATTGCGGTGGTGCGGTTTCAAGGCCCGTCCGCCAACGGCATGCCGGAGCTTCACAAGCTAACCCCGTCGCTTGGGGTTTTACAAGACAGGGGCTTCAAGGTGGCCTTGGTGACGGACGGACGCATGTCCGGGGCGTCTGGGAATATACCGGCGGCCATTCATGTGGGGCCGGAAGCTGCGAAAGGCGGGCCCCTCGCCCGCGTGCGCAACGGGGATGTGATTACACTGGACGCGGAAGCTGGCGTTCTCAGTATTGCGGTAGATGAGGCGGAATTTTTTGCCCGCCCTCTGATTCCGTTTTTGAAAAATGCACCGCAAGCCGGGTTTGGACGCAATCTGTTTTCGACACTACGGCACAATTGCTCGTCTGCGGAGAGCGGCGCCACAAGTTTTGGTCTACATATAGATGGGGAGATAAAATGACACCAGTTCAGGGGAATACGGAGAACTTAATATTGGTCGGGGATGTTGGCGGCACGAATGTACGCCTCGGACTGGCAGACCGTAGCGCCAGCGGGAAAATTACGATTGAAAAATTTGCCAATGTGCCCGGCGATTCCGTTCCCGATCTGGACACAGCGATTGCGGGCTATCTTAAGGCTGTCAATGTCACCCCGAAAAATGTGGCGCTGGCACTGGCAGGGCCGATTAAAAACAATACGGTTGTTCTGACCAATCGCCCGTGGACGGTGTCCGGCCCGGATTTGGCTGCAAAAATCGGCGCGGAAACGATTAAACTTTACAATGATTTCGAAGCCATGGCCCGCTCGATCCCCGAGTTGGAAGTTGATGATTTCGATGTGTTGAACTCCGGTAAAGTTGTTGAAAATACGCCGATACTGGTTGCCGGCCCCGGTACGGGTTTCGGCATGGCGTTCCTTGTGCCCGTCCCCGGTCAAATGTATCGTCATTGGAAAGTGATCGCCAGTGAAGGTGGCCATGTCGCATTTACACCCCAAAACCAGATAGAGTGCGAAATTTTGCATATTCTACAACAAGATCATGAATTTGTTTCTCTAGAGCTTGTGTGTTCCGGCAAGGGTCTTGACGAGCTTCATAAGGCTGTTTGCAAACGGCAAGGCCAAACCTATAACCGTATGGAACCGGGCGCTATTCACGAGGCGGCATCGGCAGGCGATCCTGTCTGTTTGGAGGTATGCGAAGTTCGGGCGGCGGCCATTATGTGCTCTATTGGCGATATGGCTTTGACCGGCGGTACACGCAGTGGTGTCATTCTGGCCGGCGGAGTCACATCACGCTTGATGGAGTTCATTAATACCCCTAAGGCTATGAAACGTTATTTTAATCGCGGGCTGCGTAGTCCCTATATGGAATCTATACCTATGCGGCATTTGCACAAACCTTCAGCCGCACTTTACGGGGCGGCAGCGTTGTTCCTGGACGAAATTTATGACTATTGATGCACACCCTATTTTTGCGGCCCTGAAAGCCTGCCCCATCGTTCCGGTTTTGACGCTTTATGACGAAAACCACGCAGCCTCTCTGGCGGCGGCGCTTTGGGACGCAGGCATTACCACTGCCGAAATTACCTTACGTACACCTCAAGCCCTTCCGTCCATCGGAGCCATGAAAGCGGCTGCTCCCGAACTTTGTGTCGGAGCGGGTACGATTTTATCTGTTGATGATTTAAACGCGGCCCTTGAAGCGGGCAGTGATTTTATCGTCACGCCAGCTGTCAGCTCAAAACTGTTACCAGCGCTTAAAGCCGTGTCGGTTCCGGTGTTTCCGGGTGTCGCCACCCCCAGTGAAGCGCTTGAGCTTTATGATCACGGGTTTGAATGTGTGAAATTTTTCCCCGCCGAAAGCAATGGCGGCGTTCCGGCTTTGAAATCCATGGCCAGCCCCTTGCCGAAAATCAAATTCATGCCTACAGGCGGCATTAATGGTGACAGCGCCCCGCACTATCTGGCCCTACCAAATGTGATTGCCGTTGGCGGCTCGTGGATGGTGGATCAGCAAGCGGTCAACGCCCAAAACTGGGCCAGCGTCAAGGCCACGGCCTTGCGGGCCCGCGAAAGTTTGCAGCCTTAAACCGCGCCCGAATACGTTACATAGACTGCATGTAATTTTGCTAATTGACACCGGTGTCATCACGGGCTATTGCATCAAGAATGAACGCAATGTGGAGAGATCATCGCCTTGCTAATTGACAACGCTGTCATGTTCACGTATTTTGAAAATGTTAGCCCTAACAAAACTTGGCGCACACACTATTTAGAATTTTGGAGACTTTTGTGACCTTAAATATTGCAATCAACGGATTTGGCCGGATTGGCCGCATGATATTTCGCGCGCTCGCGGATAGCCAGCATACGGACATGAAAATCGTTGCCATTAATGATCTGGCAGATGATGCAACTTTGGCACATTTGCTGAAATATGACAGCATACATGGGCGTTTTAATGCGGATGTTTCGACCAAAGACGGCGTTATGCTGGTTAACGGCGAACGGGTGCATATGTCGGCGGAACGCGATCCGGCTGATCTGCCATGGGCCGAGCTTGATATTGATATTGTTATGGAATGTACCGGATTTTTCCGCTCGACCGAGACGGCGGGTAAACATTTACAGGCTGGTGCCAAACGAGTGCTGATCTCTGCGCCTGCACAAGGGGATATTCCGACCATTGTTTACGGCATTAATCACGACACGCTGACAGTAGATGACCATATTGTTTCCAATGCCTCTTGTACGACCAATGCCTTGGCGCCACTGGCCTATATCCTGCACAAAGCTTACGGGCTGAAGCGCGGTATGATGACCACCATCCATGCCTATACCGGCGACCAGCCAACCCATGACAGTGTGCACAAAGATTTGTATCGGGGCCGCGCGGCTGCGCTCTCCATGATCCCGACCACGACCGGGGCAGCGAAAGCAATTGGTAAAGTGTTGCCGGAGCTGAACGGTTTACTCGACGGTGTCTCTATTCGGGTGCCAACCGCAAATGTATCTGCGGTGGATTTGACGATCGAGACGGAGAGACCGGCGACTGAGGATGAAATTCGCGATCTGTTCAAAACGGCGGCCAACGGGTCTTTGAAAGGCATCCTCGCCTATACGGACGAGAAGCTTGTCTCGTCCGACTTCAATCATGACCCGCATTCGACGACGTTCTTGGGTGACCAGATTTATGTTAATGACGGCACAATGATCCGTGTTATGTCTTGGTATGATAATGAATGGGGCTTTTCCAATCGCATGCTGGATACAGCTCGCGAAATCGGGAAATTTTTGTAACGGATTTCTATGACCTATCGCCGCAGCAACACCAAAGATTTACTGACAAAATTGCAGGCACGCCTCGCCCAACACGAGGCCAGCCTGTCTAGCGACCCACAGGCCAATCCTGTTAAATTATTGGCCTATGATATTTCCAAAGATGTAGAAAACCGCGAGATTGCGTTTCGCGACGTTGAGGCTCTGGTTAAATCCATATCCGATAAAGCATTGATTGACCGGGCGCGACGTTTGCGCGCGCGCGCCGGTGTTAAAGACGTCAAGGCGCTCGACCGCACGATCGGCAAGCTCGCTACAGATAAAACCAAACTGGGTTTTTCTGCGTTTAAAAAATGGGTGGAAGAGACAGGTCAGGGCATTGTGTTTACAGCCCATCCTACATTCTCCCTGCCGCGTAATATTCGTGATTGTCTGGGGGAAATTGCCTCCAGCCCTGACGGGGAATATGGCAAACTGACCAAGCAGTTAAAGACCATGCGCTATCTGTCCGGTCGCGGGCCGACTTTGCAAGAAGAGCATTATGATACCCAAGCCACGATTGCGCGTATTCAACATGCGCTTGACGGCATTAACGCCAAAATACTGGATGTGGCCCGCAAGGCCTTCCCTCAAGACTGGACCCGTATCACCCCTGCACTGGTGAGTGTATATAGCTGGGTTGGATATGATATTGACGGGCGCACGGATATTAGCTGGGGGGATGCCCTGCGGTTACGCTTGCAGGAAAAAGCGGCCCAAGTTCAACGCTATTGCGAGCGCGCAAAAGCCATTGAAGCCAAAGCCAAAACCGGCATGGACGGGTCTGCGAAATCCGCACTGGGCACTCTGATCAAAAAACTGGAAGCGGCCCACGAAAGTGCCGAGCGGGATCTGGAGCTGTTTAATGAAGATTTGACCGATACGGATAATCTGGTGGCGGCGGCCAATAATCTCACCCGCACATCGACCCGCCGGCTTTTGAATTTACAATCCCTGTATCCGCTGATCAAAAAAGTGATCAAGGGCACGGAGAAACCTGCCCTTATCAAAGATATGATCTGTCTGCGCGCACAAATGCATGCGTTCGGTCTGGGCACATCGCGCATTCATTTTCGCATCAATACCCGCCATGTCACCAGCGCCCTGAAATCGGTTTTTGGCATTGACGAGGGCGGGACAACCGACAACCGCACCTTGTTACTGCGCGCCTCGAAGCTGACCAAAAACGTCAAACCACAAAAGGTCAATTTCGCCTCATTAGCGCTTGAGAAAAGCACGGCCCATCGCCAGCTTATCCTGACCGCGCAAATTCATAAATATATTGATGACGAGACCCCGATCCGTTTGCTAATCGCTGAATGCGAAGACAGTTTGACGCCGCTGGGCATGTTGTATCTGGCGCGGCTATACGGGTTGGAAGAACATCTGGATATTTCTCCACTGTTCGAGACCGCAGACGCTCTGAATAATGGCGGCCGGATTATTGGTAAAATGCTGGCCAATCCGGTCTACCGCGCCTATGTGGAAAAACGCGGTGTATTTGCCATCCAGACCGGGTTTTCGGATGCAGGCCGGTTTATGGGCCAGATTCCAGCCACGCTGGCCATCGAGCGCTTGCAATCACATTTCGCCGCCGAGATGGCGAAATACGATATTAAAAACGTCACGGCGATTGTGTTTAACACCCACGGGGAAAGCCTGGGGCGTGGCTCACATCCGGGCACACTTAAAGAGCGCGTTGATTATGTCATGAGCCCTTGGGCCATGCGCCAGTTTGAAAATAACAATCTGCCCCTGTGCCACGAAACCAGTTTTCAGGGCGGGGACGGTTTTTTATGGTTCCAGACCGAGGCCCTGACCCGCTCCAGCATTACCTCGCTGATCGCGGCGCGGTATGCAGACCGCTCGGACGCAGAAGATGATGTGTTTTATACGGATCGGGATTTTTCATGGGATGTGTTTCGCACCATGTCGTCCGAGCAAGATGCGCTCTACCGTGATTCTAATTATGTGACCTTGCTTGGCGGGTTCGGACAAAACATGTTGATCCCGACCGGATCACGGGCTTCGAAACGCACCAAGGCGGGCGCGGATATGTTTAACCCGCGGCAATTGCGGGCCATTCCCCACAATGCGATTTTGCAACAATTCGGCACTCTCGCCAATGTGTTTTACGGGGTCGGGCGGGCGGCCGCTATCGACCCGGAAAAGTTCATCACCCATTTCCAGGCCTCTAAACGGGCGCAAAGTATTTTTGCGTTAGTGATCTTGTCCATGCAACGCTCCAATCTGTCGATTCTGACCGGATATGGGCGTTTATTTGATCCGGGGTTCTGGATCAGCAGGGCTATGTCGGACAATGAGCCGCTTTTGGCAGAGCGGTGTCTGGTTATTGCCAACACTCTGACGGCTCTGGATTGGCGGGCGCGGATTATGGATTTATCCAACACGCTGCGGATGGATATTTTCAATTCGGTTAAATATTTCAAAGCCAGTGATAATTCCATTGCATTTGAAGACAATGATACCCTGCAAATCCTGCACGCTCTGCGGCTCGCTGTGATTATGAAAATGCTGATTATTGCGGCTGATCTTCCGACCCACGGCGAAGAAGGGACATCGCGGTTAAATGTTTTACAAAAACTGCAAACCTTTCAAATCGACAGCATTCTGGCAGATTTAAAAGTGCGCTATCCTGCCTCGAGCGAAGCTCTGGCCTGGACGGAAAAGTTACAGGTTAAAACCAATGAACCTGTCACCCCTCCTGGTGGGTTTCCCCATATTTCCCAAACCATTATCAAGCCGCTTGAACGGGCTTCGCAGCTCGTACATCAGATTACAATTGCCATCACCCATCATTACGATGCGTTTGGATAGACGCTTAAATGAATTTTCGCGCTTGCGAAAATATACTGGAGACTAGAAATGCCATAAGGCAAAAAATGGGGAACTGTAGGGGAAGTATTATGAAAAAACTGATTACATTGGCTGTGCTCGGCGCAGCGATGCAGCTAGGCGGTTGCGCGAATCAATATGGGGCAAGCAACGTATCCACGGCAAACCAGAAAGAGCACAATATCGCGGACAAGGCGATTATGGATACCTCCATCGGCGGCATGGTGGATGAAGGTGCGCTGGCGGGTGCTGTCGCGCTGGTCTATCAAGACGGCAAAGAGGTGTATTACGGGGCGTTTGGCATGGCCAACCGCGAGACCGGCGAGACCATGAAACGCGATACACTGGTTCAGCTTTTCTCTATGAGCAAGCCGATTACCGGCGTTGCCATCATGCAGCAATACGAGCAAGGCAAGTTTAAGTTTGATGATCCGATTGCGATGCACGCTCCCGAGTTTGCCAATTTAAAAGTGTTTGCCGGCCTAGACGACGACGGCGAGATAATTTTGGTCGAGCCAAACCGCCCCCCGACCGTTGCTGATTTCCTGCGTCATACGGCAGGCCTGCAATCGGGCGGCGACGATACACCTGTTGGGAAAATATTCGCAGAACTTGATCCCCCAAACTGGGACAATACTCTGAGCGAATTTGCCGAAAAACTTGGCCAAGTGCCGCTTCTCTATCATCCGGGTGATCGCTGGCTCTATAGTCCGGCTGCCGATGTGCAAGCCTTTTTGGTCGAGCGGTTTTCCGGCGTGCCTTATGATAAATATGTGCAAGACAACATCCTGACCCCGCTGGGCATGGACGAGACCAGCTATTTTGTACCCGAAGATAAACGCCACCGCATGGCCATGCGCTACCGCGTTTCGGATGCACATACGTCCGCTGCCGTTGGCCAAGAAGAAGCCGACAGCATCAACACCAAGCATTGGGCGATGAACCCGGGCGGGTTTGGCTATGTCTCCAAGGTGGACGACTATATGAATTTTGCCCGTATGTTGCTGAACGAGGGTGAATTTAATGGTCACCGGATTTTAAAGCCGGAAACCATTCGCCTGATGGCTACAGATCATTTGCCGGACACGGTCGGGGATCGTTCCTGGTTACCCAGTAAAGGTCAAGTTGGCTTTGGCGTCGATTTTGCCGTGCGCATTGCGCCGCCTGCGAGCGTAGGCGAAGATTATGGTGTGGTCGGAGAGTTTTTCTGGGATGGCTATGCCAGCACCTTGTTCTGGGTTGATCCCAAGTCAAATCTGGCCGCTGTGATTCTTGTGCAGTCGATCCCGATCCATACGGTTAAAGTGCATAAGCGCTTCCGTAATGCAGTCTACGGCGTACCGGAACGCGATGCCTTTATTGAAGATTAGACTGTATTGAAGATTATGACCCTTATGTAGTCTGTGTAGACCGCATAAGGGTCATTGTTTTTCAGCATTGTTTTTCTGGCATTCTTTTTGTGTTATGGTTTTCTGGCACTGGAGCGAGATTTCCGCTCATTATATTTACTGTATATTTTTCTCATATTTTCTGGGCAGCGATGCTCGGCATGTCGTGACGTTCGCGAGATGATGTGTTTTCACACTTGATATCGCGCACACAGTTTGATACGGAATATACAAATAATGAATATACTGTATAAGTATACAATTTTCCATTGATCCTGAATGTATGTTCTAGCCCACTGGAATATGGAGTTAGGGGATTAACTCATGATTGGCGAACCGTTGAATACACCTGTGAAAGCGCCTGCGCCGATTCCACAATCCTATGTGAGGGATAATAGTATTTCTTTGAGCGCTCCGCCGAAAATTGTCGTAAAAATACTCATGGGGACGCTGCAAGCCTGTAGCAGACAAAATGCGAAACGGTTGACGATGAGCGATATTTGCCTTGTTTCTGGTGTATCCAGGGGCACGCTCTATAAATATTTTAAAACCAAAGACAACGTGCTCGCAGCTCTGACCGAATATTTGACCTTGCAATTTGAAACAGGAATCCATGCTGCGGCGGATTCGCAAACGGATCCCTTGGAAAAGTTCAGAGCTGTGTTGGCTTGGCATGATCATTTCAGCTCTCTAGAAGCCCCGGACCGGCTTGTTTTTTCCGAACCAGAGTTTTCATTCGGGTTTTTGAGGGATAATTTTCATCGCCACACCCAAGCCATGCAGGATGCCTTAAGCCCAAGCTTTGATCATTTCGATTCCTTGCGTGGGCAAAAAATTGACCGCGCCTTCTTTTCCGAACTTATTATTAGAATACAACAAAGCCGGCTCCTGCTACCGGCATTCGGAGATTGGCGGCAATCCTATGCACAAACAATTGCCAACCTTGAAGGCATGCTGTGTTGCAACTGCGAATCCGTGTAACACAAGTAAGGCTTTGATTCAGCCCTCCCCAAAGCCCTTATTCGACATCTGGCACTGGAGAATAATTTTTGCATGCTAAAAAATTCAACGTTTGTAGAGGGTTTATCTTTTACTTTCAGTAAGATAGCCCGCGCTACAAAAATAATACAAATTTTCTGTTTTTGTATAGACAAATACCATCAATATTGTATATCACATGCACGTCAGGTACATAAACAGTACTATTACCGTAGACGAATACATGAGAACAAACGCGTGCTTGCCTATGTTAGGTATTGCCTATGGATGGGCAAGACGCAGAAAAGCCTCAGGCTAAGTATTTACAAAAATACAGGCCGGAGACCCAGAAAGCATGGCATTTTTTTTGGTTGCCCCACATCAACCCAACACTTGCCATGCTTTCGATTCCGCCACCTATTACAATCATAGGCACATAAAAACGAAACTACTCCCTTACTGTGTTTTCAGCTTTCCCAATGTGGGGCGCCTCTATACAAGGGCCGCTCGTAAAGGCGTCAGGGCGGCCATAACAGCCCTCGAATAGAATGAAGAAATAATGCCGAACCAGAATATCCAGACCGAGACCCTGTTAAAAACGATCGCCGATTCCGGCTGTCTGGGTAATTCTATGCGCCAACATGATTTGTTGAAATACTTACTGATTGAAGAACGTGCAGGGAGAGGCAATCGTATCAAAGCGTATTCCATAGCGATTGATGTGCTGGGGCGCGGGGAAGATTTTGACAATAGCCTTGATAGCATCGTCCGGGTCGAGATGCACAAATTACGTAAGAATTTACAGGCCTTCAACCAAAAATCCGGTAGCTTTAACATCGTTATTCCCAAAGCCAGCTACCGTATCACAATTCTGGCCAGCCCGAACAATACGGCGTCCTTTTTTTCCAAATTTAAGAGCCCAATCATTGCGACTAGCATATTGGTGTTGAGTGTAGTGGCTTGCGCAGGGATGCTTTTTGCAACAAAAACAGGCATCATACACACACATGAGAGCGCCCAGTCTTGTTCGGCTGAAAAACCTAATTTGAAGTTGATACCCACCCACATCATCGGTGCTGAAGCACTGATCCCGGGCACCGCCTTACTGGTTGATAATTATCTCCATACCGGGTTTTCCCAATATAAAATGGCAAACTTGGTTTCGGCGACAACAGATTGCAGCTCTTCAGGGTCTCCTTTTTATATTCTGGAAACAAAGGTTTTTGCAACGGCAGAACAGCCATATATTTCTATACTCGTCCAACATGGGTCGAGCCATAATATTATATTTTCCGAAAAAATAGAATTTCCCAAAAATAGTAAAGTTTTGCCAGAGCAAATAAAATGGCGGTTTTATCAAACGGCCACCAAACTTATAAATGCCGATGGCCTGCTGCTCAATGATGCGACGACCCGTATATGGGCATCTGCCCGCGCTAAACAAGACTATCAATGTCTGGAACTGGCCTTCAAACACTATACCCTATTTGCAACAAAGCATTACCAAAATGCATTCAAATGTACGCGAAATGCCGTGCGTAGGGGCACAGAAATCCCTGAATTTTATGGGTTCCTTGCTACTTTTTATATCGAGCAAGCCCGTAACAACCAACCAAGCACCATCATGGATCCTATGGGGGAGGCCGAAAGATTATTAAATATTGCCGAAGGCATTCATGCACTAAACCCCGAAATTTTGTCTGCGGGTCTGCTCATGCGCGCATTACAACCAGAGACCAATACAGAAGAGCTTAAACATTTGATAAAGGTGCTCGTTCAACAAAATCCGTATAACCCGCATACCCTGCTGAGAGTTTCGCAAATCTCGGGCGGGAAGATTGGAAACTGGGAACAGGCTAAAGCCTATGAAACCACAGCCTTTAAGCTTGATGATAGTCGTGCTTTTGATTTTTACTATGTAGATTTTGCGTATGCTTTTTTATTCTTAAGCCCACAAGAGGCGTATGAAAATGCCCTTAGAATATATTACCCAAAATCCAAACTTGCCAGTATCGCAAATTTGGCGGCCGCGAACAAAGCTGGCAAATTTGCCCATGCCCAAAAGTGCAAAAATGATTTACAAGCTCTGGGCCTTTCCTCAGTGGTCGATTATATTGCTCTCATCAAAATGAATAATTATGAGACCAAGCTTAATGACGAATTGATTAAATGGGTCAGCGTTGAAATCGAGTAACGCCCTCCCCGTTTTACAGCTGTGCTTTTAAGGCCTCGACCAGATCGGTTTTCTCCCAGCTAAATCCGCCGTCCTCAGTTGGCTGCCGCCCAAAATGACCATAGGCCGATGTGCGGGCGTAAATTGGCTTGTTCAGATCCAGATGTTTGCGAATACCGCGCGGAGTGAGAGAGACCACATTGCGAATGGCCGCTTCAACAGCATCTTCACTGGCCTGACCCTTGCCGCCCATGTCCACATAGATAGAGGTTGGTTCTGCCACGCCAATTGCGTAGGAAAGCTGGATATTGACCCAATCGGAAATTCCAGCTGCCACAATATTTTTGGCTAGATAACGGGCCATATAGGCGGCACTACGGTCTACTTTTGTCGGGTCTTTGCCTGAAAATGCGCCGCCGCCATGCGGGGCCGCGCCGCCATATGTATCGACAATAATTTTACGCCCGGTCAGACCACTATCCCCGTCCGGCCCGCCAATGACAAATTTTCCCGTCGGGTTAATATGCCAAACTGTTTCGTCGGTAATCCAGCCTTCCGGCATCACTTCATAAATATAGGGTTTGACCAAGTCGGCAACATCGGCCGAGCTCATGTTTACGTCCAGATGCTGGGTGGAGAGCACAATGGCAGAGGCGGCAACGGGCTTGCCGTTTTCATAGCGCACACTGACTTGGCTTTTGGCGTCCGGGCCCAATTGGGTTACGCCTTCCGTTTTACGGGCTTTGGCCAAACGTTGCAGGATTTTGTGACTGTAATGGATTGGCGCAGGCATAAGCACCGGTGTTTCCTTACAGGCATAGCCAAACATAATGCCCTGATCACCAGCGCCTTCTTCAACGTGTAGGCCAGTGCCCTGATCAACACCTTGGGCAATATCGACACTTTGGGCGTGGAGCAAAATTTCAATGTCAGCGGTTTGCCAGTGAAACCCGTCCTGCTCATAGCCAATATCTTTAATGGCGGCCCGTGCGCGTTCGATGATCATATCTGTGGTGATTTTATCGCTGCCCCGAGTCTCGCCCGCCACAATGACTTTATTGGTTGTGGTCATGGTTTCGGCGGCAACCCGTACATCCCACGGGCTCATCCCGTCTTTGATGCTCTCGCGGAAATACAGATCGACGATTTCGTCTGAAATCCGGTCTGCAACCTTATCAGGGTGCCCCTCTGCTACAGATTCAGAGGTAAAGTAATATGTTTGGCGGCTCATGGCGCTCTCCAGGTTTTAAGGCTCTTCGCTTTTTATTATTATATAGAGGCCTGGTGTGGTGGCGGTACAGGATTGCACCGCCAAAAATGTATGTTTAAATTAGTATCTATAGTGCTCCGGCTTGAAAGGTCCTGCAACGGGCAGGCCCAAATATTCGGCTTGATCTTTTGAAAGTTCTGTCAATTTCACACCGAGTTTTTCCAAGTGCAAGCGGGCGACTTTTTCGTCCAGATGCTTTGGCAATACATAGACTTTGTTTTCATAGTTTTGGCAATTTTCCCAAAGCTCGATCTGGGCCAGAACCTGATTGGTAAAGCTGGCAGACATGACGAAGCTTGGATGGCCGGTGCCACAGCCAAGATTGACCAACCGGCCTTCGGCCAGAATAATCAGACGCTTACCGTCAGGGAAGACGACCTCGTCCACTTGCGGTTTGACATTTTCCCATGTGTAATTGCGTAGAGCTTCGATTTGGATTTCACTGTCGAAATGGCCGATATTACAAACGATGGCGCGGTCTTTCATCTTGCGCATATGCTCAACCGTGATGATGTCTTTGTTGCCGGTTGCGGTGACGAAAATATCGCCGGTTGCCGCCGCTTCATCCATGGTGACAACTTCATAGCCTTCCATGGCAGCTTGCAGGGCACAGATCGGATCAATTTCGGTTACTTTCACGCGTGCGCCCTGAGAGCGCAGGCTTGCGGCAGAGCCTTTACCGACATCGCCAAATCCGGCAACGACAGCAATTTTACCGGCCATCATCACATCGGTGGCGCGTTTAATGCCGTCCACGAGGCTCTCTTTACAGCCGTAAAGATTATCAAATTTGGACTTGGTGACACTGTCATTTACATTAATGGCAGGCACGGTCAGGGTGCCGTTTTTCTCCATTTCATACAGGCGCATCACACCGGTTGTCGTCTCTTCCGAGAGGCCACGGACATCCTTCATTAGCTCTGGATATTCCGTGTGCATCAGAACGGTTAAATCGCCGCCATCATCCAAAATCATATTTGGAACCCAGCCATCCGGGCCTTTGATCGTCGCGTGAATGCACTTCCAGAACTCTTCATCTGTCAGGCCTTTCCAAGCATATACAGGCACGCCTGTGACCGCAATTGCGGCGGCTGCCTGATCCTGGGTCGAGAAAATATTACATGAAGACCAGCGCACTTCGGCGCCCAAAGCGGTCAGTGTCTCGATCAGCACAGCCGTCTGGATGGTCATATGCAGACACCCGGCAATGCGCGCGCCTTTCAAGGGTTGTGCCTGTCCATATTCTTCGCGTAATGCCATCAAACCCGGCATTTCGGTCTCGGCAATATTAATTTCTTTGCGGCCCCAATCCGCGAGCTTTATGTCAGCAACTTTGTAATCGGTCATGTCGTGGTTCCTAGGAAGAAGGGAGAAAACTTGGTTAATGTAGTTGTATAACGTATATTTAGTTAATGGAACTTTTAAAGAAAAATTTAATCATAAATTGAGTGTTTATACTTTTTTTACAATTAAAGGTTATCGTTTAATTTATGTGAGGGCGACGCAAGAATAAGGACCTCGCATGTCTAATAGAAAATCATCCTTCGGGCGCAGAGAGACGCTTCAGTATTCTCCGTCTCCGATTGTCGGGCGCACACCCAAAGTCGCGCGCCAAGAACCCAAATGTTATTTACAACGCCGCCTTGAGCCGACCAGAACTGTGCAGCTTAAGAAGGTTAAACTGGTTTTCAATAACGGCTTTAGTACGTCTGATGCCATTCTGCGTGATCTTTCGCCAAATGGCGCAAAAATCGAATCCCAAGACGCCTTACATATTCCAGATACCTTCATCATGGAAAGCGCGTGCGGAACCCTCAACAAAATCTGTTACCGCGTGTGGCGCAAAGGAAATTTCATCGGGGTGAAGTTTTCGCCTTAGGGGCGGTATAGGGGTTGCATGTGCACATTGCAAAATGGTGGCGAGCCTTGCGTGTTCGTCTGCAACATCCTAGCCTGAATATTCATTAGCAAAAAAAATGCCCTCTCAGCGCAGACGGGCATTTGCACGGGACTTTGGGGGCATGAAGCTTGGGTATGGAGCTTGGGGATATTTGCTAAATAGACTCAGCATGTGATTTGGGTAGCTCCCGAATTTCTTGGGTCACTGAATAGGCAAAAGCACTTCTTGTGTTGCATCAACGGTATGGCCCAACGCCTATGTTGGGGTCATATGAAATCGTTGATACACACACAAGGAATTATTATGGCTTTAATTGAATGCAAAGAATGCACTAAGGAATTTAGTGATAATGCAAAATCATGCCCTCATTGCGGCAACCCAATTGGAGAACAAACTAAGAAAATATATACAGATGACACTGGTAAATCTCGCGCTGCTACAGAAGAAGAAATGAAGCGAGACAACCCTGATTTGTACATTAAGATGCGCCAACTCAAGCATACAGAGAATACGAAACCACCTATGAGCGGAGGCCAACTCTTCCTTTGGATTTTCTTGGCATTGCTGTTCTTCTTTGTTGGATTGCCGGTGCTTTCATTCCTTTCAATATTTATATAATCATTTTGAACAGAGGAATAATATAATTATACAACCGAAGGTTTTGTGCGATAGTGCACTGTTGAAAAATTGAATAGCCTTGGAAAGCAAACCGGCTATAGATTTTACTAAGATTAAATCAGGAAATCACTTAAGGCGTTGTTGAAAAATTTTGTTTTATCCGGTGTGAATTTGGAGAAAAATATGCGTATATTATCTATTGTGTTTGGAATAATTGCTTTTGGCCTAGCGAGTAATGCTGTAGGTCAAGAAACTGACTATGGTAAGGTATTTGATGGCTTACAAACTCAACAAACCTCAATAAACTTTGAGGATTTAAAACCAAAGTTACTGTCAAAGCAACTGAATGCCCTGCAGTGTAAACAATACCGAAAACTCATATCAGATGGCAACCCACAAGCCTTGATATTCGCAATTACTCTGAATTCAATTACGATGAGAGTAAACATGCAATGCAGAGTTTTCCCTCCACAAGAAGAACAAATATGCTTAGCTCCAGATAGGGTAAGTGAATTAACCAGCGACCCTGAAGCATTGTACTTATTTTCCAAAAACATTACGGGTATCAAGCGGTCAAGCTGTTATAATCAGTATTATAATAAAGGCATCAAGTATCTGAAGCAATCTGCAGACCTAGATTATACAAGAGCACAAACTGAGTATGCTCTACACCTTCTGCATGAAATGCGGCGACCATCGTATGGTTATGTAAACCCACGAATAAATTATGGTCAAAACTTAAGCCCAACTCAAAAAGGCCGCCAAGCATTCATTTATCTCAATAAAGCTGCAGAAAAAGGAGATATTGTTGCCATAGATTTACTCAAAAAATCATTTGATTATGAAGTACCAAGAAAACCTATTGTTTCGGCGAAAACACCCGCAATAGCCGAAAATCAGATTATTAATGAACAAACGAAACTACCTGCCCCTTCCTCACATACACCCACAGTCAGCAAGGGCTCTCAAGACACTATAGTCAAAACAGAAGAACCTCTTTATATGCGCTACGTTATAGTGCCTCAATTGAATTTCAGGGATGCTCCAAAAGGAGTTAAATTAGGTGCGTTTATCTTGGGTGAACAAGTAAAAGTGTATGAAGAAAAAGGAGATTGGTTAAGAATAGTAACATATACGTACGGTTCTGTTTGGATACATAGGGATTATGTGTCGCATAAAGAACCAAAACCTATACCTAAAACAGTGGTAGCATCTAAACCTGTCTCAATAAATGTGCCGTCCGATAGCGCATCATATTATTTATTGTCCAAAACTAAAATGAGTTCTGGGAACTGGAACGCTGTGACAAAAAGAAATGGGAGTTCTGGCACCAGTTATTCTCGTCGGGAAATAAATTGCCGAGCGCAAACTTTTAGATATTTAGGTGATGGTGACACAATTAAGGAAATGAACGGGTATTATAATAAAGGCCATATGGCTGATTTAGTAACGGGTTCAATATCGTACCATGTAGTTCAACATGTTTGCAGAAATTCAAACTCAATGACCTCAACGAAAAGTAAGAAAAAATCTACTCAACCCAAAGCCGTACGTAAAACATACGGTTCAGGTTATGATGGACAATACTTTGAAGCTGAAGATAATGGGCAAGCCGATATTTGTTGGCTTATTGGCAATGCAGGACTGGCTGAAGGTCAAGCACAGATCGATAAATGGAAAGCAAGAAGTAGAAAGCATAATTGCCGATGGACGGATTGAACGGCAATTTACAATTTGCATCAGGGCTTAGGAGCATTACACATGCTCTTGATGTTTCTATTTTCGATGAAACGCGGCCTAAGAATTTACTAGCAAACCCACATCAAGAGGTACAACAACACCCAAAATAATATGTGGTATAAAATGTGGGATATAAAAATATATAAACCTATAAAATAACGCCATCATTGGTAAAAACAAAGAAAACGTGGAGGTGAGGAAGAGATTCGAACTCTCGGTACGCTATTAACGCACACACGCTTTCCAAGCGTGCGCCTTAAACCACTCGGCCACCTCACCTTAGCTACCCTTCAGGCAGTGGAGTGGAGATATACTCTTTTGGACGCAGGAACAAGCAAATAATCAGCTTTGTGCTGTGCGTAATATACGGGTTTCTATCCGTGCGAAGCCGATCAGAAAACCCAGAGCGGCACATGTCAAACCCACTCGCCGTAAGACAAAGCTTAGTCTGGCAAGGATCATCAACAATAGAGTGAACAGCAGGCCTATTTTACAGATGGAAAGTTTCTGCTATATATATCCCAAGGGGACATACGGGGGTACTTTCATGGATGATTTTTGGCCTACATTAGGGGTTGAAGAAGAATATTTAGTGGTTGATCCACACACACGGGCGGCAAGCGCCTGTCCGCCAGAGGAATTTTTCAAAACCTGTAAAGACGCGCTGGGCGATTGCGTAACGCCCGAGTTCTTGCAATGCCAAATCGAAGTTGCTACGCCGATTTGCCAAAATGTAAGCGATGCACGAGAGTCCCTGACAAATATGCGCGGCACGATCAACCGAATTGCCGAGAAATTTGATCTGCGGCTGATGGCGGCCTCGACCCATCCCTTTACCTCATGGCGCGAACAGAAGCCCACCAAGGCCGAGCGCTATCACAAGATGGATCAAGATTTAAAGGGGGCGATTCGGCGCATGCTGATTTGTGGCACCCATGTGCATGTGGGTATTCTCGATAGCGGCCTGCGTATCGATATTATGAACCAGATGCGGTATTTTTTACCCCATATGCTAGCCCTGTCGACCTCGTCTCCGTTTTGGGAGGGCGATATTATGGGGATGAAATCTTACCGGCTGGCCGTGTTTGACGGCATGCCGCGCACCGGCATTCCCGAAGCCATGGCGTCTATGGGAGAATATGAGCGCCTCGTGGGCGTGTTGACCGGAGCCGGTGTGATTGAGGACGCCAGTAAAATCTGGTGGGATATCCGGCCCAGCGTGCGTTTTCCTACTCTGGAAAGCCGGGTGGCGGATATGTGCACCCGTTTGGAAGATACATTGGCGATTGTGGCCCTGTACCAATGTCTGACCCGGATGTTGGTGGATTTGAAACAGCGCAATATTAAATGGCGGAATTATCCGGCCCTGCTGATCGCTGAAAACCGGTGGATTGCCCAACGCCACGGGGTCAAGGGCGAGCTTATCGATTTCAGCAAAGGCAAATGCATTCCGTTTAAAGAGTTGAATGAAGAACTGATCGGGTTTTTGATGCAACACGCGCAAGCTCTGGGGTGTGAGAAGGAACTTTTGCACACGCGTACAATTGCCGAGCGTGGGTCGTCTGCAGACCGGCAGTTGGAAGTCTATGCGCGCGAAACCGCACAAGGGGTGTCCAAAGACGAGGCCCTGAAGAGGGTGGTAGATCATTTGATCGACGAAACCATGTACGGCATTTAGGGGTTTACTAAACCCCGAAGCCGCCATAGATGTTGAGCTTATGTTTAACGAGGCCCCGTATTCAATTGTGCCGGAAAAATCCGGCTCGCCCGTGTTTTGCTTTTGCGATCACGCGACCAACCATGTGCCGTCCGTCTATGAAAACCTTGGTCTGATCGACGCGGATTTGAACCGCCATATTGGCTGGGATATTGGCGCGGAAGCGCTGACCCGCCAGTTTTGTGCAACATTTGGATCGGCGGGGCTTCTGGCAGGGTTTTCGCGTTTACTCATTGACCCCAACCGGGATTTAGACAGCGAGATGCTGATTTCCGAGACCAGTGACGGCACGCCCATACCGGGCAATTTAAACCTCAGTCCGGAAGACCGCCAAATCCGTATTGACCATTTCTACGCCCCTTATCATCAAGCGCTGGAAACCCAGCTTGATCGGGCGCAAGAACGCTATGTTGATCCGCTTATTATCTCCATTCACAGCTTCACCCCCAAACCGGACCAAGGGGTTCAACGCGAGCTTGATATTGGTCTGCTGTGGAAGGTGGACGCAGAGAAAGCGGTGCGGCTCAAAGCAGAGATCGAACGCATTCATCCTTACGTGATCGGGCTCAACAAACCCTATTCTGCCCTCAAACTGAACCACACAATGGACCGGCATGTTATTCCGCGTGGCCTGCGCCATATCACTTTGGAAATCCGTCAGGACTTGATTGATACAGCCGCAAAATCTCAAATTATGGCGCAGCATCTCTCACAAGCGCTGGATCATTTTATTCGCGATTAGCGTCCGTATCTTCAACAGGAACATAGCTTCCGTGAATTTCTTGTTCGCGCTGGGCCCAAAGACGCTTTTGGTATTTGGACGAAATCACATCCGTAATCACCAGCACGCCAACCACCAGATAGAAGCTGGATTTAGACATGGCTTCGATCGGGAATGTGAAGATATGCATATGGGCCAAATGGGCACCCTCGGTGACCAATAAAACGCCGACAAGGAACAGGATGAACAGGCCCATGACCTCGTACATGCGATTCTTCTTGAGGAACTCGGTCACGTAATCGGCCATCAGCATCATGGCAAGGCCGGACAACAAAATAGCGATGACCATGAGGGGCACTTGGTAATCTATGGTGACCCCGTTGCTGTCCTGCACACTGGCAATAGCCATGGCCGACAGAATGGAATCAAATGAAAACACCAAATTCATCAATACGATCACGGTAATGGCTTTGAGCACAGAGTTCTTGCCCCTACCTTCCGTGTGCTCAATATGATCCACGGTCAGCATATGGTTTATTTCTTTTACGGCTGTGTAGATAATGAACGCACCGCCTATGAGAGTGACCAAAGCCTGTAGGGTGAAACGGGCTTCAAAAATACCTTTTAGCGGGATTGAGAACAGTTCTCCGCTCATCACATCAAACATTTTTATGATGATCACCAGCAAAACAATCCGGAAGACCACGGCAAGCCCGATACCCCATTTACGTACTTTGGCCGCGTCTTTCTCGCCGACTTTGTTGGATTCAATGGCGATATAGAGCAAATTATCAAAGCCCAGCACCGCTTGCAACATAATCAGCATGAGCAATGTAAATAGATTTGGTAGTGTAAAAAGATCCGCCATTGTGTCCTCCGAAGTTGATCGTCCTGTCTAGCCTAATTTTAACGTGTGCGTAAAGTCTGATCACAGATTTGCGTATTATTTCAAAATCATCTCTGGTCATTACCGCCCCCCGCCCCTAAATATAGATCAAACATAAAAGGATATTATCATGGCCAATAGAGATTTTCCGACAGGAACCCTGATGCAAGGCAAACGCGGCCTGATTATGGGCGTTGCCAACAAAAACTCGATCGCATGGGCGATTGCCGAGCAATTGCATGCACAGGGGGCCGAGTTGGCGTTTACCTATCAAGGGGAAGCGCTGGAGCGCCGTGTGCGCCCTTTAGCGGAAAGTATTGGCTCTGAAATTATCGTACCGTGTGACGTTACCGATGATGACAGCATGGACGCCTGCTTTGCAGCCCTGAAAGAGAAATGGGGAGAGATTGATTTCCTTGTCCATTCTGTTGCCTTTGCAGGCAAAGACCAGTTAACCGGCTCCTTTATTGACAATACCACCCGCGAGGGTTTCCGTATGGCGATGGATATTTCCGCCTATAGTTTCGTGGACGCCGCACGGCGCGCGTCACATATGATGAGCGCAGGTGGCTCTATGATTACCATGACCTATCTGGGCTCGGAGCGGGTAATCCCCAATTACAATGTGATGGGTGTGGCCAAGGCTGCTTTGGAAGCCTGTACGCGCTATCTGGCGGCTGATCTCGGCCCACGCGGCATTCGCGTCAATGCGATTTCTGCCGGCCCGATTAAAACACTGGCAGCGGCCGGTATCGGGTCTGGACGTCATATGTTCCGGTTCAACAAGGCGACTGCGGCCATGCAAGAACATACGGAGCTTGAAGGTGTAGCGGGCGCCGCCCTGTATTTGCTGTCCTCCCTCGGCACAAGTTGTACTGGCGAGACCCATCATGTAGACGGTGGTTTCCACGCCATTGCCATGCCGCAAGAAGGCCCGTTAAAAGAAAGCCTTGGTATCGTCGATTAAGAGGGTTCGTCCTCAGTCGTTGGACCGGTTATAAGCGCCTCGCGTTTTTTCTTGCGGATATGATATATATATCCGCAGAGCGCCAAGGGCGGGATCAGCACATACCAGTATTTCGTATAGCCTTTGGAATGCAGATAGCCGCCAATGGTAAGAATGATCGTCCATTTTACAATCAGATAGATGGTCGCAATCACAAGCGCCTTCTTGTAATTGGTCTTCAACATTGTTTTGAATTTTTTTAGCATTATACATTCCCTGTCAGGCCTGCGGCCTTCCGCGCCTCTTGTTACATTCTCTTTTCCGCTCACCCCCGCGCAGGCGGGGGCTCTTGTTATATTTACATTCCCTGTCGGGCCTACGGCCCTCCACGCCTCTTGTTATTGTTTTTCGTTTACCCCCCGCGAAGGCGGGGTATTATTTTCTTAGGGCTTCGAAGTCCTCTGCTTGCATTTGGCTGGCGGCTAAATAGACGATGTCGAGGAGTATGGAGGGGCGGCCACGGCCAGTCATGGCGGCGAGAGCGCCGACATAGTCTGCATTTTCCGGAGATAGACGCACAGTTGTGCGCCTTGAGGCCAAAAACCGCTCTTCGCTGAACCATTTTGCGACTTCGGAAGCGTGTTGAGTGTCGCGGAGATGGTTCAGGGCCCTGTCTATAACTTTGGAGCGGGCCTTGGTGCGCATTTTGCGACCCATTTGTACGATTAAGGCCTCCGCGCCCGGTTCGATCATCATTTCTACTGCTTTTTGTGTACTCATAGGGCGTTTGTAAGCACTTATGGTTAATCAAAGATGAGGATATGCTCGGGTTTGAAAGCTATTATGGCTCTCATTCAAAACATGGTTAATCAGATATGAAGAGACCCTTGGAAATGAAAGCGATTGATGCCTTCATTTTTAAATCTTAAAAAATCCTTACCCAAGCCTTGGGAATGAAAGAGAAATCAGCCATTATTTTAGAGCGCGGTCTCATGTATCTGCCAATCTGGATATAGAATGCACTTTTCCTTCGCGCGCGCGGAGCGTACGGCAGATTATTCAGAGGCGAGCATGCGTATTATAGAGGTTCGGCACCCCAGAGGAGGGTTTTCAGGGCATAGCCTGATCTATGGCCATCGCGTTCGCTAACAAGGCACCAGCCCTGTGCGTTACACTCTTCCAAGACCAGAAGTGCGCCTTTGGCCGCAATCGCGCGGCGTCTGGAATCTGATCGCGGTTTTGAGCGCAGGATGATCTCCGTGCGGGCCAGAACCATATGTATCCCAGACAGCAGGCGCCTATTCATCCAGCTTTCATCGCCATTCACATCGCGGACTTTGCGCCACACTTCCGTTTCGGCGACAACGATCATTGGCAGGCCACGGCGTTTATAGCGCCAGGCCACTGGATGGCCCAGACTTGGCCCTGTACGGCCATTAGATGTACCGTATTTCAAAGACACATAACGCGGCACCTGAAAACCAGACGGGGTGTTTGCAGCCCTGACCCGTACCAGATTTTCACTTAAATACGTCTGTGGGCCGGGCACATCTTCAACAATGCGGGCCGTTGACGGTTTATGTGAAGATTTGCGGCGGTTAATATCTTGCGCGTCCGGTTTTGTCTGCGCAAAGGCGGGCCACACCAGCGAAGTGGTGAAAATGCCGACAGCAATAAGCGAAACTATACGCACACCGATACCCTACCATCATGGTAAATAAAGCTTTACCCTTTGGGGCATTCATACCCCAAGAGAATAAACGAGCCGTAAACAAAGGCGCAGATAAGACAAAACTTTACTTGCCTATTGCGCATAATCCGGCAATTTAGGGGCATGAGTTCTACACATAAACCCAAAATTATTGTTACCCGCCGATTGCCTGATGCTGTCCATGCCCGACTTTCGGATTTGTTCGATGCAGAATTGCGGCTTGATGACAAACCTTTCAGCCATGATGAATTAAAAGACGCCGTCAAACGGGCCGATGTTCTGGTCCCGACCGTCACAGACACGATTGATGCGGACATCATCGACGCGGCCGGTAAACAGCTCAAAATGATTGCCAATTTCGGAGCAGGCACCGACCATATTGACCGCAAAGCTGCCCACGCCAAAAACATCCTCATCACCAACACCCCCGGTGTGCTGACAGAGGATACGGCCGATTTTGTTATGGCCCTGATTTTGGCCGTACCGCGCCGACTGGTCGAAGCGGACAGATTGACCCGGTCTGGCGGATTTACAGGATGGACGCCTACGGGTATTCTTGGCCATCGGGTGCGCGGCAAAAAACTGGGCATTGTTGGCATGGGACGGATTGGTCAGGCCGTGGCGCGACGTGCACATGCGTTCGGCCTTGGTGTGCATTACCATAACCGTCATCCCGTTTCTGCGCCGATCGAAAACGAGTTGGGGGCACGTTACTGGCCTGATCTGGAGGATATGCTCAGGGCTGTGGATATTGTATCGATTAACTGCCCATTTACGCCGCAGACCCATCATCTGATGAATGCAGACCGGCTGGCCTGTCTACCGACCCACGGTGTTATCATCAACACCTCCAGAGGCGAAATTATTGACGAGGCGGCCCTCGCCCATGCATTGGCCAGTGGTCAGCTTGCCGGTGCCGGACTGGATGTTTATGAGAACGAGCCGGATATACATCCGGGCCTTTTGGATCTCCCCAATGTTATTCTGGCCCCGCATATTGCCTCGGCAACACTGGAATCTCGCATTGAAATGGGCGAAAAAGTGATGATTAACATCCGGGCTCTTGTGGACGGGCACCGCTGCCCAGACAGGGTCTTGCCACCGCAAAGCTGGTGAGTTTTTAGAACCACTCTATTTTTCTTGAAAAAACTTCCCCATGCTGGTAGGTACTTCCGCGAAGCCATATCGGTCTTCATACCGGTGCCTTAGATGGTTGATTGCAGCAACTATTTTTGGATTTAACCGGGGCGCGTACAAGACCTCAAGGGCCCCCCAGCTCTTGGCGGTGTTGTACTAGAGACAACCCTTCTCTGAACCACACATTCGGGGAGGGGTTGTTTTATTTGGGGTTTATGTACACGCAGGACAATTGGGGTCTTTGGGGAGGCGAATGGTGCGGGCGTCTGCACTTAATCCGTCATAGAGGAATAATTTTCCGTACAAAGGTTTGCCTGCGCCTGTGAGGATTTTTAGAGCTTCCATCGCCATCATAGAACCGATGATGCCTGCGAGCGCACCCAAGACGCCGACAGCGGCGCAGGTTTCAATATCATCGGGAATAACGGGTACGAAACAGCGATAACAGGCGCTGTCTCCATCATTTTTGAACACGGCCAATTGTCCGTCAAACCGCCCCAAAGCCCCGCTGACCAAGGATGTGTGCGTCGCTAGACAGGCGACGTTGACAGCGAAGCGCGTGGGGAAATCGTCTGTGCCGTCCAAAACCAGATCATAAGCGCTGATCAGCTCCCGCGCATTGTCATCGGTGAGGCGCATCTCGTGGGTCTTGATTTGAACATGGGGGTTAAGCGCACTTAATGTCGCCTCCATGCATGCGGTTTTGCTTTGGCCAATATGCCCGGTTTGGAATTGTATCTGGCGATGTAGATTGGAAAGCTCCACCACATCATCATCAACAATGCCTATCGTGCCGACCCCTGCCGCCGCCAGATACAGGCTGGCCGGGCCACCAAGGCCACCCGCACCGACGATCAGAACCCGTGCAGATTTTAAGGCTGCCTGTCCGGGCCCGCCGACTTCTTTGAGCAGGATTTGCCGACCATAACGCTGTACCTCTTCGGGGGACATGCCTAGTCGAACAAAGCCGTAGACAGATAACGCTCTGCGAAACTTGGAATGATCGTAACAATGGTTTTACCCGCCATGTCAGGACGCGCTCCAATTTTCAGGCTGGCCGCAATGGCCGCGCCAGAGGAAATACCGACCGGAAGCCCATCTGTTTTCGCCACTTGTCTTGCCGTCTCGAAGGCCGTGTCATTATCGACGGTCACCACTTCGTCAATCACGTCCAGATCAAGTACGTCAGGTTTAAACCCTGCACCAATGCCCTGGATCATATGCGGGCCTTTTTCTCCGGTAGACAGGAAAGGACTGCCGGCAGGTTCAAGCGCGATGACTTTTATGTTCGGGTTTTTTGATTTCAAATAAGAGCCAGCTCCGGTGACGGTGCCGCCTGTCCCGACGCCCGAAATCAATACATCAACTTTGCCGTCCGTGTCGTTCCAAATCTCGGGGCCTGTCGTGCGTCTATGGATATCGGGATTGGCAGGATTGGCAAATTGAAGGGCCTGGACGGCACCTTCGGTCTGGGCACAAATCTCGTCCGCTTTAGCAATCGCGCCGGGCATGCCGCCGACGGCTTCGGTCAAAACGATTTCTGCGCCCAACAATGTCATCAATTTACGGCGCTCGATCGACATGCTCTCGGGCATGACGAAAATGGATTTATAACCCTTTGCGGCGGCGACCAGAGCCAGACCAATGCCGGTATTTCCCGATGTAGCTTCCACAATTGTTCCGCCGGGTTTTAACGCGCCGCTGGCTTCCAAACTATCCACCATTGCCAAGGCAATCCGGTCTTTGACGCTGGCGCCGGGATTGAAGAACTCAAGCTTGTAGAGCAAGTCCGCTTTGGCGCCCGCATTTAAATTGGGCAAGCGCACCAAAGGCGTATCGCCTATAGTGTCCATAATCGAATTGTAGACTTTACCGCGTCCGGCCGTGTTTTCGTTTGCACTCATGATATTCTCCTATTTTACACCTGTTGATCCGTAGCCGCCACTGCCGCGTGCGGTTTCGGATAATGTTGTTACAACTTCAAAATTGGCCTGCGTCACCGGCGCGATGACCATTTGGGCAATCCGGTCACCTCTGTGAATAGTAAATGGCTCGGTGCCATGATTAATCAGCAAAATCTTTACCTCGCCGCGATAATCGGCGTCAATTGTGCCCGGGGCATTGACCACGCTAATCCCGTGTTTATAGGCAAGGCCGGAGCGGGGGCGAATTTGGGCTTCATAGCCAGCCGGCAGAGCCATGGCCAAACCGGTTGGCAGTAATGCCCGACTGCCCGGTGCGAGCACAAGCGGGGCATCCGCCTCTATGGCGGCACGCATATCCACGCCAGCCGCTAAATCGGTTTCGTAGGCAGGCAGGGCTAAATCCTCGAAATTATCCAGCTTTTTAAGTTCAATCGTCAGCATGTTATTCGTCTTCCCCGTTTAATTTGTTCATCCGTAGTTTCAATACGGCCTTATCATCATCACTTAATTCCGGGCCGGAATAAGTATGCACATAGTGTCCGTTTTCTTTGCGAATTGATAACAGCCCGCTTTGCGCGCTGTCATAATCTTGAGATATGTGGAACGGGATATCGGTACGGATCAGTTTCACATCGAACTCGGTCGGGATCACATGGGCACGGGTACACATAAGCGCGCGAATGGGTTTGCCGTCAACTTCTTCAAGGTGGCCCGGTTGCGCATCAAAAACCGAGAACACAAATTTATCGGCAGGCAGGAAAGAAGCCAAGACGGGCTCTTGCTCTGAACCTGTAGACGCCTGTGTTTCAGACACGGAGAGTGAGCGCATCAGGACGATTTCACACGCGCTCATATCATCAGCAAACGCAGATATGCCTGTCGTCAGGCTGGACAAGACCAGTGTAGATGCACAGATAAGTTTTCTCATATCAACGCCTTTATAGTTTAGAAAAATGGGCCGCAATTTTAGCGGCGAGCCGCTCTGCCGCTTCACGTTTGGAAAGCTTGGGCCACGGATCAACGTTGTCTGTCTGCACCAATATCATTGTGTTTTCATCGCCGCCCATCACGTCGCCCGACACATCATTGGCAACAATCCAGTCACAGCCCTTCTTGGCAAGTTTGGCTTGGGCATGGGGAATAATATCATTGGTTTCCGCCGCAAACCCGATCACGAGCGTGGGGCGGTTTTTGTGCGAAGACAGGGTTTTTAAAATGTCCGGAGTTTCTTCAAGCTCTAAAGGCGGCACAGCTTTGCCGTCTTTTTTAATTTTTTGAATACCGGTGTTGCGCGGGCGCCAATCGGCAACGGCGGCAACGCTGATAAACACGTCACATGGCAAAGCGCTCTCGCACGCTTTCAGCATATCCTGCGCTGTTTCCACATTGATAATCTCTACGCCGTGCGGGGGGGTTAAATCTACAGGCCCGGAGACCAGAGAAACTTTCGCGCCTAAATCGGCACAGGCCAATGCCAATGCATAGCCTTGCTTGCCAGAGGAATGGTTTGACAAATAGCGCACCGGATCAATCGGTTCGCGGGTCGGGCCGGCGGTGATCAGCACATGTTTACCAGCCAGGGACTTTGGTTTCATTGCGTCCAAATCCGTTACCCCGGCAAGAGCGCTTTCGATAGCGTCCGCAATCGTTTCCGGTTCCGCCATGCGGCCATAGCCAAATTCTCCACATGCCATATCCCCTTCTTCGGGGCCGACGAACAAAGCGCCGTCCGCGCGTAAAGTTTCGACATTGCGTACAGTGGCCGCATTTTCCCACATGCGGACATTCATGGCCGGTGCGTAGAGCACCCGTTTATCGGTGGCGAGCAAGGTGGTGCTGGCCAAATCATTGGCGAGACCGTTGGCGGCTTTGGCCATCAAGTCCGCTGTCGCGGGTACGACGACCACAAGGTCGGCACTGCGGGATAATTCGATATGGCCCATTTCGGCCTCGTCCGAGAGGCTGAACAAATCCGTGTAAACTTTATCACCTGAAAGTGCACCGACTGAAAGGGGTGTGACAAATTCCGTACCGGCTCTGGTCAGGATGGCGCGCGTTTGAATGCCGCGTTTGGCCAATACGCGGATGAGCAATAATGACTTATAGGCGGCAATGCCGCCGCCAATTATCAAGAGAATACGTTTATCGCTCATTTCATCTTTCACTTTATCGGCCATTCTGTAGATTAGGCCTTCACAAATTTCCGAAAGCCCAAAGGCTTCCCCACATAAGTACCGCACCCATTGCCGCCCATGCAAACCCTTTCAGCATGGCTCGCGGTTTTGTTACAGAGGCGGCTTGGGCTGATTTGGACAAATCCACCTCCCCTGCCTGCCAAGCTTTGGCCAAAGCGGCGACATTTTCGGCCGCTGCGGGCATGGCTTTCAAGGTTTTCTGAGCGCGGCGCAGATCGGCCATGAAGTCGGAGATGCGGCCTTCCGGGCCAAGTTCGCGGCGCAAGCTGGCCTCGACAATCGGGCGGGAAGCCTCCCACATATCAAATTCCGGGTCGAGACGGCGAGCTACGCCTTCGGCCTGCATCATGGTTTTTTGTAACAAGATTAGCTGGGGCTGCATTTTCATATCAAATATGTCAGTGATCTCGAACAATTGCAGGAGGACTTTCGACATGGAGACCTGATCGGAGGTTTTGCCGAAAATCGGTTCGCCAACGGCGCGGAGCGCACTGGCAAAATCTTCGACCGTATGATGGGCCGGTACATAGCCAGCTTCGAAATGCACTTCCGCGATACGCTGATAATCCCGTTCGAGAAACCCGTAGAGAATTTCTGCGTGAAAGCGTTGTTCCTCATGACTGAGACGGCCAAGAATACCGAAATCCAGCAAGACCAATTGCCCGTCCGCATCAACAATCAGATTGCCTTCATGCATGTCCGCATGAAACACACCATAATCAAAAGCGCCTGTAAGAAAGCATTGGATGATTTTGATGGCCAGCGCTTTGCGGTCAATGTTCGGGTCGTCCAACACAGCGTCGCTCGACAGGGCAATGCCGTCAATCCATTCCATGACCATTATGTTTTTCGAACTGAACTGCCAATACAACTCCGGTACGCGGAACAGGCCGGTTTCAACTGCCGCCTCGCCCACTTCACTGGCGGCGGCGGCTTCGAGGCGTAGATCAAGTTCGAGCATGACGGATCGGGCAACGGTTTCGATAAATAATTTGGGATCTAACCGCTCAAGAGCTTTGACAAATGTTTGGGCCAATGCCGCAACCATGCGTAAAACATCTATGTCCTTGGCCATCAAGGCATGGATATTGGGGCGCAGTATTTTGACCGCGACCAGCTCTCCGCTCAGCAGCTCTGCCTTATGGACTTGCGCTACCGAGGCAGCGGCGACAGGCTCGGACAGGGTTTTAAAAATCTCCTGCCAAGGCTTACCAAACTCTTTGGCGATCCGCGCTTCGGCTTCTTGCATGGGGAAGGCCGGTACATTGTCTTTCAGGCGCGACAAGCCTTTGGTAAACTCGGGGTCGAGCATATCGGAGCGGGTCGAGAGAATTTGTCCGAATTTGATATAGGCCGGGCCGAGTTTTTCCAGTGCGAGCGCCAAACGCTCACCGGGATTTTTGGCCAGATCGCGGCGTGCGAATATGCGCGAAATCCAACCAATCCAACGGACAAACCACGGCACTGATTTCGCATATTCTGCCGGAATCAGCGCATCGTGACGGGCTAGCACAAATCCGGTGCGTAAAAGCCTGAAAAATGTGAAAATCATTTTCATATCAAGCGGTTTCTACCGCATCTATTTACGGAAAGCGAGCGCCAAAAAGGGCGTAGGTTTACCTTTAGTTTTTCGTCAGTTCTAATGCTTGCCCGCCCTAATGTTTCTTTGGACCCAAAGTCTCCACGAAGAAATTGAGGATTTGGGTGTCGCGGTGAATCTTGTTGGTTTTGGCGCGGAAGCCGTGTTTTTCACCCGGATAGGTCATGATGCGCATATTGTGTTGCCCGCGTTTTTGCATTTCCCCCATCAGCTTGATAGAATGGCGAAACACAACATTATCATCGGCCATGCCGTGGATGAGCAAGAACGGTTCTGTCAGCCCGTCAATATGGGCAAAAACCTCTCCGTTTTCATATGCGCCTTCGGTGTAATTTGGCGTGCCTGGGTTCGGATCGCCTAGATAGCGTTCCGTATAGGCGGTGTCATACAACCGCCAATCCGTAACCGGCGCGCCGACAACGCCCGAGGCGTAGAGATCGGTTTGGGCCAACATGTGCAATGTCATATAGCCCCCGTAAGACCAGCCATAGACGCCCATTCTCTCAGGATCAATAAAGCGCAGACCTTTCAGAAACTCTGCCCCAACGGCCTGATCTTGCACTTCCACCGTACCCATCGCCCGATATAGGGTATCTTCAAATGCTTTGCCCCGATTGCTGGCGCCCCGGTTGTCGAGGGAAAAGACGACGAAGCCTTTATCGACCAAGACTTGTGCCAGCAGTGCTCTTTGATCCCAACCTCTATGGACACGTTGGACATGAGGGCCGCCGTAGACAATGGTGATGGAAGGTCTCAGCTCGCCCGGTTTTATATCTTCGGGCACATAGAGTATATAATCCAGTTTTGTACCATCACTTGCATCCAATTGCCCGAATTGTGGCGTGATATGCGACCCAACATACGGCCCGTAAGGATGGTTTTCATCCAGCTTGTTTTCATTCAGCCAGATCAGGGGCTCGCCCGTATTCGAGAAAGCGCGGGTTTGTGGCGGTGTGGATTTGTTGGAAAACGTGCCAATATAGGCGGCGCAGTTTTTGGCAAAACTGGCAGAATGCTGACCTGCGCCTGTCGAGAGCTGTTTCATATCGGTGCCGTCGAAATTGATACTGTAGATATGGCGCTCAATGGCGCTCTCTTGGGACGCGGTGAAGTAAAGAACTTCATTGGCTTCATCGACACAGTTCACCGTCAAGACCGGCCAATTGCCTTTGGTGATTTGTAGCGGATTTACGCCGTCAGACCCGTAGCGGTAGACATGGTTAAATCCGTCACGTTCCGAATTCCACAAGAAGCCGCCGTCTTTTAACGTCTTGACCCCGCCTGTAATATTGATCCAGGTCGGGCTTGTTTCTTCAAACACAATATGGCTGGCGCCGGTGGACGGATTGACGTCCAGAATTTTCAGGTTTTTCTGGTCGCGCGACAAAATGCCTACATACATATGTTTGGCGTCTTTACTCCAATTGACGCGGGTCAGATAAATATCCGGCTCATCACCAATATCAACCCAGAGGGTCCGGCCCCCTTCAATGGGAACAATTCCCAATTTCACAGTCGCATTTTTGGTGCCTGCAAATGGATAGCGCTGGGATACATTGACAATATTGCCGGCTGAAAATTCAATCCGTTCTTCAATTGCAAGCAAGTTTTCATCGATTTGGGAATAGGCAATACGGCTCTCGTCCGGGGCCATCCAGTATCCGGTGGCCCGGCCCAGTTCTTCCTGTACCACGAATGAGGCGGTGGCGTTGCGCACCAAACCTGTCGTGCCGTAGCTGAGGCGGAACTCGCGGCCACTCGTCAAATCGGTTACAAACAGCTCGTCATCACGCACATAGCTTACATATTTACCAGAGGCTGAAATTCGTACATCGGTTTCAAATCCGTCCGTGTTTGTGACTTGTGTCGCCTTGCCGGCTTCCAGATTGTAGACAAAAACGTCGCCGCCGAGCGGAAAGAGGATTTGTTGGTTTTTGGCGTCCCAGCTATAGGCAACAATACCTTTGCCGTACTCACGGGCCCGCTCGCGGCGGTTTTTTTCTTCTGCGGACAGAACTTCGGGCGCGCCGAGTAAATCGGTGGAGCTGACCAAAAGCCGGCCTTCGCCTGTGGCCAGATCATAGGCCCATAAATCCTGCTGGTTGGCATCATCTGCGCGGCCTTGTAAAACGGTGACCATTTCTCCGTTGGGGGAAATACGCAGCTTTGACAGTGACGATCCTGACAGGGACGGATCCGAATGTAGGCGCGCCATGGTTAAATCACCGGGCTTGGTAATATCGGTATTTTTGGCCTGATCCGTTTCGGATATGCCGCAACCTGCCAAGGCCATGCTGAGTGTTATCGTCGCTACAGAAAGACCGGATTTTAAAAAGTACATACCTTACCTCATTTTTACTTTGAGCATATTCGCAAGCACGTCTATAAAACGCAAGAGAGAACACATCGAAAGAGACCATCATGACCGCTTATGATATTTTTAACGGAGATGCAGACGGGATTTGCGCACTTGTGCAATTGCGTTTGGCCGAGCCACGCACGGCACAGCTGATTACCGGCGTGAAGCGCGATATCAATTTGCTGGAAAAAATAGATGCAAAATCTGGCGACCTTATCACCGTGCTTGATATATCCATGCGCACGAATGCGAATGGTCTTGCCAAAGCTTTGGCGGCAGGGGCCAATGTATTTTATGTGGATCATCACAATTCAGGCGAAATTCCCAGCCACAAAAACTTGCAAGCCATCATTGATACACGCCCCACCGTCTGTACATCTTTGTTGGTCAATAAATATCTGAAAGGGGCGTATGCGCAATGGGCGCTCGTAGCGGCTTATGGGGACAATATGGCGGCAAGTGGGGACAAGCTTGCGAAAGAGTTGGGCCTCAACGATACCGAGCGCGCACAATTGAAGCATTTCGGCGAGTTGGTCAATTATAATGGGTATGGGCGTGATATCTCTGATCTACATTATGCGCCTGCACAATTGTACCAACACTTGTGCGCGTATGAAACACCGCGTCTTTTGCTAAAAGACCGCCCGGATATTTACGAGACCCTTGCCAGTGGATACGAGGACGATTTCAAAAATGCGCAATCGGCGCAGCGGCTTGCAGATAATGTTGAACTTCTGGAGGATGCATCATGGGCACACCGGATTTCGGGGCCTTATGCCAATGCACTTGCCCTTGGCAGGCCAGATCGCGCCCACGCACTTCTGAGCTACAATGCACAGGGTGGTTATACGGTCTCCATACGGGCCGCCCTTGATACACCAAGCGGGGCAGGTGATTTTTGTGAACGCTTTCCAAGTGGAGGCGGTCGCGCGGCCGCGGCCGGTATCAACCACCTCCCCAAAGATCAGCTCGATGTTTTTCTCGCCAAGTTTCGCGAGCAGTTTTAGCTGGTAGCGCTTATCTTGGCGGCATTCTTGCGGCCGCATCTGCGCGGATATATTCGCCGTTAATATAGACTTGTTCGCACAACATTTCGACCACTTTGGCGTATTCTTTGCTGGTGCCGAAACGGGCGGGGAATTGTACGTGGGCGCGGAGGTTTTCTTTCACTTCCGGCTTCATTTGCTCATAGATCGGGGTTTCGAAAAAGCCCGGCAAAATTGTGTTGCAGCGAATGCCTTCACGGGCCAGATCACGCGCAATTGGCAATGCCATAGACAAGATGCCGCCTTTGGAGGCTGCGTAGGCGACCTGTCCGATTTGCCCGTCTTGGGCGGCGACAGAGGCGGTGTTGACAATCACGCCGCGTTCGCCGTCCGGCTCGGTTGGCTCGAGGGTCATCATGCCGGCGGCTGATTTTGACAGACACAGGAATGTGCCGATCAGATTTATGCCGATGATTTTTGCATAATATCCGGCGTCATGGGCGCGGATTTCACCGGTTTTGCGGTCACGGCTTGCGGTTTTCATACCGCCGCCAATGCCGGCGCAATTGATCATGACGCGCTCTTGGCCATTAACGGCGCGCACAGTTTCAAAGCCAGCGTCGACGCTGGCCTCATCGGAGACATCTACACAGGCAAATACGCCGCCGATTTCTTTGGCAATGCGCTCGCCGCGCTCTGCATTCATGTCGAAGATTCCGACTTTTACGCCTCTCGCGGCCAAAAGGCGGGCAGTCCCCTCCCCTAAACCGGACGCGCCGCCCGTGACGACAGCTGCAATATTATTTGAAAGTTCCATAAAGCCTCGCTCCACATTTTTATTGAATTTGATTGGCAGACACTATCGCCATTGCTAAAAAGCTCAAACGAATTCTCGTCTTCTCATGAGGTTTTTCCGATGACCCCTATCTCGATGCCCCCTATCTCTCTGGCCGTACATGGCGGCGCTGGCAATTACGAGCTTAAAGATCAAGATGAGCGCATAGCGCAACTCAGACAAGTTGTCACTGAGGGCAAAGCCATGTTGCAAGACGGTGCCAAGGCACTTGATGTGGCCGAGGCACTGGCCGTGCTGCTGGAGGATTGCGGGCTCTATGTCGCGGGCAAGGGCACCGGCCCCAACAGTGCGGGCGAGTATGAACTGGACGCGTGTATTATGAACGGGGCTGACCGCAAGATCGGCGCGGTGTGTGCCTTAAAGGGCTATAAAAATCCGGTACGGGTGGCCCGTAAAGTTTTGGAAAATACACCGCATGTGATGTTGGCGGGACGCGGGGCAGAGAACTTTGCCAGCGCCCAACATTGCGATCAAATTCTCAATCCGCTCGATTATTATATTGTTCAGGGGATTACCCGAACACCTGAAGACCTTGATACGGGCACGATTGGGGTGGTGGCACGTGACAAGCACGGGCATTTGGCCGCTGCGACCTCGACCGGAGGTCTGCTTGGTAAAATGCAGGGGCGGGTCGGTGATAGCCCCCTACCGGGCGCGGGGTGCTGGGCCGATACGCGGGTGGCCGTGTCGTGTACGGGACAGGGCGAGTATTTCATTAAGGCGGCGATTGCAGCCGATATTTCGGCGCGGATGCGCTATGGTGGCTATTCCCTCGAAGCTTCGGCCAGCGGTGCCATTCATGATATGGGCGTTCAGGGCGGATATGGCGGGTTGATCGCTCTGGGGCCATTGGGCGATCCCGTCTTCCCGTTCAATTCCAAAGGTATGCGCAGGGGCTGGATTGATGGGGACGGAGAAGTACAAACGGCGGTCTAAGGCACACGCCGGATTAACTAGTTGATTTAGACTTAGTGGTTTGCGCGCCCATATATAAAGCCGCCCCCAAGCTCGCCCATGCCGGCATCTGGATCAGCAAGACATTTGCCAAAGCGACATTATCCATCGGGGCTCCGCGATCAAAGAAAATAACAATGTGATAAACCGCATGGGCAGCTGGCCAAATTGCGGCATAAACCGCAATAGAGGCTGTGCGCAAACCATAGATTAAACCGATTCCAGCCAACACATATATGAAGCTGATATCGCGAATAAAATGCAGATTAAACGGCCCCATCATCGAGACTCCCGGCACGCTCTCATACCAATATTGGGGCGCAAACCACATGGCGGCTGCATTGAGAAGATAGCCCAATCCAACAAGAACCAAGATTACCTTACTCACTGTTTTCATCAGGCGCTCCGTCTATTTTATTTGGAAGCTTCTAGCAGCTTCACCAAATCATGGAATTTGTCATGCACACTACTAAAATTGGCTTGAAAGTCTGCCGTATCATTCTGCTCACACGTGGCCTCTAATACCTTCACGGTCGCGACCAGTGCCGTTGTCGCCGTCTGCCACTCAGTTGCAGGCACAGACGCAGGAGACGAAGCCTCAACAACCGCCTTGGCTTTTTGCGCATACTCATGCACATTTGTGCAGGTGGACTGCATCCGTTCCGGGCCTGTCTTGGCATGCCAATCCTTACTCATCACGTCATGGAAAGCTTTGACGCTTTCGCTGAAGCCTTCGTGATGATCCTCATGTGTCTGCTCTGGTGCTTGTTTTGGCCCGGCAAATGCACTGGTCGCACACAACAAACTCATTACCCCAATAATGATCCCTATTTTCTGTTTCATATCAATCCCTCTCTAAAGACCCGAGTTTAGCCCATGGCCTCCAAGTTGACAATCCATCTCTGTGATCCCCTAGACGCCCTTTTTTGCACCTCCATGCCTACCCGCTCGTCATTCATACTGGTCCAAAATATAGCACCACAGGCAAAACCATATTCCGGAAGGCGCTAAAACACACTCCATAAGGTGCTAAACACTTACTATAGGGTGTTAAATGTCAATATGAATGAATGTTCATTCATTATCTTGTTGACATGTTGTTACATCAAACTTATTGAAAGGATAGTGAATGAACGTTCATTTTTAAGGTGAGGGCTAGCCCCAAAAACGGGGTTGTTTTGATACTAAACGCTAGGCTGGCAGATTAAAGGCACGGCACCGAAGCCGTAAGGAGACTGTATGACGGGAACGACAAAACCCTCCGGAAAAGACGGGTGGGGAAAAGACGGGTGGGGCGACGAGATGATGCGCGGTGTTACGGCCGTAGACGGCACCACCAAAGCCAAGATCGAGCGGGCCGCCCTGAGCTTGTTTGCACAACGGGGTGTGGACGGGGTTTCGGTAAAAGAACTGGCAAGCCACGCGGGTGTTTCCGATGGCAATTTGTACCGTTATTATCCTTCCAAATACAAATTGGCTGAAACCCTGATGCTGGCCATTCATACGCGTCTCACCGATCTTGTGCGCAATATCGAGCAGAGCGAATATACGTTCGAGGATAAAATCAAACAGCTTGTTTCTCAATATTGTGCGCTGGCAGATGAAGATTGGCAGTTGTTTACATACCATCTTTTGCACTTGCATCATTTCCCAGAATTGTTTGCGCCCGCGACCAAACGGGTCAAACTGGATAGTCCGGTGAGCGCCTGTGCGGATATGTTGGGCGCGGCTATGGAGGCTGGCGACATCCCCACGGGCAATACGGAGCTTCTTGCGTCGATGGCGCTCGGCATTGTCATACAGGCGGCCCAATCGAAGGTTTATCAGCGGCTAAAAGGGCCGCTAAGCATGTATGCGCCAGAGTTCGAGCGGGCGGTTTTCGCCGTGTTGCGTAAAGTTTAGGAGCCAAAATGCGATCTTTCGTTTTCAATATATGTTTTTATATTTTCACGGCCTTTTTCGCCGTTCTCTGTGTGGTTTTGTCGTTCCTGCCGGGGCGCAAACCGATTATGTACGGGCTGTCGGGATATACCCACACGATGATGTGGCTGATGAAACACATTGCCGGGATCAAAGTATGCGTGAGTGGGCGTGAACGCGTACCCGAAGACGGCGCCGTCATCATTGCCGCTAAACATCAAAGCTATGGGGACGGGTTTGTCATGTTCTCGCAGTTTTTCGATCTGTCTTTTGTGACCGGCGACCATCTGGAAAAATTTATGCTGTTAAAGCGGATTTTAGGCAAGGCAGGCGCCGTCGTTATCGATAGTTGTGGCGGGTCGGATATGCGTGACCGGCTGCAAGAAAAGGCCGAGCTTATTCGCGCCGAAGGACGGCGCTTGCTGATTTATCCCGAGGGACATTTATCACAAGTCGGCACCCAGCACCGCTACCGCAAAGGCGTATATTTTATGTATAGGGATTTCAATTGCCCCGTCGTGCCCGTGGCCACCAATCTAGGCCAGCGCTGGAACCAGAACCAGTGGACGAAATACCCGGGGCCGGCCCATATAGAGTTTCTTGAACCGATCCCGCCGGGTCTGGAAAAGGACGAATTTATGCACAGGCTCGAAACGGCGATCGAGACCCGATCACGTGAATTACTTGACTTGCAAAACCTGGGCGCGTTAAATCCTGACGATATCGGCAAACTGGCCGAGAACGATGTTGCCCGCCAAAAACGGCTTGATAAAGAAGCTCAGGACAACACAACCGAACGGGGAATGACATCATGAGCGCAAAACACGCCGCCACCCTCCTAACCAGTCGCCGGTTTGTGCCCCTGTTCGGCGCGCAGATGTTCGGCGCTTTTAATGACCAGTTTTTGAAAATGGCCATGATTACGCTTGTCACATGGGGGAGCCTTGATGTTTTCGGATTGAAAGCCTCGCTTCTTGTGCCACTTGCGGGGGCTTTGTTTACAGCCCCGTTCTTCCTGTTTTCAGCTATGGCAGGGCAAGTTTCGGATAAATATGACAAAGCATTTGTGTTGTTGCGGGTCAAACAAGCCGAAATATTTATTATGCTTCTGGCGGCCCTCGGACTGCTTCTCAACAGCGCGCCTATACTGTTTACCACCCTTGTTCTTATGGGGGCACAGTCGGCGTTTTTCTCGCCAACGCGCAATGCGGTCTTACCGCAATGGCTCGACGACAAAGAGTTGATTACCGGCAATGCGCTGATGAACGGATTTGTCTCCGTCTCCATTCTAGTGGGACAAGCTCTGGGTATACTTCTGGTTCTGTCTACTGGCGGGCCAAAGCTGGTGGCGGGTATTTTGGTTGTCTTTGCCGTATTTGGCTGGCTGGCGATTCGCAAAGCCCCGCCTGCACCGTCACAAAACCCGGATATCAAAATCGACCGCTGGATATTGCCTGAAATCGGCAAAACTCTTGTATTTGCCGCCAAGGTGCCACGGGTGTTCAAACCGATGTTAGGGACGGCATGGTATTACTGGCTCAGTTCCGGTGTTCTGATCCTGATGCCGGCCTATATCCGTGAGGTTCTGTATTACGATCAAGGGGTTTTGATCCGCATCATGGTGTTGTTTACCATCGGTGCCTTGATGGGCGCGCTCACATGTATGATCGTTTCCAAAGGCAAAGAGGGGGTTGGCATCAGTGCCGTTGGTGCGCTTGGTGTGGCCCTGTGTTCAGCGGATTTATTCTTCCTGTTCGGAGACAGTGCCAAACTTGCCTATGCGTTCTATGTGCCTGCGAACGGGGACAATGCTGCCGTTTTGGGTACATTTGAGAATTTCCGTACCATGCCCGCAAGCATGCGGTTTATGGTCGACCTTGTCGGGGCCGCATTTTTTGCCAGCCTGTTTGTGATTCCGCTTAACGCCATGGCCCAGCGCCGGGCCGATCCGGGCCATCGGGCGCGGTTATTGGCCGCAGGCGCCTTGTTGCTCAACGCCTCGACAACCCTGTCTCAACTGGTTGTCGCGGCCGTTGGCGTGCTGTCTTTGCCTATGCGTTCACCGCTTTTACTGATCGCCGTCATTAGCGGCCTGATTGCTATCTATGTGTTTTATCGGGCTGGCATTCTCAAGAAAGAAGCGATCTAAATGCGGGGATATTTCGGGATCGGGGTTCAGGGGATTTCAAAATCCGCCAATTTAGGCGCGGTGATGCGCACGGCACATGCGTTCGGGGCCAGCTTTGTCTACACGGTCAGTGCCCCCGATCTGGTGAGCGACACCAAACGCGGGGTCAATCAAACCGATACATCGCGCTCCCTGTCCCATCTTCCGTTTTACGAATGGGACAATGTGGATGATATGCGCCTGCCTTTGGGATGCCCGTTAGTGGGGATTGAATTGTGTGAGAATTCAATTGAACTGCCGAGCTTTCGCCACCCCCTCGCCTGCGCCTATGTTTTGGGGCCGGAGCAAGGGTCTCTGTCGCCTGAAATGCAGTCTCTGTGTACACATATCGTCAAAATCCCGACAAAGTTCTGCATTAATGTCAGCCTGGCCGCCGCACTGACGCTGTATGACCGGACGATTTGTCTGGGCGGATATCCTGACCGTCCAATGATGCCGGGCGGGCCGGATTTACAGGCTGTGGAAGACTGGCACAAGATGAAGAAACGCGTAGACTAGCACCTGTGTAACACCTGTGTAAAACTTCACTATTCTTAACCGGGTCTTAATGCTAAAATCGTCCAATAGAGGCTTATGTTGAGACGAATTGGAAATATGTGATGAAAAAAATTCATGCCGCGCTGATCACAAGTTTTTTGATCCTAACCTCAAGCCTCATCCCGAGTATGGCCAGTGCCGCTTCGGCCAAGCTGGAAGGGGTTTTTACGGATTGGTCCGTATATTCCAAAGTCGATGGCAGAGAACGTATTTGTTACGCGCTCGCCAAACCCAATTCGAAAACACCGTCTACGGTTAATCATGGGGATGTGTATTTCATGGTCGCCAACTGGAAATCCGGCGCCGCCAAAGAACAACCCAGCTTACTAACCGGTTACCCTTTGAAAGCCAGTATTCCGCCGTCTGCGCGTGTGGGCAGTTCTAAAGTGCCGATGTATGCAGCCCAGAACGAAGCTTTTATTGAAAGCAACACAGACGAGAAAAAACTTGTCCGCGCTATGCGCAAAGGCTCCCACATGCGGGTTGATGCCGTGTCGACCCGTGGCACTCAAACCAGCTATGAGTTCTCCTTGCGCGGGGTTACGGCCGCCTTGCGCAAAGCCAAAGCCGTCTGCAAATAGACGCGATCAACGCTTCCCCTTTGGTATATGCCTATGCTAAGAGCGCGCCATGACCAGCGCGATCTATACAAATCCGGCCACTGATGCCTCTAAAGACACCCAAAAGAACGGCCCGAAAGATACCCGTATTCCGCTTGCCGGTATGGGACGGGTCGAGCTTGCCGAGGCCCTGACCGATTTCGGGATTGCCCCCAAGCAGGTACGGATGCGCACCAAGCAAATCTTTCAATGGATTTATAATTATGGCGTGACCGATTGGGACGCCATGACCAATATTACCAAGAATTTGCGCCATCAGTTGGCAGAAAAATTTTCGCTCAACCGCCCCGAAATTATCGAGCGGCAAGTCAGTGTTGACGGCACCCGCAAATATCTGATCCGCATGGCGCCAGGCATCGAAGTTGAAAGCGTATTTATTCCCGCCGTCAGCAAGACCGGCGCTTTGTGTGTGTCCTCGCAAGTGGGCTGTACATTAACGTGCAAGTTTTGCCATACGGGCACCCAGCGGCTTGTACGCAATTTGACGGCGGCAGAAATCGCGCTTCAGGTTATGGTGGCCCGCGATGATCTGAACGAATGGCCCAGCTCATCGGTTGAGCGCAAAATGACCAATATCGTGTTTATGGGCATGGGCGAACCTTTGTATAATTTAAAGGAAGTGGCGAAAGCCATCGACATTATTTGCGACTGTGAGGGCCTAAGCTTCGGACGTCGACGGATCACGCTTTCTACATCAGGCGTTGTGCCTGAAATCGTTAAAGCCGGCGAACAGACATCGGCCATGTTGGCCATTTCCCTGCACGCCGCCAATGACGAATTGCGCTCGAAAATCATGCCGATCAATAACAAATATCCGCTGAAAGATTTAATGGATGCGTGTCGTGCCTATCCGGGGCTGTCCAACTCGCGGCGGATCACGTTCGAATATGTCATGTTAAAAGGCATGAATGACAGTCCGTACCATGCCAAAGAACTGATTAAACTGCTTGAGGGCATTCCTGCCAAGGTCAATCTGATTCCGTTTAACCCCTGGCCCGGATCGCCTTATGAATGCTCGGATTGGGAAACCATCGAGATGTTTGCCGACAAGGTCAATGCGGCAGGTTATGCATCACCGATCCGCACACCGCGTGGCCGCGATATTCTGGCCGCCTGTGGCCAGCTTAGATCCGAAAGTGAAAAGCTTCGCGCCAGCGCCAAAAGAAAACTGGCAAAAGCGGGCCTAGAAAAAGCGGGTAAAGTATAAAAGCCTTGAAGTTTAAAGGGGGAAAAGCTCATGCGCGGACGCCGGAAACCTTTAGCGATTGTGTTGCCGTTTATTATTCTTGCCGTTTTCATACATATTTTCGTGCCGGTTCAACATGTGCCGTGGAGAAAGTTAAATATGGACGCGCCTGTGGGCATGGCGACGGGGACTAAAATTTCACTTATCACGCTTGGCTCTGACGCAAAATGTATGGACATGCTGGCCTCGGCAGACGCCTTGAAATTCGAACTGGCAGAGCCGAAACACGCCGGAGAGGTTTGCGGCTGGAAAAGTGCGGCCATCTTGCAAACTGCGGCTGGTATAAGCTTTCGCCCCGAAGAGGTTACGGGGCAGTGCCCACTTCTGGTGGCAGGATATATCTGGCTTGGTGAAGTTGATCGTCTGGCCAAAAAATATCTCGGTAGCCCTCTTAAGCGCGTCCATCATGCAGGCACCTATGCGTGTCGCAGGCAAAAGGGCAATAGCTCTGATGAATGGTCGGAACACGCCTTTGCCAATGCATGGGACATTACCGGTTTCGAGCTTGAAGACGGGCAGATGATTTCTGTCCTCAATGACTGGAACGGGCCAAAATCGCGCGAGGCCCGTAAAAAGGCTGAATTCCTGCGCAAAACCCGTAAATCGGCTTGTGGACTGTTTCATGTGGTTTTGTCGCCAGACTATAATGCGGCCCATAAAGATCATCTTCATCTTGATCAGGGGCCAAGTTCGTATTGCCAATAAGGGGATTTAGGGTGAGAATGCGCGTATGAAACCAATATTATTATATCTAGCCCTGATGCTTGCCCTGGTGCTTGGTGCTTGCGGTGCCTCCAATATGTCGACGCTTCCCGAAGCGGTCAGCAATAATGCTGTCGCCTATCACCAGCCGAGCCAGACCGTATATAGTTTTGCAGGACTAGGTGCCGCAAAAGATGTGCAAGCCGTGCACGCCAAGGCCTATAGCTGTTCGCTTGAGACAAACATTTGTGAAACCTTACCGCCTTTGCCTGACGGCATTGGGCGTTTGGCGGCAACCGCACAGACCCTCGGAGATACAATTTATATCTTTGGCGGGTATAGAATGGCCGGGGACGGGGCGGAAATCTCGACACCGGAAGTTTGGGCCTTTGATGTTAAAACCGGGCACTATGCGCACAAAGCGGATATGCCCGTGCCCGTCGATGACAGTGTGTCCATCGCCTATCTGGACCGGTATATCTATCTGGTATCGGGTTGGCACAAGGATGATAATGTGGTCAATGTACAGATGTATGACAGCCAAACCGATACATGGCATCCGGCAACAGACTGGCCCGGTGTGCCCGTCTTTGGTCATGCAGGTGGCGTGGTCGGCACGGTGTTGGTGATTTGCGACGGGGTGCAGATCATCCCGCCAAAAACACCGGAGGCCAAGCGTAGCTTTACGGATATTTCGGCGTGTTGGCGCGGGGATATAGACGCAAACACCCCGACCAAAATTACGTGGCGGCATCTCCCGACCCTGCCCGGCAAAGGTAATTACCGCATGGCAGCGACAGGGTGGGCAGACAGGAATATGATTTTGTTCGCGGGCGGATCAAACAACCCCTACAATTATGACGGTATCGGCTATGATAAAATTCCGAGCGCGGCCAGCGCCCATGTCTGGGCCTATGATATTGCGGCGGATGGCTATGTTTTGTTCAAAGACAAACCCACCAAGACAATGGATCACCGTGCCCTGATCCCAATCGGAGAGAGCAAGTTTCTAACGGTTGGCGGTATGGGGGAAAACCAGAACGTTCTGGATCGTCTAGACGTGTTTACGGTGCACCAATCGCCCAAATAAACGGATGTATATTGACGTGTTCCGGCAGGCCCGCCTGCGTATAAGGATCATCTTTTAGCCATGTGTGCACGGTTTCAAGCGTGTCGGTTTCTACAATCAAGAGACTGCCGATCATTGTCTCGGCCGCCGCGTCCAGCCAAGGGCCGGCGCTAAGCACGTCTACTGGCCCACTTTGCACAGAACCGCCTTGTTTGAGGAAGGCTAAATGGGCATCGCGGTTGGATGTGCGAATATCAAGGGCACCCTGTTTGTCGCGCGAATAAATTATGAATTTCATGACCGGTTTTCCTGTGTGCGTTCGCGGCCCAAAAGGCTGGCAATCGCTGCCTCGACATTTATCGAGCCATCAAGAATAGCAGCAACAGCTGCGCATATCGGCATTTCAACACCGGCCTGTTTTGCCAACCGCTGTAAGGCGGGGGCCGTGGCCACGCCCTCGGTCACCGCAGAACGAGCCCCGAGTATATCGGCCAAAGGTTCGCCGCGCCCCAGTGCCAATCCGCACGACATGTTACGGGATTGTTCGCTTGAACAGGTCAGCACCAAATCCCCGAGACCGCACAGGCCGGTTAAGGTTTCCGGCTTGGCCCCAAGCGCTTCACCCAACCGCGTCATTTCGGCAAAACCACGCGCGATCAGGGCGGCATGGGCGGATTTACCCAATTCCTTGCCCAGCACCATACCGCAAGCAATGGCCAATACGTTTTTAACCGCACCGCCGATTTCAGCGCCCAGCACATCATCGCTGAGATAGGGCCTGAAACTTGGCGAGGCGATGGCGGCGGCCAGCGCTTCACCCAAGGCTTTATCTTCAATCGCCAAAGTGACCGCCGTCGGCAATCCCTTGGCCACGTCAACGGCAAAACTGGGGCCGGACAGGACGCAAGGTATGACGTCCGGTAAAACGTCCGCCAGTACACCCGCCATGAATTTCAGACTTTTATGTTCAATGCCTTTCGAACATAAAATCACCGGCAAGCCGGGACGGGCGTAGTTCGTAAAACCAGCAAGGGTTGCACGCATATACTGGGCTGGCACCACAGCTAATACGGCGTCGACATTGGCGAGATCGGCAAAATCACTCGTAGCGCGTACATTCGGGGACAAGGTGACATTCGGCAGATAAAGCGTGTTTTCATGTTGCGTATTGATGGCTTCGGAACACTCGGTTTCAAAGGCCCAGAGCACCACATCACGGCCTGCAATTGCCAATGTCTGTGCGAGGGCTGTGCCCCATGCGCCAGCGCCAATGACGCCAAATTTTTGAAACTGTGTGTCCGTCATGATTTTGGCCCTTTCCGACCCGATCCGCTGGCTGGATTGTGCAGAGCACTTTCGCTATCCAATGGCCAGCGAGGACGCGCTTTCACATCCAGAGCATCTATTTGCCCGACTGCAAGCCGTTCTGCCCCTGCGAGGGCGATCATGGCTGCATTATCTGTGCAATAGATAGAGGGTGGAGCGCTAAGGGTAAAGCCCTTGGCCTGACACAAGGTTTCCAACCCCGCACGAATGCGCGTATTGGCAGCGACGCCGCCCGCGACAACAAAGCGGTACGGGCCGGTTTTACCGTGTTTAAACATTTCCATGGCCCGCGCGGTGCGATCACAAATTACATCGGTAACGGCGGCTTGGAAGCTGGCAGAAAGATCCGCCTTATTTTGATCTGTCGGAGTTTCGAATGCGGCAAAAGCCCGCGCCGCCGCCGTTTTTAATCCGGCGAACGAGAAATCTGCATGGGGTTTGCCTTTGAACGGGCGCGGGAGAACAATGGCGTTTTCATCCCCTTTACGCGCCGTTTTCTCTAATGCAGGGCCACCCGGGAATCCGAGGTTCATAATTTTAGCGGTTTTATCAAAGGCTTCGCCTGCCGCATCGTCAACCGTAGAGCCAAGGCGGGTATATGCCCCCAGACCGTTGACGCTGAGCAATTGTGTGTGCCCGCCGGATACTAGCAATAGCAGGTAGGGAAAGGCGCAAGGTTCGGTTAATCGCGGCGATAAAGCATGGCCTTCCAGATGGTTGACCGCGATTAAAGGGATATCGAGGGAGAGCGCCAAGCCTTTGGCGCACATTAATCCGGTGATCACACCGCCGATCAGACCGGGGCCTGCGGTGGCGGCAACGGCGTCCAAATCCGAGTATTCTATGTCTGCATCGGCGACAGATTTAGCAATAAGGGTGTCTATTTTTTGCATGTGGGCGCGGGCGGCAATTTCGGGGACAACGCCGCCATAAGGGGCGTGTATTTCGTTTTGAGAGGCGATCACCGAAGACAGAACACGGATTTCTCCATCATCACTTCGAGCCAGCACGGCAGTGGCTGTCTCGTCACAGGAGGATTCTATGCCTAAAATAAGTTTGGGTTTTGGTAAGGCCGTTTTCATACCTCGCCAATACCCTGCCCGCACATCATACGCAATACGGGATGGGGCAATAGACATTGACAATGTTAGGTGCGGGCAATTTTTCGCCTGAGCGTTGTAAAGACAATGCTTGATGCAACCGGACACGGCGCGTAAACTGTTTTGGGGAGAATACCATGAGTGAGGATACGTCCAAGCCAACGCCTGAAAGGCCTACGCGCACCAAGTCTGTACGCGCGAAGTCTGTATCTGTGCGCGCTAAACCTAAACGGCCTAAATCCAGCCCCGCCAAGTCAAAGACTACAAAATCTATCCCAACAAAGTTGGCGGCAACGAAATTGAGATCAAAAACGGTCAAACCGACTGTTTCCAAACCAAAGCCCAAACCTCGGGAAATACAGCCAGAAGTGTCAATCACGGAAGCCTATGAAACAGATATGGGCCGGCCAGATCAACTCGACCAACCCCGCCGGTCGGAAAAAGCGCCGGCCTTCAATTCGGTTATTCATCCTGCTGGGGAGACGGTTGACGAAACACCCGTAGACACGGCCCCTAAAGATGTCCCCGAACAGGCAAGCGGGAAAAACACCAAATTAGTCAGAATTTTTGCTTTGACTTTGGTCGCCCTGTTGACGCTTGCCGCAATGAGCTGGATTGGGTCAGCCCTGTTCAAAGGCGCGGACACTTCGGCAGACTTACAAACCCAACTGATGGCGCAAGGTGCACAATTATCAGCGCTAGAAGATAGGCTGAAAACGCAGGATGCCCAAATTCAAACCCTGAGCCAAAACCTGCAAACACGTATGCAGACACAACAACAAATGCAAGTCCGGTTACAGGCTTTAGTCGATACGCAATCTGCAAACACGCCTCTGGATATAGAGACCGTTCAGGAACTATTCGGGCCTGCTGTTGAAAAACTGGAAGCGGATTTCGCCGCACTTGCCCCTGCGTTTGATGCCTTAGGCGCTGATTTAAACACGCGGATTGATCTTCTGGAAACGGGCCAGACACCGGACGATGCAGAGGCCGGTATGGGAACAAAAGTATTACTGGAGCGTCTGATTGCTCTGGAAACCGGGTCTGCGGAACTTCAAAAACAAGTTGAAGGCTTAAGTGCAGAGCTGGCCCCACAACCTGCATTTCCAGAACCAAGTGCCGCGCACATTCAACTGCCGAGCGGAGAAACGCTTGCGGATCGGGCGGCGGTTTTACAGGTTTTGATCGAAAGCTTTCCGCGGGATAAAATGCTGGCGGCCGTACGGGCACAAAACGCGATTGCCAAGAAAAAACCGAGCTGGTTACAGCGCACGCTTTCCAAACATATAAAAATCCGTGACAAGGATTTGCCCGCGCCGCTCGTGACTATAGACGCCGCCGAAACGGCCCTTAAAAACGGGCTTGTGCACGCGGCGCTTGATGAAATTTCCAAACTGAACCCGCCTGTGCGTGCCGCCGCAGCCGATTGGATTCACGTCGCTAAAAAAGCGGTAAAATCAATAGATGATCCCCTGTAAGTTCTATTTAAGAAAGATTTTAAAATGGCCCGTTATCTCATATTACCCCTGATTTTAATTCTCGGCCTTTTGGGCTTGCTTGTGTATGTGGGCGATGCCCGATGGGTACAAATCACCCTGCTTGAAAATGAACCGGCCAGCGTGGCGGGCATTGGTCTTTCGTTACGCGCGGCGATCATCGGGGCCGTTGGCCTCGTGGCCAGTGTCATTATCTTGTGGTCTTTGGGGGCATGGTTGTGGCGTTTGCCCAAACGGATGAAGACCGGATTTGGACGCCAACGCCAGATTAACGGGCTGGACGCGCTTGAAGAATCCTTGCTCGCAGGGGAGGCCGGTGACGGAGAGCGGGCCCGCAAACAGGCAAAACGGGTGCGCGATCTTTTGGATCGTCCGGCGCTTAGCGCCATTGTTTCGGCCAAGGCGGCCGAAGCGGCTGGCAATACCGACAAAGCCAGCGATCATTACAAGGTTTTGCTGGAGACACCAAAAACCGAAACGGCGGGCCGCAGGGGTTTGGCACGGTTGGCCGTCAATAAGGGCGATCACCGCGCCGCCATTGAAATGACCAAATCTGTGTATAGCGCGCCTAAAGGCCCGACATGGGCATTTGATATTTTGTTTGGCTCGCAAGTGGCTCTCAATGATTGGGACGGGGCGCTGGAGACTTTGGCGCTGGCTGAAAAACGCAAACATATCGATAAACTGGCCGCGCATCGGCGCAAGGCGGTTCTGCTGTCGGCCAAGGCGGCACAGCTTGAAAAAGACGGGAAGACAAATGACGCCATCGACATGGCTTTACAGGCGACAGAAACCAGTCAGGGTTTTGCCCCTGCTGCGGCGCTTGCGGCCCGTCTGCTGGCCCAGAACGATCAGGCGAAGAAGGCGGCCAATCTGCTTGAAAAATCATGGAGCCAGAACCCGCATCCAGCTTTGGCGTTGGCTTACCGTGATCTTTTTGCGGGCAGTGACGAGGCGTTGAAAGCCAAGAAGATCAAGGGGCTTATCAAAGCCAATCCGGACCATAGAGAGAGCGCTCTTCTTTCTGCCGAGGAAGCCCTGCGGGCAAAAGACGGGGTTGAAGCGTTGCAAGTACTCGGGGGGCTCCTACGCAATGAAGACCCGTCGGCACGGCTGTGTGCGCTTGCGAGCGCGGCGGAAGAGTTGCTGGGCAATACTGTGGATGCACGTCTGTGGCATTTCCGCGCCTCAACCGCCTCTATCGAAGCCAATTGGTCAGACCTTGATCCGGATGGCCCAGCGTTTAATTACACGCAAACGGATTGGCAGAGACTGGTGATGTCGTACGGCGAAACGGGCGAACTTATCCACCCCCGTCACGAAACCTTTAAGCGGCGGCGGGCCGTTGTTGTTGAAAATGCAGCACAAGCCCCTGAGAAAAATTCAGACACAGCCTCTGTGACAGACGATAAAAAAACTGAAAACGCAGATACAGGCACGGACATAGATGATAAAGGTATAAATCTTAAAAATGACGAGAAGAAAGATTTGTCCGAGCGTCTTGACAATCTTTTGGACGAGACACCCAAAACTTGACCCAACAATAAGGCGTAGAAAAATCTATGTTTAAACATCCGGTTTTAGGGAGAGGGTTTCGACCTTTCTTCATTCTCGGCGCCCTTCAGGCGGTGTTTATGCTGGTGCTTTGGGGGGGATATTACGGCGGCTATATTACGCCGCCTGATCTCCTTCTCGCGACAACGTCCTGGCACATTCATGAGATGGTTTACGGGTTTGCGGTTTGCGTTGTCGCCGGATTTTTACTCACGGCTGTGGCCAATTGGACAGGCACCAATCCTGTGAAGGGCAGGCATTTGTTCGTGCTGTGCTGTTTGTGGGTTTTGGGGCGGTTGGTGATGAATTTCGATTTTGGCTTGCCCGTATGGGCGGTATATGCGGCTTCGATTGCCTTCCTGCCTGCCCTCGCCATCAGCCTGTCTATCCCTTTGCTTAAAACCGACAATAAAAGGAATTTTATATTTCTGGGCATTCTAGGGGTTTTGTCAGCTTCGCAAATCTGCTTTTTAGTCTTTGGAGTTTACGCGGCGATTTATGTGGCCCTGATGATGATTATCATGATGATCTCTCTGGTGGGTGGACGGATCATTCCGATGTTTACAATCGCCGTTTTGAAACAGGGGGGTGCAGACATCACCCCGACGCCGCAACCCAAATGGGATATTGCGGCGCTTGTCTCCCTTGTGGTGACAACCGCGTGTCTGGTGAGTGTCCCGGACAGTTTGCTGTTAACCGCGAGCGCGTTCATAGCCGTGTTTATTCATCTGGCGCGGATGCGGCACTATCATAGCTTGCGGACACTTGCCCTGCCGATGCTCTGGATATTACACGCCGGATATCTGTGGGTGGTGATTGGTCTTGTGCTGATCGGGCTTTCGGGCGCGGGCGTGGTCAATTTGACACTGGCCCTGCACGCATTAAGCACAGGGGCGGTCGGGTCACTTACGCTCGGGATGATGACACGGGTGGCGCTTGGGCATACGGGGCGGAATTTAGTGGCCTCACGTTTAACACTGCTCAGTTTTTTGCTGATGCAGATCGCCGCTATACTGCGGGTGTTCGGGCCGATGGTTTTGCCCGAATTTTCAATGGTGTGGATTATTGGCTCGGCCAGTGTCTGGAGCTTCTGCTATTTTTTGTATTTGATTATTTATGCGCCCATTCTGTTGCGGGCCCGACCAGACGGAAACCCGGCATAGTTTTACGGCGTTTACATGAGCAGAATTCATATCCCTGTGGAGGAATTGGCTGAGGACACGCCCGGCTTTCCCATGGTAATGTGGGGACAAACAGGCGGTATATATCATTTCCAATGAAGGAAGCTCCCATGCATAAAAATGATGAACAGGCTTTATTGCGAGAAGCCGATGCTCTGGCCGCGCACTATCTGCACTCCTTGTCTACACGGCCCGTCTATCCGAATGCGGGCGAGATACAGGCATTGAGCGGATTTGACGAAGCTTTGCCGGATGCCCCGACAGATGCTCACGCTATGCTGGCCCAACTTGATACGTTTGGGTCTGTGAGCACGTCCGTGTCCACCGGACCGCATTATCTGGGCTATGTGATCGGCGGGGTTTTGCCTGCGGCGGCGGCGGCAGACCGGCTTGTCAGCGTGTGGGATCAATGTGCGTCTTCCCATGCCACGTCTCCGATAGCGGCCAAATTGGAAGCTGTGGCGGGGCGTTGGGTTTTGGATATTCTGGATTTACCGCGTGGGTCTGCCGTCGGATTCGGAACGAGTGCGACGGCGTGCGGGTTGTCGTGCATTGCGGCGGCGCGGCGCAGTTTACTGGCCGGGCAAGGTTGGGATTTGGACGCGGACGGCTTGGTCGGTGCACCCGAAATTAAAGTCGTGATTTCGGACAAGGCGCATATCTCGCTGTTCAAATTATTGCGTGTGTTGGGGTTTGGTCGCAAACGGATGCTCATCGCTCCGACAGATGAGCAAGGCCGTATTGATCCTAAACGTCTCCCGGCACTTGATGACAAAACTATTTTGTGCCTGCAAGCAGGCGAGGTGAATACGGGCGCGTTCGACCCTTTCACCCCCCTGATTGCCAAAGCGAAAGCCGCAGGCGCATGGGTGCATGTGGACGGGGCTTTCGGGTTATGGGCGCGGGCCACCAAGACGCATCACCACCTTACCGAAGGCATTGAAGGCGCAGATAGCTGGACGACCGATGGGCATAAATGGCTCAACACGCCGTATGATAGTGCCATGGCGATTTGCAAAGACGCGGGTGCACTGGCCCAAGCTATGAATTCGGACGCAGATTATGCACGCGCTGAATCCCATGCCCAGAGCAACCTGACCATGGAGTTCTCAAGACGGGCGCGCGGCATTCCTGTCTGGGCGGTTTTGAAGACACTGGGACGCCAAGGGGTATGCGAGATGGTGGAACGCCATTGTGGCCAAACCCAAAAACTGGCCGAAGGCATTGACGGTAAGGGGATTAAAGTTCTCAATAAAGTGGTGCTTAATCAGGTGTTGTGCACGACCACCGGCGCGGAAGGTGTTGCTGATTTTACGACGCGGATGCAGGCCGGTGGCAAGCTCTGGTTTGGCACGACCGTGTGGAATGGCGCGCCCGCTTTTCGCCTCTCGGTTTCAAACTGGCGCACGACAGATGCGGATATTGAGCGGGCCATTGCTGTGCTCACAGACGTGTTCACAGAAGTCTAACTGGTCAAGATCAATAAGGCCGCTTCAAATAATATTGCGGACTTGTTTCGTGAGCCCCGATTAAAATGTCTACCAATTCCCAGCCCTCCATGCCTAACCGATTGAGCGCATCTTGTTGAACTTCGGCTTTGACTTCCGCTTTTGCGAATGTGGGGGTTTTTATACGTATGACTTTATATTTCCATTTATTTTGCATGTTTTAATCCTGTTTATCTATTTTTATGACCTCGGGCGGGTGTTCTTTTAAACGTCCCGCCCGGCGCAGGGCATCTCGCATCACATATTCAATTTGACCATTTAGAGAGCGCAACTCGTCGTCCGACCAACGTTTCATTGCGTCCAGAATATCTGCGTGAATACGCAGCGGGTATGCTTTTTTGGCTGTTGGGGCCATAGGATTGCCTTAGTAAATCGAACCTGTATTGATGACAGGTTGCGTGGAGGATTGTGAACACAGCACGACCAGCAGATTGCTAACCATAGCCGCTTGACGTTCCTCGTCCAAATCGACGACGCCTCTTTCTTTCAATCCGTTCAGGGCCATTTCTACCATGCCAACCGCACCTTCAACAATCTGTTGACGGGCCGCGATGATCGCGCCTGCCTGTTGGCGTTGCAACATAGCATGGGCGATTTCAGGCGCGTAGGCCAGATGGGACAGACGGGCTTCGATCACATTGATGCCGGCTTCGGACAAACGCGCCTGTATCTCTTTTTTCATGTGTTCAGAGACTTCCGCAGGATGCGAACGCAGGGAGACATCTCCGTCTTCGTGCGGCTCGTAAGGATGGCTTGTAGCCATGGAACGAATAGCGGCCTCGCTCTGGATTTGCACAAAGCTCTCATAGTCATCGACTTTAAATACAGCCTCTGCACTGTCATCAACTTCCCACACAACAATGGCCGCAATTTCAATCGGGCTACCGCCGGAATCATTAACCTTCATCCGGCCAGATTCAAAGTTCCGCACCCGCAAGGATACTTTTTTCTTGGTCATGAACGGGTTGTTGCAGTGCAGACCTTGATTGCGGTTCGTGCCGATATATTTACCGAATAGGCTGAGAACAACCGACTGGTTTGGCTCGACTTTATAAAGGCCGCTTAAAACCAGAAGAGCAAGCAGACCGCCACCAACACCGCTACCCAAAATCCGCAAAACCTTCATGTCTTTTGACATCTCAGGATGTGAACCCGTGTGCACCATAAACCATATAACAAACGGAACTAAAACGAGCACACCTAACAGTACCAGTATGCCTGACAACGAACGTATTTTTATTTCTTTCATAATTTTTCCTCTTTTTATTTCTATATATAGATATCATATTGATATCACATTGTCAAATTTCAAGGCCTAGGGCAAATAAATTTTTTCCCAGAGAATTCTGAAAATGCAAAGGGGTGACAACAATTGATACAAAACATACATTGTCTTATGGATGTCTCGCCCGCACATGTTCTGGATCACTACCCGCCAACGCTCAAAGCACGACTTCGGGCTGTGCGGAGCCTTATTTTCGAGTTGGCACAGAACGATGAAGAAATTGGGGAAATTGTAGAAAGTCTGAAATGGGGGCAGTTGAATTTTGCCACATACCGCCCCAAATCAGGCACACCGCTCCGTATAGGCGCAAACGCGGATACGGGCACATATTCTCTTTATGTATCGTGCTCAACCAAGTTGATTGCAAATTTCAGGGACATTCACCCCGACATGTTCGCCTATCATGGCAATCGGGAAATCCGTCTGTGTGCAGACACACCCCTGCCCGAGGTCGAGCTAACACTGTTTATCAACGCGGCCCTGCTGTATTATGCGAAACCACCAAAATTCCAGTAAATAGCTCTAGTAATCATGTCCCGGATTGGCTTTGGCGAGCTTGCGCATCAAGCCGGGCCAGACGAGGTTGTCGCCAACACCGGGCATAAATGCAGCCGCGCTTTGACCCTGCACACGGGCCGACATTGTCTCGTCTTCTTCGTGTAAATGCTCAGCCCCACCAACGCTTTGAGCCAAAATTTGGGTCTTGCAGGCGTTTTCCAGAAAGTACATCCGCAAGAACGCCAAGGCGCAATTTGCCCCCACCGTAAGGGTGCCGTGATTACGGAGCATGAGCAAATTATGTGTGCCCATATCCGCAACAATGCGTTCGCGCTCGTCATGGTCCAGAGCAATGCCTTCGTAATTATGATAGGCCAGATCATCATGCACAATCATCGAGAACTGGGTATATCTGCGCAGACCACCCTTTTGTACGGACACCGCCACTCCGTAAGGGGTATGGACATGCATCACACAGCCTGCATCCTCACGGGCCGCATGCATGGCAGAATGAATGGTGAAGCCAGCCGGATTGATGAAATAGGGGCTGTCGCCGATAATATTGCCCTCAAGATCGATTTTGACTAAAGAGGAGGCCGTCATCTCGTCAAACAAGACGCCGTACGGATTGATCAAAAACCGTTCCTGACCATCCTCGTCCGGCAGGCGAGCTGAAATATGAGTAAACACCAGATCGGTCCAGCCATACAGGGCAGTCAGACGATAGGTCGCCGCCAGCTCCACCCGTAATTTCCATTCCTGCGGGGAGACTTTGCTGTCCATACGCTTGATTTTGGTCGGGTCGGGAATATCAAACCCGCCGCTAATCCCTACTGCGTCCTGCATATCCATCACATCTGCGTTCATAATACCCTCCTGTTTTTATCCAGTATAAAGGGTTTAGGTGGCATTTGAAAAGGGGCTTGTCTTACGGCTCTATTTTCTTGCGCATCAGCACATCGTTTTGCAGATCATTGCCCAATTTAAACGTGTGGGTATCAAAGGCGGTAAAGCCGTTTTTTCGTAAAACCGGATGGCGCGAGGGTTTTGATCCCACACACCCAACCAAAGCCAATGGAAGTTATCGGCGCAGGCTATCTCTTCCGCTTTGGCGTAAAGCGCTTGGCCAACGCCTTTGCCGTGATAGGCGGCTAACGCATAGATCCGCTCAATCTCGAGCGCGTTTTCCAAAATCGTTTCGGTTTGGGTGCGCCCCCTATTCAGTTTGAGATAACCAACAATTTCGCCTTCAAGTTCGGCGAAAAAGAAGTGTGCGCCTGTGGTTTCCAGTTCTTCACACACAGCCTGTGACGTGAAGTTCTCCGCCACATATTTTGCCATAGAGGCCTGAGTATTCACACCGGCAAAGGTTTCTAGAAATGTCGCCTTGCCAATAGATTGCAAGGCGGACACTTCTGTGATTTCTACAGCTCGGAGTGTGACGTTCATACGCCGAGACTAGTTTTCTTCCCAGTCATTTCAAGAGGGTATTCACCTCTTTATTTCACGTCCAGAACCAAGCCGTCTTTGCCCGCGCTGATTTTGACCACAGCGCCGTCTTTGATATTTCCAGACAGGACATCCCGTGCCAAAGCATCTTGGACATTCTTTTGGATAATGCGTTTGAGCGGGCGGGCACCAAAGGCAGGGTCATAGCCTTTTTCGGCCAACCATGTGCGGGCGCTATCTTGTAACTCCAGCACAATATTACGTTCGGACAACCAGCCCATAAGCCTTCGCATCTGAATATCGACAATCGCACCCATATGTTCGAGCTTGAGGCGTTCGAACAATAAAATCTCGTCGAGACGGTTGAGAAACTCCGGTCTGAAATGGGCGTTGACCCGCTCCATAACTTCGCTTCGCGCCAGACTGACATCCTCATCGTCTTTCAGGGCAATAAGGAATTCTGCGCCAATATTTGAGGTCATGATGATCAAGCAGTTTTTGAAATCGACCGTACGGCCCTGCCCGTCTGTCAGACGGCCATCGTCCAGCACTTGCAACAGCACATTAAACACATCGGGGTGGGCTTTCTCGATCTCGTCAAACAAGATCACCTGATAGGGACGGCGGCGAACGGCTTCGGTGAGCGCACCACCTTCCTCATACCCGACATAGCCCGGAGGGGCACCGATTATGCGCGAGACGGAATGCTTCTCCATATATTCGCTCATATCGAGGCGGGTAATGGCCTGTTCGTCGTCGAACATAAATTCGGCCAGCGCTTTGGTCAGCTCGGTCTTCCCGACACCGGTTGGCCCCAAAAACATGAACGAGCCAATGGGGCGCGCGGGGTCTTTCAACCCTGCGCGTGCACGGCGGACCGCGTCAGATACTGACGCTACCGCCTGTGCCTGACCCACGACCCGCTTTCCCAACACCTCTTCCATGGCGAGGAGTTTTTCGCGTTCGCCTTCCAGCATTCTCTCGACAGGCACACCGGTCCAGCGCGAGACGACGCTGGCGATCATATCCGGGCCGACGACTTCAGAGGTGTTTTCACCGCCCTCGTCCGCTTCTTCGGCCAGTTCGACCGTGTGCACCAAGGTCGGAATATCGACATGTTGCAATCGACCAGCTGTCGCGTAATCACCTTTTCGTACGGCCTCGGCCAACTGGTTGCGGGCAAGGTCGAGGCGCTCTTTGGCATCTGTGGCGCCGGCCAGTTTGGCTTTCTCGGCTTGCCAGACAGAGGTCAGTTCGGCACTTTGTCCGGCTAGCTCGTCAATTTCGGCTTTGCGTTTTTTGAGGCGTTCTTTCGAGGCTTTGTCTTTTTCTTTTTTCAAAGCTTCCACCTCGATGCGCAATTGCACAAGCCGGCGATCAACCTCGTCTAGTTCTTCGGGTTTGCTATCCACCTGCATACGCAGACGGCTGGCGGCCTCGTCCATTAAGTCGATGGCTTTGTCCGGCAGAAATCTGTCCGTGATATAGCGGTGCGATAAATTGGCGGCCGCGACAATGGCGGCGTCAGAAATACGGATACCGTGATGGACTTCGTATTTCTCTTTAATGCCGCGCAAGATGGACACCGTGTCTTCTACGCTCGGTTCATCAACGAAAAGGGTCAGGAAGCGCCGGGCCAGAGCCGCGTCTTTTTCCAAGTATTTGCGGTATTCATCCAGAGTGGTCGCGCCGATACAATGTAGCTCGCCGCGCGCCAATGCCGGTTTTAACAGATTGGCTGCGTCCATGGCCCCATCGGTTTTTCCGGCCCCAACCAGCATATGAATTTCGTCAATAAATATAACAATCCGCCCGTCTGCCTGCTCGATTTCAGACAGCACGGCTTTCAACCGCTCTTCAAATTCACCCCGGTATTTCGCACCAGCAATCAGTGCACCCAGATCGAGGGACAATAAGTCTTTGTCTTGCAAGCTTTCGGGCACATCTCCATTGACCATGCGTAGGGCCAGACCTTCAATGATGGCGGTTTTCCCGACACCCGGCTCACCGATCAATAATGGATTGTTTTTAGAGCGGCGCGAGAGCACCTGTATTGTGCGGCGAATTTCTTCGTCGCGGCCAATGACCGGATCAAGTTTACCGTCTCGGGCGGCCTGCGTCAGATCACGGGTGTATTTCTTTAGGGCCTCATAGGCGTCTTCTGCTGTTTCGCTGTCCACTGGTTTATCTCCTCTCATCTGTTTAATAGCACTGGCGATCACACGTCCATCAATCTGTGCGTTTGCAAACAGGGGTTCCAACTCCTTGTCACCGCTGAGCACGAAGGCAAGGAATAGACCCTCGACCGTTACATATTTATCGCCCGCATTTTTAGCTGCATCTTCAGCAAAGGCAAAAATCTTGGCTGTATTTCGGGCCATGATCAAATTCTGCGCCCCCGATCCTTCTACGGACGGGAGCTTGGAAAGCTCGGTTTGGGTTTGCGCTTGCAAATGCGCGCTGTCGCCACCCCCAGTTTGAATGAGGTTGCGCACCAGTCCGGCGTCTTCATCTATGAGGGCGCTCAAAATGTGATAAGGGGTTAAATGCTGATGCCCTTTGCCCAGCGCGATGGTCTGGCCTGCCTGCACTACATTTCGTGCCCGTACAGTGTATTGTTCCATGTTCATATTTCACTCCACCAATGTCGTGTTGTCCTAGATTAGATATGGGTGTGCTGAAAAATTGTGCAAGTCGTTGCACGAGCTGAATCCTATAAATTTATAATTTGGGGCAAATACGTGCGGCGCAACCGAGGTTTACACCTCGAATGCGACCGCAATATATTCTACCAATCGCCTGACCCTCTGGGAGCGATGGCGGGTCGGTGCGAAGGCGATATAGGCTTGTAAGGCCCGGCCTTCATATTGGGGCAAAACCCGCACAAGGCTTCCGGCTTTCGCGGGTGCCTCCATTAAAAAATCCGGTAAATAAGTGACGCCTTTGCCGGCAATGGCAAACTCCCGCAGAGCCTCGCCGCTATCCGATACAATGGGTCCCTTAGGGGTAAAGACATGGGTTTGGCCATCGCGGATCAACTGCCATGTGGGCGTCCCCGAATATTTCAGACAATCAAGTGTCTCCAACCCCACCAAGTCTGGTACATGCTCGTGCCGGGCGAGATAATCCGGGCTGGCGCAGAGGTGCATTTGTACGCGCGTTAGGGGCTGGGTGATCAGTTGGGTATCAACCGTATTGGCAATGCGAATGCCGATATCCATGCCCTCCTCGATCAAATCTATAAACCGGTTGGTCAGATCAAGCTGGATATTAATGTCGGGATGCAGGGTAGAAAATTTGGCAATAATTGGTGCCAATATATAGGCGCCAAAGCTCACGGGCGCTGAAATTCGGATACTGCCCTGCAAGACTTGTTTTACGTCGCGTACATTGGCTTCCAATTCTTGGATATCGGATAAAATCCGGCAGCATTGTTCATAATAATCCTGTCCGGCCGCCGTCAGTTTGACGCCTTTTGTTCCTCGACGGATAAATTGAAAGTTCAAATATGTCTCGAGATCGCTAATCGCGTGGCTTACGGCCGATTTTGACAGACCTAAAGTACTGGCCGCGCGGGTAAATTGCCCGGTTTCCACGACCGTGACAAAGATTTCCATTTTTCTTAAACGATCCATGCCGTTAAACCCCCACAATTATTAGAGTTTAATAAAACTAAACTTATAGTTCTATATTAAGAGCTTTATTCGATAGTTGGCAACACCTATAAAGTACCTGTGGATGAAATTGTGGTGTTTACATCATTTTTTACCATATAATGCGCATCCTGACGGTGGCCCACATCCCCGTCCAGGGTGCGTTTTGGTTTGTAGTCCGGTATTTCCGTATAGTTTCAGTCAACATATGCGTCCTGAACAGTATGAACGGCTTGTCCACGCCAAAACAAACCTATATTGCTAGGCTCATGGATACACACTCCTTTTCATCGGCCCTTTCATCGCCCCCCTCATCGACCCCCGAGGCAGCATCACACCCGGCTTATTCGCCCTCATTGTATATGATGATCGGGGCACTACTTGTGTTTGGTGCCAGCCTTTTAACTTCGGCCTATTTCTTTAACGGGTTTTTGGGAGACGGGCGGTCATGGGTTGGTGTTTTTCAGGCCTTTTTGCTTTGTTTCGGGCTAGGGAGCCTGCTGTTTCTGCCAGCACTGGCTTTGTTCTTCATGGCGCGCCATGTGCGGATGTACGGGGTTAAATTGAAGATTGGTATTGCGGCGCTCCTGATCAGCTTACCGTTATGGCTTGGCGGGGGCAGTGCGCTGGCCCTACGGCTTCCCCAGACTTTGCTCGCATTGACACTCCTTACGCTGGGGCTTGGCGTGTTCGCATGGGGATTTATGGTTCTTCGGGCGGCTAGAACCCGTAAATAGAGCCGAAAAACAACACTCGATACAATTCCATCACATGATTGTGCAGTGGCATGCCTTGTTTAACCCGCAGATTTGGGATATATCAGGAGCAAGGGAGAGCAGATTTTAATTTGGAGATGGCTATGCATGTCATAAAGAGAATGAGCGCTTGGAAAAAAATAGCCTTGCTGGCCAGTGCCGTCGTGTTAAGCGCGTGTGCGACAGCGACCCCCTATCAACCCTCAAGTTCGGTTGATGCCCGCAACGGGTTTTCAGAAATGAAAATCGAAGATGATCGGGTGCGTATAAGTTTTGAGGGCAATAGCCTGACCAAACGCGACACGGTCGAGACCTATTTATTATACCGCGCTGCTGAGTTGACCACACAAAACGGCTATGATTATTTCACACTGGCAGACCGGTCTACAGACAAGGACACCCGAATTGTGGCCACCGGATTTCAAGATCCATATTACGGGTATTTCAATTATTCCTATTTCCATCCGCGCTATGGCTGGAGCCGTCCGCATTATCGCCCGCATTTCCGCTCACGGTTTGGACTTTCAGACCCGTTCTATAATGGATGGGGACGTTATAATAGATGGGGAAATGATTTTGATGTCCGCGAGATTACCCGTTACAAAGCCAGTGCCGAAGTTAAATTCGGGCGCGGTGTAAAACCGCAAGACGTCACCAATGCATTTACAGCCCAAGACGTGCTTGACAATCTCGGCGCTCAAATCATCTATCCCGAGGAAAAAACCTAGGCGTACGTAGGCTTGGCTCTATAAAATATTTAGTATAAAAAAACCGCCTCACGAAACATAGACGTTCATGAGGCGGTTTTTTTACGATCATTTTAGGGACGCACGGCAAGGAGAAGGGTATCCCTCACCTGTGCGTCCCTTGTCTCAATGAAAAATCACACTTTATCCTTTGTCAGCCGGACCAACTCGTCTGACAACCAATTATAGTGCGTTTCAAGGCTTTCAATGAGATCCTTATCTGCCGAACATGTATCGGCAATTTCGTCGCGCCACCCTGCAATCACCCGCTTTTGAGTCGACAACCAGTCGACCAAACCGCGCTTGGCAATAGGTGTGCACATAATGTTCCTTTTTTCTCTGGCTTTTCTCTAGCTCTGTTCTGGTTTCGACCTCATTTTAATTTATGAGAACCGTTCTCAACTAAGTCTGTTCTAGACGCTCATTTTGATTAATGCAAGTAAGAATTATTCTCATTTGTACTTTTTTTCACTAGAATCGCGTCTTGCTGAAAAACCCTCTTGAAATTTGTGTGAAAATAGGCGAGGAAACGCCCATAATTCCAATATTATCTTCAAAGGTAGGTTTATGAGTTTTCGCGGTAGTAATTTTAATGACCGGATAGCAGAGCAGAAAAAGGCAAAGCTGGAACTGCTTAAGCGTGCCAAGGCCAAGCAAATCGACCCTGAAGTTAAAGCCAAGCTGGCTGAGGAACGGATTTCACGCAATAAAATCCGTGAGGAACGCAAGCTGAAGGCCGAAGAAGACCGTGTCGCCAAAGCGCTGCAAGACGCGACCGATAAGGCCGCAAAGGAAAAAGCCACAACGGAAAAGGCTGCAAAGGACAAGGCCGCTCAAAAAGCGCGCCGTGATGCCAAATACGCCGCGCGTAAAGCCCGACGCTAGGCGGACCTCCTAACCCAAAGGTAGAGCGTGCCCCCTCTTCTGATTTTCGCTGTCATCCTGTTTACGATCGCTCTGGTCTTTTACACATGGGGGGTTTGGGCAGAATACCGTATCAAGCGCCTACAGTCCGTACATGCCAAATTATTTTTTGCCGGTGTCTGTGTCGATAGTTCGGCGACAGTACTGACATATATCGCGGTCGGCGGTCTTACCCTGACAGCCCACAGTATCATGGGCTTTATCAGCCTGTTTCTGATGATTATACATTTTGTCTGGGCGCTGTGGGTGCTGAGAGGCAATGACGAGCAGAAACTGACCCGCTTTCACAGATTGTCATTATTCGTATGGTCGGTCTGGATGTTGTCCTATGTGTCAGGATTTGTTTTGGGCATGGCCAAATTGTAAAATCTAAAGCGGTATCGCCTTATATATTCCAGCCCCAATGCAAAGCGCAGACGCCGCCCGTATAATCTTCGTAATTGACGCGCTTAAATCCGGCCGTGCTTAGCATGCCGGCAAATTTTTCCTGTCTTGGAAATTCGCGAATACTTTCGACAAGATATTGATAACTGGCTTCATCGCCTGTCAGTACGCCCCCCATTTTCGGAATCACATTGAGAGAATACAGATCATAAATCTGACGGAGCCATTCGCTCGGCGGGGTTGAAAATTCAAGACAGTAAAACCGGCCGCCCGGTTTTAGCACACGGCGAAACTCGCGCAGAGCCATATCCCTGTCTGTGACATTGCGGATACCAAAAGAGATTGTTACCACATCGGCAAAATTATCAGGAAATGGCAAGTATTGCGCGTCGCCACACACGCGGGTTAAATCCAGCCCTGCATCTTTTTTATCGTCAATCCCTGCCAGCAGCATTTCCGCATTGATATCACAGACATAGGCTTTCGCAGGGTCGCCTCCGCGTCTTTGGCGCACACGATCCGCCCGCTTGATAAAGCCACGCGCCAAATCGCCGGTGCCCCCCGCAACATCGATCAACACCTCGCCCGGTTGCGGATTGATCTTGGCCATTGCCATATCTTTCCACACCCGATGCACACCCATCGACATGGCGTCATTCATCAAATCATATTTGGAAGCAACGCTGTCAAAAACTCCGCGTACCCGCTTCACTTTTTGGGAAACAGGGATTTGTTCAAATCCGAAATCGATAGTCTTTTCTTGTGCCATAAAGCTCGCCTCTGTAGTCTTGCCTTTCTAGTCCGCTTTACAGACATTTACCAGAGGCCTTTATGCCAGAACTTCCAGAAGTCGAAACTGTACGCACAGGCCTGGCACCCGTGATGGAGGGCCGTACATTTGTATCGGTCGTTTTAAACCGTGCCGATATCCGTTTTCCCTTCCCCGACAATTTCATCAACCGGTTAGAAGGCGTGACCCTGACCCGACTTACGCGCAGGGCCAAATTTCTTGTGGCGCACCTGAGTAGCGGCGAAACCCTGTTGATGCATTTGGGTATGTCGGGGCGGTTTAGTATTGATGTCGGCACGCTCCCGCAAGATAGCGGCGCCACCAATCCCAAGCACGACCATGTCATTTTTAAAATGAGCGGCCCAGATGCCCCGACCATTATATATAATGATCCTAGACGGTTCGGGTTTATGGAATTGCTAGAGCGGGGCGACATCGGACGTCTACATGATCTTGGTCCCGAACCCCTGTCCAATGCGTTTAGCGGGCCTGTACTCTATGAGGCGCTGTGCACTAAAAAAGCCCCGATCAAATCAGCCCTGCTGGATCAGCGCGTGGTGGCCGGACTTGGTAATATATATGTGTGCGAGGCTTTGTTCGGGGCGCATATCTCTCCTGTGCGGAAATCCTGTGATCTGGGCGAGGCGGAATGTGAGGATCTAAGCGCCGAGATCAAACGCACGCTTAAGCTTGCGATCAAGGCGGGCGGGTCCAGCTTGAAGGACTTTGCGGGGGCAGACGGGGCGCTGGGCTATTTCCAGCACCGGTTCAAGGTCTATGACCATGCCAAGCAACCGTGTGCGGATAAAAAATGCACGGGCCAGATTGCCCGCATTAAACAATCGGGACGCTCGACGTTTTATTGTCCCGTTTGTCAACACTAGCGCGAATTGTAAAAAATCCCCGTGACTCTGTGAAAAGATCAGCGTAAAAACGCGCTCTGATATCTAGGGAGGCACCAATGGCCTATAAGACACTTGAAGTCACCAAAGACGGTGGCGTTTGCATTATCAAGCTAAACCGCCCCAAAGCTCTCAATGCTTTGTGCAATGAATTGACCATGGAGTTGGCGCAGGCTTTGGAAAAACTGGAAGCAGACGCTAACATAGGCTGCGTCATCCTGTGCGGATCTGACAAAGCCTTTGCGGCGGGGGCAGATATTAAAGAGCTTCAGGACGGCACATTTCTTGGCATGTATAGCCATGATGTGTTTGCTCTGTACTGGGAAGCCGTAGCGCGGTTTCGCAAACCGATCATTGCGGCTGTCGCGGGCTATGCGCTCGGGGGCGGCTGCGAAATCGCAATGATGTGCGATTTTATCATTGCAGGGGATAATGCAAAATTCGGCCAGCCCGAAATTAATCTGGGTGTAATGCCCGGTGCCGGCGGCACCCAAAGGCTGACCCGCGCGGTTGGCAAGGCCAAAGCCATGGATATGTGCCTGACAGGACGGATGATGGGCGCGGTCGAGGCCGAACATTGCGGATTGGTCTCGCGGGTTGTGCCGGTTGATGAATTGATGGAAACCGCCCTGAGCGCGGCCCAGAAAATAACCCATCAATCCCACCCGATTGCCATGATGACCAAAGAAGCCGTCAATACGGCTTTCGAGACCACTTTAAGCCAAGGCATCCATTTCGAGCGCCGCTTGTTCCAGTCCATGTTCTCTACCGAAGATCAAAAAGAAGGCATGGCAGCGTTTGTAGAAAAACGCACACCACATTTCACCCATAAATAGCCCGATATTGAGCGTATTAACAGGTTGACGGGGGCAGATCGCGGGTCTATACGCGCAGTTCGAAATTTGAGTTAAGATTGGACTGAACCAATACAATATTTAAGGTCGGTTCTAAGAGGAAATTATGGCAAACACATCATCTGCTAAAAAATGCGTCCGTAAAATGGCGCGTAAAACGATTATAAACAAAAACCGTCGCTCTGCTGTGCGTTCAACGATTCGCAAGGTAGAAGACGCGATCACCGCTGGCGATCAAAAACTGGCTCAGGAGGCTTTACGCGCTGCTGAACCGGCTCTGATGCGCGCTGTTGGCAATGGTATTTTTCACAAAAACACTGGTGCACGTAAAGTCTCGCGTTTGAGCAAACGTGTGAAAGCCCTTGCGAGCTAAGCCTATCCATTTAGGTATTTATAAAATGACCCGGTCTTGATGGCCGGGTTTTTTTGTATCCAAAATACGTGTATATGGGGTAAGCGGGTTTGCGAACTTCCGAGAGAGGCGAAAAATAGGCTGAATTGTCATGTTTTTTTGTCAAAACCGCCATATTTTTTTTAGGTTGAAGTTTTAGACAGGGGTCGGTGCATCTACAGAGTGTACAAAACCTGCGAATCATAATTATTTTCACGCGGGGAGTGAGAAAATAATTCGGCCAAGTGCCCGTGAATTTTACATTTTTTAGAGTCAAGTGTATTAACTCACAAAAATGTTAATTTTGCCCGTTGACGAACCCTTCCAAACCGTCTTTAAAAGAGAGACGGAGAGTGCATCGGGTGGAGACGCGCTCTCAGCGAAAACTGGGAAGATTACGTCACTTATCTGACTAGAATTCATTTATTTGTTATAATAATCAATGGCTTAATCGTTTTGAGCCAATGGATACCGCTGGGGGTTACTTTGAGAGATTGGCGCGAAGATACAAAGAATATTGTACGCCCACAGCTGCATGTTGACAACACGGATACGTGTCAAAACGGCGCCCCAAATGCGCCTGCAAATGCCGAAAATATCTGGCATACAGTTCAGGGGGAACTTCGTAGCCGTCTAGGCGAACGCGTGCACAAGTCCTGGACAGGGCAATTGTCTTTACAATCTGAAAATGAACATTCTGTCGCTCTCACCGCCCCGTCGCGGTTCGTTGCCAGCCGCATTGAAGGTAAATATGGCGATCTTGTGCGTACGCTCTGGGCCGGACATGATGCACGCGACGTCGAAATCTGCGCCTGTGCCGATGTTCAGGCCAGCAAACCAAATCTAACATCCGTAAATTCGCACGTTCATGGCATTGCCGGTTCGCCGTCATCGCGCTCACGGGGCGCACGGGCCGGGTCCAACACACATTTCCAGCCTGTTGCGGTCTCGTCAACCGGCGCACCAGTTGGTTCATCGACGGGCTCATCAACCGGCCCCTCAACAGGAATGCCCCATAAAGACGCTGAAAATCGTCGTGACCGGTTTACATTCGAAAATTTCGTTGTCGGCCCATCCAATGAACTGGCCTTTGCGGTGGCGCGCCGGATCGCCTCGTCCTCAGAATGTCTATATAACCCCGTGCTTATTCATGGCCCGCACGGCATGGGCAAAACCCATCTTCTCTACGCCATTAAAGCGGCCGCTTTGGCCCAAAATCCGAACCGGATTGTCAAACTGATCTCTGCCGAAAACTTCGTGGCCTCGTTTGTGCAGTCCGTACGCGCACAGGGCCGCTCTGAGATTGATGCGTTCAAAGCAAGCCTGCGCGATGTTGATCTGTTGATTATTGATGATGCCCACTTCATTGCCGACAAGCCGGGCTCTCAGGAAGAATTACTGCACACATTGATCGCACTGGTCGATGACGGCAAACAAATCCTGCTGGCGTCTGATCGCCATCCACACGCCATTAACAAAGCCAGCGAACGGCTTAAATCCTATCTATGTGGCGGACTATTGTGTGATATCGGCGCCTGTGATTATGAGCTGCGCTTGCGTATTCTTGACCGGTTGATTGAACGTCGCCGCAACAATGGCTATCCAAGCCTTGCCATGCCGCAAAATGCCCGTGACCATCTGGCTGCGCGCATCAATGCGACGCCACGCGATCTTGAAGGTGCGTTTTCACAAGTCGTGGCCCGTCTCGAATTTCTTGGACGGCCTCTGACCCTTGAAAGTGTGCAGGAGGCTTTGGCCCACTCACGCTATTCCAGCAATACGCGTCCGACAGTGGATAAAATCCAGCGGGCCTGTGCCAAAGAATTTAACATCAGCATGGACGAGATTTTGTCCAAGCGCCGCGCCCGTGCCATTGCCCGTCCGCGTCAAGTGGCCATGTATTTGTCCAAAATGCTGACCACCCGCTCCCTGCCCGATATCGGCCGCCGCTTCGGAGGCCGCGATCACACCACGGTTATCCATGCGGTCAAACGCATCGACGCCTTACGCAGCGAGGATTCGGCGTTGAATACGAGTATTGAGGCCGTGATCGAGGTTTTGAAGGGCTAGGGCGAAGGGTCATTTTATCTGGTTCCAAGAAAACCTGAGACTAGTCTCCCCAAACCACCTGCTTATCTTCATCTTCCCTCGCCTTCCATTCGTCTTCTCCGCACCGTCATAGAAAAAACACTTGGCGTTGCTGTGATTTTCCTTATGTTAAACGTCCGACGAATATCGCGGCGCTTGACGCTCGCAAAAGATGAACAGAAATAGGTCCGTTATGAAATTTTCTATGGAACGCGCAGCCCTTCTCGCCGCCCTTGGGCATGTGCAAAATGTTGTGGAACGCCGCAACACAATTCCGATCCTGTCCAATGTCTTGATGAGCGCCAAAGACGGCGTCGTCAACTTCACCGCAACCGATCTGGATATTGAAATTACCGAGGCGGCCGAGGGCAATGTTTCAGCGCCCGGAGACGTAACCGCGCCCGCCCACACCCTGTATGATATTGCGCGTAAATTGCCGGACGGATCGGAAGTGTCTTTAATGATCGGATCGGATGGCCGCCTTGAAGTGGACGCGGGGCGCTCGCATTTTACCCTGCCATTGCTGCCGCCCGGTGATTTTCCGAAAATGACTGCGGACGGGTTTACCCATAACTTTACGCTTGGCGCGAAAGAGTTGGCGCGATTGATCGACAAAACCAAATTTGCGATTTCTACCGAGGAAACCCGCTATTATCTGAACGGCATCTATTTCCATGCGGCCGAAGGCAAGTTGCGTACCGTTGCGACCGATGGTCACCGTTTGGCCTTGGCGGAAATGCCTTTGCCTGCGGGCGCAGAAAATCTGCCCGGTATTATTATTCCGCGCAAAACCGTGACCGAGCTTCGCCGTCTGATTGACGGCAGTGACGGCGAGATTGCCCTGTCCGTATCGGAGGCTAAAATCCGCTTTACGGTTGGCTCTGCGGTGCTGACCTCAAAACTAATCGACGGGACATTCCCAGATTATGATCGGGTGATCCCGAAAGGCAATGACAAAGAACTTGTGATCGACAACAAGGTTTTTGCCAGTGCGGTTGATCGTGTCTCGACCATTTCTGCCGAGAAATCACGCTCGATCAAACTGACCCTGGACGGCGACACCCTGACCCTCGCGGTCAACAACCCCGAACATGGTGATGCCAATGAAGATTTGATGGTCGATTACGGGCATGAGCCACTCGAGATCGGGTTTAACGCTAAATATCTTCTGGATGTGACGGCGCAAATTGAAGGTCGGGATATTCATTTCCATCTGTCCGATCCTGCCGCACCAGCGCTCGTGAAAGACGCGGAAGATCCGGATGCGGTGTTCGTCTTGATGCCCCTGCGCGTATAGAACTTCGTGGCCGGAACGCCATTTATACATAGCCTGCTTTTGACCCAGTTTCGCTCTTATGCGCATTTGGACGTGCGCTTTGACGGACGTCCTGTTGTGTTGTTTGGCGAGAACGGGGCGGGGAAAACCAATTTGTTAGAAGCCGTATCCCTGCTGTCTCCGGGACGTGGATTACGCCGTGCCAAGCTGGCCGATATTGCTAGGCGCGAGGACGGACAGAGTGCGCCACACAAATCACCACACTCGGCACCACACTGGGCGATTGCCGCCGAACTCGATCAGGGCGGCGACATCCTTAAAGTCGGTACGGGCCAAATTCCAGACGCACCCTCAAGGCGGCAAATCCGCATAGATGGTAGCAATGCCAGTGGCACGGACTTGGCGAAATGTCTGACCCTGAACTGGCTGACCCCGGCTCAGGACCGGGTGTTTAGCGGGCCGGCAACGGATCGCCGTAAATTTCTGGATCGGCTCTGCCTTGTGCACACGCCTGATCATGGGCGCACCACTTTGGTCTATGAAAAATCCAGAGCCGAGCGTGGGCGATTGTTCAACGAAGGCATTGATGATGAATACTGGTTTGACGCTTTGGAAAACGATATGGCGGAACGCGGGGCGCAGATTGCCAAGGCGCGTTGGCAGACCGTTGGTAAATTATGCGAAGAGATTGCAGGCCGCGAGGCGAGCGCCTTCCCTCACGCCATTATTGATCTGGACGGTGAGGCCGAGGCTTTATACATGGCGGGGGCGGACGGGGAAGATGTGCGCGAATTTATCCGTTCAGAGCTACAAAAAGATCGTCCGCTTGACCGGCGGGCCGGGCGTACCTTGCGCGGGGTGCACAAAAGCGATTTGCAAATCACCCACCGCGAGAAAAACATGCCGGCCGCCGATTGTTCGACCGGCGAGCAGAAGGCTTTGCTGATCGGACTTATCCTTGCCCATGCCCGCTCCCAGAGCCAGCGTAAACCCATCCTTCTGCTTGACGAGGTGGCGGCGCATTTGGACGAGCATCGTCGGAGCGCTTTGATCGAGGAGTTACTGGAGCTTGAAACCCAGTTGTTCATGACCGGCACCGATGATCATTTATTCTCTGCCTTTTCCGGGCGGGCACAAATATTTAAAGTTCAAGACGGGCATCTGGAGCTTCAATAAGGCCATATTCCATAGACCTCCCTCCTTTCCGCGCATCCCCGAGACATCGGGGATCTAGGTTTTTGGATGATATGATGGCGGGGGGCCTTGAATATTTTGGGCCGATTGTGCGGATGAAGAACTGGATTCCCGATGTCTCGGGAATGAGCGGAGAGAGGGAGAGGCCTTCAAACACTTAGTACGTTCGCCATGCATCTTTCAAATGTATGATGCGAAATCTTGGCAGGACGAAAACGAGATCAAACCTTATGCCTAAATTATGTAGGGCTGCGTGACGGCCTTGATATAAGGAGGCAGCGTTTTCAATCCGTTTCAGATTGGACGGATACAGGCTGGCGTGGGCGGCTTCCAATGAGGGGCGTTGTTTGACCTCGACAATGACCAATGTATTTTTTGTGCGCGCAATCAGATCAATTTCTCCGAGCGGGGTTTTATAGCGGCGCTCTAAAACCCTGTATCCCTTGAGGCGCAACAAAATTTCAGCCCAAAGCTCTGCCCGGCGGCCGCGGCTTTCAGCGCGTTTACGGCCAGCCTTTTTACGGGCCTTAGAGGTCATCTTTTAAGGTCATCCTTCAAGATCAGGGCGAGAGCGTAAATATCGCGTTTCTTATGACCGGACAGGCTGGCAATTTCTTCGCTGGCCCGCTTGACGCCAATATCGCCAATGCGCGATTTCAGGGCGTCGATGATCTGGTGTTCCTCCCAAACCTCTCGCCCCTCTGGCGGGCCAATAATCACAACAATTTCGCCGCGTAGTTTTTCGCCCTCTAACCTCTCAAGCATTTGCGAAATGCTGCCGCGTAAAACCTCTTCGTATTTTTTGGTTAGCTCGCGCGCAATCGCCATGGGTCGATCCCCGAGTACGGCCAGAACGTCCGTTAACATGGCGGATAATCGCCCGGCACTTTCATAGAAGATCAAACTGGACGGCACGCTTTTCAAGGCTTCCAGAGCCGTACAACGGGCAGATGTTTTGGCGGGCAGGAAGCCTGCAAACATAAATTTATCACTGGGCAGGCCGGACACAACCAGCCCGCTCAACACCGCGCTTGCGCCCGGGATGGCAATCACATCCAGCCCGTCTTCGATACAGGCCCGTGCCAGCTTAAATCCCGGATCGGACACCATGGGCGTCCCTGCGTCCGAGATGAGAGCAATAACCCCACCGCCCGCAATGCGTTCGACCAAATTAGGCACACGCTTTGCCGCATTATGGTCATGATAGGCGGATAGAGGTGTTTTGAGGCCATAAGCATTGAACAATTTCGCACTGGTGCGTGTGTCCTCGGCCAGTACCAGATCGGCGCTGGCCAGCACATCGAGAGCCCGTAAACTTATATCGCGTAAATTCCCGATCGGGGTGGCGACAAGATACAGGCCGGGATCAAGAGTGTGTAACTGTATTGAAATCCCATTGGGTTCTTGCGATTTAGCGCCCGGACTTATAGGGTTGTCCTTGAGTTTATGGGGAAATTCATTGGGCACATATTGTCCATGAGCGTTAAAGGTTGTTTGTATGACACTGTATCCAGTTTCCGGCGCGAAAGCGAGCCTGTTTAAAAGTACAGGGGTAAAAGTTTTACGCGCGTGCCTTATGGTGCTCGGTGGTGTGGTTTTACTGAACGCCTGCGCAACAACACCGCAGCCCGGCCCGTACAGACCCGGCCCGGCAACTCAAGGCCCCACACCTGTAACACCACAAACACCACGGCCGGACATCACTGAACCGGATACACCCACACCAACCAAGGGCGACAAGATCGTTGGCCTTACCCCGCCGTTTATGAATACTGACAACATTCGGCGCGTGGCTATTCTGTTACCGTTTTCGGCCCAATCGCCGCGCCTGCGTGAAGAGGCTGCCTCCATGTTACAAGCGGCCGAGTTGGCTTTATTTGCCAGAGATGATGACAGTGTCTTGCTGATGGCGCTCGATAGTGCCGGCACCCCTGCCGGGGCCAGTATTGCGGCGCGCAAAGCCATTGCCCAAGGGGCCGATATTATCCTTGGCCCGATCTTGGCAGGATCGGTCAGAGCGTCCGGCGAGATTGCCCGTGCAGCGGATGTGCCGATGATCGCGTTTTCTACCGATACGACGGTTGCAGGGGATGGGGTTTATTTGCTGAGCTTTCCGCCTGAAGCCGAGGTGAAACGTGTGACTGAATTTGTCGCCGAATCTGGGGCTACGAAATTTGCATTTCTTGGACCGGATTCGAATTATGGTCGCCGTGTGCTGAGTGCATACCGCGAAAGCGTTGCCGATCTTGATGGTGTGATGAACGGGATCGAAACCTATACTGGGAAGGACATCACCGTCATGCAAGACCCTGCCCGTAAACTGGCTCAATTATACACCCAGACCCTTGCGCAAAACGAGGCAGAAGGCAGGCCACGCTCCGAGGTGGCCTTCCATGTTGTCTTATTGCCCGAAGGCGGTACTGCCCTGCGCTCACTGGCCCCATTGCTGCCATTTTTTGAAGAAAACATTAACCCGGGCAATGTGCAATTTATGGGCACGGGCCTATGGAACCGCGAAGATGTGGCCCGCGAGCCAGCCATTCGCAACGGTATTTTTGCTGGGCCGGATCTGGAGGCGAAACAGATGTTCAATGACCGGTTTGATGCCATTTACGGCGAGGAGCCGTCCCGCCTTGCCTCCCTTGCTTATGACGCGCTGAATATTGCCGCCTTTGTGGCAGAAGGAGATAGGGACACGCGTGCAGAACGTCTTACAGACGAGGCAGGGTTTTTCGGCGTTGACGGGCTTGTGCGCTTTGATGCTTCGGGGACACCTGAACGCGGGCTGGCCATCTATCAGGTTCGCGGCGGACGGTTCGTCATTATTGACCCTGCTCCGAAATCATCTGACGGGGCATTTTAGAGCCCTGAACTTACGATTCTTACGCCGAGCTTAACAGCAGCTCATGGCTGAGACGATCAAGGACAAGACGGCCTGCCGGTGTGGTTGCGATATGGTCATTTTTTTGAAGTAACAGTTTGGCGTCTACGTAGTCTTTAATCAGTTGCGTATTTAACGGCTGTCCCGAAAGCTCCGCATAACGCGAGAGCGAAATGCCTTGGGAGATGCGCAAGCCCATTAACAGATATTCCTGCGCCCATGCTTCGCCGCTTAATATATCTTTTTCTACGGTGCCTGTGCCCGTGGCCGCCACATGGTCTATATAGGCGTTTGGTTTCAGAGCGCAGATGGTCGCCGTGCGGGTGCCATTTACCGTGAGACGTCCATGTGCGCCCGGCCCCACACCAATGTAATCATCGCCCTGCCAATACAGGAGATTATGCCGCGATTGGGCAGATCGGGTTTGGGCAAAATTTGAAACCTCGTATTGGGAAAATCCGGCACCGCCCAAAACCTCTAACCCAAGCTCGTATAAATCCGCGCTTTGATCCGGATCGACCGCTTTGGTATCACCACGAGATTCGGAACGGCCAAAAGCGGTGCCTGCCTCGATGGTAAGCTGATAGGCAGAGATATGTGTGACGCCGGTGTGCAGGGCCGTATTTAAATCGCTCTGCCAACCGTCCAAGCTTTGCCGCCCCTCTTTCAGAACCCAGCCATATATTAAATCGGCAGAGACGCGCGGCATTGTTTTGACGGCGCGTTCGAGCGCGGCTTGTGCTTGGGCCCCGTCATGATCCCTGCCTAGAAACTTTAGAACCTGCCCATCAAAACTTTGTACGCCTATGGACAGTCGCTCCACACCGGCGGCGCGCCAGCCTGCAAGCGCGGGCGCGGATATAGTGTTCGGGTTGGCTTCCAGACCAATTTCTAGACCGGAAACGGGCGACCATAATGTCATGGCCTGTTCGATCAGGCGGGCCAGATTGCGAGCGCTGATCAGGGATGGTGTGCCGCCGCCGAAATGAATACTTTGCAATTGGCGCGGGCCGCTCAGGGTGCGCCAATGGGTCATGTCTTGCACAATCGCCGCGATCAGAGCCTCTTCGGTCTCGGGCTTGTTTTTATAGATATTGAAATCGCAATACGGGCAGAGGCGGGTGCAATATGGCCAATGCACATACAACCCTATCGTATGGCCTATCATAGCGCTGTCATTTCATTTCGGCGGATTTAGGGCCATGCGGAAACCAAGCTTTGATAAATTTTGCAAAGGCATCGGCGCGGTGGCTTTTGGCGTGTTTGTCTGCGGGTTCCATTTCGGCAAAGGTTTGTGTATCGCCAATGGCTTGAAAAAACGGATCATACCCGAAGCCCTTGTCGCCGCGCGGTGGCCAGATAATCCGACCCTCGACCTTGCCCTCATAACTGTGCACATCTGCGTTCGGAAACGCTAAAGACAGGGCGCAAATGAAACGGGCCGTGTCAACACCGTGTTTTTTTTGGATTTCCTCATGCACTTTCGCCATTGCGTATTTGAAATCACGGCCACTCCCGTCCGGTAACTCGGCCCAACGCGCCGAATAAATACCGGGGGCACCGTCCAGTGCATCCACGGCCAAACCACTATCATCGGCAAGGGCCACCATGTTACTAACATCGGCGGCAGCGCGGGCTTTTAGCTCCGCATTTTGTATGAAATTTGTACCGGTTTCCTCAGGCTCGGGCAGATTAAGCTCACGCGCGCTGAAGGTTTCGACCCCGAACGGTTTCAACAAATCCCGGATTTCGCGCACTTTGCCCTCGTTATGGGAGGCGACGACAAGTCTGGTGATGGGGTGGCGCATTTTAGCTCTTTTCTTATTGCTCTTTTCTACATTTTTGGGGCCAAAGCCCCCTGAACGTCCACGGCCTAGCGCGTTTAGTACAGCCCGTAAAGCATGATGCACCCAGTATCACACCTGTGTCGCATCTGTATCACACGTGTCCAAGAGCGTGTTTAGCTCTTGCCTTTGCTGTCATTATTGTTTATCGATAAGTTCAAAGACCAAAATCAAGGGATATTATGAGCGTAGAGCCTCTTTATCAAACAGACGAGACAGCGGGCAACCCCAGCCGTTCCAGCGTGTTTTTACGGCGCCTCATCACTGTGTTATGGTATGTGACTTGGGCTTTACTTGCCGTTTTTATTGTTATCTTTTTGTGTTCCGGGGTGGCGCTTATGGGGATAGAACCCCTGAAAAGTCAATTGTTTAACGATATAAGACCGAGCACGAGCCTCGTGTCTTCTTTAAGCATGATTGTCGGGGCAGGCGCGTTTTTGATCATCTTGAAACAATTACGGCAAATTTGCCAAACGCTGGTTATGGGCGACCCGTTCGTGCCCGAAAATGCACACAGATTGCGCATAATCTGGATTGCTGTGGCGATTGCGGAAGTTTTGCGGTTAATCACGGGGATCGTCCTTTCAGGGCTTATGGTGCAGACAAATGACACAGTCGAGCAGATAGAGATTACGCTCGATTTGCGGATTTATGTCTGGTTCCTGGTTTTGGCCCTGATCATTCTCTCTGAAGTTTTCCGTGAAGGTGCCCGCATGCGCCAAGAACAGAAATTGACGGTGTAGAGAGATGGCAATACGTGTAAATCTCGATCGTGTTTTGGTTGATCGCCGTATGTCTCTTACAGAGCTTGCGGACCGGGTCGGCATTACGCTGGCCAATCTGTCGATTTTGAAAACCGGAAAAGCGCGGGCAATCCGGTTCTCTACGCTCAGCGCCCTGTGCCGTGAATTGAACTGCCAGCCTGCCGACCTTCTGGTTTACGAGCCGGAAGAAAATGAAGAAGCCGAGATGAAAGCCGCAGAATAGAGCGGTCTTTACGCTTTAATGGCCGCCGTTTGTAACACGGTCAATTCCCCGATACCTTTTTGCGCGAGGCGCATAAGTTCGGCAAATTCATCCGCTGCAAAAGGTGTGTCTTCGGCGCTCGCCTGTACTTCGATAATCCCGCCAGTGCCGGACAAGACGAAATTGGCATCCGCCTGAGCGGCGGCGTCTTCCACATATTCCAGATCAAGCCGGCATGTACCTTTGACAATGCCGCACGAAACTGCCGCCACCATATCCGTGATCGGGTCTTCGTGCAAAACACCTTCGTCTTGCAAATATTGCGTGGCCAGTTTCAGGGCAACCCATGCACCTGTAATCGAAGCGGTGCGTGTACCGCCGTCCGCCTGCATCACATCACAATCAAGAATGATTTGTCGTTCACCCAGTTTTTTCATATCAACGCCGGCCCGTAGGGCGCGACCAATAAGGCGCTGGATTTCCATTGTCCGTCCGCCCTGACGTCCAGCAGCCGCTTCACGGCGATTGCGGGTGTGGGTGGCACGCGGCAACATGCCATATTCGGCCGTTACCCAGCCTTTGCCTTTACCCTTCATCCAGCGCGGAACATTTTCATCAACACTGGCGGTACATAAAACATGGGTGTTGCCAAATTTAATCAAACACGACCCTTCTGCATACGGCGAAACACCTGTTTCAATCGTAATGGAACGAAGCTCATCTAGGGCACGAGAATTGGGACGCATGGTTATCTCCTTATTTTTTTTGTACTCCCTAGCGTATATCCCGACAAATGCCTACTGGCTATTTTTGACTATTTCAGGGAAAAGACTTGCACACGTTTCCATGGCACGGCAAAATATGGGCATGGCTTTTCTATCTTCCTCACTTTCTGATCTTGATGTGCGCGCACGACACGTGTTCAAGACGATTGTCGAGACCTATCTGGATACGGGTTCGCCTGTGGGATCACGTACGCTTTCACAGATGGAGCACACGGGTCATACGCTGTCCCCTGCCACTATTCGCAATACAATGGCAGATTTAGCTGCGCTCGGACTGCTGTCTTCGACCCATATTAGCGCGGGGCGGATGCCGACCCATGCGGGGTTGCGCCTGTTTGTGGACGGGCTTTTGGAAATTGGCGATCTAAGCACACCTGAGCGCAAAGCCATCAAGGCCCAACTTGCAGGCAATGCGCAAGACCGGAGCGTGGAGAGCGTTTTGGAAAATGCGTCCAACGCTTTGGCCGGACTGGCGGGCGGGGCGGGTATTGTTCTGGCTCCCGAGCAATCGGGTGCCTTGCGCCACGTCGAATTTGTCGGACTGGATGCGTCGCAAGCGCTTGTGGTTTTGGTGTATGAGGACGGGCATGTGGAAAACCGGATTATGGCTTTGCCCCAAGGCCTTATGCCGGCCACACTGGAACAGGCCGGGAATTTTCTGTCCGCGCGCTTAAAAGGCAAGCATTTGAGTGAAGCCCGTGCAGATATACTCAAGGAAATCGAAACCGGGCGGGCCGCACTGGACGCGGCGAGCGCGGCATTGGTCAAACAAGGCATTGCCGAATGGGCCGGATCCGAGAAAAATGTGCAAAACCGCAATTTAATTGTCCGTGGACGGGCACAACTCCTTGACAATGCGGGTGTGCAATCCGATTTGGAGCGTATAAGATTATTATTTGAAGACTTGGAACGAAAAGAGGAACTTATCGCCTTGCTTGATAAGGCAGAAGATGCAGACGGTGTAAAAATATTCATCGGCGCGGAAAACCCGCTGTTTAGCCTGTCAGGCTCAAGCGTTGTGGTGGCTCCGTATCGGGATACAGACCAGAAGATCATTGGCGCCGTTGGCGTCATCGGCCCGACGCGGCTTAATTATGCGCGGGTCATTCCAATGGTTGATTATACGGCCGCCATGGTTGGACGTCTTTTGCAAACAGGACAATAAACGTGATAACACGACAAACGCATTTAAATTAGGGCCACACAATGACACAAACACCAAATACGCCTAACCCGGATCTTGACGGGCTGCCGACCAATGACGAACTGGACGCATTGCAAGCGGAAATCGACGCGGCCGGGCAAGGCGACGGCGCGGCCCCCGAGCTTAGCGAAGCCGAAACAACCGCAAAACGCATCGAGGTTTTAGAAACCGAACTGGCCACGATGAAAGATCAGGCCTTGCGCGCCATGGCAGAAACCGAAAACGTCAAGAAGCGCTCCGAGCGTGAAGTGAGAGCCGCCAGCACCTATGCGGTTGAGCGGCTCGCCGCCGATATGCTGTCCGTATCCGATAATCTGGGACGGGCGATCAGCATGATTGACGAGGAATCTCGTGGGGATTTGGGTAAAAATGCCAGGCAGCTTCTGGACGGGATCGAGTTGACGGAAAAAGACCTGATGGCCGTATTTGCCAGACACGGGATTAAATCTGTGCCCGGAAAAGGGTCTAAATTTGATCCGAATGTACATCAGGCGGTCACGCAAGTGCCCTCCTCCGAGACGAAAGGTGATGTGGCGGAACTTCTGCAAACCGGATTTACTTTGGGGGATCGCACCTTGCGCGCGGCGATGGTGGCTGTATCTAGCGGCCCCGTAAAAGTCTCGTAAACACTTATTTCAACATAACACAACATAGCTCGTTTGCATTTTACCATAATGCCCTTATAAGCATAATGGGGCTTAACCCAAAGATGAAAAAAGGGGAATTTAAATGTCAGGTGAGAACGATAAATGGGAAATGTACGAAGATAAACGCGGCGAACATCGCTGGCGGCGTACGGCCAGTAATGGCAATATTGTTGGCGCAGCCTGTGAAGGCTATGTGCAAAAATCCGCGTGTAAAGCCAATGCGGAACGTCACGGCATGGACGGAAACCCAAAAGGGCTCGGCGCCAATGACAAATGGGACACTTACGAAGATAAAAAAGGCGAATTTCGCTGGAGACGCACCGCCACGAACGGCGAAGTTACCGGCGCCAGTTCTGAAGGCTATGTCAAGAAAGCAGATTGTAAGTCCAATGCAGAACGCAATGGCATGTAGGTTGTTGCCCGTTTGGGCATATAGCTAAATTTGATTTGGGCCGTCTTTTCACAAGGCGGCCTTTATTTTTAGCGGGATATACAGGACACGATCATGAGCACAGATAAAGACGAATTGGCGGACATGTTGCGCGATGCGGACGCGCAACAAATGGCAAATGATCCAATTCTGCGCAAGGCGTTTAGCATTGGCTTGCTGGCCAGTGATCTGTTTGTGCCGGTTGAACAAAGCGAAGCCGAACAGGCGCAAGCCGGCGGGGTCAATTTACAAGCGATCCCGATTGACGATACGCCGCATGTGCTTCTGTTTTCGTCCAAGGCAAAGCTTGGGGCTTTCACCGGCCCGAACACGCGGTTTGCCCGCGCCAGCGGCCTTGATATTCTGACGCAGCTACGTGGGAATTTTGCCGTGCTCAACCCTGGCCCTGATGGCCGCGCCCTGGCACCGGAGGATATAGCCGAAATTCTGGGCGACAGTCCCAATCCGGCCCACGGCGAGGCCGGACATGTGCACGGCCCCAATTGCGGGCACGGGCATTAGGCCTGTCCTGCCAACCAGTTTCTATATTGCTTGGTTTGTTTTTTCTGACGCAAGCGGTCTTTGATCAAGGCCAGAGCCGGGCTTATCTTGGCTTTCGGGCGTTTGCCTGCGGCCATGCGGTGAAGCTGGGCTTTAGTCATGGACATGACGGCAAGGGCTGAAAATGTCTGGTTCTTCCAAGTGACAGCTGGCCAGTTGATCTCTGCATTTTGCTGTGCCTGCCATTGTTTGGGTAAATCAGGCTGATAGGCGAGCGCGCGTGCAATGCCGATTACATCAACACTACCCGTCTCCATCGCCATATTGGCAGTGGATAGTTTCGTCACTCCGCCCGTGACCATCAAAGGCATTGTGGCCACCCCTGCAATATCTTTGGCAAATTCGATGAAATACATTTCGCGTTTTAAGGTGCTCGACGCATCGCCGTCAATGGTGCGGCCCTGCATGGCTGGCGATTCGTAGGAGCCGCCGGAAATTTCTACCATGTCGACGTCTTCTTTATTCAACCATTTCACCACTTGCTTGGCGTCTTTCAGCTCGAAGCCGCCGCGCTGGAAATCGGCAGAGTTCAGTTTGACCATCACGCTAAAGCCCGGTGCAACCACGGCTCGCACGGCGCGGACAATTTCGAGCAAGAAACGGGCGCGATTTTTAAGAGGGCCGCCCCATTCATCATCGCGCAAATTAGTCAGAGGCGAGAGAAACTGGCTGACCAGATAGCCATGTGCACCATGGATTTGTACGCCGTCAAATCCGGCGGTTTCTGCCAAGCGGGCCGTCTCGGCAAACCGGGCGATGATCTCTTTGACCTCATCACCACTGAGAGCGTGGGCGGTCTCAAACAGGCTTTCAAACCCCGGCAGGGTGACTTTGGTCGCGGACGCGGACACCGGTTGCTGGCCTTGGGCCGCAAACACTTGCCGCCCCGGATGGCTGATTTGCATGACCAGATGCCCGCCGCCCGATTTAGCCGCCTTGGCCCATTTTTTAAATCTGTCTTCAACGCCTGATGTATCAAACGTTCCCGCTTGCAACACGATCCCGCCCGGGCCGGTCAGGGCATTGGGGGCCACCATCACATTGCCGGTAATGATCAAGCCCGTGCCGCCGTCGGCCCATGCCTGATATAAATTTACCAAACGCGCGCCCGGCATTTGTCCGGCGTCACACAGGTTTTCTTCCATGGCCGCTTTGGCAATCCGGTTGGGGAGCGTGGCTCCATTGGGTAGGGTCAGCGGTGAAAATAAATCAGGTGTGGTGGTCATGTGAAAGTCTTTCTAAAATATATTTTGGTCGTTCGTAGCGGTGCCTTGTCTCTAGCTTGGCTTTGATTGCGGGCTCAGTTTCGCTTGCCACACCACAAGTAGAGGCACGCTAAATTCCAAAACCATGGCGCCAACCATCATGGATGGCGGCGGGCCTATTGTGACGTAAGAAATCGCGCGGCCAATACCGCCAATAAAGATAGCGAATATGGCAATGCGGAACACGGCCGTATGTTTTTCCACATTCGGGATTAACCACCAAACCAGCATAAAGATGACCAGATAAATGCCGGACTGGAACCGGATAAAATTATCCAGCGCCGGTGTGATCTGATCTACGGGAACATGCCCTGCCGCCCCGCGCCATAAGCCCGTCAGTCCCGACAGCAATGGAATCAAGCTCAACACCGCCATTGTTATTTGCAAACCCCGTTTCATATATGCTACCCCTAAAGTGTACCGCTCTGTTCACTTGACGAAATAGTGAACAGAGCGGTACATGTCAAGCTGAATAGATTTTTTGACCGAACACCAGACACTGCATACCGGACACTGCACAATGAAAAAAGCATAATGAAAAAACAGCCTCGCAAAGACCATCTGCTAGATGTGGCATCTGCATTGTTTAATCAATACGGGTTTCATCAAACCGGCATTGATCTGATTATGAAACAGTCCGGCGTTTCCAAAACCACAATGTACAAATACTTCAAAACCAAGGAAGATCTCATCCTTGAAATTTTGAAACGCAGGAGCGCGACATTACAAGAGGCCCTTATGAGCCGCATCAAAACGGCGCAAGACGAAAACCCAGATCGTCCAGCCTATGCCTCTATCCCGATTATTTTTGACGCGACGGAGGAATGGATAAAAAGCGGGGAATTTTACGGGTGTAATTTTGTCAGAGCCGCCTCTGAATACACACAAAATGACGACCCTATTCGTGCCTATGCGGTGCAGCATAAAGCAAATATACAAGCCTTCGTCCTCTCCCTGCTCGCAGACCACCCGTGCTCTAACCATGATGATTTGGCTGGACAAATCGTGCTACTTCTGGACGGGGCGGTTGTCAGCGCGCAAGTTCGAAATGATGCCAATGCCGTTCAAAAGGCCAAAGCCATATTAAGCATTCTTCTGGCCGCACCCTAGGTTTTAGGTATGTGGTTCACCCGCCTGAGGGTCAGATTAATCCGGCCGCCTTTTGGCACCAATGTGCTTTGGCCGTAGAAGAGTTTATCGACGCCGTGATAGCAGTGACGGGCCTCGCCGGTTAAAACCACCACATCACCGCTGGACAGTTTTAGGCTGTGGGTTGTGCCGCCGCGCGCCGTTCCGCCAATGCGGTAGCGGGCCGGGTCGCCTAACGAGATGGAAACAATGGGGGCGTTGACATCGTGTTCGTCCAAATCCACATGCATGCCCATGCGCGACCCCTCACGGTACCAGTTAATCAGGCAGGCTTCGGGCGGGGCAGGGTCGTCGGTCAGATCATCCCAAATATCTAGTAAGGCCTGCGGCATTAATGGCCAGATTTTGCCGGTTTTGGGGTGGCGGGTTTCGTAGCGATAGCCGCCGTCTTTATCGGTGACCCATCCGAGCGGGCCGAAATTACTCATCACCACTGACAGGGGTTGTCCTGTGCGCGGCATTGTCGGTTGCCAGAACGGGGCGTCCCCGCGCACAGCGTGCGCAACCGCGTCCAACAGGGCGATTTGCCCGTTTTTGTCAAAATATTCCGGTTTATAAATAAACCCTTTGGGAAATGGTGTGCGCATAGAGCATTTATAGGCAAAATCCATAAAAATGCAGGAAAAAGTCACGAAAATGTGAAGTAAACCCACCTTTCCCCCTTGCAGAGCCCCAAATATCACCCATATGCCGGGTAACGAATAAAAATTCGAAACAAATTGACCCGCGCCTTCAAAAAAGGTGCACATCTGGAGATAAAGATATGGCAAAAGTCATTGGTATTGATTTGGGAACCACCAATTCCTGCGTCGCCGTTATGGACGGTGACAAACCCCGCGTACTTGAAAATTCTGAAGGCCAACGCACCACCCCGTCCGTTGTCGCGTTCACCGATAGCGGCGAACGTCTTGTCGGGCAACCGGCGCGTCGTCAGGCCGTCACAAACCCCGATCACACATATTACGCGATCAAACGTTTAATCGGTCGCCCGTTTAACGATCCGCTTGTTAAAAAAGACGCCAAAATGGTGCCTTACGAAATCGTCAAAGGTAAAAACGGCGATGCCTATGTAAAAGGCCCCGACAAAGATATGGCCCCAGCCGAAGTGTCTGCGATCATTTTGCAAAAAATGAAAGAGACGGCGGAAGCTTTCCTTGGCGAGACGGTGACACAGGCGGTTATTACCGTACCGGCCTATTTTAATGATGCCCAGCGTCAGGCCACAAAAGATGCCGGTAAAATTGCCGGCCTTGAAGTCTTGCGGATCATCAACGAGCCGACAGCGGCTGCACTTGCTTACGGCATGAACAAGGAAGACGGCAAAACGATTGCTGTGTATGATCTTGGCGGCGGTACATTTGATGTGTCTATCCTCGAAATTGGTGACGGCGTATTTGAAGTGAAAGCGACAAATGGCGACACCTTCCTCGGCGGTGAAGATTTTGATATGCGGATTGTCGAGTATTTTGCCGACGAGTTCAAAAAAGAAAACGGCATTGATTTGAAATCTGACAAATTGGCGCTTCAGCGTTTGCGCGAAGAAGCCGAGAAAGCCAAGAAAGAGCTGTCAACGGCGTCATCCTATGAAGTGAATTTGCCGTTTATTACTGCGGACGCGTCTGGCCCGAAACATTTAGCCATGAAGCTGACCCGCGCCAAGCTGGAAGCTCTGGTTGAAGATTTGATCAAGCGCACGATTGCACCTTGTAAGAAAGCTCTGGCAGATGCCGGTTTGAAAGCGGCTGATATTGACGAGATTGTTTTGGTCGGCGGTATGACCCGCATGCCGAAAGTACAAGAAGCCGTTTCAAAGTTTTTTGGCAAAGATTTGCACAAAGGTGTGAACCCTGATGAAGTTGTTGCCATGGGCGCGGCTATTCAGGCGGGTGTGTTGCAAGGTGATGTGAAAGACGTTCTGCTTTTAGATGTGACCCCACTTTCCCTCGGTATTGAAACCGAAGGCGGTGTGTTTACGCGCATGATTGATCGCAACACAACCATCCCGACCAAAAAATCGCAGGTTTATTCTACGGCGGCGGACAACCAAAGCGCTGTCACCATCCGGGTTTCCCAAGGGGAGCGCGAAATGGCGGTTGATAATAAATTGCTTGGTCAGTTTGATCTGGTTGGCATCCCGCCAGCCCCACGTGGTTTACCACAAATCGAAGTGACCTTCGATATTGATGCAAACGGTTTGGTCAATGTGTCTGCGAAAGACACGGCGACAGGCAAAGAGCAACAAATTCGCATTCAAGCGTCTGGTGGTCTTTCCGATGCCGACATCGAAGCCATGGTCAAAGACGCAGAGAAAAATGCGGATTCCGATAAAGAACGCCGCGCCTTGGCCGAAGCGAAAAACCAAGCCGAAGGTCTGGCCCATAAAGCCGCCAAAGATCTGGAAGAACATGGTGACAGTCTTGAAGATGAAGACAAGGAAAACATCAAAACCTTGATCGATGAAGTTAAAGAGGCGGCTGAAGGTGACGATACCGACGCGATTACAGCGAAAACTGCTGATCTGACCGCGGCTGTGATGAAAATGGGTGAAGCCATTTATCAAAACGCCAATACGGATGATGCAGATGGGTCTGATGATGCGGCCGCTGATAGCAGCTCTGATGATGACGATGAAGACATTGTCGACGCCGAATTTGAAGACGTGGACGACGACAAAGCCTAACGTCAAACAAGCCTAAAAAACCCCGCCGCCTCCCA
>NVWK01000005.1 GCA_002733605.1 Robiginitomaculum sp.
TATGTTTTGCGGTTAAATCGACAACATATCTTTTGCCTATGAGAGGTACGATGTGGCGAACGATCCGACCTTTATCATTCGCTACATTCTTTGGATCACGCAACTCGCCGAAACGCGCACCGCGCATTCGCGAGCGGCACCCGTCTTCTTCCAACCACCTAAAACAAAGATCATATACTGTCATATTACTGACATAGATGTCCTTTTGTTTTTGCTCAGGATCAACGATTTCATACATACCATTTTTTGCTTTTGCTATATGAGAAAGTGCTAATTTGCGAGCGGCAACAACCTGCATTCCAGGGTAAGTGCCAAGTGAGATTTTTTTCTGCACTTGCCGCCCATTCAGCCTACACCTAAAATATGCAATGAAGGTTTTGCGCCCAGTATGTCGTACACGCACTCCGAATCCAGAGACAGCACTATCCCAAACCACCCTCTCGCCTTTTTCTGTTTTCAAGTCTGTAAGAATACGCTCTGTCAACCGTGTGGTATTTCGCATAATATTCTTCCTTATCTAATAACGCCTCAGCCATTTTCGCTTCAAGTATTTTTCATCTTGGGTAGCGTATGGGTAGCAAACTGCCGTGACCCCTAATGTATGAGAGGAGACTTTAGCACATATAGATTAAAAAATAAACTATTTAAATCAGTACGTTAGTGACATTCAGAGACATCTAGTGACTTTCAAAGACTTTTTGGAAAACAATAACAGCACGTCTCCGAAGGCAGAGGTCGCGCGTTCGAATCGCGCCGGGTGCACCATACTACATTGCGGGTTGCAGTACCCCCCGCGTGCTTTGGTTCGAAGTTTCTCTTTTCATCTGCGCAAGCCTTTTCCTTCAAATATGATCGCTAATGACCAGCCGTCAATAAATACAATTTATAGTGGATATTTTAGATGCCCTTGCTATAGTATGCGTCTGGCATCAGGAGGGGCGTGGTGAAAAATTGGTGATGGCCAATTAATTCATTTTCCAAGATGAAAATTTGGCAACACCATAACATGCAATTTACCTTCAACCAATCTAGGAGGAAGAAATTATGAAAGCCATTATAGTCGCTATTTCAGGAGTGTTAGCTCCCTTTGTGTTTGTAGAGCCCAGTTTCGCGTGGTCTGGCTTCACCCATGAACTCATCTGCCAAATGGCTTATGATCAGCTTGAACCCGCAACACAAAAGAAAATCCTCAAAACTTATAGTCGCTCAGGCTATGATGATAAAGGCAATGCTTTTGCCAAAGACTGCAACACCCCCGACACGAATAGAAGGACGACGCATATTGGTACATATGAGTATCACTTCATAAATGTGCCAAGAGGATCAGAGACGATTGATTTTTCACGAGATTGCGACTCTTATGATTGCGTAACCCAAGGGATCATACGGTATGCGACGTATCTGCAAGAACGACGTAAGCTATCTTCGCAAAAGAACAGTAAGAAAAAAGAAGCTCTGAACTTTCTCGCTCATTATGTGGGGGATCTACATCAACCTCTACACGTAGGCCACAAAGAAGATATGGGTGGTAACGCCCTATGGGTGAAATATGCCTCAAATAAAAAAAACAAGCGCCTACACAGTGTCTGGGACGGGACACTACCTACGCAGCAAGGGCTAAACTTTAAATCCAGCAAAAAGAAACGCCGCCTTATTGCATCTCAACAAATTGCAAAAATCTCTGAAAATGACAAACGGCAATGGGCACAAGGCAGCGTAAATTCTTGGGCAAGGGAATCCTACTCACTCTCCATTAATTGTGCTTACAGGCGCGATTGCTCGGCGTCACAACCAACCTTAAAGACCGGCGACACATTGTCTCAAACCTATTATGACAAATCAGGCCCTATCGCTGTCGAGAGAATACATCAAGCCTCGGTGCGTTTAGCCTTTATTCTAGAAGATAGTTTCGCAGGGGAACTTGATCTCTCTGAACTAGATCGGAGAAACTGAGCCCTATGCTATAGTGTCACGACACGGTCTTCGGCGGCAGATGTGTAGATCGCGTCAATGAGGCGGATGTCGCGCAAGCCCATTTCACCCGGCGTTCTGATTTCGACATCGTCCAGGATAGCGTCCGCGAAATGCGCGCATTGGCGTGAAAACTGGACGGAGGGATCACCGGGCTTCAGGACTTTTGCCTTACCGCCTTGTGTCAATGTCATCTTGTGACCGCCATATCCGGTTGCGGGATCCATAAGCAGTGTGCCTGCATCCCCGTGTACGCTGACGCGATTTCGGCCCGGAGCAGAATCATATGATGTGAACAGGGAGGCCGTAGCTCCGGAGGGAAATTGCATTTCGGTTCTCACGGATGCAAATATTTCTGCAAAGCGCGGATCACCAGCAGGTTGCTCTGTTACTGCGCGGATATGCGATGGTGTTTCCCCGCTGAGATAAAGCGCCGCCTGCAGGCCGTAAATACCGTAGTCTTCTAACGCGCCCCCGCCGGCAAGTGAACGCACAACCCGCCAATTCTCCGATGGGCTTGTTGGGCCCATACGGTAATGTTGGAATGTCTCAATTGTTTTGATAGTGCCGACCGCCTTGTCGCGCATCAAATCCATTGCGTGTAAATTGTACGGCTCGAAATGACATCGGTATGCAATCATCAACTTGCGACCGGCGCGTTTGGAGGCGCTGATCATGCGCTCCCCTTCTTGGGGCGACAATGCCATTGGTTTCTCACACAAGACGTGTTTGCCAACTGCGAAAGCTTTTTCTGTCCAGTCTGCATGTAGGCCGGTCGGCAGAACAATATAGATTGCGTCGACGCGATCATCTTTCGCAAGCTCGTCAAAATTGTCATAGTTGTAAATTGCGTCCTTGGGCAGGCCATAGGCCGATGCCACACGCGCTGCCTTGTCAGGATTGCCAGATACGACCGCAGCGACATGACAACGGCCCGCTTTTGCCAATGCTGGCATGACTTGGCCAATGGCATATCCACCAAGGCCAACAACCGCAAAACCAACGCTGTCCTCTTTCGGGGCCGGAGGTATTGTATCCGGCAAGCGTCCCCAAGACGGGAACGGCATACCAATGGCTTTGCGGGGTAGAGACGCGGGAGACGACGCGGCCTGTGCAGGGGAACAGCCCGTCAGCAAGGGAGGCGCAATCAGCGCAGCTCCTGATAATTGCATAAATCTGCGGCGAGAATGATGAAAATCGGTCATATGAACCTCCTGCTCTTAACCCATTTATTCTGGACCCATTTATTCTGGACCCATTTATTCTGGACCCATTTATTCTGGACCCATTTATTCTGGACCCATTTATTCTGGACCCATTTGTTCTGGAACCCCTTGCTATAGTCTTCCCTAAATATAAGCAAAACAACCTTCTCAGGTCAAGGCCGGGGGCAAACTCGACCCCGCACGTAGATGAAGAATTTATTATGAAGTTAATGCTTCATACCGGATTTCTATAAGGGGCGCTGGCCCAAAGAGTTCCGAACGCCGCGCGCAGCGACACCTTCACACCCTCCGCTATATTTCGCGAACCCTCGTGTATGGGGTGCGCGAAATATGCGTTGTTTACTCGTTTGTTGCGAGGTCGGAGGTTTCCAATTTTCTGGAATTGTCTTTGACATTACGTTCGATCAGCAAACGCTTCGGATCAATCAAGACATAGGCCGGACGTTCTGCGAGATCAAAGGACAATTTGGTTTCGGCTTGTGTGAGACGTACGCGCTCAAGCGACAACCACTCATCCCCTAAAGTCTTCTTGGGGTCTTCTTTATAGAAGCCGATCTCGACCCATTCGGACAATTCCTCACCGTCAATTTCGCTGACAGATGTTTCTTTACCAGTTTCTTCGGACGCTATCTTCTTGTCGACAATCGCCGTCAACTCGACCGTAAACCCACCTTCAGTATTTGGCTTTACGCTAATGTCTTTACCGAATTTCAAATCCCAAAATGTGATCCTATCCCAGTAATCCGTGATCAAACCCTGCAGGTCTTCAGGGGCGTGCGCCCGTAATGCCGCAACAAGTTCTTTGGTGGTTGGATAAGGCGCGCCCTTGGTGCCGTATTCCTCCAAGAAACCACGTATGGCGGCTTGCATGTTATCATTGCCCATATATTGCTTTAGCCCCCAGAAAACCCAGCTGGCTTTATTGTAAACAATATATTGCTGGTTTCCGGCTTCGGCCAAAGACGGCTCTGCGCGGCGATCTATCGTACGGTTCGTTAGGTAGCTTTGAATTGCGCGCTGGTCTAACAATCGCCGGGCTTTCTGCCAACCATAGGCTTCTTCATAAGCAACCATGGAAGCGTTCTCGGTTAAACCCTCGGACAAAACATTGAAACCTTTGGTATCTGCCGGCACAATTTGATGGGCAAACCATTGATGGCCAATCTCGTGCATGGTGACATAGGTGGCAAGGTCGACGCTCTCATTATCTTCCGGATCCCCTGGGTCACGAGCAAACCCGATATTTTCAGAGAACGGAATTGTACCTGCAAATCCTTGCGCAAAACTGGCAAAGGGAAACTCCATAATCCGCACTTGGTGATATTGGTACGGCCCAAATGTTTTGGTATATGTACCGAGTGCATTCTTCATGGCCGCGAGCATCAAATCAACATTGTAGTCATGGGTCTTATGGTAATAAATCGCCAAATCGACATCCTTACCATCTGGGTTGCTCCAGACATCACGCTTCACAGTGTAATCGGCAGAAATAAAGGCAAAGAAATTCAAAACCGGATTGATCGCCTGATACTCGCGACAGGCTTGCCCGCCTTCCTCGTATTCGCGCATAAGCTTACCCGGTGTGATCGGGATTTGGCCTATCTCGGTACAGATTTTTGATTTGAAATCTACATAATCCGCAGACTTGGTAATGAAATTATTTTGACGCGCTTCAAGGTCCGTCCGATCTGCGCGTTGTTCCAACTCTGGCAAACCGTATTTCCTGCGTTTGTCCGGGTTTTGCATCCGAGGGTCGCCAACTTCTATACTCGGCAACACTGCAAAATTATTGACAAAGGTACCGTTTGTACGAATGAGGCTACCATCCCCAAGGCGCCGTTCATGAAAATATGTTTCAAATGTCATTTCGGTTTTCGCGCCCGCTTCCAAAGGCGGATCAAAACGGTAAATACGATACCCAAAATCTTCAATTTCTTTCAGATTGTCATACTCGGTTACACGTGTGGCCCCACGTACAGACAATTCTTTAATGTCTTCTTCGTGGGCCGATGCAGGTGCTACATAAAGATCAACCAAAGGTGCACCTGTGGTATTTTCAATAATAAAGCTCCCCTTCACCGTCGCCGTGCGCTTGGAAGGTTGAAACGCAACATCAACGTCTACGGCGCGAATTTTCGGTAGTGGCGCTTTGAATGCGCCCAGAAGAAGTTCTTCTTGCCGCACGCTACGTTTTTCATTTTGCTTCGTCGTGTAAAATGTGTTGTCAATATTATAGGCTTTGTAGATATACCCGCCGCTGCCAACAAAGAGGCCCAAGAAAACGACAAAGCAGGCCAGAGATGCAATATTAAGCCGTTTACCGAGCCCAGACATCCGTGCCAGCAATGAGGATTGCAACCCTCGGCGCCACAGCCATATGCTCAGTACGGCAAAAACGGCACATAAAGACGCCCAATACGTGAGGAACCAGCCAAATCTGAGAAGATTACCAAAACCGCTCATTTCCGAACTCCCACCGACACCAACCGCGCCAAACCTCATAAGAGGATGGGAAAACGGCAATTGTCCGACGATGAAGAAAAAGAAGATCACCATGGCGGCCGATGCAATCATTCCCACCACACGGTTTGGCATGAAATTTTGAATAAACAAAACGAGGAAGCAGAACAACACAATACGTGGAGCGAAAGCCATAAAGGCCCATTTCACATGCATCCCCACATCCACAGGCACATCCCCAATAACCATTTGGCAAATCATACCGAATACGACACCAACACCAATAATTGTCAAAACAACACCAATGAGAGCCAACCATTTCGCGGCCATTAGCGGCCAGTTACGCACGGGGCTCGCATCAAGAATTTCAGTGATCCCAGCGGTTTTATCACGCCAGATAATTTCACCGGAGAAAAATACTAGAATAATCATAAGCGGGATAGCGGTACTGCCAAGAACTGTACGTACCATCTGCAAATTGGTCGGCAGAACCGGATCCGGTAGAACCGTCATTTGTACGAAAATAGTAATCCCGAACAAAGCCAAGGCCAATAAGGTCAGGATAACAAAGGGAATGCTTTTCACCGTTGTCAGATACTCATATCTAAACCGGAGCCAAAATGCCGAAAGCGTATTTGCAATTTTCAAAGATACCGGCGCTGGCATCAGTTGTATGCGTCCGGTTGTGCGAATATCTTCCTCTATATGAACTTTTGTTTTCCGCGTTACCAGACCACGTTTGAACAGCGTAAAAGCCCCCAAGAGCAACACAAGTCCAATCCCACCCCAAACCAAACGGTTAAGTCCTATATAGCCGAATATAGGGGACATAGTGGTGTTCTGTTCGGCAGCAGGCCAAAACTGTGTGGTTATAGCGAGGGCGTTAGACCCAAAGGGGTCAATCATAGATGCCAGCAGATCAGGCGCGTCTTGCCCCACCAACAAACCACTAATCATATAGAGAATAAACAGGCCTACAGCACTGACATACACAAGCGCACGGTTGCGCGTAATCGCTGCTACGGCTGTGAAAAATCCACTGATCAACAATGTATTGACGGCAATATAGAGAAACGTTGGTTGCAAGAAATATATGGGGTTGATGGGCCCAAAGGTTTCCGTATCCGCCCACGGTGCAAATTGACCGGCAAAAAGGCCAACAACCGCTGCAGAAATACACAAAAATGTAGCCACATAAACACCGATCATGCGTGACATTGTCATGTTAAATGTCGACACAGGTGTAGAATGGATCATTTCTAGCGCTTTATGGTTTTCGTCGCGCATAATACCGGTGACCACAAAAACAGCCCCAAAGAATATAGACAACAGGCTGAGGACAGAGGTTTGCAAAGCCAAAGTAATCGCCCCATTTGCCTTCACACGTTCACCCCCACCGCCAGAGATGGAAATAATGTCGGTCGACATTACCAAAAAACCCAACAAGGCCATGATGACAAGTGTGATCCAAAACCCGACCTGCCGCGTATGGAGTTTTATTTCAAATCCAATAAGTTTTCCAAGCATCGCGACCTCCTAAACGTGGCCGTCAAGGTGGGCAAAATAGGCATCTTCCAGATCAGGTTCGTCGTCAAGCTCGAACCCGGCCGTCGGCTGTTTATCAGACAGGGCACTGACAATGACACCGCCCATCAACAGGCGTGTGGACAGCACTGTGTGTGCGGCCTTTAAAACCTCAACTTCCGTTTTGTCGACTTTCTTGCGCCATACCCGGCCCTTTATCTTCGCGATTAAAGCTTCAGGGGCGCCGCGCGCCACAATCTTGCCATCGCCAAGGATCGCCATATCAGGGCAAAGATCGCGAACATCTTCAACAATATGGGTGGACAGGATGATGATTTTTTCTTCGCCTGCTTCACTGAGCAAATCCAGAAAACGCTGGCGTTCAAATGGGTCAAGCCCTGCGGTTGGTTCGTCAACGATCAAAACCTTCGGGTCGCCGAGCATGGCTTGGGCGACACCAAAGCGTTGACGCATGCCACCTGAATATGTCGACACCGCCGCGCCGCGCATCGTGTAAAGATTGACGGCTTTGAGCAATTCCAGAACTTGTTCCCGCCGGGCTTTCTTGTTCTGCACGCCTTTAAGAATGGCAATATGATCCAGCAAGGCTTCTGCACTCATACGGGGATACACGCCGAAATCTTGAGGTAAATACCCGAGCGTGCTGCGCATCACATTGGGGTTTTGCGCAATATCCACACCATTATATTCGACAGTGCCGCTATCAGGAAGTTGTAAGGTTGCCAGCGTCCTCATCAAGGTCGACTTGCCCGCACCGTTTGGCCCTAAAAGCCCGAACAGGCCGGGCTTTAAGTCCAAGCTTACATTCTGAAGTGCGTGTATATTTCCAAAGCTTTTACTTATATTTTTAATTTTTAGCATTATCTTCCCCAACTACGAATAGACAACGCTAACACTCTTATTATTGAATAACAATAAGATTATATGGCGCTCTCGCATTTGTGAAATAGGGTTCCCAACCCCGCTCCTTCTTGCGGTTTAAAGCGCAAAAGTCCGAAGGGACCAACCTGTAAGACACCTAGTTATAGGCAGGAGCGGAATATTCCGGGGGAAGTGTTCGTATTATTTTGAGGCGTATTGTTTGTACGTATTCGATTTACCCGCAACGATTTGGTCCAGTTGTGCGTGATTTACTTTTCCAACAAGTTCGCGCGAAACAGACTTCACACAGCGTTGCATTTCAAGACGGCGTTTCACAAAACGTTCGCCTTTAAATTCATCACGGCAAACCTCATACGCGACATTTCGAATATGTTTATAAAGCTGCTCTGCGCCGTGCTGCGAAGCGATCTCGGTTCGGGAAAATGAAACAGAATAGGTTTGGGCATTTGCACTACTTGCAAAACTCGCTGTCATCATCACAAGGCCTGCCCCGGTTAAAATTGTTCTCGTCAACATGTGTCTCTCCTATGTAACTAACCCTGTGCAACCAACAGCACCGTTCAGTGCATGTGCGCAAGATGCTTCACACCGCGCTGTTAGGAAAACGAGAAATTCACGCCCTCATGATGAGAAAAATTCCGGTGGAGAAAAACAGGGGATAGGTATGAGAAAAATCCGCATCACTAATTTACACCGCGCAAAGCCGCTCTGCAACTAGGCTAAACCATCCAGTTCAGCCTCGCGGCGCAACCATGCGATTACATCGCGCACGATCGGTCTATGCTCGGCATTGGCGCGGTGGACGATATAATATGTGCGGGGATAATCCATGTGCACATCCGAAAATGTTCGCAAGCGCCCTTCCGCCAAATGCGGGCGCGCGAGGATAGCCGGTAAAAGCCCGATGGCATGGCCTTCCATAACCGCCTTCATGGCTACGAAGAAGTCTTCCATAATGTAGACTTTGACAGGGTCTGCCAGTTCCAACTCTGCAACCTCGGCCCATTGCGCCCATTCATTGTTGGAGAATATCTGCACACGGCGGGCCGAGTTTACAAAATCAACTACATTCGTGCATTTGGACTGCTTATAATATTCGGGAGAACACACAGGTATGAGCACGCCCGGAACCAATTGACTGGAGACCACATCATCCCAATTGCCCGCGCCGAAGCGGATGCTGAGATCAATTTCTTCTCTTGCCAGATCGACCAAACGGAATGATGTCAGAATTTCCAGCTCGATATGGGGCAAATCCTTTTCGAATTTCTGTAAACGCGGCACGAGAAACTGTGTGGCAAATGAGGAGACCGTAGAAATCCTGCAAATGTTCGAGCGTGGAGGCCGACGGGAAAACTGCTCGAATGTATCCCCCAGTATTTCAAAAGCGGGCGTCACGGCATCGCGGAGCGTATTGCCATCAATCGTCAAAAAAAGCCCTCCCGGCAGGCGTTCGAACAAACGCATGCCGATATAATCTTCCAAAGCAATGACCTGCTTGCTAATCGCGCCTTGGGTCACACCCAATTCCTCGGCGGCGCGAGAAAAATTCATATGCCGGGCCGCAACTTCAAAAGCGCGAATGGCGTTAAGGGGTGGCAGAGGTCTGGTCATTTCCTATCTATAGCCCCATAAAAACTTCTGTTCGAGAAAATAAATCATGCCCCCCATGAGAATTAATCATAAACACAAACAAATGTGATATATGATTGACCAATTCGACAAAACACCTATAAGCCTGCGACCCTCCTCTTTGTTTAAAGTCCCTTTATGCCCAGCACACAAACTGATCCTGTTAAATTTACCGACCTCGGCCTTTGCGCTCCTATTTTGAAAAAACTGGAGCGGCAGGACTATGTGACCCCGACCCCTATTCAGGCGCAAGCGATACCGCTTATTCTGGCAGGTAAAGACGTTGTGGGTCTGGCGCAAACGGGTACAGGGAAAACGGCCGCCTTTACATTGCCGGTTTTGCACAATCTGGCTGAAAAATACCTGTCCGGCGATACGGATGTATACGACCGCCCGATCCGAATGTTAATTCTGACACCGACCCGCGAATTGGCCGCACAAATTGACAAAGCTGTACGCAGTTACGGAGAGAATTTGACAACCCGTTCGGGGTGTGTCGTTGGCGGTGTTCATGCCCACAAGCAAAAGAAAATGCTGCGTGGCGGTGTGGATATATTGGTGGCGACGCCGGGACGGTTGGAGGACTTACACAGTCAAGGCGTGGTCGAATTAGGCCAAATCGACACGGTGGTTTTGGATGAGGCTGACCAGATGCTCGATATCGGGTTTATGCCTGCCATCAAACGCATATTAAGCCTGACCCCGAAAAGCCGGCAAACCCTGTTGTTTTCCGCGACCATGCCGCGTCAAATTCGCGAACTTTCAAACCGCTATATGCGCAATCCGGTCGAGATTGCCGTGGCAACCGTGTCTTCAACGGCCGAGCGGGTCAAACAAAGTGTCATGTTCTTGCCGCAGCCGCAAAAAACCAGTGCGCTTATAGAGCTTATCAAAAAACACAAAAATGAGCGGGTGATTGTGTTTACCCGCACCAAACGCGGTGCAGACCGGGTGGCCAAGCGCCTAAACTCTCAAAATCTGGGGGCCGCCGCCATTCACGGCAACCGCTCGCAAAACCAGCGCACTAAAGCGCTCGCAGCGTTTCGCGCGGGTGACGTTCCCGTGCTTGTGGCCACCGATGTGGCCGCGCGCGGTATTGATATTCCGGGGGTTGAGTTGGTGGTTAATTTCGATCTGCCGCAAGTCGCCGAAGCCTATGTGCACCGGATTGGCCGGACGGCTCGGGCCGGGGCTTCCGGTCTTGCCGTTATGTTTTGCAGCGATGAAGAAATGGGGATGCTGGCCGAGATTGAACGCATTATCAAAAAGAATATTCCCGTGATGAATGCGGACGGCACCGTCCAGCCCGAGCCGGAATGGTCTCCGAGCGAGCGCTCGTATAGTGGCCCGAAACCGAAAACGAAAAACAGTACGCGGAGCGGACGCAAAAGGCAAAAGGCGGACAGCGGCGGCGAAGATAGCCCGCAAAACTACGCACAAACCCATAATTCCGAAACCGGCGCCCAAAGAGCGGGTGGCAGCGGCGAAAAGCGTAAAGCGCATTCAGGCCAAAAACCACGTCCCGCTAAAACAAAGGGGCACAGAGGCCAAAGCCAGCCGAGAGTTGCGGGTCAATCTGCTGAAGGCGGCAGCAAATCAGGCGGCAAACGCCGTAACCGTCCCGGTTCACGCGCACGCAAGCGCAATAGAGCGGCCAAAGACTAGGCTCATTTTCCTCTTATTCTCCGCTCACCCCTGCGCAGGCAGGGGTCCATTACCTATTGGACGAATAATTTTTCAAGCATCACAATAGATCCCTGCCTACGCAGGGATGAGCGGGTGATATTGGTGCGAGACTTTTCTTACCCTTTTAAATTTTGGCAAGTTTCCAGTTAATCCCGCGCAAGAATAGTCCCAAGGAAGTCTTCTACGTCTTGGCTCTGCCAGTCCACTTCGCCTGCAATACGGGCGATTTCCTTGCCGCTCGGATCATAGAAAATACTGATGGGTAGTCCTTGCACGCCCACATCGGCGGCGATGCTCAGGCTTTCATCAGAGTAGAGATCAAGGTGTTGCACCCCGATCGTCTTATAGAAACTTTCGGCGTCTACGCGGTGTCTTTCCATCGCCACAGCGACCACTTTCAGATTTGCGTCCGGTTTGGAAGCTTGGAGCATATCAAGGCTCGGGATTTCAGCTACACACGGGGCGCACCATGTGGCCCAAATGTTGAGAAGCACATATTGGCCACGAAAATCACGTAAAGAGACTGTTTTTCCGTCTGGGCCAGTACCCGGGCCGGTAAATGTGCGGGTTGGCTGTGCTGGCGCTGGGTCAAGAACTTCCAATTTTTTGAGCGCCCCCTTGGAAAACCGATGTAAATCCTGCTTTGGCGAACTACAGGATTGCAAAATGACATAGGCCATTGCACAAAGGCCAAATAACAGCAGCACACGCATTGCAATCCGTAAGAATGCGGGATTTGAGTTTGGAGTTTGAGGATCAACCATGACAGAATCTTCTAAAGGGCAAAAAATGTGGGGTGGACGGTTTTCTGACAAACCTTCCGACATAATGCAAGCCATCAATGTATCTATCGGTTTCGATCAACGCCTTGCCGCCCAAGACATTCGTGGCTCAAAAGCCCATGCCAATATGCTGAAAGCGCAAAAAATTATCACAAAATCGGATAATACCGCCATTCAGTCCGGTCTCGACACCATATTGGAAGAAATCCAAAATGGCAATTTCCCGTTCCGTGACGAGTTCGAAGATATTCATTTAAATGTCGAAGCACGGTTGAGCGAGTTGATCGGAGAACCGGCCGGACGGTTGCACACAGCCCGTTCACGCAATGACCAGGTTGCAACGGATTTCAGGCTTTGGGTGCGCGATGCTCTGGATGATTTCGATCTGCAATTGCTTGGATTACAAAAAGCATTGCTAGCCCAGGCTGCGCAACACACGGACACACTGATGCCCGGCTTTACCCATTTGCAAGTGGCGCAACCGATCTGCTTTGGCCATCATATGCTGGCCTATCTGGAAATGTTTTCGCGCGACCGGAGCCGATTTGCCGATTGCCGTGTGCGCATGAATGAAAACCCACTCGGGGCGGCGGCACTGGCGGGAACCCCCTATCCGATCAATCGGGATGCGACTACGAAGGCGCTCGGGTTTGAGCGGCCTATGGCCAATTCTCTCGATGCGGTTTCTGCACGCGACTTTGCACTGGAAGCTCTGTCCTGCGCCAATATTTGCGCTACTCATCTGTCCCGGATTGCCGAGGAGATTGTTATCTGGACATCGACACAGTTCGGGTTTGTCAGCCTGTCCGATAAATTCACGACCGGTAGTTCCATCATGCCGCAAAAACGCAATCCCGATGCGGCCGAGCTGGTACGGGCCAAGGTTGGACGGATATTGGGATCATTGACCAGTTTAAGCGTTGTCATGAAGGGCCTGCCCCTCGCCTATTCCAAAGATATGCAGGAAGATAAAGAACCCGTGTTTGAAGCCTTTGATGCTCTCTCTCTAGCCTTGGCGGCTATGAGCGGCATGATCGGGGATTTAACACCCAACAAAGAACGGCTCGCCGAAGCGGCAGGGGCGGCGTATTCGACAGCCACCGATCTGGCCGACTGGCTGGTACGTACCCTCGACATGCCTTTCCGTGAAGCCCATCATACAACGGGATCCATTGTTGCTCTGGCAGAGAAGCAAGGCAGAGCTTTGCACGAGCTTGCCCTCCACGATATGCAGGGCGTTCATGATGCCATACATGAAGGTGTTTTTGATGTGCTCAGTCCGAGCGCGTCTGTGGCCAGCCGCACCTCGTTTGGTGGTACGGCGCCTGAAAACATCCGCAAGCAGATCGGTTTGTGGAAAAAGCAGTTGTAAACTCACTATTTTGTAATGATTTAGTTGCCTACCCCCATCCATTTCAGCCTATAAGGCATTATGAATTCACCTTTAACCAAACGCGCTGATCGCCTGACCCGCCGTGCCTATGGGCAATTGCTGTGGGAGATTTATGCACCCGTCTTGGCGCTTGGCGTGTTCTGCGTGCTTTTGTTTGTCGCGGGAGCATCTGTTGGATTGTGGCAACGCATTGGTGATCCGTGGCGGTTTATCGCGCTTGGTATTGTGCTGGTATTCCTAACGAGAAGCGCTCTGCGCGTCCGCACCCACAGAAGACCGACCCGTTCACAAGCGCGTCGCCGTGTCGAAACCGATAACAATTTGAACCACCGGCCATTTGATACGATCAGGGATAGCTCGGCGATCAGTTCGTCCGACGACCCGGCGTGGCAGAACCATTTGAACGCCGCCAAAGCCTTGGTCAATCAAGCGGCCCCTTCAAGGTTACGGCCTGCACTGGCCCCTATTGATAAATATTTTCTTCGCTTTGCCTTGCCGTGCGTGCTGGTGTTGTGCGCTATGGTTGGCGGTGGCGATAATTATGAGCGCATACGGGCCAGCCTGACACCGGGATGGATATCGGGAATTAGCGCCAAAACCGTCCGCTATGAAGCCTGGGTTGATCCGCCTGAATACACAAATCGCCCCCCGAGTTATTTTAAGCAAAGCAATACCATTACTGCACCGGAAGGCTCCGAATTTGTGGCGCGTATTTCCGGTGTGAAAACTGCGCCACGCCTGATCGTGCGCACAGGCAATCGCACACGGCGTATTTCTGCGAAACGGCTTGGGCCAAAAAGCTTTGAGGCTCGTATTGTCCTGTCTGCAAGCGCAGTCGCAAGCTTTCGTATTGGCAACGAAACCAAGAGCTGGATTTTAAATGTGGGCGAGGACTTATTTCCTACCATAAGATTTGATGACCCTCCCGAAGCCGGTAAGCGCGATAAACTTATCTTTAGCTATACTCTGGAAGATGATTTCGGGGTCGAGAGCCTGTCGCTCGTCATGCAGTTAAAAGATGTCGCGAACCCGGTTGATGCCCTCACCGAAATCGTGTCCGTTAACTTGCCGGGGTCTTCTGTGCGCAGTACGGATAAGGAACCGGCCAGCCTAGATATGACCAAGCATAAATGGGCCGGAAAAGTTGTTATCGGTCATTTGCTGGCCGTTGACGGGAAAGGCCAAGTTGGCGCTTCCACGTCCGAAGAATTTATCGTCCCTGACAAAATCTTTATCGAACCTTTGGCGAAGGCGGTCGCAGAACAGCGGCTCTTGATGTTGGCAGGCACGCAGGCCTATGCCCCCCTGCCCTTACGACGCGAAGCGCTGACTTCGGATGATCTTGAAAACCAACCCCTGTTCGCCGTGGACACCCCTGATCGCGCCATCGAACGCGCACCCGAAAGTGTGCAACGTACGGCAGAATTAATCGAAGTCATCACCGATCAGCCCATGGGCGTGTTTGATGATCCGACCGTGTATATGGGACTTCGCAATATCTATAGGCGCTTGCAGGGTGCGAAAGATCAAGACGCTCTTTCCGGCATTGTTGAAGATTTATGGGCGATTGCCCTGCGCGCAGAATTTGGCCTGCTTGGCGATGCTCTCGAAGATATGCGGGCGGCAGAGCGGGCGCTCAACAACGCTATGGCACGCCGGGCCCCCCAACGCGAAATTGATGTTTTGTTTGATCGGTATGACGCGGCCGTGGAACGCTATATGGAAGCGTTGACCCTCAAGGCCATTGAAGAGGCCAAAAATCGCGGGCAAAATGGCGACGGTCAAGGCGGAGGGGCCGCCGATTTCAATACGGATAAAATTCAGGAACTGATGGATGCAATCGCAGAGGCCAACCGGATGGGCGACACTGTGGCGGCCCGTAAGGCGCTGGCCCAATTGGCCCAATTACTTGAAAACATGCAGATACAACTGAACGCAAGCGGTGGTGGCGGTAGCGGCCCCAGTGATGGCGGCATGAGCGAAGAGCTTGAACAAGCGCTGGAAGAGTTAAATGATATTTTGGGAGAACAAAGGCAATTGCGCGACGAAACCCAAGCCACGGGTCGCGCCGAGGCTGAACAAGGTCGCCCCGGACAAGAAAACCAGCAAGGCAACCCGGGCGGCGATCCAAAATCAGGCGGAGAGCTGGCCGAAGAACAAGGTAAATTAAATGCATTGCTTGAGAAACTGGAAGATGGGGCCAAAGCGGGCGACGGCGAATCCATAGATCAAGATGAGGACAATCAAAGTGAAGGCGGGACGCAAGAGCTGATGAGTGCCGAGACTCAAAAGGCGCTTGAGGATGCCAAGCGCGCGATGAATGACAGCCAAGATGCATTGAAAAACGGCCAGTTTTACCGTGCAGGCCGCGCACAGTCCGATGCGATTGATGCGTTACGCAAAGCCGGAGAAGCTTTGTATGCCGAAGAAGCCAAGCGGCTAGAGGAAGAAAACGGAAAGAGAAGCGCAAACGGTGAAAACGCAGATCCGTTTGGCCGTGAAAATGACGGGAACGGGGTTGGGGACGCAGACATTCCCGAAATTGACGACCGTCAGCGGGCACGCGACCTTCTGGAAGAGCTTCGTAAACGTTCAGGAGAACAAGACCGCGACAAAATTGAGCGGGATTATCTTGAAAGACTTCTGGAGCGCTTTTAACGCGTAACCACTTAACGCGTAACTACTGGCGTTATATTCGTCTGCGTATCCGCCTCATCGGCAAAGCCAGTGACAAGACTAACAGCCTCGATGGGCGGGTTTGGGTATTGGGTGGCAAATTCGATGTTTTTGCCGGGCTGCAAAATTTGAAGCGCGGGCTCGACCACCCAGCTTGTTAAAACTTCGCCGTCAGCATTTTTAAGACTGAGTTTGATCAGGGACACATTACGGGGTTTCACATCTACATTTCTAATTTTGCCGTCGATAAAGAAAACCTGCTCCCCTTCATTTTGTACATACCGCCATTCCACTGCATAAAACTCTAGTCCGGCAACAGGTACATTCACGCCGACCTTCTTATAAATAGCCAGCGTTCCCGGGAATTTTTCTGTAATTTGTGCGCGCAATACATAAGTTGTGAGCAAGACCAAAGCAAAGATGGAAAACGTAATCCCCCAAACCATGCTGACCCCGAACAAATTGCGGCGGGCTTTTTTCTTGTCCGCTTCCGCACGAAATGCAGCATGGGGGGCAAGGCTGGGCGGGATTTCGGGGCTTTCATCTTGCGCGGCATGGGTTTCCTGTGCCCAACTTTCCTGTGCCTGACTTGCGAAACCACGGTCTTCACGAGACGGAGCAGCAGAGTTCTGCACGCCATCTGCGCTCGCCAGAGCATCTTCTATGGAGCGGGGTTCCAGATCATCACGTAATTCCATGATATCGGGTTCTGCGGCCACAAACCATGTGGCTGAGCATTGTGAACATCGTACTGTGCGCCCGTTTGAACCGATTGCCTCCGGGTTAATTAAAAACTGTGTTGTACATTCAGGACAGGTTAGTTTCATTCACTTTCCGATTCGTTTATGCTAAAAGGTGCTGATTCCGATAAAAAAGTCCCCTTCTTATGAACATACCCATTTCGCCGCCCCCTGACAACCACCTTAGCTCTTCCGGTCTTTCGTTCGAGCGGGTCAGTTTACGGTATGGGCGCGATACGGAAATTTTAACGGATGTCAGCTTTACCCTCAACCAAGGCTCTTTGAATTTTGTAACTGGCCCGTCAGGGGCCGGGAAAACCAGCCTGTTGAAATTAATGTATCTGCACATGCGTCCCTCACGTGGTCTTATCAATGTGTTCGGGCACGATACGGCGCTTTTAAACCGCAAAGATATACCGGCACTGAAAAGACGCATGGGGATTGTGTTACAAGAGTTCCGTCTTGTTGATCATTTAAGTGTCTTTGAAAATGTTGCCCTGCCATTACGGGTAAGCGGTCGGCCCCGTCGTGAATATGTAGACGATGTGGTCAGTCTTTTACAATGGGTCGGGCTCGGCGAACGTATGGGGGCGATGCCGCAAACCCTGTCGGGTGGCGAGGCGCAACGTGCTGCAATCGCCAGAGCCGTAATCGCCAAACCGGACATTCTGATTGCCGACGAGCCGACCGGAAATGTGGATCACGAGATCGGTGTACGGTTGATACGGTTGTTCTCGGAGCTTAACCGGCTCGGAACAACGGTTATTATTGCGACACATGATCTCGCCCTTATTCCTGATACGGCCAATGTCCTGACACTGCGCCACGGCACCGTGATTCATAAGGAGGCGCATCGTGGAAGCTCATCATAAAACATGGCTGAAGCAGGAAGCTCTCCTGCCCGCAGATAAGCCCAGAGACAACCCTTTATTTATCGTGTTGGCAATCCTTGCCTTTTTAGCAACGTTGAGCCTGCTTTCGCTTAAAGTCAGCTATCAGGCGGCCGGGCACTGGAGTGCCAATCTTAACGAAACGGCGACGGTGCAGATTAAACCAGACGCGACGTCAGACGAGGCTGCGTTGGTGCAAATGGCCCAGAGCGCCAAAGATATATTGCTGAAATCGCCCAATATATCGGGCGTGGATATATTGCCAAAAGCACATTCGCAAGCCTTGTTGCGGCCATGGCTTGGAGACGCACCCCTGCCAGATGATCTGCCCTTACCTACGCTCTTACATGTACAATTGCGTCCCGGGCAAACACTGGATGTGGCCCGTTTAAGCTCTGCATTTACAGCGGCGAATTTACGCGTTGATATTGACAATCATGCCCATTGGACAAAAGATTTAAACCGCCGCGCACGGGCCGCACAATTACTAGCCGTGTTTGCATTTTTTCTGATTAGCGTGGCGATTTCAGCCGCATGTATTTTTGCCATAAGAGCCGGCATTACGGCTCAACGCAAATTGATGGATGTGCTACACCAAATCGGGGCAGCCCCCAGCTATACAGCGCGTTTGTTCAGTTCGCGCTTTGCCTTGGGTGGATTTAAAGCAGGGTGTATCGGGGCCTTGGGGGCTTTTATACTTCTGTTTTTGCTCAGCGTGTTTTCCGAAACAACGGGGAGCGATAATTATTTCATTCCCGGCTTTGCAATCGGCTTGCAGGATGTATATCTCTCAATCCTTATTCCTGTATTTATGGCACTGGTCTCGGCCGTCGCCGCATGGCATACCGTCATGAAAACCCTGATTGCCGAGATGTATTCATGAACGAAACTACAAAACCAAAAGCAAATAAAACCATCGCCTTCCTCAAGCTGGCGCGGTTTTTGATCGGGTTTGCTTCCATGTTGCTAGTTTGCGGGTTTATCGCGTTTATTTTACATATTTCCCGATCTGTCCCCCCTACGCCGATGCTGACAGCAGACGGCATTGTTGTTTTAACCGGCAAGGGTGGTGGACGACTAGAAACCGGCGCCATGCTTTTACAAGCCGGACACGGAGAACGCTTGCTGATTTCGGGGGTGAACCCCGCCATTCATACAGATAAAATTCGGTCTTTGTTGAAGTTGAGCAAGGCAACTTATGAATGTTGTGTTGATCTGGATTACGAAGCTGAAGACACGGTTGGCAACGGGGAGCAAACGGCCAATTGGGCCCGTGTGCTTGGGTATGAAAATATTATTCTGGTCACATCCGATTATCATATGCCAAGGGCAAAGGTGGAAATTTCTGCGGCTATGAACGGTATCAAAATCATCCCCTATCCGGTCAAAACGAAAAAATCACCTAATCAGCCCTGGTGGGGCGGGAAAGATAAATGGAAGCGCCTGTTGGGGGAGTATGGCAAGCTTTTGGTGAGTTATGCGCGTGAACCGGGGGCCCGCCCGAAAATAGAGGCCCATAAAAACACGCCTGAAACAACGGCCACGCATGAATCATCCCATGAGTAGAGCCGCTAAAAAGGGGGTTTTCACACTTTCGCGCTTGATCTTTTTGGCCTGTGTCGGGTTGGTATGTATTGCCGCTTTGTGGTTCTTCCTGCGCTCTGCAATTGTCAAAGGCACTGCCCAAACCATCCAGAGCATGGAAAGCGAGGGCTATCAAATTGCCCATGGCGGTCTTTCTGTTACCGGTTTTCCGTTCAGCGCCACTGCACATTCATCGGATATTTCCGTTCGGGCGCCGCGCGGCGATCTACAGGATATGACAAAAAACTGGTCTCTCCAGCTTGAACAAATTACAGCAAAAAGCGCCACTTTAACCCCTCTGTCCTGGACGGTGGAGCATCGGGGCACGATGCGTGTTGATATGCGTGATCCCACGGGACAGCATTATGTATTTAATATTGAACCTGCCAACATCAACATAAGCACGCGCCAAGCACTCGGCGGTGCTTTAAAGTCTGCGCATTTTGATATGGACGTTGCACGTATCAAACCGCTTTTGAACACCGTGCCTTCTGTTTTAGGATTGGAAGATGTGCAAGCTGATCTGGTGGTAAATGGGCACACTGCGCAGATCACTATGCGCGCACGTGATCTTAATATTGTCGACCAGACACTCGGCCCTCTGGGCGCTATTTTAGGACCAAAACTTGCACGCGCTGAACTGGATGCACGCGTGCAGAACTGGGCAGCGCTAGAGCAATACGGCGCACAATATTGGCAACAAAACGGGGGGCGTTTTACGGCTCTCTTCTGGCACATCAAATGGGGTAAAATCGATATTGTCGGGGATTTTGACATCGGCTTTGAAAATGGCTCTCCTGATGGCATTCTCCATGCCAATATAAAAGACATTGTGCCTTTGATGGACAGTTTAAGCCGTGCCGGAATACTTGGCCCCACTGAAGCCGCACAAGCCCGGCTCCTCTTCGGGGTTTTACAGCCCGATGCAGAGGGACGTACGGAACTGGAACTGATTATCCGCGATCATAAAATTAAAATGGGACCAATCACCCTGATGCAGTTTTAAAGGTATTCGCAGACTAGCTCTCGTCTTCACCTTCCAGATGATCTCGCCCGAAATTGGGGGCAGCACTGTCTTGGCCCGCGTCAATAATGCGCTCACGGATTGTGCGGGTTTTGGTAAATTCTTTCAACAGAACATCCCCTTCACCCCAACGAATAGATTTCTTGAGCGCCGTTAGATCTTCAATATAGCGGCCCAGCACTTCCAATACGGCCTCACTGTTTCCCAGAAATACATCGCGCCACATGACCGGATCAGAGGCAGCAATCCGGGTGAAATCCCGAAATCCGCCGGCCGAGTATTTCACGACTTCATTACGGGTCACGGTTTCCATATCTGTTGCCGTGCCTACAAGAGCGTACGCGATTAAATGCGGTAAATGTGACGTGGTCGCCAGTACCAGATCATGACGCTTTGCGTCCATAAAGGCGACTTGACTGCCAAGCGCTTCCCAAAATTCTTTAAGTTTTTGAGCGGACGTGGACGTTTCATCTTCAGGGGTTAAAATGCACCAGCGCTTGTCAAATAGGCTGGCGAAGCCGGCTTCGGGGCCGCTGTTTTCTGTACCGGCAATCGGATGTGCGCCGATAAATTCTACGTTTTTGGGCAAGAGCGGCGTTATATCCTTGATGATACTGGCCTTGATAGATCCGACATCGGTGATGAGACAGCTCGGGGTCAGCACATCGGCAAAACCGGAGAGAGCCGTCGCCATTGCGCCCGGCGGCACGGCAAGAATAACCAAATCGGCCTGCGCGGCCACACCGTGGGCGGAACTTGCCACCTCATCGGCGATATCAAGGGCGCTTAGACTTGCGCGTACATCCGGATTGGTATCGGTAATGATCAGCTTGCCCACTACATTATAGGCTTTGCAGGCGCGGGCAATGGAAGAGCCGATCAACCCGCCGCCAACCACCAATACTGTCTCAAAGGCGCGTTCCATTACGGCGTCTTACCGGATTGAGCGGCGATTGGTTTTGGTAAAATTCCGATGATTTTTACGCAACCGAACTCCGCCTGAAGGCTTTGAAAGCGGCTGTCATTATCATCAATATATTCGGGGACACTATAGAGGCAGCGACCCTCTATTTCGGCGCGCAATGTTGCGCTCAAGCCTGCGTTTTCAAATATGCCCTTCACCGTTTTCATTGCGCCAATATCGCCAGCCTCTATATAGATCACACTTTGATCGGCACCGGAGGGTAATCGTTCGGCCTTGGACACAGCGACAGCACTGGGCCATTCGCTGCCGCCGATGCGCGGCAAGGCGGCCAGAATGTGCATATCAGACGCCGCTCCGTTCGGGCCAAGGGCTGTCCACCAATTGTTCATGCCGCCGGGAGCCGGAAGTACGGCAACGCCTTCGGGGTCAATATGGGCGGCGGCCAAAGCCGCACTTTCAGTTGGATATGTACGGGTCGGTATCGCACCCCCAAACCGGTCACGCACCAGAGTGCGCGCCGACGCGGCGTCAACCGCCAAGGAAATATGCAAACAGATCGGCCCTTGCAATGTCAGGCTGGCACTGATGAGTTCCGCCCAAATGCGCGAGACCAAATCCGGGGATATGTCTGCGGCTTTTTGGGCCAGATTACGGATTTGGGATTGCTCGCGAGAGGGACGCCAGACATCAACGCCCAGTTTCGTCCGCCGCACGGCCTGCGCCAGTTCCATGCGTTCGGCAATGAGATTAAGCAACGCCGTATCCACGCGGTCAATTTCCGTGCGGATGGTTTGCATAGCCTGATTTTGCGCCTGATTTTGCGAAGGATTTGGTTCAGTTTTTTTCATGATGCTCTAGCGTGTTCTTAATCTGATATACCTTAGTTGATGACGTTCCCAATGCACCAGAAAAATTCGGCCCTAATACCCGTTTTTGTTCCTGTGTTATCCGCCCCGTATATAGCCGCTTTACCGCTTCGACAAGAACAAGTCCGGAAAATCCCGGCCATACGGTTTCGCCAAAACTTTCAAATGCGGCACTGGTACGCGGGCCACTGAAAGCCTTCACCGGCGGGCAATACAAAGCACCGGAACGTACCAAGGGTATAAACCCTGCCTGTTTAAGGGCCTTGCTTAATTGGGTGCGCGTAAAAGGGCGTCCGGCCCCGAAAGGTGTTTTATCCGAGCGGGCCCATAATCCGGCCCGATTGGCCGCGACAATGACAATGCGGCCTTCCGGTTTCATCACCCGCCATAATTCAGTCAGCACACCCGACAATTCCGAGGCTTCTTCCAGCCCATGGGCGACCAGAACCCGGTCAAATGTTGTCGGTAGAAATGGCAAATGTTCATCACCAACCAAAATGCTGGCATTCCCACGTCTATTGATTTGGTGGACGGCACCTTGTTCTGACGGCATGGCATGGATCAGCCTGTGGGCACCTTTTTTACAGCCCTCCAGATAAGGTAGTGCATAGCCATAGCCCAACACATCCAAGCCTTCCAGATGTGGCCAGAGCGTATGCAAACGGCGCAGGGTCATAGCTTGCGCGGCCAAACCGAGACGCGAGCTATAAAAACTTTCGAGCTTTACGATGCTTTGCCGCAAGAGATTGTCCTTTGTATCTGCCTCATCTATACACAATATTTCAACTGCACTTACACTATTTAACAAAAGAGTTTCTAATGATCGTGATGTTTCCCTGCCTCTCTGACAATTATGGGTTTTTGCTACACGATCCACAAACCGGGCTGACCGCTTCCATTGATGCGCCAGATGCTACAGAGATTGCACGGCAGTGCGCGCAACACAATTTCACTCTGAGCCATATTTTCAATACCCATCATCATTTCGACCATGTGGGCGGCAATCAAATGTTGAAGGAAAAATATGGGGTGAGCATTGTCGGGCCTGAATCCGATGCGGGACGTATTCCCTGTCTCGACCAAGCGGTTGGTGATGGAGAGGTGTTTAAATTTGGACAGTTTGATATTCATGTCATCGATACACCCGGTCATACTTTGGGGCATTGCGTCTATTATATACCAGCGCTGAACAGTGCATTTGTCGGCGATACATTATTTGCATTGGGATGTGGGCGTTTGTTTGAAGGCAGTCCGGCGCAGATGTTTGACAGCCTGTCCAAACTTGCCGCCCTACCCGACGAGACGAAAATTTATTGCGCCCATGAATATACGCTTGCCAATGGCGCATTTGCCCTGACTGTTGACCCTGAGAATGAGGACTTGAAAAGCTATATGCGCGAGGCCAAAGCGTTGCGGGATAAAAACCTGCCAACAGTGCCAACGACCATTGCGCGTGAAAAAGCGGCAAACCCGTTTATGCGCGCGAAAACGGCTGAAGAACTTGGCAGGATACGGGCTTTAAAGGATAGTTTTTAAGGGTTGGATATAATTCTTATACTTTACGGCGGGGTGTGTTTGCAACCAGCGGGATCGGGCCGGGCATACCAAACATATAGCCTTGCAGATAATCCACACCCAAGCGGGTCAGCAAGGCCGCATCTTCACGGCTACCGACCATTTCTGCGACCGTTTTTACAGAGAATGTCTGCGCCAAATCAACCATCATGCGTACAAATACCTGTTTATGCGGCGTCAGGGACAGATCACGAATGAAGCTTCCGTCAATTTTAATCTCGTCCGCTTCAATGGCCATCAAGTTTTTAAAGGTCGTATAGCCTGCGCCAAAATCATCTATGGAAAATTGACATCCAAGCGCACGAACTTCCATCGAGAACCGACTGGCCATAGCCGGGTCTTCCAAGGCTACTGTTTCTGTCAACTCGACCACGACCCGATCGCACGCGCGCCCAAGCCCTTGTAGTGCGTGTAGATACGCATTTGCGGTTTCAGGGTTTTTCACCGTGGCCGCAGAAACATTCAAAGCAATTTTAATTTCCGAATGCTCTTGCAAGGTTCTCGCGGCAATCTCTAACGCACGCCGATCCAGCAAATGCACGCATTCCAAACGCTCGGCCGCCATAATAAATTCTGCCGCCGAGACAATCTCCCCGTCATCACGTTGCAATCGCAATAGGCATTCATAATGATGGACTTCACGGCTTTTTGCGTGAACAAGCGGTTGATACGCCAAGGTAATTCTACGATCATTGAGAGCGCTAATAATATCATCGCGGGTCAGCTCCGACATTCTCTGGCGGGGTTTTAAATCCGGTAAATCCGGTGCATAGGCCACAAATTTACCGTGCCGCAACACGCTGTGTGCCACAGCCGTATTGGCCTGTTCCATCACATCCGTCGCACTAACCGGTTTTTGTGGACATACACAGCCACCAACGGCAAATTCTGCGTATAAATCCCCATAAGGACTTCCATAAGGGGTTTCAGACAGGGTTTTGAGAATCCGGTTGGCCACGTTTTGCATTTGCTCCGGTTCGCAGTCGGACAAGCCGACCCCGAACGAAACACCCGAAATGCGCGCACAAATATCGGGAGCGCGTACACAGGCTGTCAATCGTTTGGCAACAGAGCTGAGCAATCGATCGCCAGCTTCATATCCATAAATCTCGTTGATGTCTTTTAGATTGGAAATTTTGAGCGTGACCAAAGCAGAGCGGCGTTCATAGCGTCTCGAGAACGCCACCATGTGCGTAATCCCTTCGGCCATACGTGTACGGTTCCACAAGCCGGTGAGATTATCAAACGAGGCGTGATAGCCTGCCTGCTCTTCACGGGTTTTGCGGGTTTGAATATTGGTCAGGACACCAATGATTTTCGTGGGCCGCTTCCCCTCGCCGCTTATGCGTTTGGCCCGTTCCTCTACCCAAATATTACGACCATCAAAGGTTCTGATCTGGTAATCAATTTGAAATTTTGCCCCATTCCAGCTTAGAGACGAGATTGCCTGTGCCCGTGCCGATTTCGCGTCATCGCACAAACGTTCCAAAACTGCGCTCACAGAACACGGCACATCTTCGACGCGCGAACAAAACAGAGCACTCGCAAGTTTATCATCTTCCCATGAAAATATGTCGTCAGAAGCGCGCTCTCCGGAGGGGCCGCTTTGCCACACATAAGGGGAAGCCGCCATCAGAGACAGCAAGACATTTTCAGTCTCGCACTCATCTTTTACGTCAAACTGTTGCGAGGCTAAGAAATCGGCGCTCATATCATCATCTTTCATAGCTATTAGAGCCTTCGCGCATGTTCTCACACGCCAAGGCGTTATATCCAGAAAAGTTTAACAAACAGATACGGTTAGCTGCCGAATCCCTCTGCCATACTGATGTCGCGACGGGCACTGGCAATCGTGACCATAAACCCGGCCATCACGTCCATAAGTGCCATCAGCAAGATCAGGAAAAACACCGTCGTCGCAAAGGCATCAAACATAAGAAACTCAACGAGACAGCCAATGAATAAAATCATCGAAAATGCATGGTTCATAATGGCTGCGCGGCCAATACCCGTGGATTTTAGCAGTTCGAAGAACAACATCACTAAAGACAGGGCTATAAGTCCATCTCCGGGTGTAATGATCCATTCTGCACCGCTAGACATCGGGATGGACATAAATTCCACATCCATGCGCGCCCGCACGGCCTCGGCCGTACTGAATGCCGAGCCACCGAAGGCGATTACATTGTAGATTAATATCGGGATCACCATTAGTGGTAAAAGTGTATAAATGCCCATTTTTCTGCTCCTAATGCCTGAAATAAATCAGGCTCAACCAAAGTATAAACGCAAATTTTGCGCAAAGGTACACGTTTCAACCCATTGCAGTGGATGCCCCGATTTTATCTTTCTTGGCCCACTATACCGGAAACCGGTTCATTAATCAATGCATGGCCTATTCACGTCATAGGGGTCAGTATAGCTATACTTCATCCACAACTTTTGGGTGACGGGCCCGTTTTCGCAACCAAATAACGCCCCGCAAATCTGAAATCGAAACAATCAAGCGTCCGAAATTTGTATATTTGGACACCCCAAACTGGCGGTTTCTGTGGCCAACATCACAAAACTCGATTGCGTAGCCTTCGCGCAACATTAAGGCTGGAATATAGCGATGGATATGGTCGAAATATGGTAATAACAGAAAGGATTCACGGGTAAATACCTTTAAGCCACAGCCGGTATCGTCGGCTTCGTCTTTCAAAAGCCATTTACGTATACCATTGCCGACCCGTGATGCCATACGTTTGGCCCATGTATCTTTACGCTTGACCCTGCGCCCGCCTATGAGGGCCAAGTTTTCAGGGGCATCTTTGCGTGTGATCTGTTTTATTAACGCTGGAATGTCTGCAGGATCATTTTGACCATCGCCGTCGAGAGTTGCAATATAAACGCCCTTGGCTGCGATCACACCGGAGCGGACACTCCGGCTCTGGCCTGCATTTTGTTTATGGCTTAGAACGCGCAAGGTTTTGTATTTGGATTTTAAATTCTTGAGGGTTTCCAGCGTTGTATCCGTACTACTATCGTTGACAAAAATCATCTCGTAGGGAAGATTTTTCATGGCATTTGCAATTTCTTGCGCCAGCAGGCTGACATTTTCTTCCTCGTTATACACGGGAACAACAACACTATATTTGATTTTGGATGCCACAATACTCTCTCATAAATTCTCCCCCTCATGCCATGTACAGTTCTTTCATGCAATATGGCTTGTGTGACTTTAACGTAATGCGCTAGAGTCCCATTATGCAAGCGCCCACACTCAAACGTCGCACACGCGATATCATATTACTGGTCATTTTGGTTCTCGCCATGGCTTTACCGGGGCTGGGCGGCTTGCCTGTTATTGATCGCGATGAAGCCAGATATGCGCAAGCCAGCGTGCAAATGATGGAAAGCGGAGATTATATCAATATCCGCTTTCAGGATCAGGCTCGCAACAAAAAACCGGCCGGAGCATATTGGCTCCAATCCCTAAGTGTAAAGGCGTTTTCAGATGTCGAGAACCGCAGTATTTGGGCCCACCGTATTCCCTCGGTTATCGCAGCACTGCTTGCGGTCTTGGCCACATATTGGGGCGGTATACGCTTGCTTGGGCGGGATAGTGCCCTGATCGGATCTGCGCTTTTAGCCACAAGCATGATGTTTGTATTTGAAGCCCATATTGCCAAAACCGATGCACTTTTGTGCGGATGCGCGGCCTTAAGCCTTGCGAGCCTCGCCTATTTGCGCACCAAAGACACCCAAAGCAAAGCGCGGGGCCCGGCGCTTGTATTTTGGGGGGCGATGGGATGTGCGGTGATGATCAAGGGGCCAATTCTGCCTATACTTGTTGGCATATGCATACTCAGCCTATTGGTTTGGGAACGTAAAGCCACATGGCTTAAACCCCTTGGGTTTTGGCTGGGACCGGTGTTGTTCTTTGCCATTATATTGCCGTGGGCCGTGTTGATCTGGCAGGAAACAAACGGGGCTTTTTTCACAGAGGCCATTGGCGGTGATCTCACCCCTAAACTGATCGGAGGGCATGAACGTCACGGGGGGCCTCCCGGATATTATACACTTAGCACATGGCTGGCATTTTGGCCCGGCTGTCTATTCTTATTGCCGGGTCTTGTCTTTTGTGTGCAGGCTGGACGCGGAACAAACGGATTTGACACCCCGGTAGCGCAAGCTGCACGATTGCTATTATGCTGGAGCCTGCCGTTTTTTATTCTCCTCGAAATCATCCCTACAAAGCTTCCCCATTATCCTTTACCTATTTATCCTGCGTGGGCTTTGATGGCAGGGGCAGCCATTATGACCTTGTCCAAAATGGACGCGTTTCGTTTCTGGCGACGCTTTGGCGCTGTTATATTTGCCAGTATCAGCATAGTCCTTGCGACGGCATTATTGGCGGGTGAAGCCTATTACAGCGCGGATTTCCCGACATGGTCGTTTGCGGTTTTGTATGTGGTGATTTTATTGTGTCTGTTCTCTGCTCTGAAAATGTGGAAAGGGCAGAGCCAACCGGCTTTTGTGGCTGTCATCGGAGCTGCGTTTTTGACAACCATGCTCAGTTACCAATTTACATTGCCTTCTCTTAAGGAATTACAGATCAGCAAGCAGGTCGAAATGGCGCTTCGGGCTGAAAACATCGATCTCGCGCAGACGAAAATCCTCTCCACCCAATTCACAGAACCGAGCCTCGTCTACCGTCTCGGCACCCATATTTTACTTGGCAAGCCCCAAGAACGCTTGGCAAATCTGAGCCTGGAATCTGGTGATATTGTTATTCTAGACCGTGAACGGGACGAAACAGAGGGCTATGAAATCGAGTTGATGCGCGCCTTAAAAGCAAACAATACATGTTTGCAAAGCCTGAGCATAGTGGACGGGTTTAATTACGCCAAAGGGAATAAAGTAGCTCTTGATCTCTTGCGCGTCGAAATATGTGCTCTGGATGAATCATCCGTGGCATCCGTGGTTATGATGGCTATCGAAGGCGAGCTTAGCCCCGCCACACGCTCCGAAACGCCAACCACCACGCCCGACCCATAATCGCTAAAAACATAAAAGGCGCGGACACAAATAAAAGTAGTTTTGCCCACCATTTTGGAGAATAGTTCCAAAAATAGCGTATAAACCCTTTCAATTTCTCGTATTCAACCTTTTGAATACGCACCTGCGAAGTGGCACCGTAGTGCATAACTTTTGCGGACGGAACAATGAAGACCTCTCCACCTGCCTTGCGCGCACGCCGACAAATATCAATGTCTTCAACATGTAAGAAATAACGCTGGTCGAAACCGTCTAATACATCAAAGCTCTCACGGCTCATCATCAAACATGCGCCACTGACAATCTGCATTTGAACCGGAAATTCTGGGCAAGGGGTATGCTCTAGATGGATAGACGTAAATTGAGGCAATTTATGTAAGGGGGTAAAACTCACCACGGCGTCCAGCGGTGTGAGATCATTGCGCCGCGTCCCGCGCTGCTCTCCGCCTGTGACCGTTTCCAGAAAACCGCCCGTAATCCAGGGCGTTTGCAAATGCTCGCCACAATCAGCCATGGCCATGGCTGCGCCTTTCGCAATGACTGCGTCCGGATTGAGAAATAATATATAATCGCCCCTGGCCAGTTCTGCGCCATAATTACACGCACGGCCGAACCCGACATTGCCCTGTCCTTGCACCAAACGCAAACGCGGCTGATCTTTGGCAAATTCCCACAAACGGATACGTGCTGCTGCCAAATTGCCATTATCGACAAGAATAAGTTCAAAAATATCGGGATCAGCGAGAACAGCCTGAATCGCTTCCTGTAATGGTGCCCCCGTATGGTAGGACACCATGACAACACTTATACGTTTCTTGATAAACCGCACAGGAAGCGGGATAATTTTTGCTGTCATAGCCCCATCTTTCGATTCCCAATGCAGGCATTTAGAACCTACAAGGCATTAAAAGTAAAGGCTAATTATAGGTTTTGATACAGGATAGGTTTTGGTTTATTTATGAAAAATACCTGTGCGCCGGCGAATATAATGCTGGCCCACCACCAATCCTGCCACACGCCATAAGACAGGCTCGACATGGTTACAACGGCTATGAGCAGGCCGCTGGTTGCGACCATTTGAGTTTTTGACAATCTGTTAGGAACGCTTAAATAGCGCAGAGCAAAATACAAAGCCGTGCAACTCAATACGGCCCCGATCACGCCCAATTCCACCCAAATATGCAGGCCGGCATTATGCGGATGCAAAGAGACCAATGCCCTGCCCTCAAATCCTCTGATGGTGTGGGTATCATTGAACATACGTACCGCATCAAACCCATGCCCTACGATCGGATGTTGCGAAAGTTTTTGGGACAAATAGCTCCAGTTTTCAACTCTTTCTTCCCACGAAAATGGCAAGGCATTTTTGATATTTGCACCTAGATGTGCAGACAGGAATGCCAGTAGCGGGGCAAATAATATTGATGCCCCCGCGAGTAAAAATCCGGTACGCAAAGCAAGCACAGGACGCCTCGAAGCCAGTCCCATCAATAAAAGTGCGGTCAATGCCCCTAAAGTGCTCGCACTTTGGCCGGTCGTAAAACCACATGCCAATGTCAAAACAACGAGCGTCAAAGACGCGGCCTTGCCAATCCGCCCACGCGTCCATAATAGCACACTTACTGGCGCCAATAAAAGGGTGAGCACGGAGGTCGCATGGCCTATATTTTGGATCATATCACCGATCCGAGCCGTCAAATCCTGACCCGGGTCAAGAGGGTCGACAGCGAAGCTGATAGCGTAACCGGACAATTGATCGACTAAAATGGAAACAGACAATGCAAGCGTCCCTACACATAAAATGCCTGTCAGGATTTTTGCTTTCTTTGGTACCGAGGCAGACATTTTTATCAAATACGCACACAGTAGAAAAACCGGCACCCCGAGCATGAGCTTCACGGGGTTTGTCATTATATCATCGGACTGATAGGGCGACCAAAAACTGCTTATCCAGCCCCAGACCAACAAGAGGAGGAGCATCCGGACAGGCATGGGAAACCGGTTCTTAATCTCGGACATACGCGGTGGAAATCCTGCCAAAGCGACGAGGCCGCACAGTCCGATGATGGCGGCAATCCCCAACCCCCCGGCATGGGCGAATATCGGCACCGTTAAAAAAACAAGCAACAGCATGAAAAAATCTTTTCTTGCCACCCATTCTTTTAGTGCCTCAATCATATTATGCGCTGCGGAGATCGGGCGGTGTTGCTTCTTTGGACAATTGGGTTTTCGCATCTTCCAAAGTCACAATTTCCTGCTGGCGTTCCCCAAGGAAGCGGAGCGCCAATTTGCCCTCTTCGGCTTCCTTGCGGCCTACGACAGCAATGACGGGTATTTTCCCGACCGAGTGTTCACGGATTTTGTAGTTGATTTTTTCGTTGCGTAAATCAAGCTCAACCCGCAGACCGGCTGCGCGCAATTGGGCCACGGCCTCTTGTGCATATGCGTCGGCATCAGAGGTAATCGTTGCGACCACCACCTGTGTTGGTGCCAGCCAGAGCGGGAAACGCCCTGCATGTTCTTCGATCAGAATACCGATAAACCGTTCCATAGATCCGAGGATTGCCCTGTGCAACATGACGGGACGTTGTTTGGTATCGTCCTCTGCAATATAGCTTGCGTCCAACCGCTCAGGTGTGCCGAAGTCCACTTGGAACGTCCCGCACTGCCAATCGCGACCAATCGCGTCGCGCAGTACAAATTCAAGTTTCGGGCCGTAAAACGCGCCCTCACCGGGGTTCATGACGACCTCAAGGCCGGCCGCGTTAACGGCGTCCATCAAGGCGCCTTCGGCTTTGTCCCATGTTTCGTCAGTGCCTGTGCGCGTTTCAGGACGGTCGGAGAACTTCACCAATACATCAGTAAATCCGAAATCGGCATATACACTTTTCAACAAATCAATGAATGTTTTTGTCTCGCCAATGACTTGCTCTTCGGTACAGAAAATATGGGCATCATCCTGTGTAAATCCGCGGACGCGCATAATGCCGTGCAACGCGCCCGAAGGTTCGTTGCGGTGACAACAACCAAATTCCGCCATACGCAATGGTAGATCGCGATAGGATTTTTGTCCCTGATTGAAAATCTGTACATGGGCGGGGCAGTTCATTGGCTTGAGCGCATGTATTTCGTCATGGCTGCCATGGCTGACCTCGGAGACAAACATGTTCTCGCGGAACTTGTCCCAATGGCCGGATTTTACCCATAATTTATGATCGATGAGCATCGGCGTTTTCACTTCCGAATACGCGGCCGCCTGAAGCCTACGACGAATATAGTTTTCTACCTCGCGCCAAATCGTCGCACCCTTGTCATGCCAAAACACCATGCCTTGGGCTTCGGGTTGCAAATGGAATAAATCCATTTCACGGCCAATTCTACGGTGATCGCGGCGTTCGGCTTCTTCAATCCGGTGTAAATAGGCATCCAGATCGTCTTTGTTTGCCCAAGCTGTGCCGTATATGCGTTGAAGCTGGGCGTTATTACTATCGCCGCGCCAATAAGCACCGGCCACTTTCATCAATTTAAACGCCTTGCCAACTTTACCGGTGCTTGGCAAATGCGGGCCACGACAGAGATCATACCAATCGCCCTGTTTGTACACGGTGATAGTTTCATCTGCTGGCATGTCGGAAATCAGCTCGGCTTTATACAACTCGCCTTTGGCCGTGAAATGGGCAATGGCTTCGTCGCGCTCCCAAACTTCACGGGTAAATGGTTTGTTTTGTTCGATGATAAAGCGCATTTTCTTTTCGATCGCCGCGAAATCCTCGACCGAGAACGGTTCGTCGCGGGCAAAATCATAAAAGAACCCGTCCTCGATCACGGGCCCGATTGTCACTTGGGTGCCGGGGAACAGCGCCTGCACGGCCTCGGCCAGCACATGGGCGGCGTCATGGCGGATCAGTTCCAGACCTTCCGGGTCTTGAGCCGTGATCAGTTGAAGCTCACAATCAGTTTCTATTGGACGGGTTGCGTCCCAAACGATGCCATTGACCTTGCCCGCCAAGACCTTTTTGGACAGGGATTTAGAGAGGGATTTGGCCACATCCATTGGCGAAGTACCCTGTTCAAATTCGCGGGTGGCGCCGTCGGGAAATGTGATGGTCAGCATGTTGGTCATCTTTGTTCTACTTACTCTTCTTATGTTCACAGGATGTGGGGCCTGCCTGATTATTTGGACGCTCAGCCCAGCTCCAGTCACCATGTCGCCAAGGTGCCCAGAAAGGATGCTTATGGCCGCATTCGGGCACGGGATCAATACCAGATGATCCCCATGGATGGCAACGCGAAAGCCGTGATAAGGTCAGCCAAAATCCACGCCATACACCATGGCGGGAAAAGGCTTCCATCGCATAGCTTGAACAGCCCGGTTCATGGCGGCATGTTATGCCGAGCGCCGAGAACATTGGCGACAATGTCAACTTATAAAGCTTCAGCAGGCCAAGGGCTAAATATACAAATGGGTTTTTCATGTTTGTGCGGATTGCACCGCCTCGACCACAGCGTCGAATGCCAATAATGTCGAGGTATGACGCGCAGGGTAGTTTGCCACGTCTGATAATAATGCCAATTGTGCAAACCGGCCTTCGGGCGGTGTTGCCTTGTGTTTAAGCATGGCGAACAGAGCGTCACGGGCGGCTTGTAATTCCTCAAGACTGGCCCCGATCACATTTTCGGCCAGAATGGCAGCGCTGGCTTGGCCCAAAGCGCACGCTTGCAGGCGCATGGCAAAATCTTTCACACGGTCTTGTTCTATGATGACGTCCACTTCCAGCCAAGACCCGCAAAGCTTGGAAACTTTGCGGGATGTACCGTGCAGGTTTTCCAGCCGGCCAATATGTTTGATATTGGCGGCAAGGCTCAGCACATCTGTATTATAAAGATCGTCCATTAGTCAGGTGTCTTTGTAATTTTTATATAATTCGGATGTGAGTTCACCCGCTTAAGCCAGTTTTTGATCGCCTTATAGGGTTTCAGATCGAACCCGCCCTGCTCCGCCACATGTGTATAGCCATAGAGCGATATATCGGCGATGGTCAGGCTGTCTCCGACGAAATATGCATTGGATTTTAAATGTTGCTCCATTACGTCGAGCGCGAAATATCCACGCTTCATCAGTGCGGGGAGCTCTTTCTTACGCTGGGGCGCATAAATCTCGATAAACCGGGCTACAGCAATTGCAGGTTCATGTTTATATTGTTCAAAAAACATCCAACGCAACACTTCGGCTTGAGCAAAGGCATCGCCCGGCAAATAGGCGCTGCCCAGCGCCAGATAAAACAAAATTGCGTTGGATTCTGCCAGTGGACGTCCATCATCCAAAACCAGTAACGGGATTTGCCCGGACGGATTTAAGGCAAGAAACTCTGGCGTATGGGTCTCCCCTACTTGAATATCCACTTCCTGATATTCATACGCCTGCCCTAGCCATGACAGAAGTAAACGCACTTTAAAACCGTTTCCAGACGGTAGATAATCATAAAGCTTCATAACCATTCTCTTTCGTTTTCGAGTTTATCAGCCCGGTGTTTTTTCTCAACCAGTTTCATGCACAATAAGGATACAAGCCTTCACACCCACAGATATAATTTCATAGAGACGGGGAGAATATTTCTTATGCCTACACATTTTAAAGGGAGGGGGCGGTTTATAAACTTGTGTAATCGCCCGTTCTGTATCAAAAACATATAAATTCATCCCCTATGGAGCCGCCTCATCTCTGCCTCAAGCCCCAAAGCCTCTATCATCATTGTCAATTTCAATGCAGGCCAATGGTTGGAAAAATGTGTGCGTTCTGTGATGGGCCAAAACGAGACGGGTTTCGAGTGCTTTATTGTCGACAACGGGTCCAAGGATGGTTCGATCGCGACATTGCCGAAACTGGATGCCCGCTTTAAAATCATTGAGCTTGGTAACAATACTGGCTTTGCGAGCGCCAACAATCATGCTGCAAAACTGGCAAGCGCCCCGTGGATTGCTTTGCTAAACCCCGATGCCTTTGCGCGGCCAGACTGGCTTACCAACCTATTTGAGGCGACAAAACTCACGCCCAATGTCAGCATGGTTGGCTCAACCCAGTATTTAGCCCTGTCAGATACACCAACACTGGACGGTGTGGGCGATTGCTACCATGCAAGCGGTATTGCGTATCGGGCCGGATATGGCAAACAGCTTGCCCCGCCGACAACCGGCCTGGTGTTTGGCCCGTGCGCGGCGGCAGCGCTTTATGATCGGGACACATTTTTGAGGCTCGGCGGGTTTGACGAGCGCTTTTTCTGCTATCACGAAGATGTCGATCTGGCATTTCGCATGCAGCTTGCTGGCGGTGATTGCGTACAGTCGCACACTGCCATTGTTGATCATGTTAGTTCGGCCATTGCCAGTTCTGTCCCAAATTTTGCCGTGTATCACGGGACAAGAAACCGTATCTGGACGTTTGTCAAAAACATGCCCCTGCCTCTGCTTATCCTGCTTCTGCCCGCCCATATCATCGCCAATTTGGCTTATTTGCTCTGGGCCGCATTTCGGGGCCGATTTCGCGCCACATGGCGAGGCATATGGGATGCGATACTTGGCCTACCACAAACATTTAGGGACAGGAAACTGGTGAAGGCTCACCGAACGATCAGTAGCTTTGCCCTGCTTGCCAAATTCACATGGTCGCCCGTAAAAGTCCTTACACGCGGCATTCACATTCGCAAACTTCCCTGATAGAAGCACCTGTATGAAAACTTTTGATGCCATAGATGTTGCCCGTAGGGTTCTCAAAACCGAAACCGATGGGCTTATGGCTCTCTCTGATGGTTTGGACGAAGCCTTTCCCAAAGTCGTTGATCTGTTGAAAGCTCTCGAGGGGCGGACAATTTTGGCGGGCGTTGGCAAAAGCGGGCATGTGGCCAGAAAAATTGCCGCCACATTTGCCTCCACAGGTACAACATCCCTTTTTGTCCACCCTACAGAGGCCAGTCACGGCGATATGGGTATGATGAGAAAAGAGGATGCCGTCATCGCTCTGTCACGTTCAGGCGAGACCAAAGAACTGGCCGACATGATTGGTTTTTGCAAACGATTTGGCCTGCCGCTTATCGCCATGACATGCCGGCCAAACAGCACGTTGGCCCGTGCCGCCGATCATGTTCTATTACTGCCCGATGCGCCTGAAGCCTGTAACGTTACCGGCGCGCCAACCACATCTACAACATTGCAAATCGCGCTTGGGGATGCGCTGGCTGTGGCTTTGTTGGAAGCGCGCGGGTTTACGGCCGGTGATTTTAAAACCTTTCATCCTGGCGGCGCGCTGGGGGCGCAACTCGCCAGTGCTGCCGATTTAATGCATACAGGTGCGCTTATGCCGATCGTGGACATCAGCGAAATTATGGAGCGGGCCTTGCTGGTTATGGGCGAAAAAGGGTTTGGCTGTGTGGGTATTGTTGACGCGAATGAGGCTCTTGTCGGTATTATTACAGACGGGGATATTCGTCGCAATCTCGACAAAGACCTACCGAAACTTAGCGTCAAAACCATTATGACGAAAAACCCTAAATCTATCGCCCCGGACATTTTGGCGGCAGAAGCTCTACACATTATGACGGCCGAGACCCCCAAGGTCATGCAGGTATTTGTGGTGAAAGACGAGAAGCCTGTCGGCATCTTGCATATGCATGATTTGCTACGTGCCGGACTTGCCTAAAAATAGACTTTCTAACAAGGGCGGTTTCAGGCATATTTTCTTATTATTTTCACAAAAAGACACTAAGGGTTAATATCCAATTTTGTACATTCGCAATCACCAAAACAATCTACGCGGGAATTTAGAGGATCGAAAACAATGATAAAACCAAAGCATGAACTGCCAGCTAACTCACTGGAGTTTGAAAACTGTGCATTGATAAAACCGACCGGTTTTCGCGAATATGATGCCCGCTGGTGGTTTGGGGATCATGAAAGCATGGCAGGGCGCGGCAAGGCGCCTGATATCAATTTAGCCGGCATACAATACCTTGGGGCCTCACTTGGCACGCTTATACATGAACTTGGTGTGGAGCCTAAAATTGTCGTAGGTCATGATTACCGTTCCTATTCTCTGTCTATCAAACAAGCCCTGATCGTTGGCTTGATGAGCGCAGGTATAGAGGTGAAAGACATAGGCCTTGCCCTGTCGCCAACCGCCTATTTTGCGCAATTTGCCCTTGATGTGGCCTGTGTGGCGATGGTGACGGCAAGCCATAATACCAATGGCTGGACCGGAGTGAAAATGGGGGTCGAGCGGCCTTTAACATTTGGCCCGACCGAAATGACCCGTTTGAAAGACATTGCCCTTGAAGGGGCAGCTATTAACCGCAGCGGTGGCGGATATGAAAAAATAGAGGGCATGGCCGAGCTTTATATGCGTGATCTTGCCAAAGGCATCAAAATCAAGCGTAAAATCCGGGTTGTGGCGGCTTGCGGCAACGGAACCGCAGGGGCATTTGCGCCAGATGTTTTGGAAGCCATTGGCGTTGAAGTTATTCCGGTTCAATGCGAGCTTGACCATAATTTTCCGGCTTATAACCCCAATCCAGAAGACATGAAAATGTTGCATGCCATGCGAGACGCAGTCCTGGAACACAAGGCCGATTTGGCCGTCGGGTTTGACGGGGACGGAGATCGCTGCGGGGTTGTTGACAATGAAGGAGAAGAAATTTTTGCCGACAAAGTCGGGGTTATGCTCGCCCGTGATTTGTCAGCCGAGTTTAAAAACGCACAATTTGTTGCCGATGTGAAATCAACGGGGCTGTATCTTACCGATCCGGTTTTGATAAAAAACGGGGCTAAAACCGATTACTGGAAAACGGGTCATTCCTATATTAAACGCCGGAGCAAAGAAATCGGGGCTCTTGTCGGGTTTGAAAAATCGGGCCATTATTTCTTCAATGCGCCTATCGGGCGGGGTTATGATGACGGGATTTTATCCGCGATTGCCATTTTGCAAATGCTGGATCGCAACCCTGACAAATCCATGGCCGATTTACGCCGCGACCTTCCCAAAACATGGGGCAGCCCAACCATGTCCCCTGCGTGTGCAGACGAAGTTAAATACGGTGTCGTGGACAGAGTGATTGCAGAATACAAGCAGGCTTTTGAAAATGGAGACAAGCTTCTGGGTCAAAGCATTCGTGATCTTATCACTGTAAATGGCGTGCGTGTGGTGCTTGAAGATGGGACATGGGGTCTGGTACGAGCCAGCTCCAACACCCCCAACCTTGTTGTTGTTGTAGAAAGCCCAACCTCGGAAGCAAATAAAACGGCTATGTTTCGCGAAATCGAAGCAAGGCTGGCGAAATACCCCGAAATCGGAGAGTATGATCAAAAAATATAGGGGCACGCATGGCAATTTGTTCGCGGATATAGAAGCTAAACTGGACACCGAGATTAAAGCAGTTGTTAAAGCGCGTTTTCAATAAAGCTGGCAAGCCCGTCCGTTACGTTTTTCACCATGGCAGGATCATCGCCTTCCGCCATAACGCGGATCAGAGGTTCTGTACCTGAGGCACGGACAAGAAGACGTCCATGCTTGCCCATCTGGGCAGTTGCGTCTTTGATTGCAGATTGCACCGTGCTGAGCTCAAGTGGGTTTTGCCCGCTATAGCGTACATTTTTCAAGATTTGCGGGACGGGCGTGAACTGGTCAAGCACTTCGCTGGCCGGTTTATCTTTGCGAATGATCTCGGCCAGAATTTGCAAGGCCGCTATGGTACCGTCGCCGGTCGTACAAAAGTCGGTCATCAAGAGATGGCCGGACTGTTCACCGCCAATATTATACCCATCCTGACACATCCGTGCGGCCACATGTCTATCCCCGACAGCCGTGCGAATAAGTTCCAGTTTTTCATCTTGTAAAAACCGCTCCAAGCCAAGATTGGACATTACGGTCGCGACAATACCATCGCGTGACAAACGTTGGGTTTGCTTCCAGCCAATGGCGATCAGGGCCAGCAATTGATCGCCGTCAATAATTTTGCCTTTTTCATCACACATGATCAACCGGTCCGCGTCCCCGTCCAAAGCAATCCCGACATCGGCTTTGTGTTCTAGCACAGCCGCAGATAGGGCCCCGGTGTCCGTTGATCCACATCCGGCATTAATATTGGTGCCGTCCGGCGTAACGCCGATTGCGATCACTTCTTGTGCGCCCAATTCCCACAAAGTCTCCGGGGCCGTCCGGTAAGCGGCTCCATTGGCGCAATCTACGACAATTTTGAGACCATTAAGTGTGATCCGGCGCGGAAAGGTCGCTTTGACGATTTCAATATAGCGGGCTTGCGCATTATCATAGCGTTTGGCACGGCCAAGACCTTCTGCCGTGGCCAGACCTTCGCTAAGATCCGCCTGCATCAATTTTTCAATTTCGACTTCGGCTTCGTCTGATAGTTTCTTCCCGTCCGGGCCAAATAATTTAATGCCGTTATCGTAAAACTTATTATGGGACGCCGTGATCATCACCCCCAGATCGGCACGTAAAGAGCGGGTCATCATGGCCACTCCGGGTGTAGGCAAAGGCCCGAACAAACGCACATCCATGCCCACAGCCGTAAATCCGGCCACCAATGCCGGCTCGATCATATATCCGGACAGACGTGTATCTTTGCCAATGACCACACTATGACGGCGACCATGTTCACGCAAAAAATACTTTCCGGCCGCCATGCCCAGACGGAGCACATTCTTGGGTTCCATGCTTCCATGATTGGCCAAGCCGCGAATACCATCCGTACCAAAATACTTCTTGGGCATATTTATACCTTCTCCAGTTTTGTTTGAATCCTCGAAACTTTTGCAACAAACCGCATTGTGAATTGATGAAATATTGCGTTTATATCCGGGCATTCATACAGTATTTACATAACTTGTTATATATATTTTTGCTATGGGTCAAAGCACACTCATCTTATACGCGTATGATTGTATACCTTTAGGATAAGACTATTTTCAGGGGCCTGCTATGTGTGGAATTATTGGAATTGCTGGTAATCAACCTGTGACAGACCGGCTGTTGGAGGGTTTGAAACGACTTGAATATCGCGGCTATGATTCTGCCGGTATTGCCGTCATTAATGATGATAATGGCCCATCCACTCTGGTACGAAGGCGGGCCGAAGGCAAGATCCGCAATCTGGAAAATTTGATCAACGAGGAACCGCTGGAAGGCCATTTGGGTATTGCCCATACCCGTTGGGCTACCCACGGCGCGCCGAACACGATGAATGCGCATCCGCATTTTGCCGGACGGGTTGGTCTTGTTCATAATGGCATCATTGAAAATTTCACCCTTTTGCGCGATCAGCTTAAAGATACACGTACATTTCAAACAGAAACCGACACGGAGGTTGTTGCCCATCTTATTGATGAAGCCATGAAATCCGGTCTCTCTGGCAAGGATGCCTTTGCCGCCTCGCTCAAACAATTAACAGGTGCTTTTGCGATTGGCGTGGTGATTGACGGGGTCGATGGACAGCTGTTCGCTGCCCGGCGGGGTAGCCCGCTTGCGATTGGTTTGGGAGATGGCGAAAATTATATTGGTTCCGATGCCATTGCGCTGGCGTCTCTCTCGAGCAAGATCATATACCTTGAAGAAGGCGACTGGGCCGTTATCACCACGGACAGTGTGGAAATTTTTGATGCAAATGACACACCGGTAGAACGCGCAGTTACGATTGTTTCGGGGAGTTTGGCCGCGGCCGAAAAAGGGAATTACCGCCACTTCATGCTCAAGGAAATTTATGAGCAACCGGAATCCGTTTCCCACACACTCACCCATTATGTGGATGCCTTTCACCATAAGGTAAAAACTCTGGCAGAGCTTGACATGGAGGGACTGGATTGGAACAAGCTTGAACGCCTTTCGCTGATTGCTTGCGGTACGGCGGCCTATGCGGCCTCTATTGCAAAATATTGGTTTGAACAGCTCGCTCATATGCCTGTTGATGTAGATATTGCCTCCGAATTTCGCTATCGCCGCCCGGCATTGACAAAAAAATCCATGGCGATCGCTGTCTCCCAGTCGGGAGAAACGGCAGATACTCTGGCGGCCTTGAGATATTGCCAATCCAAAGGTTTGCAGACGGCTGCAATTGTCAATGTGATGAGTTCCAGCATGGCCCGCGAGGCCGACTTTGCCATGCCCATTAATGCAGGCCCCGAGATAGGGGTCGCTTCGACCAAAGCCTTTACATCCCAACTGACAGCGCTTTTATCACTGGCCATATCTGCGGGTGTTAGGCGCGGGCTTATTGATGGTTCCCGCGAAAAGAACCTTGCTGAAGCCCTGACCCAAATGCCGCGCCTGATCGCGGAAACTCTGACTTTGGACGCAGATATAGAAGCCCTCGCCCTTGATTTATCAAAGGCCGATAGTGCGTTCTATCTCGGACGCGGTGTGCATTACCCGTTGGCATTGGAGGGGGCTTTAAAGCTTAAGGAAATATCTTATATCCATGCGGAAGGCTATGCGGCGGGTGAATTGAAGCATGGCCCGATTGCTTTGATTGAAGAGGGCACGCCTGTGATCGTCATCGCGCCAACGGATGCGTTGTTTGAAAAAACTGTCTCCAATATGCAAGAGGTAGCCACACGAGGTGCGAAAATTCTTCTGATCACCGATTCAGAAGGGGCTAAAAATACAGCCGGCATGACGGACGCAACCTTAATTTGCCCGACAGTCAGCGTCGAGACGGCTCCGATCATATACGCGATTACCGTCCAGCTTCTGGCCTACCATACGGCTGTGCACCTAGGCACTGACGTAGATCAACCCCGTAATTTAGCCAAATCGGTCACAGTGGAATAGATTTGCAATTTAGGAAGTTCTCATGAAACAAATTCGTAAAGCGGTATTGCCTGTCGCAGGCCTTGGTACGCGTGTTCTCCCTGCGACGAAGTCCATTCCAAAAGAAATGATGCCAGTGGTTGACCGCCCGGCCCTGCAATATGTCGTCGATGAAGCCCACGAAGCCGGCATTGAGCATATTGTCTTCGTCACCGGCCGTAATAAAGGCGCCATTGAAGATTATTTCGACAGGGCTTATGAGCTGGAAGCCATTCTACAACTTAAAAATAAAACAGCCATTCTGGAACGTTTGCAAAAAGAATTGCCCATTGCAGGGGCAACCAGCTTTGTGCGTCAGCAAACACCGCTCGGTCTTGGGCATGCCATCTGGTGTGCGCGCGATATCATCGGAGATGAACCGTTTGCCGTCCTGTTACCGGATGTGTTGGTAAAATCCAGCCCCGGATGTTTAAAGCAAATGGTGGAAGCCTATGCGGAAACAGGTGGCAATATGATTGCTGTCGATCAAATTCCAGCAGATCAAACTGATAAATATGGTGTCATCGCCCCTAAATCCCAAAACGGCAAGCTTTATGAAATGAGCGGAATGGTGGAAAAACCGGCGCCGAAAGATGCGCCTTCAAATTTAAAGATAACCGGGCGTTATATTTTACAGCCGGAGATTTTCAAATTTCTTGAGTTGCAAAAACCGGGTGCAGGGAATGAAATCCAGCTCACGGATGCGATGGCGAAACTTATGGAAGTGTCGCCATTTCATGCATTGGAATACGACGGGCAGGATTATGATTGTGGTTCCAAGCTGGGATATTTCGAGGCCGTTTGTGCTTACGCCGTAGACCATGAAGAAATTGGAGAAGAGGCCCGCGCGCTTATTCAGGGGTTTTGTAAATTACCGGAATATAAATCCTAGACCAGAGACGTGGGTATATAAAAACAGTTTAATTCAAAGTAAAAATAGCACTGCGCGTTCATGGGTGCGTTGCAAAAATGCGGTTTCTAAAGTGGTAATCAATTCTTGCGTGAACCGGGATGCGGCCTCGTCATTCCAAGCCGTTGCTACAGATTTTATCAATTCATCGCGTTGGCTATTGGCGGCTTTTCTCACGCGGCTATTGGTCATTAATTTGCGGGCAAGGATGGGAATTTTTGCAGAACGGAGCTTGCCTTCCAAGGCCTTGCGGCCAAAGAAAAACCCGCCAACACCCAGTGCGCCCCCTACGGCAATGCCGATCGGGTTTGCCAGCAGCGGAGCCAATAGGTTGGCTTTGGCCAGCAAGACACCAATGAGGATTGCCGAGACGGTTGTTCCGGCCAGAGCGGTGTCGTTTTCCAGACTGGCCACTTGGGGTGCGGCGACGCTTAAGCCTTCAAGGTGGCGGCTGATATGGGCATTGTCATCAAGGGACAACACCATGGCCGGCAAACCATGATCGCGACAAAGCGGGTCGGTAATATGTTCGATAGAACGTTGTAATTCTGCAAACCAATTTTCAATTGCGGGCCGCAATGTGGATTGGGCTTCGTCACTGCCTAGCCACATTTGCACACGCTCGTTTAGAACCGCTTCGACCCCGTCCAGGTTTTCGATTTTGCCTTTGCGCCAATCTGCAAATGCGGGCACAACGCAGGCTTTAATCAGGGCATCGACCAAAACCGGCGCCAATATATCGCCAAGCCCTTCGCTGGCGGTTTTGGCTTTCTCAAATACGGGGCCGCCTTCGCTGACCAATTCCGCGACAGCATCTTGAAAGCTGGCATGCAGATATTCAAACCGGCCCAACCAGGCCAAGCCCCTTGCAATGGCAAATTCCGGTTCTGCACCGCGCACAACACGGGCATCCGGGAAAGCTTTCTCGCAGGCCGGGGCAACCAAGGGGAGGCGCGAAGCCCCACCCGTCAGCAACACCGTTTGCGGGGCACGTCCGCCCAAACCCTGCACCGCTTCTTTCAGGGCGTAGTCAAATGTTTCGGGCCAGTTAAATCCGTTAAGCGCGGGTATTGGTGCCTTTAAAATTGCTTTGGCGTCGGCTTTATCCATGCGGATTTCAAACAAAACACCTCCTGCAACAGGCAGGCGGCGGATCATTTCAACCGACGTTTCTTCACCGTTGAAATATTGTTCTTTGGCAAGACGGCACCAATATTCCATGATCGGGCGATAATAGGGATAGCGCGCAATCAATTTTTCTATTTTTTTGCGCTCAGGCTGGCGCTCAAGATTGCGTTCGAAAATGAGTGTGTCCAGAAGTCCCGAGCCCAAAACATTATGGCCGACATCTTCTGCGTCCAGATCCATGCAATAGGTAAAGTCCGTGGTGGATGACCCAATGTCGACAATGAGCACACTTGAACGTGCAGCTTCTAAAGACAGATACCCTTGCTCCAGAGCTGTCATAAGTGCCGCACGGGATTCGGGTACAATGCGTACGGTTTTCAAGCCAGCGCTTTGTATTAAGCCGGTATAGTTTTTCCGATCCTGGGCGTCCCATCCCGATGGGCAACCGACAATGAATTGGCTTTGGGATAGGCCCTGGATTTTCTTGTCTTTGGCAAGGTCAGTGAACAGTGTTTTTGTAAACAGACGTGTCGGAATTTGGGTGGCGTCATCAGTAATATCGCGGCTTTTGAACTTCACCCAGACATGGTCTTTACGGTCTCCAATCGCGACTAAATTGACCGCTTGTGCCCCGATGCGTACACCAGTTTTACCTTTGGCAACGGCGGTGACGAAACTGCGCTCGCCCATATATTCTAAAATTTCCGGCTCCCGTGCAGAGCCACTATAGGCCCGACCAATAGCCGTTTCCCCGTGGCCAAGATCATAGCCAACAAACTCAATATTCCCAGAGTTACTCATGAGGATTTCCACACAGTACCGCGGCGCAGCACCACCCCGTCCGCCATCAGCGCCGGAGCCGCTTGTTTTGTTTTCACACCGTCCATATCAAGCGCGGGCAGCACATCAAACAGTTTAGCCGTCTTGCGGGAATATTTGACGATTTCAATGCCTTCCGTGTTTAGAATACTTTCCAGCTCGCTCCCGACAAGTTTCAAAGCAAAATCCGTATCCCCTACGGCCTTGGCTTCCAGCAAGCCTTGCACAAACCCCATCAACCGCACATCATCACGCCAATGTGTCTCAGTAGTAGGTTCGGCGAGGCGCATTAAAATATGATCGGCTGTGCGCAGGGCATCGGCCAATGTATCAACATACCCGCCCGCTTCGACAGAAATATGGGCGTCGGCCAAGAAAGACTGTCCGCCCGGCCCTTCTAGCAAAGGTGTTTTCTTACGGCCTATGAACGGGATTTTTGAGAGATAATGCTTCCAGTCTTTCGGGTCAAAAAACCGCAGAGCCGCCAGAACCAAAGCCGTCATCATGGTCAGGCGCGAAGCCTGTACAAAACCTGCCAGAAAAAACACCAATGCCGCACTATAAAACAAAGTGCTCCCTGCGATAACGCGCCTAGATGATTTCGGGACCTCGCGCCAGACAATCTCGGCGCTGACGCCACGGTCCAGAACACCCGCGCCGGATTTGACCATTTCCAGCAACCACAATCCGGCCTTTTCGAGATGCATATTTTCGGTCTGTTTTGCGAACAGATTGCCTGTCCTGTCCAGTGCACGGCGGGCTTCTGCTACAGATTGTGCCGAGGATAAATCCTGTTCCGATATGGCCAGCCGCAAAGCTTCACGCTCAGTTTCGAAGGCGCGGGCTAGAGAGGGGATATTGGCTGGCAGGTTCTCGGTCATGGGGAAGATTTTGCGACAATGTGCAGAAGAGTCAAGTTATTAGGTGGTAAGATGGTCGCTCAGTGTCCTGATTTTTCTTCCGCTGCATCTTGCTTTCGCAAGATTTCAGCCCGTTCCTCAACCTGTGAAATGATATCTTCGATCATGTCTTCATTGGCGGTTTTACCGGTGCGGGCACCGGCAGAATACATCATGCCATAGCCAGCCTTGCCGCCTGTAAATCCAATATCTGTATAGGCGGCTTCGCCAGGCCCGTTGACGACACAGCCGATGATCGACAAGGTGATTGGTTCGCTGATATGGGCAAGGCGTTCTTCGAGGGTGGCGACGGTTGTGATCACGTCAAAGCCTTGGCGCGAGCACGAGGGGCAAGAAATGATATTGATGCCGCGCGTGCGTAAATTCAGGGATTTAAGAATATCATATCCGGTTTTGATTTCCTCCACAGGATCTGCGGACAAGGACACACGGATGGTGTCGCCTATGCCTGCCCACAGCAGAGCGCCCATACCGATCGCCGACTTTATGCCGCCTGTGCGTAAGCCACCCGCTTCTGTCACGCCCAGATGGATCGGGCAATCAATGGCGTCTGCCAAGCCGTGATAGGCGGCCACGGTCATGAACACATCGGAGGCCTTGACCGAAATTTTAAAGTCGTGGAAATCTTCGTCTTGAAGCATACGCGCATGCATCAGGGCGCTTTCCACCATGGCGTCAGGGCAAGGTTCGCCGTATTTCTCCAGTAAGCTTTTTTCGAGACTGCCTGCATTTACACCGATACGGATCGAACATCCGTTAGCGCGGGCCGCTTTGACCACTTCGCGCACTCGGTGTTGGCCGCCAATATTGCCCGGATTAATCCGTAAACACGCAGCTCCGTTTTCGGCCGCTTCTATGCCACGCTGATAGTGAAAATGAATGTCGGCGACAATCGGTACATTTACCGCTTTTGTAATATCTGCGAGCGCATGCGAACTTTCCGGATCAGGACAGGAAATACGCACAATATCCGCACCCGCCTCTTCCAAGGCCCGTACCTGCCCTATGGTCGCTTGCACATCGGGGGTCAGTGTATTGGTCATGGATTGGACGCTGATAGGGGCGTCCCCGCCTACGGGAACGTTCCCCACCATAATTTGCCGCGATTTTCGCCGCACAATTTGTCGCCAAGGACGAATATGATCGTATGCGTTGCTCATATGCAGAGATATAGACCAGCTTTTGTAAGGATCAAAGCGCTATTGCGCAACATTTGTCAGCGGAATGTTTCTGCCACTCGCACCCTTTTGACCAATTGGCCCCATACGCTTTCCGCCAATATAAAGCTCGATTGCACCCGCATCACGGATGGAAAGGATGGGTAGGTTTTGCCGTTTGGTCTCGAAAATTTCTCCCGGTACCATAATACGCGAAATGAGCACCGTACCGTCCTTGTCCGTTACCTGTACCCAGCTCGGCCCAATCGCCTTCAGCGCGATTAAATCAGCGTCGCCCACGGTTGGTTGTAATGCGTCAAAGCCCCAATTGCGGGTTTGCTGCGTCGGCTCTGTAAGGGTCGGAGCTGAATTTGCATCGGATTTCCATCCGTACCAGCTGACAACGACGACCATACAACTGAGGATCATGCCTGCGGCAAAGCTACCTTTGGGTATCTGAATTGTGCGTTTGGGAACATAATGTGGACGGTCTCTCATGCCCATATTGATCGGGCATTCAATGTCAATTTTATAACGGGCGACGGCATCTCTGGCATCCAGACCAAGGTGCAAAGCATAGGTGCGCACAAAACCCAGTACATAACCAAGGCTCGGCAAAGCCTCTTTATCCAAATGTTCGATAGCTTCCAGATAAGCGGTTTGAATATGTAGGGTTTTTGAAACGTCCGTAAGGCTAAGCCCTTTTTGCACGCGTGCGTCCTGCAATGCAGCGCCAATGTGCTGTGGCGCGTCTAAATGACAGCTTTGTGGCTGTACAGACACATATATCTCCCTAATCCATACGACCCCATTCTGAGCGACATGAGCGTAGGAGCGCTCTTAAACCACGGCCACACCGGCTTGCCAAGGGCAAGCTCAACTAAAATTCATTTTACCTATCCTATTTTAGGGTTTAAGCACTAATGAGGCCGTTTTCGGGAGCTTGTTTGTTCACAAAAATGGGGTTTATTTTAAAATGCGTAAGGAAAAGCATGTTAAAATCTATGGATACAGGTTTCGCGCTCAAGATTGCGCCATGGTTGGCCATTTTATTGTCAGGCGGGCTATGGGCGGGCGCATTGGCGTTTGAACATCTTGGCGGCTACACCCCTTGCCAAATGTGTTACTGGCAACGGCATGCACATAAAGCTGTACTCGTCATTGCAGGTTTAATGATCCTTGCCCGAGTTTTGTCGAAGGACGGGACGTGGGATAAAGTTTTCATGATGCTGATTGGTATCGCTTTTGCTGTCAGTTTTGGCCTCGCGTTTTGGCATATGGGTGTTGAGTATAAGTGGTGGGATGGTCCCAAAAGTTGTATGGCTCTGCCCCCAAGCACGATCACGGCCAGTGACATATCGAAGATCTTTGAAAAGGGTGTCAAATTACCCGCCTGTTCGGATGCGCCATGGCACATGTTTAAAATTTCGATGGCAGGATATAATGCTCTGTTTTCAGGTTTCGCCGCACTCATCGGGTTTCAAGTCGCCTTCAAGGGAAACACCTATGACTAAAGCGATCTCTGCGCGCCCTGCCTCTCCGGGTGGTTCCAAACACGTAAATGTAAAACATGGGAAAACGTCACCACGTATTGCCGAAATGCTCCGTGTGGATCATGCAGGCGAGTATGCGGCGGTTGCCATTTATTCAGCGCAAGCCAAGGTGTTTTCCCGCTCGCCCAAAACGCGGAAAATTGCGGCCCAACTCAAAGATATGTGCGCGGAAGAACAAGAACATCTTGATGCATTTGATATACTTTTACGTGAACATAATGCGCGGCCAACAGCGCTTATCCCCATATGGAAGCTGGCCAGTACGGCTCTGGGGGTGACAACCGCTTTAATGGGAGAGAAGGCCGCCCACGCCTGCACCGAGGCCGTCGAAAGTGTGATCGAGCAACATTATGCGGCCCAAATCGAAGAAACCAAAGAGACAGATAAAGAGCTGTGTGCACGGTTCACGCAATTTCGCGAGGATGAATTACGCCACCGCGATTTTGCAGTCCAAGAAGGTGCCAAAGACGCGCCTGCCTATCCGGTGCTCTCTGCTTTCATCAAAGCTGGCTGTCGTACAGCGATTAGATTGAGCGAGAAAATTTAGGAAATATACTGGCTACAGGCCTATTGGCGTCTTGCTTTTAGAATGATTACGGGCTCTGTCAGGAGCTGCCCTTGGGTAACGGCGTCATCGCTTTCACCAGCAGTTTCGCGCATCTGGATTGCCCGCACAACGTCCATGCCTTTCACCACTTGGCCAAAAACTGCATAGCCTTGACCATCCGGGTTACGTTCACCGCCGTAATCGAGCGATGTGTTATCCCCTATTGAGATAAAGAAATAAGCGGCGCTCCCGGTTCCCGGCTCATTGCGCGCAATTGAAATAGCACCATCCGTATGGGACAGTCCTGACATTGCTGTCGTTTCGTGATCGATAGGAACCGTTACAGTTTCCATCGCCAAAAGGCCGCCTTGGATAATTTCCATGCCCAGACCACGCGGATCTGTTCCCGGGCGAACGGCTCTGTAAAAGCCCTCTCCATCATAAAGCCCGCTGTCGATATAATAGAGGAAATCTGCCGCCGATAACGGGGCGAGGTCATCGTAAATTTCGATCTCGATATTTCCAAGCTCGGTTTCAAGCACAATATGGGATTTTTTCTCCCCCCCACACGCAGACAGGAAAATAGCCGACAAGACGGCAAGCGAAATACAAAAACCTAAAAAACGCATTATGCCTCCAACTCCACATCCCAATACAAATAGTCCAGCCAGCTTTCATGCAAATGACCCGGCGGAAACCGGCGACCTTGCGCTTGCAGTTGATATATACTGGGCCTAAAAGGTTTTCGTTGCAAGACAAGCCCAGCCTCTTTTGGTGTGCGGCCGCCTTTTTTAAAATTGCACCTTGAACAGGCCGCCACAATATTTTCCCAACTGGTTTTCCCGCCAAGTCTGCGCGGAATGACATGATCGAAAGTTAAATCCTGCGTACTGTCGCAATAGGTGCAGGCAAACCCGTCCCGCAAGAACAAATTGAAACGTGTGAAGGCTGGCGCACGGTTTTGAGCCACGAAATCTTTAAGAGCGACAACAGAGGGCAATGGCATTTCCACTTGGGCAGAGCGTACGGTTTGATCATATAAATCGACCACATTGACCCGTTGTAAAAACACCGCCTTGATCGCGTCCTGCCATGACCAGAGCGACAGCGGAAAATAATTGAGCGGTTGATAATCAGCGTTCAAAATCAGGCAGGGAAAGGCGCCATTGCCCACAAGGGAAGATACGGATACGGGAATTGGAGCTACGAGGTCAGGGGAGGTTTCCAAAATGGTTTGCGCTATAATGCCCATAGCTCACCTCCTGCTGGAAAAAGCATAGTCTTTGTTTTGAATGTTTTTGGGTCTTTATATCTGAAAACGAATCTCCCTTACGTTTCCATAGCTAAACCATATGACATGGTGATGACAAGAGTTTCCCCTTCATACCGCTTGTCACATCAACTGATGTAGTTTGTAGTTGCAAAGAAATACCAAAACCGGTTTTCACGCTTGAACCGAGAGCCCCAATAAACTGGCGAGCCGCTCCAAGCGCAATTGACCTCGCTCTGTGACCAAGCCGGCATCTCCAAAGCTTAAATGTAGAGAGAGCGCATCAGGGTTTGCGCTTAATGCGCATTGCGACAAAATAGTACGATTTCGCCCCGAAATACTCACCCCCATCCGCATAGCTTCCCCGTAAATACACGCAGCAGATTGCATTTCGGGACTTAGTAAATAGTCGAGGGCGGCATCATTAGGTGTAGTTTTTTTACTAGTATAGGCACTGAATAGCATCAGGGCCAGATAGGCCCGCTCGGTATGGGTTAAATTCGGAAACGGTGCGTATAGAACCGTACGAAACACCATGCGGGCTTTGTGATCAGGATGCAGGCCTTTGCCAATACCGACCAGCAAACAGGCGGCTTGGCGTAGGCGGTTTTCATTATCAATGTTGAAACTGCGCGGGAATACTGTGTCTAGGGGCTGAAGAAATTCATACAGAGGGCGCCCGATACCTGCGCCTTGTTGACGTCCCCGTGCCAATGCACGACAAGCATCAAAAAGTGCGGGACGGTTTTTAAAATCATCAGAAAACGCGTTGTAGACCAGTCCTTCCCTTAGCCCTCCGGGCGCGATCAGTACAGATTTTGGTTTGAGCACATCCAGTAAAACATTTAACAATAAGCCCGAGTAAGGCAATGTATCTGCGCGCCGGGACGATAAGCCCCGCCATTGCATAATTTCTTCAATCCCGGCCGGGCTATAGGCCCACTCGGCCATCGCTTTTGTGCCCGGGATATCGAGCCTGTAATTATAGGCGACACGCAAAGGGTAGCCTATACGTTTTTGATGGATGAGAGATAAATTACGCCACGCGCCGCCAATGAGAAACAAATCTTGTCCGGTTTTATGCTCTGGCCCTTGGCTTAGATGCTCAATGATTGTCTTGCGTAAATGCGCAGGATCAAAATTGTCTTTAAACATTGAAAACGGGCCGAGCGGATAGGTTATGCCTCCAAAAGCTTTGGCCGCTTTCATCTCGATCAATTCCAGACTTGCACCTCCGAGATCGGCCGCAATACCTTCTGCGCGTACGTCACCGGAAATCACGCCCATGGCAGACATGAACGCTTCGCGTTCGCCGCTCAGTGGCGTGATGTCAAAACCGATCTCGTCGCGCACACGGGTGATGAAACCGTGGGCGTCATTGGCATCTCTTAATGCCGCCGTGGCAGCTATCAATATCTCATCGAGATTTTGGGCCTCTGCCAATATCTTAAAACGTTTTAGAGCCGCAAAGGCCTGCTCTGCCCCTTGTACATGCAAATTGCCTGTAAGCTGTAAATCCCGACCAAGTCCTGCCAGAATTTTTTCATTATAGATGGGGGTAAAGGCTGCGCCATACAGCTCGTAAATCACAAACCGTACCGAGTTAGAGCCAATGTCAATTGTGGCAATCCGGCGTTCTTCTATTGCCTCGGGTATCTTGTTAGATATCTTCTCAAGTATCTTCTTAGGCATGTTGGCTTATGTCCCCTTTTGAATGCCCGCTTCCTGAACAGGCTTCTCTTGAACCGCCTCTTTCGGGGTCACGTCTTTTGATTTGGTTTTTCTCTTACGTGACACTGGTTTTAAATCAGAGGGTTTATTCATTTCCAAAGAGGCCCCTCGCCCCGACAGGGACGGGTTTTCCATGAAGTAAATATGGGCAGAAAATTCCGGTTCTGCCTCACTTGGCTGCCGCCGCAGATAGGCGCCATCTGGTAGCAAATCCCAGCTATTTGTATTGTCTAACAAATTTGCCGTCATAATTTGGTTCATGATTTGCCGACGCACCGTCGGGTCATCTGCAGGCACCAAGGTTTCAATCCGTCTGTCCAGATTTCTGGGCATCCAGTCGGCTGAGCTAAAATAGATCAACGCATTTGGCCCCGGTAAAGCCTCGCCATTGCCAAAGCAGACAATGCGGGAATGTTCTAAAAACCGCCCGACGATGCTTTTCACACGAATATTTTCCGACAAACCATCAATACCCGGTCGCAGACAACAAATCCCGCGCACAACAAGATCAATTTGTACCCCTGCCTGCGAGGCACGGTACAGTGTATCAATAATGTTTTGATCCACCAGAGCATTCATTTTCGCCCAAATCGTTGCCGGACGGCCGGCGCGGGCATGGGCAATTTCATCCTCGATATGCTCAACCAATGTCTCGCGCAAATTTAAGGGCGCAATTTTGAGTCGCTCCAGATTTTTTGGTTTGGAATAACTGGTGACGAAATTAAAAATCTGCCCTGTATCACGACCGATACTTTCCTTGGCTGTGAACAAAGCTAAATCGGTATAAATTTTTGCGTTCTGTACATGATAGTTACCGGTGCCCAAATGGGTATAGGTGCGTAATTTTCCGCCTTCACGGCGGATCACCAGACTGACTTTGGCGTGGGTTTTGTAATCGACAAATCCATACACCACATGGGCACCTGCGCGTTCCAAATCACGGGCCCAACGGATATTGCTAGCCTCGTCAAACCGGGCTTTCAACTCAACCAAGGCGGTCACGTTTTTCCCGCGCTCGGCTGCGTCGATGAGAGCACGGACAATCGGACTACCCTCATTCGTACGGTACAGGGTTTGTTTGATCGCCACCACGTCGGGATCTAGAGCCGCTTGCTGCAAAAATTGCACCACCACATCAAATTCTTCATAAGGATGATGCACAAGGATATCTTTTTGGGCAATTGCAGCAAAACAGTCCCCGTCATGTTCGCGTATGCGTTCGGGGAAACGGGCTTTGTAGGGGGCAAACAATAAATCGGGTCTTTGTTTTGTGATCAGTTGTGACAAATCACCAAGACCCAGAACCCCGTCAATTTCCATGATTTCTTCGTCCCAGGCTTCAAAGCTTTCTATAAGAAAGGACTTAAGATGCTCGGGTGTATTGGAGTCCATAGCCAAGCGAATGACGCGGCCACGTCTGCGTTTTTTTAGCAAAAATTCGAAATGCCGCACCAAGTCTTCCGCTTCTTCATCAATCGCAATCTCACTGTCACGGGTCACGCGAAATAGACCATAATCCGTAATATCAAACCCCGGAAACAGTTCGGGAGCAAACAATTTGAGCACTGTTTCAAGCGGTACGAAGGTCTGGCGTTTTCCTGAAGAACTTTTTTTGATCCGGATAAAGCGCGGTACATGGGCGGGAACAATCAGCAAAGCTTTTCTATTGTCATCGACAACAACGCGTCGCTTCGGTTTCCGGTTTGTTGGGCGGATTTGTGTTTGGCCTTCGGCAGTTTGTTTTTGTGTCAATGATAACACCAATCCAAATCCGAAATTTGGAATAAACGGAAATGGGTGGGCCGGGTCGATGGCCAATGGTGTCAACAATGGCAGAATGTCGGACACATATATGGCATGCAGAGTTGCTTTATCTTTGTCGCTAAGCTTAAGCGCCGATTTTACCTTTATACCTTCTGCGTACAATTCTTTGTGAAGCTGTTTCCACTGCGTTTGTTGCGCCGCGATTAGGTATTTTGCCCGTTTGCGAATTTTGTCCAATTGCCGACTGGGCGTTTGACCATCAAGGCTTATAGACGCCATGCCTGCGATCACTTGTGTGCGCAAACCCGCGACACGCACCATATAAAATTCGTCCAAATTATCCGCAGAAATCGCTAAAAATCGCAATCGCTCCAACAATGGATATTTTTGGTTTTGAGCCTCTTCCATCACCCGTTCATTGAACGACAACCAGGATAACTCCCGGTTGAAATACAATGGTGCATCAGATTCTTCACTTAAGGGCATAGTGAAACTGCTTATCACAGCTAGACAGCACGTCTATAGGCTAAAATGTGTAATTTTTATGCTACGCTTACCGAGCGGTCTTCGGTCAAAAGCAGATGCAAGCTTTCCGAATTGGGGGCGCTGCGCAAACGTGCACGCATATCTTCACGACGCAAAAGCCTTGAAATTTGTGCCAGAGCTTTGAGATGGTCACCCCCTGCATTTGCAGGCGCCAGTAAAAGTGCCACCAAATCCACCGGACGGTCATCTATGGAATCATATTCCAACGGCGTCTCCAAACGGGCAAATACAGCACGGACTTTGTCCAGTCCTTCAAGGCGGGCATGGGGTATAGCAACGCCATACCCGACCCCGGTACTGCCAAGGCGCTCGCGCTCCATAACGGCACTGACCACATCGCGGCCTTTAAGGTTCGCAGCAGCGCCGCAACTCACGGCCATATCAGCCATTTCCTGCAAGAGCTGTTTCTTGCTGACAGCATTTAATCCGACACAGACACAGCCGGGTACAAACAAAAATTCGGGTTTCATGAGGTCTCGCGACTCGCTATTCTCTATATGGGGGGACGCTCTTAGCGTGCTTATCCTTGCGGGTCAATCCACCCTACATTGCCATCACTGCGTTTAAATACCACATTGATGCCACCGTGAACGGTACTGCGGAACACAACGGCGCTTGAATCGGTTAATCCAAGCTCTAAAGAGGCCATACTAACGGTCATTGTGCGCACTTCGGTCTTTTTCTCTGCAATCACCAGAGGTTCTGCCGGAAGGCTCGTATCTTCATCCTCTGTCTCTTCCGAAACCGGGTTTTGCAAAATATACATGGCCATTGCCTCGGCCTTGGCTTCTTGTTGATGATCTTTCATGCGGCGTTTATAGCGGCGAAGTCGTTTCTCAAGATGCGTCAATGCTTCATCCGAAGCCGCATAGGCATCCGAAGCCGCCCCATTGGCCTGCATGTTCGCTCCCGAAGGTAAATGTAAAGAAATTCCAGTTTGAAACCCTGATCCCGCCTTGGAAATCGAGATATGGGCCTCCCCGTCTCGATGTATATACTTGTCCATCATGCCCTCTAATCGCCCACGTATACGCTCACTTAGCGCTGGTGATACATCAATACCTTTAGAAACAATCTGGATTTGCATAGGCGATCTCCTTTGTGTTTTGGCCTGCGGAAAGTATAGCACATTTGCGCCAAAAAGCGCAGCGAAAAAAGCAAATTTATTTGCTGATGTGTTAACGCTACAAATGCGCATCTGTGGTATTATACGCCGTTTTTAAGTATCCGTCTGCGCTGAACTGAAGACTGGATGCCTAATGATTCCCGATATTTAGCCACTGTCCGGCGGGCAATATCGACGCCTTGAGCCCGCAAGAGATCGACAATTTTATCATCGGAGAGGACACTTTTGACGTCGTGTTCTTCAGAGATTAAAATTTTGATTTTGTGACGTACCGCTTCCGCACTGAGCGCTTCGGAACCATCAAGAGAAGCGATTGAAGCCGTAAAGAAATATTTCAATTCGAAGGTACCGCGTGGTGTCGCCATATATTTGTTGGACGTCACGCGGCTGACCGTGCTTTCGTGCATTTCAATTGCATCGGCGACCGTTCGCAAATTAAGGGGTCGCAAATGATCGACACCATAGGCAAAAAAACCGTCTTGTTGTTTTATAATCTCGCTCGAGACCTTTAAAATCGTGCGGGCGCGTTGATCAAGACTTTTGACCAGCCAACTGGCATTTTGCTGGCATTCGCTCATATAGGTTTTCACATTTTGGTCGTCGGTGCTGCCGCACACTTCGGCAAAATACCGGGAGTTGATGAGAACACGGGGCAAAGTTTCACTGTTAAGCTCCACGGCCCAACCACCGTCCGGGCGCTCACGCACGAATACGTCCGGTTCCACAACTGCAGCCATGCCGACACCAAAAGCAAGGCCGGGTTTAGGGGCCAAGCTGCGCAGTTTCAAAATATATTCGCCCAGTTTTTCACTGCTCACCCCACACAGCTTGCCAAGTTTTGGCAAATCATGGTTGGCGAGCATTGGCAGATTATCAAGAAGGGTTTGCATGGGCGCGTCCAATTCGCCGCGCTCTTTAAGCTGCAGGGCAAGACACTCGCTTAAATTACGCGCCATTACGCCTGTGGGCTCAAAGGTTTGCACGATCGTCAACACCGATTGCACCCGCGCTACACTTACGCCTAACCGGTCTGCAATATCGGAAATTTCGGCACGTAAATATCCATTTTCGTCAACATTATCAATAAGGTACGTACCAATCAGGCGCTCACGCTCTTCATGAATAGCCAAGGCTAATTGTGTGTTTAAATGTTCGTTTAAAGTGATTTCATGGGCGGTATTGGCGGCGGCGTCATATTCACCGCCGCTACTGAACGAACCACCAGACCCTGCCTTTGACCAATCTATTTCCCCACCAACCGATGGTGCAGACGGGGCTAAATCGGCGGGTGTTGCGTCTGCGTCAAGGAGGCGCTCAGACGCATCAATTGCGTCGGCGGCCTCTTGATTAGGAGTGGATAAATCCAGCTCCGGTAGCCCTGCCTCCGGCTCGACGCGTTCTGCCTCTTCGTCGCGGCGGTTTTCCGTACCCGTGCCGCGCTCCAGCAATGGATTGCTCTCAAGCTGTTCTTCAACAAAAACGGCCAGTTCAATATTGGACAATTGCAACAGCTTAATCGCTTGCTGCAATTGCGGCGTCATGGCCAATTGCTGGCCCTGTTTCAGCTGAATTTGTGGCGACAAAGCCATATATACCCTCTTGAGATTACCCTAAAACACCCCGTAATGTGGAGTTTAGCCTCCATCCTTATATAGGTATTAGCACATATCCCTTAAAGAGTGGTTTCGAATTTAACATTGACTTGTCTGCCATTTGGCCTAGGTACGCCTCCCCTCTAAACTTTACAATATACCCTATAGGATATGTCATGAGCGCTCTCTCGGCCCCCCTCCATGCTGGCGAACCCTTGTCGAATGCCAAGCTTATGCATATTGTCGAAGGGTTTTTCGACCACGGTCTTCCCAAAGAACAATGGACCCATGGGGCGCATTTGGTGATAGGGTTGTTTCTTATTCATGCCCACGGGCTGGAGCGGGCAGACGCGATGATGCCTGAGATGATACGGAGCTTTAACACGGCCAAAGGCGGCATAAATTCCGACAAAGAAGGCTATCACCATACGCTGACAATTTTCTATTTACGGATTTTAGCGGCTTATTTTGATCAACACAAAAACACACCGCTTGCGCAGATGTGTGCAAATTTGCTTATGGCACCGCAAGGGGCGCGTGATTATCCGCTAAAACATTATTCTAAAGAGCGGTTGTTTTCGCCACAGGTACGCAAAAGCTGGGTGGAGCCAGATGTGTCAGAAAGTGTCTAAGGTTTAGGCGTATTTCTCGCCCAAATAGACCCGGCGCACATCTTTGTTGGCGCGAATTTCATCAGGGTTGCCTTCAAACAAGACATCGCCCTGGAACATAATCGAGGCGCGATCCACAATATCAAGGGTTTCACGCACCCTGTGATCGGTAATAAGAATACCGATACCGCGCTTTTTAAGATAGCGGATCAAATCGGAAATATCGGCAATCGCAATCGGGTCAATACCGGTAAAAGGTTCATCAAGCAGGATAAACGACGGGCGTGAGGCCAAGGCACGCGCAATTTCAACACGTCTACGCTCCCCGCCAGACAAGGCCAAAGCCGGGCTTTTCTTAATGTGTCCGATGTTCAACTCGTCCAGTAAGGCGTCAACATTATCTGCCCATTTGTTTTTATCTTTTTCAGTTAACTCCACGACGGCACGGATGTTTTCTTCCACACTGAGACCACGGAAAATACTTTCTTCTTGCGGCAAATACCCGACACCCAAGCGCGCGCGTTGATACATGGGCAAGCCCGTAATATCCTGACCATCCAAATATATATTGCCCCGATCTGCCTCGATAAGGCCCATAATCATGTAAAAACTGGTGGTTTTACCGGCGCCGTTCGGGCCCATAAGCGCAACAATTTCGCCGCGTTTCACGGATATAGTGATCCCCTTGACCACAGCGCGGCCTTTGTACGACTTGCCAATCGTGATCGCAGCAAGACCTTCCTGTGGGATAGTAGATGCAGGGTTAGTCATATTTTATCAATTTCCAGAATTTTCTTGTGTATTTTTAATGAGGATATTGACCCGTCCTTCGGAGCCGCACCGCCGCCCCTTACACGTTCCGACAACCCGGGCATTACGTGTGACAAGATTATAGTAAAGCTTGTCCCCTGTGATCACATTGCCATCCGCCTGTTTTAAAATAACATCACCCGTGACAACGAATGTATTGTCTTGTTTGGTATAGACCCCTTTTTCGCCGCGCACTTCCTGGTCAGACGTCAGGTAATAAAAATTACCGTCCGCAACAACCCGCGAGAAATCATTCTTGGCTAACCCGCCTGTACCCGGACTGTAAATTTCCATCGTGTCAGCCAGAACCCGCACATCTCCTTGTCGTACGTCGACCTGACCTGTGAGCACCGTGATATTTCCCCGATACTCAACACGGTCAGCAGTTGCGATTGTCGATGCACTGCTATCCGAAACAAATTGCGCACGGGCCGTTAATGGCAGTGCCATGACCATTGCACTCAAAAAGGCCAGCCTTAGTCCCGACATAAGAGCGTTCATGTGCATTTCCTTTTCAAATCAGGTCTCGGTTCAACCGAGTATCCTATTGGCCGGTTTTGATAGTAACCCGGCCATTTTGTTTTGTGTCTTGTCCGCAACGCCCATCAAAGCTTGCCCGGTTGGTCATCAAATCATAAACAAGGCTGCAGCCCGTCACCGAATTGCCACTCGCTTGCGTATATCTAACGTTCCCTGTTACCGTGATAGTATTTTTATCGCGTTCGTAAACCCCTTTATTGCCCGTAACTGTGCTTTCAGGGTTTGTGTATTTAAAATTACCGACCGCGACAATACGGTTTACATTGCCGTATTTGATTGTGCCGTCTTCATTTTCCCACTCAATTTCGCGCACTAAATCCATTTGGTCGGCAAGGATACGCGCATCTTCCTGGCGCACATCCACATTGCCGGTCAATACGGTCTTGGGGCCCCTGTACACACCCCTGTCCGCACTTACATCAACGGGTCTATCTGTGCCAAAACTTGCTTTTGGGCCCTTGGACGTGGACGCTAGACCAATTGTAGACAAGCCCCGCAGAGCATCGTCCGCCTCGTTGGGAATAAATTGTGCGACCATACCGTCTTTGAACACGAACTCGGTATACCCATCATTGATTTCATACCCATTTCCAGCCGCCTTACCAAAGGTTCCCGTGCAGTCAATACCGCCATCCCCTTCAATACGTTTTTCCTTTACAAAGATACGGCTATGACCGGTTTTACACCTATAGCCATCATCTGTGTCCAGTTTGACATCCTGATTTAAATTCAAGATTTGATTTTTGCTATCATACAAACCAGACACTGCAAGGACGACGCTTTCTTTGGCCCCGTCTGTGCGTAGAAAGTTTAAAATCGGCTGGGCCAATTTCACCTCATCAGGGTTTTGGATAAACCGTATCGCATCATTGGCCGTAATTCTGTATGGCGAACCGTCAGCCGTGCGGCCCTTATAAATCGGATTGACCATTTTGACGGTTTCGTCCGGGCTCGGCGTCAGTGTCATGGCTTTTGGGGTTCTGATAAAGTACCATACCAATGTCGCGGCTAATAGAGCCGCACTGCCGAGCAAAGCCCGGCGGGCAATCCGAATAAATGCAGAATGGCGACGCGCAGCATCAAGGGTCAAGGCCCTACGCGGTTCCCAAAACTCGGCTAATTTGCCGTCATTTTGTGTGCTGGCTATGGTCATAAAAGTTCACAAATAAGTTATTTTGGCCATTCTATAGCCTATTCCCCTAGTTTTAGCGACAGAGGAATACAGGTTTTTGATTACGATGCGTTCAGGGTTTGAGCTTAGGGTTTATCTAAAACTATGGGAAAAAATATCCACCTCGGACCAGCCTGCCAGATCAAGATCAGCACGGGTCGGTAAAAATTCAAAGCATGCCTTCGCCATATCCATACGATTTTCGCGTGTTAGGCGCGCTGTGAGAATGCGCTGCAACTGGTGCAAGTATAACACATCCGAAGCCGCATAGCTTAGCTGGGCCTGACTGAGGCTTTCACTGGCCCAATCGGAGCTTTGTTGCTGTTTGGACAGATCTATATTTAACAGCTCTTTGCACAGATTTTTCAGCCCATGTCCATCCGTATATGTGCGCACCAAAGCCGAAGCAATTTTGGTACAATAGACAGGGCTTGTCTCTACACCCAAATCACGTTTCATCATGGCCAGATCAAATCTGGCGTAGTGGAAAATTTTCTCCACATCCGGGTTATTCATCAACGCTTTCAAATTCGGGCAGTCATATGCTGCGCGGTCCATTTGTACAATATGTGCATCCCCATCGCCTGCGGACAATTGCACGAGACATAGTTTATCACGGACAAGCGACAAGCCCTGCGTCTCTGTGTCCACGGCCACGGAGCGGCCAAAATCTACTCCGTCCGGCAAATCGTTCTTGTGAAAATGTATAGTCATTCGGGTTCCTTTTGGCAGTGACGACAATGCATATTACACACATCCTAGCACAATGAAATTGTCTTTACAGCCAGTGTTATTTAAAACAACAAGAAAAGACCGTGATTGTCGAAAACAGACCCGAAGGTTTAGAAAACCGGTCGCAATATTTCTTGTTGGGTTTTCGGCAAAGGCTGTCTTATTTTGGTTTTTTACTGTGGTTTTTGTGGTTTTTATGGTGGCTTATCCCAGCCAGAATATGCCCTGTCAGGATTGCAGGCAGGATCAGTCCAATCCCGAGATGAACCCATTTGACCACATCGCGAGCCAGTTCATTTGCTAAATAATACAGGCAATAGGCTGTGAAAATTTGCAGGCAGAGACCCGTGATCAAAGACAGACCCCAAAACCGCAATCGTTTGGTTCGCCAGCCCATAGGCACATGGGTCGCGACCAGACCGCCAAACCAGATCATCATCAAAAAGGCCGCCGCCCCGTGCAGTGTAAGTGCCGTGTTTTGAAAGGGGTGTTTTTCCACACCAAATTCGCCCTCGATTTGGAAAAATGTATCCAGAAGGAAAAACCCAAATCCGGTAAACCAACTTGTAGCCAAAGTTACAAACAGTATCAGTCGGGTATTCAGCGGTATTTTCATCCCTATGCGTTTCACGGACTATATTGCCTCTATACGGCCATTTATGTCGACGATTGCCCCACATACATTAAACCGTTCCAGAAGATCGGTGCGTTCGGGCGCGAGATACATGGTTTTAGTGAGCGCATCCGCGATCATGCAACGATCTGCAAAGATGGAGATGCTTTTTTGGGTGTGCCATCCCAGCCAGTTCTTTATGTGGGCCCTGTTTGTGTGGGCCCGTGTGTGACTAATGGGATCGAGAATACGGCTTGAAGGCGAGCCATGACCGGGGATGCTTGTGGCAAGGGCCGTGTTTTGCATTGTATAATCGACAAATCGTGTGCGTTTCCAACGGGCGGGGGTGCGTAGAACAATGTCTTTGTCTTGCCAATCCAGCATTCTGATATCCCCTCCTGCATTTACGATGATCTGCGTAAACGGTATCGGCATTTGCAGCAAGCCCTCAAATGCGGCGTCCACCGCATAGCCTTTGGCAATGCCGCCCAAATCTATCATGATATTTGCGTCAAAGCGAATAGAACGGGCTTGTAGTTTAATCGCCGTCCAATCTGCGCTCACATATGAACGCCCGGCCGCATACGCGTGGCGGGGGAGATACCCTTTCTGAACAAGAGCATGGGCCACCGAAATGTCGTATATACCCCCGGACGCCGCACTTATATCAAGGGCCGTTTTGATCACATCATGTGTGGACGGAGAAATCGGGACGGCGTGCTGAAATGCATCTCTATTGATCCCAGACAACTCACTCTCGGGGTCATGGAAACTCATTAAATCCTGAACGGATTGTATGCGTGAAAAGGCCGTTTCACTGGCAGCAATAAGCACATCCCTGTTCACATTTTCGGCCACATCTACTGCTAGATGTATGTCTACATATGTTCCAAGCAAGGGCTTACAGCGATCAACTTGAACCCATTTCGTGCACATTATTCTGAACGGAGAACCTGATCCCACGTATGGGTCAGACGATTGACACCGTCGGTGATATGACGACAAGACAGGGTCGCACCGGAGATGTTTTTGATCTGTTTATCCAGCTTCAAAACCTTTGAAGAATCCCGACCATGAAATTGCGCCATCCATTTTGGATTGATAATCTGGTGGCCATAAGATTCGCGGTATTCGAGAACTTCGATCCCTTTTATCTGGCCCTTTTCGTCAATGCCTACGGCAATATCTATGTTTTCATGTTTGCCTATAATCTGGTCTAGGACAAACCATTGTCCAGCCTGCGTCTTCCAAGCATTCATCTTGGCATTGCGCACGCGGGTTTTTGACGCTTTTTTAATGGACTTCATCTGGGCGGGCGAAAGTTCAACCGGATGGGGCTGGAAGATTAAATCTCCCCAGATAAGTTTACGGGCTTCATCCGCATCCAGATAGTGTTTTGCCCATACGGTTTTGGGCATGAAAAACAAACCTGCGAGTGTCATAGAGACGCCACCTTTTAAAAGGTGGCGTCTGCTGAATTTGGCTTTGTTTTGTTTAAAGCTCATAATAGCTAGAACTCATATCCTAATGTCCAACCGATGTGCACCTTCTCGTGCTCATCAAAGTTTTTTCCGTTTTGTTTAAACGCAAATTCTGAACCACCACCACTAAACTGGAAGAGTATGCCTGCGGTTGCCCACCAGTTTTCCCGAGCGTAATGAACCGTTGGTCCAAAATAATTACCGTTTTGATGTTGGGTACCGATTTGGAACTTCTTTAAATCGAAATGCGAAGGTTTCAGACTAGGCTCTTCATATACGCCATTGACTTCCGGGCTTAGATAATCGGACTGGTGGCGAAATTCCAGACCAACAAACCATTTCGGGGCCACACGGTACGAAACGCCTGCGGAAATATCCAAAGAAATTTCTTCCTCAAGAACAAAATCAACGCCGTCATCAGAATGACGACGTTCAAATTCTATCTTGGGATTAAAGGCAAACACCAATGTGTCATCCATGAAGTTTTTTTGCAATAATGCCATCAGCTCAACCGAGTTTTGTTTAATGTCGGCACCGTCCAACCGGTATTTATCACGATGATCCCAAGCCGCCACGAAGGACAGGCCAATCGCATCTTTGTACGGGCTTAGCACATTGTATTTGAGGGCCAATTCATAGCCACCGATACTGGTATTGTTGTAAGATCCAGTTCCGTCCTGGGTTTCGAACATAGGGTTTAGATCAGGATTTGTGATCGAGTAATTATGATTGAAAATGATAAGTTCCGCACCAATGGTCAGGCGATCTGTCACACCATATTCGATTTGCGGGCGAATGTCATGAAAAGCGTAACTCCCATTCCCCTTACCTTTGCCAAGCCTGGAGATTGAACTGAGTTTAAGCTCGGTACTGCCCTTCGGGCGCGTATCTGTGCCTTTTGCGTAGACCCAAAGGTTTTCCTCTGCAGATGCTGTGCTTGCTGCGGTCGCTGAAAGAGCGAGGAGTGAAGCCCCGATCATTACGTGTTTCATTATCATGGTTTGATCCTTTGTGATCATAAGAATTATTCGGAGAGTCGCATATATTGCACTTGCAAGTTACTTGCAAGTGCAATAATGAGATGACGACTATTTTTCATGTCAGGGCGTGTCCCTTTAGCCACAAAGACCAATCTCATGCATAGATTTGCACGCTGGGTAAAAAATACTGCCGGGCAAAACAACCCGTTTTCAAGCCTGCACATTGCAGGTCTATGCTTTGCTGTACTCATTACAAATATGGCGTGGACGGACACGGCATGGGCAGATGATCGCAACGCATATATGGACATGGTTGTCAGCTACGGGACGCGACATGCACGGGCCCAAAAGGACGTGATATATACCTTGCATGTGCTTACGTCCGAGGACTTGGAGAAAAACCTGCCACGTACTCTGCCTGAAAGCTTGAGCGCCCTGCCCGGCGTGTTGGTTCAAAAAACCGCGAGCGGGCATGGTTCTCCTTATATTAGAGGGTTTACCGGCAACCGTACTTTGGCGGTGATTGACGGCATTCGCTATAATAACGCGACATATCGGGATGGGGCAAACGAGTATTTTTCACATATCGACACATTCACGCTTGAACAAATCGAATTGTTAAGCGGCCCGGCCGCAACCCTTTACGGCAGTGAAGCGGTTGGGGGCACATTAAGTTTAAAGACGCGTGATAGCGGTTATCAGAGCGAAGCCGCACATCGTCCCTTCACACATGGGCGACAAGTTTTGCGCCTCTCGTCCGGAGACCGCAGTGTGGTTTCAAGAACAGAGATGGATATGGGACGCGGCGAGATTTGGGGGCTAAGGCTGGGCTTATCTGTAAAAAATTTCGGGGATGTGCGTGCGGCCAAACTCGGACGCCTTCCCCATACAGGATATGGGGAGACCGCATGGGATGTCCGGCTTGACGCTAAACTGAACGCGACATGGGCAGCAAGTTTGGTGCATCAAAACCTCTCCCAAGATGATGTGTGGCGCACCCATTCGACCATCTTTTCAAAGCCGTTTGCGGGCACCAGTATCGGGACAGATTTGGAACGCCTGAAGGACCAGAGGCGTCAATTGAGTTATTTGAAACTGAAAGGCCTGCCGGAGCACCGCTTGGTCGAAAGTGCCGAAATTACGGTCTCGCGGCAATCAAGAACAGAAACAGAGCGGCGTGTGCCGGCAAATGGTCTTGTGATTGATCAATCCTTTAGCTCTCGTCTATGGGCCGCGAACGCCGTTTTTGAAAGCACTCTTTCGGGGGCGCAGCTTAGCTACGGTCTTGATTATTCTTTTGAGCACATCGATAGCGATCGCACAGATTTCGACCCGCTCACAAACACCCGTACGCCCCGCATCCAAGGCCCTGTCGGGGATGATGCCAGCTATCAACAAACAGGGGTGTTTGTACAAGGCGGCTTCTCTCTCTCGGATGCTCTGGAGCTGGAAATCGGGAGCCGTTTCTCTCATATCCGGGCGGACATTGGCCGGTTTGAAGACCCGTTTGCACATAACCCTATCTCGTTTGACAAGGGCTGGTCTGATATTTCCAGTTCTGTGCGCGTCCGTTACAAATGGGGCAATCAAACACGTTCAAACATCTGGGCGAGCGTCAGCGAAGCGTTTCGCGCCCCTAATATTGCCGATATCAGCCGGTTTGGCCGCAGCCGCTCCACCGAATTTGAAGTGGCGTCTTTAGCGCTTAAGCCGGAAAAATTCATAACGGGAGAAATCGGCTACAGGTTCAGTACGCAGGTTATTCGTGTATCGGCCTCTTATTATTATACGGATATGCACGACTATATTGATACGGTGCCGACAGGGCGTATCGTTGATGGGCTGTTCGAAGTGAGCAAACGCAATAGTGCATCCGGGCATGTTCAAGGCATTGAAATCATGGCCAATATCGAACTCGACGCAGGATTTTCAATCGAAAGTCATGCAACATGGCTTGAGGGCAATTTATCACGTCCCGTCAGTGGCGGCATTATCATAACGGAACCGATTAGCCGGATCATGCCATTAACCGGATATCTCGCGCTGAACTGGACGGGTAAAAACTTGAGCGGGTTTGGGCAAGACATCTGGGCCCGTGCAGAGCTGACCCTCGCAGGCAAAGCCGATAAATTAAGCACCGGAGATAAAGAGGATACCCAACGCATCCCTGTTGGCGGCACGCCCGGCTACGCCTTGCTTAATTTAAAATCCGGTTGGCATCTCAGTGATAATTTGCAACTGACACTGAGTTTGAATAATGTGCTAAATGAAGCCTATCGTACGCATGGTTCAGGGAGTAATGAACCGGGACGACATGTGATGACAGGCTTTAGCCTATCCTTTTAGCTGTCTCCCGATAGGGAGGCCAAAAAAAAAACTGCAAGAGAAACTGCAAGAGAAACCTAAGTGAAACCCAAGAGAAAAGCATGAACCTGAAACGTTTGCTTCGCCAAATTCATTACTGGATGTCGCTCGCCATTTTCCTGCCGTGCGGGATCATATTCATGGCCGGTATTTTTCTTATGCTCAAAAAAGAAATCAGCTGGATACAGCCGCCAACCGTGCGCGGCACCATTGTCCAGCACATGCCAGACATATCCTATGCACAAATGCTAAGGGTCGCCCAGCGCCATCCAGAAGTTGGAATTTCAAATTGGTCAGACATCAAAAAAATAGACGTTCGCCCTGACAAGGGCATGGCCAAGCTTATCTCCAAAACCGGATGGGAACTTCAGATCGACACCGCGAACGCCGAGGTTCTCAGCGTCGCCTATCGCCGTTCGGATATGATCGAGAGCATTCATGACGGGTCATTTTTTACAGGCTGGATGAAGCTCTATATTTTTCTACCCACGGGGATCGTATTGATATTTATGTGGGGCACAGGCATTTATTTATTCCTGCTACCCCAACTCGCCAAACGTAAAAAGTCCAAGAAGAAAAAAGCCAAACAAAAACTGTAAACGCAGTAACCGATACTTTCATCCGTTTAATGTAGTCTCTTCTGGTGTTCGAGATCAGGGACGATCCGGGCGGTCGAGGCGATAGCTGACAAACGCAACCCTTGTACTATCGGGTGACCAAGAAGGTACATTGATCGTGCCTTGTCCACCAAAGAGTTTGGCGACGACACGCGGTGGCTCGCTCAAATCCGCAGGCATAATCCGCAGCCAGACATTCCGGTTCGGCGGATGATCGGTCAAATCAACATCCAGCGCAAAGGACACCATCATCAACCATTTCCCGTCCGGTGACGGATGCGCAAACCAGTCCCGAAAGTTTTCGTCAAACGTGATTTGCTCAATCTTTGCACCATCCATCGTCGTGCGCCAAATTTGCATTGCGCCTGTACGTGTAGAATTGAAATACAGCCATTGCCCGTCCGGTGAGAAATCGGCGCCGTCATCCAGAACATCCGAGTCTGTCACCCGCCATTCCTCACCGCCCGCCAAATCTTTTGCCCAGATATTATAAGCCTGTGAAATGTCCGGGCGTTGCGCGGTGTAGGCAATGGTTTTGCCGTCCGGCGTCCAGGCGTGCCAATACGAGCGCCCGTCAGGATGCCCCATCACCAGTCTGGGCGTGTCCGAGCCTTCAATCGGCAACACATAAATCCGGGAGAAATCATCCGCCTCGGACTGATCGGAAATAATAAGCTGTGTCCCGTCCGGAGAAATACCGTGATCATTATTGTTCTTTAAGTGACGCCCCGTATTCACCGCAACAGGTGCGCCGGCAGACATGGGGTTGCCTTCGTTAAGAGGCAGTTTCCAGATTTTTCCGCCGCCATTGAAAAGCAGGTAGGATCCGTCGCGTGACCAGTTGGGGGCTTCGAATTTATCCGTGCTCGTATGGACGACTGTACGTGCACCATTACCGACCTCCAGAATTTCAAGACTGCTGTCAACACCTGCCGGATATCCGGTTTCCGTCACGGTTTCCATCTCGACATTTTGCACGCTCACATCGCTAAAGATTGCGGTTTCAGTGAGGGTGTTGTCATGGGCCGACACACCAAGGCCGACGAGGAAACCATCTTTGAACGGGATGCGCATATTGCCACCTGCAGCGCGCCAGATGCCATCTTCGTCTGCCACAGAGAGGAAAACATAATCGCCTTCTTTCTCAAGGCGTACGCGGCTTGCATTTTGTTGCAAAGCAAAAATTTGGCGTGTCTCGCCGCCCCTTTCTTCGCGGTATTGAAGCGCCACCAATCCATCGCCGTGGATCATCACATCCGCATAGCGAGCGTCAGGGGCCAAAGATTCCCTGATCATAATACCTGCCTTACGATGCAAATCCTTACCTTCGCCGACCCATTTTATGTCTGCGGAGGCGAAGACGTCTCCGGACATTTCTTTCCATACATATTGGAATGCGTCTTGTGTGCCCCATATATTCGCGCCACTGGCCGTAAGCGTATATGTGTTTTGGGTGGCATCAAATACGGTGTTCCCGCTGATCGACACGTCGCCCACATCTGCCATATTCGTGAACTGGCCGATTTGTTTGGCTTCAACCATTTGCATGTTTGATGATGCGTTTTCTGATCCAGAACATGCTGGTAATAATACTGACAGCGCTGTCAATGCGGCGCCTAAAAAGACAGATTTTCTAAAATCCATTTCGGTTTCTCCCCTGATGACCACACTCGCTTTTTAGCGATTTTGTGTGCAATGATGGCGCTACCCCTTCGCCTAACACTAATTCTGGAACAATGAGGCGTCCTTTGCAAGCGGATTCGCAAATGGACGAGCTCGCACATGCACCCGCACCCACAAACCGGATTGGTCGAGGGCGATTTGCAAATAAAACATGGTTTTTAATTAAATGAAGTTGACGGATATAAAAACTTTTTAACTATAACATTCTGTGCAGAGTCTAAAAAATTTCCCCAAAGTGCAAATTCGGATTGATCTTCGGAAACGCCTCCAAACACCCAAAGCTCACCGATAGATAGGTTATCTGGTATAACAATGCCGGATGGGTCAAATTGGCATATACGATTCAATTTTAGCACAAAGGTTACGTCTGCTGAATCTGTATAGCGCTCCAACTTATCTATTACTTTTTGCACCGTAATCGTCTCATTCAGCTCTTTTGGGACAATTTCTTTAAGTTGGATGGGACAGTATTTTCGCTGGCCATCTTTCTCCCACCTGGATACAAAATCATAATCTTGTTCTTCAAGAGCTGAGAAACAAACTTTACAACCTAGGCGCTCTGACATCCCAACACAAAATATTGCGACATCTCGCATTTCACGCATAGGTTTAAGACCGTTTGTTCGTAAGGTTCTTATAGCTTTTGGTGTTGAAGAGTTTGCAACTATGTATTCAAATAAACGGAGTTCAATAAGAAACTTGTAAGGATCACAGTATTGCAATTTTGAAAATACTCGCAGGCGGATTTTGTCAATAGTTTCGTCCATAATGATAAATATACGGGCTAAAAGAACAGCAATCAAAGACTTAATAACAATGGATATATCTACGAGTTCTATTCAGCCCTGTAATAAGTTGGTGTAGGTGAGAAGAGCAACTTCGAACCAAACCACGCGGGTTGGGTTGGCGGGCGGCAACCCGCAATGCAAAATGGTGCCAGGAGAGGCTTCGATCTTATCTATCATCTAGTTGTTTTTATTTATATTTTTATACAGACATCTTCATTCTACCCCCAATTATACCCCCTATTACATTTGCTTCATCAGGTGTCTCCAGTCAGTTGTGCCAACGATCAAACCAGCAATTATGCCATGATGCTCAATGCGGTCAGCCACACAAGCTATTTTCGGGCAAATTCATGGAACACCTAACTCACATGTGAACAAACCGACCATACTACAAATTCCTAATCTTGAGGCCGGTGGTTCAAGTCCACCCGGGATCGCCAATTTATACAATGAATTCAATTAATTATGTATATTAAAATATTAACACCAATTTTACATCTTAGGAATCGCCACCGAGTCGCCACCGTAAATATAAACTTTTCACCCCATGATTACGAGAGTGCCTAACGCCTCCTTATGCGCGCAAGCCCAACTGTTCGTATAATTCTATTTCATATTCCAAAGCAGACCTTAGAAATTGTTATGCCGTGTGATCAGCTTTTTCAGGTCGGCTGTGAGTTGTCCGGATCCACATACACCGAATGCCATTAGACGTATTTAAAACCCATTTCTTCAAACGAGGACGCATGTCGTAAACATTCAAACCAATGTTTATAATTCCCCTCCCCTTTGTCAAAAATTAACTTGAGACTTACCCTTCAAACCTAACATGGCACGGGCTTCATCAGGGGTTGCGATTTCATACCCCAATTCTTCAGCAATTCTATGTATTTTTCCTACTTGTTGGGCGTTTGATGTAGCAAGTTCCCCACGAGCATAGAGAAGTGAATCCTCAAGTCCTACACGTACGTTTCCTCCCATCATCAAAGCCTGTGTAGCAAGTGGTATCTGAGCATGGCCAGCACCGAGAACCGACCACTGATAGTCACTTCCGAACAGGCGATCTGCCGTTCGCTTCATGAAAACTAAATTGTCTATTTCTGCGCCAATCCCGCCAAGAATTCCAAGTACGAATTGAATAAAAATTGGCGCTTTGAACAAATTGTTCCGAACACAATGATGAAGATTGTAAAGGTGACCAACATCATAGCACTCGTGTTCAAACTTAATATTGTGCTCACCACCTAATTGGCGGGCAACTTTGGCAATATCCTCGAAGGTGTTTCGGAATATGTAACCTTCAGAACTTCTTATATATTCTTCCTCCCAATCGAACTTCCAGTCGGTATATTTGTCTGCCAACGGGTGGAATGAGAAGTTCATACTGCCCATATTGAGCGAGCACATTTCAGGTGATGCGGCGCTTGCAGGAGCCATTCGATCATCAATGGTAGTTTTTAAACTACCCCCTGTTGAAATATTTATGATTGCATCGGTCGCATTATGAATAACAGGCAAGAAAGCCGAGAAGTGATCTGGATTCAAAGAAACTGAACCGTCCAAAGGATCACGTGCGTGGAGGTGCAGTATTGCTGCGCCAGCTTCTGCTGCTTCAATTGCTTCGCGAGCAATATCTTCTGCTTTGTACGGCAAGGCCTTCGACATTGTTGGTGTGTGAATGGCTCCGGTAACAGCGCAAGTAATGATAATTTTCTTGTTTCGTGACATGTTATTTTCCATAAAATTTAGTGTGATGCCCGGTCAAATCCTCAGGGCTGTGTTTACTGAATACGGGTTAGGTAGAAATGCCTGTCACCGCACGTTGGTACTGAACGATCAGGTCAGACACGTCAGAAATTTTCTCTGCAGTACCAAAAATATAATTATCAGGACGTACAAGTGCAGCAACAGCTTGGTTTTTCCTAAACCAACTGGTGACTACACCTTCAGCTTCGACAAAATTGCTTACGACGGAATTATTACTTTGGGCATCCGTTTGTTCAAACACTCGTGCAATCGTGAGGCCTTCAGGGACCATTGACTTCTTGGGTGAAAAATCCCCAGTATCTCCCGACAAAATAAGCCTTAACCCTTGTCCGAGTGAATCATCAAGCAATGATCCGTCAATAAGGCGGGGTTGAGGAAATAGTGTTCCTCTCCCATCATTTTTTTGGGTGGACAAAACACCCACACTTAACGCCGGCATTATATCTTGACGAGAAGTGGTAACAACTGTTCCGCCCATGTCCGCAAGTGCTTTCTTATCGCGTTCACGGGCACGGTTAACATCGCGCTCGCCAATAAACCGACCGAGAGCTTTGATGATGTTCATCAAGGCCGTGACATGTGTACGCCGTTCTTCACCATAAGTATCAAGTAGGTTTTCTGAAGCCTGTTTACGCAACACCAAGTCTAATTTCCAACTTAGGTTCACAGCGTCCCGTACACCTTGGCACATGCCCTGCCCCAGAAAAGGTGGCTGTTGATGGGCCGCATCACCGGCCAATAGTACGCGCCCACGGCGCCATTTGGAGGCCACGACAGCGTGAAATCTATAGGTTGCACTCCTCCACAGATTTGCCGTTTTAGGTGTAATCCAACGTTTAAGTAATTCCCAGACGCGCTCTGGAGATAAGGACCCATCGAGACACTCGTCCTCGTTTAACATGATCTCCCAACGACGGTGGTTGGCAGGGCCTACTACATATGTTCCAGGCCGCTTTGGTTCGCAGTACTGAACATTAACGTCCGGTAGCGTACTTAACGTTTCTTCGTTGACCTGAACATCAACCACAAGCCATGGCTCGTCAAAAACTAAATCTATAAGTTCAAGGCCGCATAACCGACGCACAGTGCTATTTGCGCCATCTGCGCCGATAACGTAGCGCGCATGATACTCGATGTGCTTATCTTCAGGATCGCGCAGGCTTACTGTCACCTTCTCATCACGGTCTTGCAATGATACAAATTCATGGCCAAGTAAAATAGTTACCCCTGCGTCCTCGGCGGACTTACGTAAAAGTCTCTCAACGGGCGGCTGGGTAAAGGAATAGTTTGGTGCCCATCCTTGAGGGTAAGGTGGGGGTGACACATCAAGTCGTTTGATAATATCACCGTCTACACCCACATATTCAGAAGGTGGATACTCTGCGACATATGGCAGGATATCATCAATAATACCCATGTTCTGGAAAACACGCATTATCTCATGGTCTAGAGCAATCGCACGCGGCTTATCGTAAACTTCTGTCAAACGATCAACTACGATTACACTATGGCCAGCATTTGCCAATAAGCTTGCAGTTACAGCTCCTGTGGGTCCAAACCCAACGATGCAGACATCATAAATTTTCATTCAATTACATCCTCTTTGTTTTAAATCTCGAAAAGCCGGGCTATTTTTATAAATTTATCCATAAGAAGTGATGCCTACAAGATGTCACATTTGTCATTATGATACACAATGGTTATTGCTATTACAGACAGCTGGGAAACACCAAGCATTGGATTAAAACCCTATTACAATCTAACGGCCTATATAGGTTCCCCTATCTTCTTCTCAATTGCCTCAGTAGAGCGTGGGAGCACAGCGGGTAAAATGAGATGATTTCGAATGAAACATTTTATTCGACCCGACATTTGCCCGCGCTCCCCCATAAGGCGGGTTTCGTCTTGTATGAATTTAGCCCTCGGAAACCGCCGTTGTTCAAACTTAGTTATCGCCTGATCGATGGGTATCGATGAGGCAAACAATTCTGAAGCAACTACAGCATCTTCCATGGCCATAGCTGCCCCTTGCCCCAAATGTGGACCTGAAGCATGGGCAGCATCACCGATCAGAACTACTCGCCCTTTCGACCAAGGTAGCGGCATCACCACCTCTTCTATCGGTGAATATACAATTTTGGTATCGTCCGTAATAGTGTCAGCGACCCCCTTCACAATGCCGCCAAAACCAGAGAAATCCTTGCGGGCTTCATTGAGAAAGTCTTCTTTTGGAATACGCTTGTTGCCCGGCCGATTGACCACGACCCAGAAGTACATTTTGCCGTCGCTTAGTGGGATAAGTCCTGCCTTTTTTCCATTCCCAAAATAGATCATGTTATTGTCAACCCCATCAGCACGAGGCATAGCGATCCGCCAAACGGCATGTCCGGTGTACACAGGCTCAAATTGCTCACCGAACAATATGCGGCGGGTTTGGGAGCGAATACCATCAGCGCCAATTACGAGATCATACTGACCATGACTACCGTCACTAAATGTCACATTCACCCCATCACCTTCTGTCTCAATTTGGTCAGCTGTTATTCCCATACGAGGTTTCAATCCCAAGCGACGCGCCTCTTTGAGAAGGATATTTTGAAGTGCAGGACGACCAATATTATTGTATGCTGGCCGCGTAGGGTCGGCGAGCCGGCTGTGTGGCGTCTTCGCAATTAGGGAACCACTAGCCCGGCGCCATTCAGTAAAGTCTGAAGCCAACCCATTAGCATAACATTCATCGAGGAGACCGATGTCCTTAATGGCCCGCAAAGCATTTCCTGGCTGACATAAGCCAACACCATAGACAACGCTTTCAGGGTATTTCTCAATAATCTCTACATCAGCGCCACGGTTAACGAGAGCAATGGCAGCTGTGAGACCCCCAATGCCAGCACCTACTACAAGAATACATCGTGTCATGTTTTTGACTTTCCAGTCCCTGCTGATTCCGAGTTAGCCTCACGCAATTTAACAGGGTACGGCTCATAAATGGGATGATCGGCAGGTACAGCCTTGTATTCCCACTCTGGTTCTTCGCGCCAAAATGGGGGCAGATCGCCTGCAACCCAATTAATCATACCAAAACGAGTCTCCCACTCATGGGGGATCCAATGATCATCGAGGTGATCGTTGTCTGTATCATATTCGAACTCAATACCAAAAGGCGTTTTGAGATAGTAAAACAGGGCAGACCCAATCCGGTGTCGACCCGGGCCCATCGTTTTCTTCCAACCACTACGTTGCATGTGCATCGCACCAGCCATCATTTCATCTATATCCTCAACACCAAAAGAAACGTGATCTGGCCGTGGAGTTTCAGAGCCTGGGACTGACCCTTTATTCAGAAAGAAAATCGAGTGATGCTCACTGATACCTTCGGCGCGAAGAAAATATCCAACATTTCGGTTTATATCGGTTAAACGAAAATTTAGACGATGCATATAAAACCGCGCCGCTTCAAGAGCATCATCCACTACATAGACAACATGCTGTATCACCTTCGGGTGTGCCCGCCGCCGCCACCGACGCCGCGTACCCAACCGACGGATTGCATCTGGAGCATTGAGAGGTTCGGGGCAATAGAGAACTGGCGTACGCTGAAAAACCTTTATCTGTGTGGCAATTCCACTTGGATCGATGAAGGATATGCTACCATCTGAATCCTTGCTGACTTCCAGATCACGACTCAGGTTTGCTTCCAACTCATCCAATGCATCTTGCGTATCTACGCCCCAGCAAATCTCCCGCACACCAACGTCTGTTCCTAGGGGAGGAGGTAAAGACGGATCATCGGATGACTTTAACGTTACCGTCGAGCCCTCTTCAAGAAGATATGTAACACTGTTCTTATCGGCGTGCTTTTCTTGCAAACCGAAGTCGGAAATAAAGCGCTTTGCCTCGTCCATATTAGAGGTTCCGAGGATGATGCCTGCATGGCCTGTAATCATGATTATTCTCCTATGCTTTCGCTAATATTGTGTTGTTGGGAGCAGAGTAATAGGGCATTGGCCAGTCGACAAATTGGTTGTTCTGATGCTCATTATTGCTCAAACCGATCTTTGAGAAGAGCGCCCAGAACAAATTTTAGCCGTCAAAGCGTTGCAAGAATTGTCAAAAAACTGTCAGCAGATGTTTCTGCTTTAAGGCGATTGGAACTGATGATTTCGTCATTGCGCCAATTCGTAAATGCAGCCTTAAACGACTTACGGCCTCGCGATCGGTCTATCCAATCGGCTACTGCCGCAAATTCATCCCATAAGGAGCACAGCCCCAAATCATCCAATCGCTGTGCAATACAGAATAAGTCGATATCGGCGAGTGAATAATGATCTCCCCCCAGCCAACGCTGATCTGAAAGTGTATCTTGTAACGCACAAATAGTTTCCATCATTTGTGTAAGGGCGGTTTTCACCACAACAGAATCCCAACCATTAACGAGCATGTCTTCCGAAACGCGGCGCTTCACTGGATCTTTAAGGCCGGGTAATGCCATTTGACGGACATCTGGCGGCATGGATTCGTAGCGAGGACGCATCCATACCATAAAACTCAAGACGAAGATGGCAAGATGTAGCTTATCATCAAACAACTTAGTCCAGCATCGAACCTTGTATCGTTCAATTGGCATTAATGGCAGCAGTGGTTTTTGCGGGACGACGTCTTCCAGATATTCGCAAATGAGCCGGGATTCGCTAATAATGGCACTACCATGCTCAAGTGTTGGAACAACGCCCGCTGGATTCAGAGCAAGATACAAAGGTGAGCGCAGATCAGTAGGTGCAACCAATAGGCTCTCCCATTCTAGTTCCTTTTCAGCCAAGGCAAGCCTTACGCGCTGAGAACATGTTGACTCGCCCATGTGATGTAGTTTGCACATAATGATCCTTATTCTTTCTATATTTTACTAATGCCCTGACTCTCCGCTTTAGATATTTCTGGCAAACTGCTCGGAAATCCAATCGCAGATGAAGCTGCGGGTTGGCTCCATATTATCAGCCGCCACATGTTCAACCCCGCCTTCACGTTCGGTAAATACTCGGATTTCTCGATGAACGCTATTAACAGCCTGATCATATGATTTATGGGCAAACTCGACTGGAATTTGTCGGTCTCCAGACCCATGAGTAACTAGGTACGGCGATTGAATTTTTTCAATCACGCCATCCAAACACACCCCATTTGTATATTCCAAAAATGCCTCTAAGTCTGGTTGTCCCCAAACCCAGAGGACATGATTCCAGTAGTGTGGGACTGGATGGTCTCCTTCCTTACGCAGTCTGCGCCTTTGAATCTCCCCCCAATCATGATTGCCACCCCAAGACACACAAAGTGCTAACCGAGGCTCAAACGCTGCAGCGCGGGGCGCATAATAACCGCCCAACGAAATGCCAACAATACCAATTTTATTTGCATCCACCTCAGGACGGGCTTCCAAATAATCTACGGCGGCGCTAGCCCATTTTTCGCTGTTGTGAATCGCATGCAGCCCTTCAAGCCGCAACGCTTCACCGACACCTGGTTGATCAATCAAAAGACTGGAAATACCGCGCTTGCTCAACTCCTGTGCCGTTTCACATAGGTATAACATTTCCTTGATGCTATCGAGGCCGTTGCAATGGATCATACATGGGGCCGAGCCAGTACCACCTTCCGCCTGAATAAATAATCCAGACAAGGTATTGCTTTCATACGGGAATGTAACCACCTCGCAATTAAGTTTGCCCGTCAAAATCATTTTATCGCGTAGCTCGAGCATACGCTGATAGGCCACCTTGCGCGGCTCATAATCTCGATCCTGCATACGCTCGCAAGCAATATAATACGCAACAGCGCGCCGATATTTTTTGGAAGCAGATAGGTTGCGGCCCATGGCTTCATCCTCGGCGGCGAGTGTCGCGACATTTTCGGCCATCTCACACCAAGCCCTAAAGAATTCCTGCGTCCCGGAATCCCCGCCCGCCTTAGCTGCCTCAACAACCTTTCGGTTCGCTATATCAATTTCACCTATCTCTCCCCCCATTGATAAAGCAATATTAACGGAGAGGCTCCAAATATAATTTCCTGGAAAAGGTTCGAACATGTAATTCCCCTAAGAGTCAGCTCTGACCGTCAGGTTACATCATTTTTAAACGAAAACTTTGCGGTCAATTTCGAGCTAATAATTAGTCCTATTCCGAGGTGGATTCAAATTCGTTATACTGATTGAACCTATTGACCAGACGAATTATCCGGCGATCCAACAAGGGTGTTGACTGAGCTGAAGATCATACGTCTCAGAAACTCATGCGCCGGATTTAGGGAGGCTCGGGGGTGCCAAACAAGTATCTCTTCGAGTTTAGGCATAGATATCGGACATTCCGTAACCTTCAATGGCAATGACATTGATAATGTCACGCCTAGTTTGCGTGGCACTGTCGCAATCAAGCGTGTGTTTGGAAGCATCAGTACGAGCGTTGAAAAATTTGGTGCAGTGACACCAACTCTCAAGTCAAGCCCCTCTGTTCGCCAGTGACCTTCAATCAATGATTCTAGCTGACGTGGAAACCTAACGACACTATGGGGCAGCTCACAATATTGTTCATAAGTGATAGTGTCATCTATATCAGGATGATCCCTGGCCACAACGCAAACAAAATCATCCGAAAATAACGGTTCACTACAAAGCTCGGTGCCTAAACGTTTCTCGTGATCCTCGAGCCACTTTGAAACACCCACAAAAAAGTCGATGTCCCCTCCCATTAGTCCCGATGCAGTATTTTCGTCTACGGATAAGATGTTGCAAGTAATATAAGGAGCGTACTGGGCAAGACGTTCCAAAATTTCCGGCATTAGAACCATGGAAGCATAATCTGTCATCGCTAGGTTAAAGGACCGACGTTCAGAAGCAGGATCAAAATTCAACTTAGTTTCAAGCGTGTCTTGAATCGTTTGTAAAATTTCTCGAACTGAAACCAAGAGGGTTTCTGCGTAAGAAGTTAGGACCATTTCCCGCCCTACCCTAACGAGTAACTGATCATTCAATTCTTCACGAAGTCTTTTCAAGGCCCCACTCATAGCGGGTTGAGATAAAAACACCCTTTCAGCGGCTCGGGTTACATTCTTCTCGGTCAAAAGTGCGTCTAGAGACTTCAATAGGTTCAGGTCGAAGCGCTGTAAGTTCATGGCGTATCCGAATTATTCACTATGGTTGCTGTATCTTTACATCAAAATACCAATGTGGCAACGTATAGGGTTTCAACTACTTTGATCTGACGCCTATTTCTAGCCGGTAATTTGGAAAAAACTAAGTAAAAATCAGTTGCCGTCCAGAGGAATACTCATAAGATCTTGGCCTAGGATAATTTCACCTTCAGGGTAATACTTTCGGATTTTGCTTACAAAGGCTTCGACATCAGCATTCGGACCAATGGCAAAATGCGTTATCAAAAGCCTTCCCGCATTGGACCGTGCCGCGAGTTTACCTACTTCTTCAGCAGTAAGGTGTTCCCTTTTCAAATGGTTTTGTAGGGAGGTTAGTTGTGGACTGTTGCCACCAAAACTTTTCGCAACAGCACTTAATACGCTGGGAAGATCTATAATTTCCGAGACAAGTAAATCGACGTCCATTGCCAAAACTTCCAAAGCTTCAGATGGACCGGTGTCTCCGGTGAAGACAACGGACCCCTCATCAGTATCAAACCTGTAAGAGTATGACTGGTCCAATCCATAATCTCTAGCCTGTACACCTGCATCTTCATAGTGCGTGTTACTCACTGCAGTGACCTTAACAAACTCATCCTCATAGAAGGCTACGGGGCCATCTTCAGAGATTTCTTTTACCTCAAACAGATCAGACATTTCGGGCCGTGGCGGCAATTGCGACCTAAAAATTTCTGCCCCAATTTCTAAGGCACTAATATTGCGTTGAACTAACGACTTTGTACCTGGTGGCCCCCAAATCACCAATGGTCGCTTTCTAGCTCCCGTCCAAGTGAAACCCATTAAAGGGTTTAGACCCAGAACATGATCAAAATGGAGATGGCTGATAAAAACCACGTCAAGATCAGTGAGAGAAACCTGGGCACGAGACAGCTGTTGCGAAACATTGTCTCCAGCATCTATCAAATAGTCACGCCCACCAATGGAAAATAACGTTGCAGGTTGAGAACGTCCAGGCCTGGGCACTGGCCCCGCAGCAGTGCCTAGAAGAACAATCTTACCAACAACAGTTTCACTCGGTATAGGTATAGTATCAGCTAATAAAACAACGTCATCTCCAACAGCTTGGCTTGGTACATTATCAGAATGCCGCGTTACCCATAAGGCTAGCAACACTACGTGAAGCAATACAAAAACACCAAAGAACACCAATCGAAATCGTAGACTTTTATTTTTTAAAAACATCTTCAGAGTTCCTGTTTTGTTAGTTAGAATATCTTAGAATCTGACGCCTGCACGGATACCGTAAGTTCGCGGAGGAGCAACTCGATTGAAGAACAAACCATTCTTGACGGGACTTTGCACCGAGCCAGAAAAAGTGAATTCATCTTCAATATTATCAACAAATGCGCTGACCCAATACCCTCCTGCATGCGTCTCATAAGTTATACGAGCATTAGATTTCATGAAGGAACCCTGATAGGCGTCGGGCAAAAAATCAACTGTCAAATAGCGACCGGATTGAAAACGAGTATCTGCGCCGAAGGTAAGAGTTCCACTGGCACCAAGATCAAATATGTGCTCATACCCTAGATTAATAGTCCATTTGGGTGAATTAACACCGGGCTGCCCAGAACAATCTACGTCGTAAATGGCGGCTCTTGGAGTAGTCGTGGTAAGACTCGTTGGAGATACCTGACAGCCAACTGCTGGCGACGCCCCTGATGAAGAAAATGCCTGATACTCCAGTTCGTCATAATTGGTATCTAGATACTGTACATCAACAGACAGAAGATCATTTGATGTAAGCTGATACAACAACTCGGCCTCCACACCCTTGATGGAAAGCTTACCCGCATTTTCTGTTATGAACACGGGGCCGTTGATACCCGGCGCAACTTCGACGGGCCCTAGATGAGAAACCTGTTGATCCTTATACTTCCATACAAAAGCTTCTAGGTTCAATTGAAGGCTATCACTGAGGAAACGGTTTTTTGAGCCGAGGGTGTAAGCGGTCAACCCCTCAGGCTTAGAAATATTGTTTGGAGCTAATGCTGCGAAGGGAACACCAGATTTGTACCCTGTCGATACAGTCGTATAAAGAAGAGAATCTGGCGAAACGTCATATTCAACACCCGCTTTCCACGTCATTTTATCAGTTTTATGATCCGTCAGTGCGATTGTCTGTAGATTGAGAAAAATCGGCTGCAATGGGAATACGTTTGGTACAAACCCAACAAAAGGCGAGAGAGTTAGAAGAGTATCCTGAGTTTTAACATCACTCGTGTAACGAAGCCCCCCAGTCAACCGAAAGGTATCGGTTAGAGAATAAGTTGCCTGCCCAAATATGGCGGTACTTTCGGTAGTAAGGGCAGAAACAAAATCGGTCTTATTACTAGCTTGGTCAAAGGTCTGGAGTGAGTCTACGTTTTCGTCAAAACGATACGCGCCTAATACCCAGTTAAACCGTTCAGTATCACCCGTAAGCCTAACTTCTAAAGACGTCTGCTCCGACTGCTCATCAATATCTAGGACAAACCCTCCAGACATACTCGTGACGTCATAGCTAGTCTCCCGATAGGCCGGAATAACGGTAAGGTTAGCAAAACCCAAGTCCCAATTCAAAGTAGCATGCACACCAAAGAATGAACTATCCTGACTGCCTGCGTTGGGAATCTGGACTTGTGGGACTGGCGCCGTAGGAGAAACTGCCTGATAGGCAGCAATCACACGTGGATCGAAGACCCCCAACCGCTCACCTGGCTGCAGCAATGGAAGGATTGTCCCACCTCCGCCGACTCCGCCGGCTTCAGCATAATCCATTGAAAACAGGACGTCAAAATTCGACCCTACCGGGTCCAATAGAAATTGCCCGCGAACTGCGATAATATCCTCGTCGTCACTCCCGTCGCTGAAATAACCATCATGCTTAGAAATTTGTCCAGAAAGCCGTAAAGCAGCACTCTCACCTATCGACGCGTTCACCGCGCCAGACGCCCGCACTGTTTCGTGGTTCCCGTATTCGGCTGTTAAAAACCCTCCGGATTCTTCTAGCTTAGGTCTAACCGGAATTACATTGATAGCTCCACCTGTCGCGTTTCTGCCGTAGAGAGTGCCCTGAGGCCCCTTGAGGACTTCAATTCTCTCGATGTCATAGAAAAGGCCTGCCGGGGCAGCAGGGCGAGACAAGTAAACGCCATCATAATTGAAGGCGACACTATTTTCTGCGAATGAGTTTGCGCCAAAAGTGCCAACACCTCGCAGATAAATTTGGGTGAAAGAATGTGCTGGCTGAATTTGGATGGATGGAAAGAGTCGCGAGAGCCCGGTTGATTGCGTAATACCTAAGTCAGTTAGCTGAGCACCGGTTACGGCACTGACGGCTAATGCTGCATTTTGCAAGTTCTCCTCACGGCGTTGCGCAGTAACGATGATTTCATCAAGACTTGCTCGCTCCGTAACGCCGGAAGAGTTCGCCACGCTTTCAGAAGGAACTCCCTGTACATCATCGCTTTGAGGGACTTCCGATTGCGCTGAAGCAACCATGGACTGAGAAAGGGCTGCTATTGCCGCCCCAGCATAAAAAAACTTCCTAATAGACATTTGGTACTCCTCGTAAGATTTCAAGTTTTATTCTAATATTCCCGCGTCGCAAATAACGACCTTCAAGCTCAGGGCCCCTTTTCTTCTTGCATATGTATTCGCAACATGTGATCCATAAAAGATATCTATTTTGTCTTTGTGATCGTAATTGGTTATGTCCCGACAAAAAGTAAAAATCCTTGTATTAAGTTCCCAAGAAGGTGTGATTTATGAAACTGCACAACCTACGCGACTTCATCGCCGTAGCAAGAACCGGAGGTATCAGAGCGGCTGCTCGTGAACTAAATCTCAGCCAACCCGCGATTTCTAAAAGCATCGCGCAGCTTGAAACAGAGCTCGGCACCCCGCTATTTGAACGCAGTGCAAGAGGCTCTTCACTTAATATGTATGGGGAGCGCTTTCTTGATCGTGCTGAAGCCGTAATGCAGGAGCTGTCCCGAGGAAAGGAAGAAATGTTACAACTCCGTGGGGATACAGGCGGAAATGTTTCGATTTCTGCATCAAGTGTTATCAGCCTGGCAGTGTTGACTAAGGCAATCTCTCGCTTCCGAAAACGGTTTCCAGATGCTCATGTTAACATCAGTGAGGGATCTTATTCTGCAACACTACGTAGATTACGCAATCGCAACCTTGATTTTTCCGTTGGCCCGGTCCCTACCGCAGAAATAGCCGATGATTTGTTCGTCGAACATCTTTTCAATAATGACCGCTGTGTCATTGGCAGAAGAGGTCACCCCTTACAATCCGCAACCCATCTGGGCGAACTTATGTCCGCCGAATGGATAACGACGAGCGCTGTTGGGCCAAACGATGATGAGTACCGCGAAATATTCGAAGGTCAGGGCTTAGCCCCACCTACTTCTTTAATTAAATGCGAGTCTCTCATAGCGTTAATCGCCTTGTTAGCAGGAACTGACGCACTCGCATTCCTACCCCGCCAATGGGCGACTTCTGAACTTGCACGAAGCATTTTAGCCGAAATTCCTATCACAGAAAAAATACCCGGCCCTAGCACCTGCCTGATGCGTCCGAACGGGCTACCCCTCACCCCAGCCGCTGAAGCTCTCGCTGACGCCATTCGTACGGTCGTCAAAAGCGGGGGGATAGACAACAGTTATTAGACAGACATAATTCGTATCTTTTAACCCTTATTTTCCTCCGATATCAAGGAGGAAAATAAGGGTTAAAAGATACATGAAATTGATTTCATTCACACAAAACGGTATAGATAGTTTCGGCGTTATAAAGGGAGATATGGTCGTAGACCTGACTTCCAAATTCAAGGGCATAACTTGCCTATCCAACCTTCTGGAAGCAAATCAAATCAATAAAGCGAGGGATTACTGCGTTTCAGCCCAAGGAGATTTCCATCTTTCTGAAATCGATTTTCTTCCAGTTATCCCCAATCCATCAAAGATCATCTGCCTAGCAATCAATTTCAAAGGGCATGTTCTTGAAACGGGGCGAGACATGCCCAAATATCCGGTGACCTTTCATCGCCACGCCCAAACACTCACGGGACATAAGACCTCCCTCATACGTCCTTCCGTGTCTGATAACCTCGACTATGAAGGTGAACTCGCTGTTGTCCTTGGAAAGCGCGGAGGAAATATATCTGTCGAGAATGCGATGGACTATGTCGCGGGTTATACTTGCTTTAACGAGGCAAGTATTCGCGACTGGCAAAAGCACAGCCATCTTTACGGAATGGGCAAGAATTTCAGAGGTACAGGCGCGGTCGGACCATGGATGGTTACGAAAGACGAGATTCCTAATCCCGAAAATTTAGTTCTTACGACGCTTCTTAATGGTGTGCAAATGCAGCAAGTCGCCATGGATGATCTCATATTCACTATCCCCGAAATGATAGCCTATGTATCTCAAGCACTTGACTGGCAGCCCGGTGATATCTTGGTAACAGGCACTCCGTCTGGCGTTGGGCTTTTCCAAAAACCACCAAGATTTCTAAGACCCGGAGATCAGATCGAAGTGAGCATAACCGAGATTGGAACTCTGCTAAATACTGTTGCGGACCAGCTCCCATTAGAAAATTAAAGGATACCTCCCATGAAAACTTTACATCAAAGCAGGTTTGAACATTTCGGCATCAACGTAATGGACATCAAAAAGATGGAGAAATTCTACTGCACAATGTTCGGCTTCGTCGCCAGTGATCGTGGCAAACGGTTCAACGGAACCAACATCGTTTTTCTCACCAAAAGTGCGAATGATCATCACCAGCTAGTTCTGATCGATGGACGCCCTCCCGAAGCAGAATATTCAACAATCAACCAGATTTCATTTGGTCTAACAGACCTTGATGAATTGCGAAATGCATATGAGACGCTAATTAAAATGGGAATAGACCCTGTTGATATTATTCAAATAGATCACGGCAATGCCTGGTCGTTTTATACAAAGGATCCCGAAGGAAACCCCCTTGAACTATTTTGCGATTCCCCTTGGCACACACCTCAACCCTGCAGAGGTGATCTCGACATTTCAAAGTCTAGCGAAGTTATAATGAAACAAACTGAAAAACTCTGCCGTTCGCGACCAGGGTTTTCCACAAGGGAAGAATGGTCGCTGAAAATGGAAAAAACCATGGCTAGAGCTGTTGAGGCCTAAGTTGTCGCCTCAAAAAAACAATTACCACTAAATAACGGATTCCTATATAATGAACGATAGCAATAAAAATCACCGCGTTACTCCAAAAGTCGCGCCAATTCGCCGAATAATCACTGGCCATAATGAACAGGGCCAAGCGGTTGTTATCAGTGATGAACTCTGCCCTCACGCAGATCCCATTATGAACCAAGAATATTTAGCGACAACAGAAATGTGGACCACAACTGTTCCTGCTGACAATAAAACAGCGGGTGACCCAGTTGTCCTACCTCATAAAGTTGCGCCTCCTGACGGTGGCGCCGTTTTTCGGGTTGTGGAATTTCCCCCTGATGAAAGTTTCCGTCACAAATTACGACCAGACCAGGCAATCTTGGATGGACCTGAAACATCGAAGAAAAATCAGATGCTGCACCGCACTCGGTCACTTGATTTCGTCGTTGTTATGGCTGGGGAAATATGCTGCGTGATGGACGAGGGTGAGGTTCTCATGAAGGCTGGTGATGTTATGGTCCAAAGAGGAACAAATCATGATTGGCAAAACCGAAGTGATGAAGTTGCGCGCATTGCATTCGTTTTGGTTGATGCTCTTGCTGATCACGACGACGCATAGATCATCAATTTATAATACACTGAAGTGTCTTCTCTTATATCGCCATTAGGTCGGAAATTTCAAATCGAGTATTAGGCAATCGAAAATAGCCTACACATTTTTACTTATCCAGAAGAGTTACAAATGACCGAGACAAAAACCAAGACACCGGAACAAACGCCCCCCAGCCTGAATATCAATCTGTTTTCTGTTTCATCACTGGAGTGTCCCTATGAAAACTATAAAACTATTCGCGATACAGCCCCAGTAACGTACCTTTCGCCCGACGGCATATATGCTCTTGGCCGTTATACAAATGTCAGACAGGCTCTGACCGACTGGGAAAAATTTTCTTCATCTGAAGGCGTTGCGCTAAATGACGGGATGAACTTCGCCCTCAAAGGTACTACATTGGGTAGCAACCCACCCGAGCACGGGCGCTTACGCAGTGTTTTAACCCGCCCACTCATGCCTCAATCGATCAACCAACTTCGCGAGCGCATGCAAGGTCTTGCAGCTGAGCTTATTAACAATTTGGCCAAAAAAGGCCAGTTTGATGCTGTACCCGATCTCGCGAGACATCTTCCACTGACGGTGGTGTCCGAACTAGTAGGCTTGCCAGAGGAAGGGCGCCAAAGAATGCTTGATTGGGCCGCAGCCGGCTTCAACTGCATGGGCCCCAGTGGCAATGAGCGTGTAGAAAACGGCTTTCCAACAATAATGGAAATGGGCAAATATGTTTCCGATCCATCGCTACCGGATCGCCTACGTCCAGGTAGTTGGTCAGCGACACTCTACGAAGCTGTGAAATCTGGAGAATTAGTGGAAAAGGAATTTCAATCGGTAATAGCCGGTTACCTAACGCCATCGTTAGATACTACGATATTTGCGATTTCAAACATGATAAAGCTCTTTGCTGAAAATCCGGAGCAATGGGCAAAACTGCGGGCAGAACCTGCCCTGGCGGCACGAGCAATTAATGAGGCACTCAGAATTGAAAGTCCTTTACAGTATTTCTCCCGACTTACGACTGAGGAAGTCAATGTCGATGGCTTTGTTATTCCGGCGAACAGTAGAGTCTTAATGATGTTCGCATCCGCAAACCGTGACGAACGGAAGTTCCAGAATCCGGAGACATTTGATATTACACGCGCTTCCACCGGCGGCGGCGGGCATTTGGCGTTCGGAACTGCTCATCATATGTGTGCGGGACGTAATCTCGCTTTGCTCGAAATGCGGGTTCTTCTTGACGAAATGATCAAGCAATTCACAAGTATAAGGCTTATCAGCGAAAAACGTGTCATCAATAACATGCTCCGTGGCTATCAAAATATCGTAATTGAAGTAGACCCCGCGAATTAATAGATACCAATAACTCTATGCGGTTAAAGAAAGTAGTGAAGTTAAGAGTTAACAGGACAAAACTTCACCACTTTCTAATGTGCATATTGCACTTAACAACTATGATGACATTGTAATATCTAGTCAATGAGACCCGTATAATGCTCTGTAACCTACATTGACTATGGTAGCACTTAGTATTAATTTAGTGCTCTAGGAGTTCTTATGTCTGTGAAATCATCAATATAAATGACTAAAGAGACACATCACTTTACATTCAAACATTTACAAACATGCCCGCAAACGAGTTTCAAATAAAGCCCAGAAGCTCCTCATGGATATCATGCCATGCCTGGTTTAAGTTTACAGACACAATTTTCACAGGAAACCCCATGATTGTATAATCAAGGGACAAACAGTCCCCACTGGTCGGATATATCAACAAACCGGAAACAACAGCATCTGGATTTTTGGATTGCGTGTGGATGAGATAAGTGGACAGTTGATAAAGGTGTGCTGATCGCACAGTCTTTTTCCCAAAACGCCCTTTCGTAAGCGCCTCTTTATAATATTTAGCATCAGAAACAATAATACGCCCCGCGTTACTCTTGGTACCTTTTAAGGTTATGTCCGTCTGCATCCCAGGCAAAAAATTTAAATGCGCGCTATTTTGACTGACTGCATCCCATTGTAATCTTTGAGAACCAACCTCGAAATTTTGCGATTCCAATTTATAAAAGTTAAGTAAAAAGGCTTCGAATATTGCAGCCATTTGTTTTTCGTTTTCAAGGATGTTTTTAAACTTGTTACCTGAGCCAAGCTCATCCGGCATAAGTGAATGAAAAACAAACTCACTTATCTTTAAAGGTAGGCCGTAATGCGCTAGATTTCTTGACAGTTGCACTCGAGCAAAGACACTTCCCGAAACCCGAATATCAGTCACATTGGCAAACCGCTTCAAGGTAAGACGTAGTTCATGACGAAGAGATTGTTGCACATCTTTGCAAGAAGATAATTTTCTAAGAGTACTTTTAAGAATTTGGTTATGCAAAATATCTAGGGTGAATTCATCCATATCACATACGGCAAAACCTCTTAGGAGAGTCTGCCGTTTTGCAATCAGGTCCATGCGCAGTTTACCACGAGGGCAACGGGTTTCATCCGTGTACCCAACATATCCTTGGCCTAACCCTCTCCGTAACAACCTTTTAGTGCTTTGATTAAGTACCTTAGCAAAAAGGTTTGGTAGATCCGGGCTTATGTCTTGCCCAACATCAACGAGTGCCCCAGGTGTAAATTTACCCCACGCGTAAAGCATGAGATAATAAATATTACGGATGGGGATAGACACGTTAGTTAGAAAGTTGAGACAAATGTTGCTCAACCTTATCAGGGTCATCAAACCAATACTCTTGTAGTAAGGGAGCAATTTCAGTTTTTATGACACGCTCATACCAAACTTCTGAATTATGCACGGTAGAAGTTGGTGTGAAGAAACTATGCCCAATTTGGAATCCTGGTCCTAAGTTATTCCTATCACCTGCGATATCTTGATTGAGCACGCCCATCCGCATAGAGATCCTTTGAATAACCTCATCAGCAACCCCTTTTCCAGAGAGATGAGCCTTAAACTTCGGAGAATGGAATAATGGTTTTAAGTTTGCAAAAGCAAAGCGTCGGCGCAAAGCATAATCTACAAGAGAAAGGGACCGATCTGCCGTATTCATCATACCTAGAATATAAAGGTTTGGTGGCACGTAGAAATGGGGAGTGCCAGACCCAGCATACGTTAAACGAGTAGCCCAAGAGGGATCACGTTTATCAGGTTCAATGAGCAACATGAGCTCACCAAATATTTTGGATAGATTACCGCGATTGATTTCGTCTATAATGAGTACATACTTACCTTGTGGGTCGTCACGTGCAGTTTCACAAAAAGTATAAAATATGCCATTCTCAAGAACAAAACCCTGCGCCCCATTTGGTCGATACCCTTGGACAAAATCCTCGTATGAATAGGACTGATGAAATTGCACCATTTGGATTTTTTTAGGATCCTTCGCGCCTAGCAATGCATAAGCCAAACGTTGAGCTGTAAAAGATTTACCAACCCCAGGAGCGCCTTGTAAAATCATATTTGTTTTAGAATGCCAGATTTCCAAATACTCTTCCAACGTATCACGGTTGAGAAAGAGATCTTTTAAAGCGTCTTCAATATCGTAATTTTCAATACCCGACTCAAAAGTTGTCACCACGGTCTCCTTCTCATCGGTTTTACCCTTTAATCTAACAACATCATCATAAGCCACCAATAGAGTTTCAAGAAGGTTGTCAATCTGGTCGTCTTCTGGCAAATTTTTGCTCTGAAGCATGATATGAGCAATCGTAGCTTTTTCGTAATTTTTGGCATTACTAGCACTTGAACCAAGCGAAATATTGTTATCCAATATAAACCCTTCCGACTCGAGGGCACCCAATTCACCTCTAACCTCGGATGCTATTTCATGCATCTTGAGCTCTGCGTTTTTTTGGCCAAACGTTTTCACTAAGTCTGTGATCCCTTGGTTGAGCGTTAAGAAAATTGTGGAAAGATCCTCAGAAATTAGAAAAACACCATAGATTCCCTTTTGTGTAGTCTTTGTGATCCGTTCATCCATCAGGGCGAGCCATGGAACGCTGGCCCAGTTACCATTGCCTACACTGAGTTTAAGGTTAAGATGTCGCCTTGATGTAACTGCAGGCCTCCCCCTAAGCCATGATATTACATCATCCATAGTTTTCTTAAGGGGCTCATTAATGTTAAATGTATTACCTTTTTCCAGTTCAAGTGCTTTCAGAAAAGCGGTAAACACTTGCTCAAATGTTTCCTTAGAGCGTGTTGCGCTTATAGGTGGAACAACTATTGAATCCACCCAATCTCGATCCAACAAAGGCTCAAAAATTTGCGTCATATTCTTCAGGGCATCGTTCAAGTTCATATTCTCCAAACTATCAGCCACTTCATAGCGACTAATACATCCTGCAGCATTTTTATACCCCTCTTGCGATTGCAAATAGGACAGCCAGCTATGAAAAGAGCTAAACTCCTCACCCTGAGGAGGTTGACGATGTTTTTTTCTAAAAAACCAGGTTTCAGGTTGATTAAGAATCGCATTTTCTATTTTTATGGCTTCAGCAGATTCTGGAAGCGGGAGTTGGTCAAAAACAGCAGGGGCTGTATTTCGCACCAACTTTTTCAAACTTTGAGTTGAAAATTGACTCGGGTGAACTGCAGCACCAAACCCATATTCAATCCCGCGATCTGATATTATCATAAAGAGCTGAGGGTTTGCTGCGAGTGCTTCTTTATTAATTTTAGGGAATATAGCAAACCAGAGGTCTTTTGGGATATAACCGCGAATACCACTCTTGGGATTAAACCCTGATGTCATCCGGAGTTCAAATTTCTCAGGTTCTTTAAGATACCCTCGAGCTACCTCCCCCATTTCTTTCAAGGCGCTATGAGTCAAAACATAAGCGTGCCGTTCTGCATCACTCAGTTCGACATATTTAGTACCAAGGGTATGTCGGCGACTTGATGTTATGAGCTTCAAAGTCTGTGAGTTTAATCCAAAATTTCTCATGCTACCATTCATTATTGATACCCCCAACAACCACTCATCACAACTAGTAGTATGGGTTTCAGCACTTTTCTACAAGTATGCCTCAATAATATTTATTATCGTGCCAGCAGGAAGTTCACTTATTGATTATGAGTATCAAATTCCCCCATGACATACTCCATGAGTTATATTATTTTTCTAGTTATTCACTTACGTTTTGTTGTGGGCCCACCACTTCCATGAATCAAAATATCAAATCTTTTTGAATCCGATTTAAAAAAATCATCGATTATTATTCGTACAATTTCAGATCTACTCTTTGAGAAACGGTTTGCAACAATATCCAGCTTTATGATTTCCTCATCAGTTAGGGAAATTGACATCCTATTTTTTGCGACCATGCCATAATTCCTTTGTAACCTCAAACATTTGAGAAAATACAACGCAAATTCCCAAAACCACACCCGTTTGAGCAATATCGCTGTTCCCAATAGGTAGAACACTTTGCGCGGCAGGGCTAACAGCTTCAATAATAACCAATAGTAATAAAAGAGCGCAGCCTATACTTAGAGATGTTTTCATCAATACCTACCATTCCATGTATTAAATTGAACGTAGAATAAGAATGTTAACGAGAAGTTAATTATGCACCACCTCATTCAAAACCCAAGAATTGTATAATGATCATGTACATTTTCACATTGCGCAAGCATATTACACTTTGGTGCTAATCTTAAATTTAGGCAAATGGGATTAAAGTGATGTATAAACAAATTCTTATATCAGACCTTGTCATAAACCCTGCTAATGATCGGCATGGAGCATTAGGCGATGAGTCTTCTGCAGTAGCCTGGCTATTCAACAACAAAGAAACCCACATGAAAAACCTTGCTATGGATATTACAAAACAAGGGGGAATTTATGAACCTCCCTTAGTAATCAAAGGTAGTAACGGCTACGTTTTATCCGACGGCAATCGGCGGGTTACATGTTTAAAGTTGATAATAGCCCCAAGAAAGGCTCCGACCACCCTATTGCAAAAATATTTTCATAAACTACAAAACCAATGGACTGGCGATTTACCCCAAGAAATTACTTGCAGGATTGAAACGGACATAGACCGCGTTGATAACATATTGTTACGAAGGCACAACGGGAGTCAGGCAGGAATCGGGCAAAGTCCTTGGGATGATCGGATGAAAAGAAACTTCATCGAACGGACAGGTAAAAATAAAGGCCTCAATGTTGCTGATAAAATTGAACAACTTTTAAACAGAGAAAACAAACTTCCTTCTAATGGTAAAATTCCACGATCCACTCTAAATAGGCTTTTATCGTCAGAACGCTTCTTAAATCGTGTCGGATTGAGCACATCTCAAAAACAATTCTCGATAATACACAATAAAGACGAAGTGATTTTGTGCTTACAAAAAATCACCCAAGATTTAGCAAGTAAAAAAATTGTTTTAGGTGATTTATGGGATGCTGCCAATAAAGATTTGTACCTTGATACCTTGCAAAACGATGGATATCTTCCACAAACTCCCATCGTTAGTGCTGACAAAAAAACTGCGGACAAGGGGAGCTCTTTCAAAAAGACACTCAAATCTGGGGCAAAGAGACCACTTGAAAGGAAAAACCTAATACCAGCGACTGACTATAACATAAATTGGAATAGTAAAAATCAACGACAAAGAGAAATCTGGGAAGAGCTTCAATTTCGATTAGAGTTCTCACAACACCCTAATGCTATTGCAGTACTATTAAGAGTTTTGCTCGAATTGTCCGTAAAGTACTATATAGAAACGGCAAATGTCACTAGCGTACACCCAAATGATAAGTTCAATAATAAAATTCGAAAAGCTGCAGAAAGCCTCAGAACAAAGTCAAAAATTAGTGACGAATATTTTGCTGATATCAAAAAACTATCCCAAAAAGAAAATATGGTTTCTTTGGATACATTACACCGTTACATACATTCAGAAAATTTCTCCCCATCACCAAATCATCTCAAACCGATCTGGGACATCTTAGATGAATTCATCGTTCAGTGCCTTAATGGGTAACACAAGGCGCAATTCCCAAATCAACTCACGGCTTGAATAACAAATGACATTTAAAATTAAAGTAGAGATGCTGAGAGAGGGCTTTTAGTCGCATCCACAGCAATTGATTTAATGTCATAACCCAACTGTTCTGAAATATCTTTTGTCCGCGTTTCTAAGTCTAGCAATCGCTTGAAATCTTTTTCTGTATATAACACAATCAGAAAATACCCTGTTTTGATTTGTTCTGCTTGCAAATATTTTGGGAGTTGGCTCGAGAGACCTTTCCAAAACTTAGAGTTTCTTGCTAACTTGACTTCAATCAAAGCCTGTTTGTCCACTGTCGCTGATAGCTTAAAATCTACGGGCCCTCTTCCTACATTAGCCTCTTTAGAAATTACTATTCGGTTGCTATAGCAATACTGTTTGACAAACATATAAAACAACGCTTGGACTGTTGCCTCGTTTTTCGCTTTTCCATTATCATTCCATAACAACCGCCAGCCTCCTTGGTTTTCAATATAATTTTGAAAATTCTCGATCAAAGATAAAATAAAGGTATCAAAATCTTCGGGTGCATTGCAGCTGAGAACGTATTTTTCAACAAAACCGTGCGCTACTTCCCAAAATTTGTAAAACCCTAGTTCATCTTTGACGAAATCATATGAAGCTTTCGTAATCGTTTCCAAGTATTTTAAATAGGCCTCACGAGTATCTGGATACTTATTGGCCAAATCGATAATTGTTTCCTTGGTGACTTTTTTCAAAATATCGTCACCAAATGCCTCGGCAAGTAAATCGGGGTAATTATCACTACAAAAACCCCAGTAATCATCGGCATTAAGGCTGGGCAATTTACCCAAATAATGTTTTGGTACGAGTAATATTGGTTTATTGTTGTACGGGTTCTTTGGTAACTCAAATGTACCTGAAATCCACCGTCCCTCTTGTTTGCTATAATAACATCTTTTAAAAGTAAATTTTGTTAACTTGACGTTATGAGGCTCACATTGCCGTTTAGTATAATCAGCCAATCTCTTAAATAAAATATTCGCTGTGGCATCACTAATTGAGTCAGGCCCAACACCTAATTGAAACAGTTGAACTTCTTCAAAATGTTCAAAATTTCTCCTACCGCGCTGAATAGCTGCATGTATGCCCATTGCAATGCTTTTTGCTGTTTTAAGGCCCGTACCTGAGCCATTCGTTCCTGCACTCGTGTATCCAAGGCAAATTTCTTCGACCTCAGGAAACAAGAGGATATTTAATGCTTTCTTCCAGTTACGATTATTTTTGTTGCCATCGGATTTTGCAATTAGGGAGAATGCATCATCAAACAGCCCTACAATCTCATCGTGAGAGCCAAGAAATTCATCATGCTCGTTATCATAGATCAAGAATGGATCGATGAACAGTTTAGTATCCAACGTGAGAAGTGGATCAAACCACTCTTCATCTTTTGGATCATCTATTTCAAATATATCCGAAAATTTCACCCTACGCCCACTAAAAAATTACAACCTCAGGTCCTATATAGGTAGTCAAACTTGTCTTTCAAGGGTTGGGGCAACCAAATATTTCGTAGAATCATTCCCTGATCATTTCTCCATGTGCAAACGTGGGATGCCATTGTCCAAGAGATCCTGAGTATCTTGCTGTACTATATCGGTTTCCTCAATGCACGAAAGAACTCAAACACCCCATATCAAGCATCCGTTGATAAGTCGCTCAAGGTACTTCTGAGACAATTCTCATGACAAGGGGTGCGCGGAGCCTCGAAGCGAAACAATTTTTCGAAATTCCCCCGTGATGAGCTTCCGTTTATCACTGGAACCACCAGTATTGCACTATAATAGGGCATAACCGGACCGATCCGCACAATAATTATTCATATACATCCTATTAGGGGAAAAAGGGTGAAAAGCCCCCCCTCATTCACGGGAGTGGTACGGTGAGAATACCCCACTACCACTGTGAGGGGAATTACCACGGTAAATACCCCCTTGTATGACGGTGAAAACGTCAATATTCAATTATGTGGGGTAATCTCCATATACCACTATCTTTAAAGGATATATTTTGGGACAGGGTGGGACAGGGTGGGACATGGGGGTGTCCCGGCTACAGCCCCCTTGCCATATGGGAAAAGTCGTCCTTGGGACAGTGGGACAGTGATTCTAGGCAAAGACTCTTGGGAGGTAAAATATGGCTTTGCGGAGTTTACCGAAAAAGCGAGTAGTTACGGTAAGATTCCCCAATTCGTTCATTTTTTTGAATAATAGTGGAATATGCCCCAAGTGCCTCGGTGAGCCTGTTTTTGCTGTCCCGGCATATGTTTCTTCTGTAACCCCCATAGGACATGGGGAATCTGCCGGGACAGTGCCTGTTGGTCAAGATAAGCTAACAACCATGCTTTCGGCATAGCGGAAGCGCGTTTACCAATTTTGATAAATGGTGGAAAATCTCCACTCGCAATCATTTCATACATTGTGGAACGAGAAAGACCGGTTTGTTCAATTACATCCTTTGGGCGCAAAGTCGGGAGCGTTGCCGCCATACCATACCAAGAAGATGTTTTTAATTGTGCATTAAATTTCATACTTAACTCCAAAAATGGACGAAAGTGTCCGAATAATTGTGAGCTACTACTTTACGAAAAAAATTCGAGGTAGAAAAATTTTACTATATTTTTATATTTTTTCCTTGACGGATTTAAAAAAATCTTGAGACACTCTTAATTGCAAGTCTTACGTTTTTTACGGATTTCATTAATTATATTGCCTGCCATAAATACATATACTGGAAACACAGAAGCATTTTGTGCCATTTTGTAGAATTTTTCATTCTTGTACTTGCGCTCATACCCCTCCCTTTCTTCACTATCCTGTTCTGTGAGAACATCATAAACTGTAAGTTTTTTAGCATCTTTGATTCTTTGTTTCAAAGTATCTGACACTGGGTCAATCCAGATTTTTTCCGCATTTACATACTGATATATGATTTCATTTTGCCTTAAAACACTATCATAAAGTTTTCGTTTTTGTACAGTCATCCTTCCCTTCTTGAAAAGCTTATCACAATTTTGTTTAGCGTTTTTATACCGCAATTCACTCTTCTTACCCGTTGGCCTCACATCTATCTTTACTGCCCTTAGCAACCTCTTAATAATAAGTTGTCTATTATGTATCTCTGTCAAAATTATTTTGGAAAACAAAAAAAACGAGAATAAACCTTGAGCATCATGCTTGGAATTGCGAGCTTTGTATTTTGGTGGTGTACATTTCGGATCGACCTGAAAACACGCGTAATAAAAGGCCATTAATTGTAATTGAAATTCAACTTTTTTATTGGATGTTCCTCCACCATACAAACACACAACTCTTTCTCTTAGTGCTGAAATATCTTTTTCAAGCTCATGCATTCCGAAAATTTTCATTTGCGGAACTTTAAATCTATATTTTCTACCTTCTTTCACAAGTTTGGCATAATCTTGGCGAAGGGTTAGAGCTTCTTCTAAAATTTCTATATTTCTTTTTAAGTGCTTTTCTTCTCTTTTTTGACGTGTGTTCTCGCCTTGGCGCGACGTACAAACAAAATGGTGAATCAACTTTCGTAATTCAAAAACTGCTTTCGCCTTAGATACCTCTGACACAAGACCATTTTTACGAGCAACACATATAAATTTAAACAAATCATCATCAGTCAAACAAATGGCTTTAAACAACTCTTTTTCCCATTGTACAAATTCATGGTTATCAAGCAACTCCGCCCTTGCCTTATCAAATAAAGGCACCAGTTCCATACGAGAAATCAGATTAAAATAGCTAGTTTCCACGCTTTACCCTTCCCTCAATTTATCCAACAGGTCTGCCCACCATGCAGCCATTTTTATACGTTCGTTCCAATGCGTTCCGCGTGTATAAACCCGGCGCACATTATTGGCTTCGACGTGTGACAAAGCACGTTCGATAGCATCAGAACTCCATAGATTGCTTTCGTTCGCGATGGTAGCAAAGGTTGCGCGAAAGCCGTGAGACGTCATTTGATCCTTGCTGTACCCAATGCGACGCAACCCCTGATTTAGAGTATTTTCGCTAATAGATTTTTTAGACGATGAGATGGATGGAAGCACCAGATCGTTATGCGGGGCTATTTTTTTCAAATCTTCCAAAATTGCAATGGCTTGAGGCGGCAAAGGAATATGATGTTCACGGCGCATTTTAGTGTGCGTAGCAGGTATCACCCATATTCCATCACCTAAGTCAAACTCGCCCCACCTTGCCAAACGCAACTCTCCGGGACGTGGATAAAGCAAGGCCAAAAGTTTAAGACCCAACACCGTGCTAGGGTATCCACCGGATGCATCAATGGCGCATAGCAATTCACCAAGTTCCTCTTTGTTTGTAATAGCGGTATGCGACTTGACCTTGTGCGTGACCAATGCACCTTGAAGGGCAAAGGTTGGGTCACTCTCCGCTCTAGCTGTGGCTATCGCATATCGGATGACCCGCCCTATTGTAGAGCGTAACCGACGAGCGGTTTCATGCTTTCCTGCCTTTTCCAATTTTTTAAGCGGGACAAGAATTTCACTTGCCTTGATAGAGTTCACAGGGCGGTGGCCGAAAGCTTCATTCGCCATGCCAAGCACCCACTCCAATTTTTTGATCGTTATCTCTGCCTTACCCTCTTTACGTAATTTTTCTGTAAACTCATCGGCAACGACCCTAAAGCTATTTTTGGCTTCCATTGTACGACGGTGTTTTGCTTCCCGTTTGATGGTAGAGGGGTCATGGCCATTATAGAGCAGAGCTTTAGCCGCATCCCTATGTTCACGGGATTGTTTCAGGGAAATAATCGGGTACGGGCCAAAGGAAAGAAGCTTCTCTTTACCCGCAAAACGATACTTCATACGCCATAGTTTTGAACCACCAGGATTCACAAGCAGATATAAACCACCGCTATCTGAAATTTTAAACGGTTTCGGACCAGGTTTTGTATTTCGTATCTGTATATCTGATAGGGTCATAAGCTAAATATAAAGTTCGAGTCCGCTCCTAATTATACCCCCAAATATACCCCCAATTTTTCGGGATGCAAGCGGATACTCTCGGATTTCTTCGGTATTTGATTTTATGATTAACAAACAGTTTCAGTTAGTTAGGATATTTTCGGAACTTACCAAACTTGTAGTTGGTGCCCAGGAGAAGACTCGAACTTCCACGACCTTGCGGCCACTGGCACCTGAAGCCAGCGCGTCTACCAATTCCGCCACCTGGGCACATATCATATATAATACGAGCAGAAAGAGCGTTTACGACAGGCAAGCTTGAGGGTCAATTGTCTATGTGATTCTTTTTGTTCTGATTCTGGACAGGGGCGGATTTTCGGCGTAAGGCGGTATCAGTTCTATATATGGAGTATGACATGACAAAAGGTCTGGTAACTGTTTTTGGCGCAAGCGGATTTCTGGGACGTCATGTTTTGCGTGAATTGGTGCGTGATGGCTGGCGTATTCGCGCGGCTGTGCGGCGTCCGCATACGGCTCAGGATTTACGGGTCAATGGGGCGGTTGGGCAAATTCAACTCGTGCAAGCTAATCTGCGTTTCAAGCAATCTGTGGAGCGCGCGGTGGACGGTGCCGATGCAGTGATTAATCTCGCAGGTATCTCCTACAAAAAAGGGCGGCAGACGTTTTCGGCGGTGCATACGCTTGGCGCAAAAACTGTTGCCGAGGCTGCGGCGGCGCGCGGCATTACAAATATTATTCATTTGTCTGCTCTCAGTGCGGACAAAGATGGCCTTAGCGCATATGCACGCTCTAAAGCCGAAGGTGAAGCGGCTGTTTTAGCCAGTGTACCCACGGCGGATGTTTTGCGCACGGCGACCATGTTTGGTGAAGGCGCAGGCATATTCAACAGCATTGCCCGTTTGGCGCAATTGACCCCTGTCATTCCTTTGCTGGGCGGTGGTAAAACCCGGCTACAACCCGTCTATGTTGGCGATGTCGCCAAAGCCGTCTCGACAGCCGTGACGCGTGGAAGCTCTGGCATTCTTTATGAGCTTGCCGGCCCGCGGAGCTACACCAGTAAAGAGCTTATAGAATTTACCCTGAACGCCATTGATAAAAAACGCCTGCTCGTGCCGACCCCATGGGCTTTGGGTGGGGTTTGGGGATTTGGTTTTGAAACGTTAGGCGCAATCCCGCTGCTGAACTTGCTGATCAAGCCGTTTCTGACCCGCGACATGGTCAAGGGTATGAAAACCGACACTGTTTTAAGTGGTGATCATCCGGGCTTTGCGGAGCTGGATGTGCATGTGGAAACGGTTGAAGCCATCGTGCCGCCTACACTTGAAACGTTCAAGACATATGGGCAGTTTCATCAAGAAGCCTCTAGCTAAAGCCTAACCCGCTGTGGCCACCAGCCACCACAAAAGCGCACCGCCAAGAGCGAGACGGTAAAGCATGAACGGGAAAAAGCTGACTTTCTCGATCAGTTTCATGAAGACATAGATGGCAAAATAGGCTGCCACCAGTGAAAACCCTGCGACGACGAGACCGTCTTGCAGACTGGCATTAGCATCTCCGTCTTTGAACAGTTTCAAGAATGCATATCCTCCACCGGCCAAAATGGTCGGGATGGCTAGCAACATAGAGAAGCGTGCAGACTCACTGCGCGTATAGCCGAGCGCACGCGCGGCCGTCATGGTGATGCCCGAGCGCGAGGTACCGGGAATAAAAGCGATCATTTGTGCAAGCCCGATTATCAAAGCCGCCTTCGCGTTCATAGTGTCTATTGTTTTCAACTTCTTGCCCATCACATCGGACACCCACAACACCACGCCAAACACGATCATTGCCCACGCGATCACTAATGGAGAGCGGATCAATTCATCCCACCCGAACATGCTCATCATCAACCCGGCCATAAGGGCGGGAGGGGTCGCAATCAGTATATGAAAAGCCAGTTTTGCGCGTGGCTTTTCAAGGCGGGTTTTGTCGAAGCTTAAAATATCGAAACCACCGCCAATCATCTGGCCAACATCACGGCGATAATAAATCAACACCGCGCCCAGTGATCCAAGATGGGCCATCAGATCAATCATCGGGCCTTGATCGGGCCAACCCATAATTTTGGAAGGCAAAATCAAATGGGCAGAACTGGACACAGGTAGAAACTCGGTCAACCCTTGCACAATCGCCAAAATCAATAATTGTAGCCAACCCATAGTGTTTCCTCTCACATGTGTACTCTCTCACATGTGCACTGGGTTTAATGCAAGCAATTTACCAAAACCTTATAATAAATACATGTGCAAAAAACATGTTGGTAATGAGCAATTCTTAAGACTTTTTGCGTATCATTCTCGAAATTAACGGGGCACAGACTTGAATGAAGTGGGTAGTTTTGGTGAGTATAATCAACCAAATTCACGGTAAAATGCGATCCGAAGAACCAGTTTCTTTAACATGGCTTGCGCCTGTGCGCATGTTGGTGATCACCATGATCGCCTTCGGGTATGCTTCGACCATGTCGCGCGGACCACAAGAAGCCGAATATTTACGTATGTTCGGCTATGATCCCAGTTGGTACGGAATTTCCATTCTGTTTATGGTGTCAGGTTTTTTAGCTCTGCGTAGCTTACAAAGGCATGGATCCGCGCTCAAATTTTTGATCTCTAGATGTGTGCGCAATGTACCTATTGTGGCAGTTTTCGCGTTACTGGTTGTTCTACTCATCTTCCCTTTATTGGGCGATATGGGGGCCACCGGATTGGGGCAACACATACAATATCTGATCAAAGTCATCTCGTGTATAAGCCCGGGTGAAATGACGCCGGGATTGCTCGACAATGCCCTGTATATATGCACCATTCAGGGGGGATTGTGGACTTTTCGCTGGGGTGCGATTGCTTTTATCGCAACAGCCGTTTTGTGGATGATCGGTGGCTTACGCAACAGGCGACAGATTTTACTCTTAAGCATCATACTCTTACTCGCCTATGCGGCCTTTGTATTTTACGGAATCCAGACGACAGATCACCACCCCGCGTTCAGTTTCATCCGCGTAGGTTTGCGGTTGGGATGGGCTTATATGTTAGGCATGTGTGCCTATGCCTATCGGCACACATTACCCCGCACCTTGTTTATTCCGCTCGTCATCATCGCAGCCGCAAGCATACAATATTATGCGCTACGCTGGACCCCGTTCATTGAAATCAGCACCGAATTGGGCCTTGGGTATTTAGTCTATCTTGGCATCACCAGCAGACGGGGCGCACCAAATTCAGGCCAGAAACCAGAGCAAAAACCAGACCAGAAAAATGGGCGCAAATCCATCCCGGATTTATCCTTGGGGCTTTACGTTTTTAACTGGCCTGTGACCCAAATCGTGCTGCTTCTGCTCCCCGGCCTGACACCTCTTTCTCTGTTTGCCGTCGGATATCCGATCACCATCCTCATCGCCTTCTTGGCATGGAGATTGGTTAGTAAGAAGTTGAATGCACGTCTGGTTTTAGATTAGCGTTTGGCGAGAGCGGCTACCAATTCCTCGCTTTTAGCCTGTTTCAATGCCACACATAAACTGATCCCCTCCAGCGTCTGTGCCAAGGAACGCTCATAGCCAGGGATAATGTCCGCTTTACTTTCAAAAAATGCTTTCACATCTGATGCGCTTTTCACGTCACAAAATCCACCGGCATATCTAGGCATTGTGCCCCTGCGCACGTCGGCAACACGCGCCTCGACAAATGCATCAAAATTCGTCTGGAACCAGACCCATGTTTCTGCCTGTGTTTTAGAATTTCCCAACAACCCAGCGATTAACCCGCTGGCTTGGCGGCCTGTAAACGTATCCGTATTACTCAAGGCGTCCTCCCTCAGACGGGCGGCAATATCTTGATCAGTTGTGTTGCCGAGCGCATTGAGCGCACTACCCTTTTCTGCCGGGCTCCCGGTGCGAACCATTTCCATCAAACCCGGAAGCGCCGCCTCACCGCGTACTTTAAAGACTTCGCTGAGCCCAAGGCCTAACATATTCGGTGCCAGCGCTTTCTTATTGGCGTCTCCGTCAAGGCCGAGATATGAAGCACCCGCATCCGCAAACTCTTTTGCCAAAGCCGTATCGCCTCCGAAATTTACCAATCGTGCGGCCAAAGTAGGCGCGAGCAAATCTGCTTCAATATTGTGCGCGTCCTTGATGCGTGCATAGCGCTCGGCATATAGATCTTGCGTAAAGCGGGCCAGATCGTCATGGGCGCTTTCTGGCAACCATGTGGTTTTCATGGTCGCTATCGAGTTTCCGGCTTGGCGTGCAATATCATATTCCGAATGCTGTGCGAATGCGCTCAACCCGTTCAGATAGGTTTCAGCGTCCATTTTATTGGCTGCGAAACTTGCTTTTAAACTATCGAGAACTGTGAGGACTTCTCTAGGATTCAATTTATCAACATTGTCCAGAAGACCAGCCCATGCGTCCGCATCCAGTGAGAACCGGTAATATCCAGCGCCATCAGCGTTCAAACTTACCCATGACGGGCATGTCTGTGTCTCAAGATTAAGTACCCCTGTTTTTTCCGTGAGAAGCGTACAGGATTTTTTGGTTTCTCCGTTCACACTATAGCTTGCGCACACGGGGATTTTCCACAATTGGCCCTGTGTAATTGCCGATCCATGCGGTGCATACCGCGACTGGGAAAGTTGCAATGTATGCACATCGGATTTGCAGTTTAATTCTGCGCTTACAAGAGGAAGCCCCGATTGGTCGACAAAGCTTTTCATCGCCGGAACGACTTCTGAATTTTCGGAACCATCGGCCAAGGATTGGAAGAAATCATCCGCACTTGCCACTTTGTCTTCAAAACGGGCCATGTGCAAACGCACACCTTTTTGGAAACGCTCTTCGCCTAGATAGCTTTCAAACATCGCCAGAACACCGCCGCCCTTGCGGTAGGTAATGCCGTCAAATTGATCCATCACATTTTCGGTGCGCACGAGAGGTTCTCGGACTTTGCGGGTGGTGGTCAACGAGTCTATTGCCATTGCGCCCAGTGCACGACTGAGGGTCAAGCGGCCAAAATTACCATCCGGTTGCCATGCATCAATTGCTTTATTCCCCATCCAACTCGCGAAAGCTTCATTGAGCCAGATATCTTCCCACCAAACCGGCGTTACCAAATCTCCGAACCATTGATGTGCCATCTCGTGGGCATGTACCCCTGCATAGGCGCGGCGCTGACCAAGGGATGCATTTTCATCCATCAGCATCAAAAATTCGGTGTAGACAATGGCACCGGGATTTTCCATGGCACCAAAAGCATAATCAGGGGCCGCGATCAAATCGAGTTTCTCATACGGATATGGTATACCGAAATACGCCTCTAACTCTTCAAGAATGTCTGCCGTATTTTTGAGGGCATACATCATGTTTTTGCCTTCACCTTTCACCGCAATCCCGCGCAAGGGTACGGAATGCCCGCGTACAGAGGTCGGGGGTAAATCCGCATATTCCACAACGTCCCATGGCCCGACACCAAATGCGATCAGATAGGTTGGTAATGGTCGCGTGGTGGCAAATACATGTTTTGTCCAGCCGTCTTCTTGGGCTATGGTTTGGGTTTCTGGTGTGTTTGCGTACACCACGTCTTCGGACGGGGCGCTAATGCTGAGATCAAAGGGAACTTTGAACCGAGGCTCGTCAAATCCCGGAAATGCCTGTCGTGCGCCAATAGCTTCAAACTGGGTGACAACGTAATTGTCTGTGCCGGTTTCCCCTTTACGTGTGACTTTATACGCTGAGTTCAAGGCCGTATTATAAGGTGTTTCATAGGGTAGAACCAAAGTCACTTCACCCGGGCCGATTTCCTTTGCCAGTTTCAGCCACGCCACGCCCGACGGGGCTTCTTGGATGTCAGCTTCCGTGTAAGAAACGGCGACTTCCTGTCCGTCCGCCAATTTAGCGATACCGTCCGTGACGGTGATGTGCTGACCGTGCAACCAGATTTTATCCGTTGCCTCCGCAATCTGCACATCAATTGTAACAACACCCGAAAATCCATCCGTACGGGGATCAATACGTAGATCAAGGTTATATTTTGTTGGCGTCACATTTTCGCTTAATTGGGCTTGGGGCAGTTTGGTATTATCAACCAGACTGGCAGCGGATTTAACAGGCATGTCAGCCATTTCAGCCTGTTGCGAGCACGCGCCCATACCGGCCACAAGGCCTGCGCTTAAGAATAGAGATTTCAAATATGTCATAACAGGCCTTTTGTGGTTACAGTTTATTATAAATATTGCGAAGGAGTGGCAGTACATCTGTTCCGAGCGTCGCCGGGCTACGGGTCACGCCCAAGCGGACAATCACTGTATTTTTAGACGGGATTGTGATGATATACTGGCCATCATTACCAATAATATACAAAATGTCCGCCGGCAATCCGGGCATGGATTTTTGATCCGTATTGACCATCCAGTGGGATGCATATTGATCGTCCCCCGGCCCCGGTTGTCGTGAGTAATTGACCCAGCCCTCCGGTAAAATCCGCTCCTCTTCCCAGACACCGTCTTGCAAAATAAATTGCCCGAAACGGGCGAAATCGCGCGGGGTCGCATAAATATAGGAAGAGCCGATAAATCCGCCATTTGGGTCGACTTCAAATATGGTGTTCATCATGCCAAGTTTATCAAACAGGGCACGACGCGGGAATGCGTGATAATCCTCACCCAAAGCGTCCAGCCTGATGCGTATAATTTTAGACACGATATTGGTCGTCCCGCTTGAATATTTTGATTGCGTTCCAGGGGTTCGTATCAGCGGAAAACTGCTGGCATAGGCGCCCATATCTTTGCGGTTAAACAGCATTTGTACGACGGCTGCATCCGTATTGGCATATTCTTCCAAAAACTCCAGCCCACTTGCCATATGCAGTAAATCATCGAGGCTAATTTTGGCGCGGGGATCATCGCCCTGCCAATGGGGTAAAAGCGCCGTGTCGTCCAAAGCAATCCAGCCATGGCCGCTCATGATCCCGATGAGGGACTGGGTCACTGCCTTGGCCATAGACCAGCTTTGTTGGGGCGTATCTTTGGTAAACCCATCGCGGTAATGTTCGGCTACAATCTTCCCGTCTTGAATGACGACCACGCCACGGGTCACGATCGGATTGGGCAGTGCACTCTCATCAAACAAGGCTTGTACTGCCGTTTGCACTTCGGGTTTGATGGCGGTTTCATATGTATGCGCCACGGCTTTTTGTGCAGAACTGACGACAGGGATGTTGACAGCTTCGACCCCGTGTTGTGCGAAGACAGTACATCCAGCACCTTCGCGGTACACAGCCATGCTTTTGCCAAGGCCGTACAAATGCCCTGTTACGGTTTTAGCCTGCGTGTCCACACTGATTTTAATCTTGTCCATCAGTGGATCAATGTTGAAAAACTGGGTTGCCAAGACATCATCCAGATTTCGCTTTGCAACAAACACTTCTGAACAGGTAATTTTGACTTTATACCCTACGCCAATAATGGCGCGTGCGTTCTGCTTTCGCACAAACACAGCCGCCCCAACCAGCGCCCATACCAGCGCCAAGGCCAACACTATGGCCAACGCCAAAAGGGCAATCCTGTTTATTGATCGCACCATTTTCTACCCTCGGGTCCAGTTTTCTAATATTTTGTTATGACCCTAAATCTTCATTAAAGTTTCACGAGGATTTTGTCACGGGAAAACTTCTATGCCTAGACAAAGTTATGCTATAACAACGCGAGTTGATACACAAAACAACTTGGTATAACCCTGCGCATTGCTAAGATCACGCAGATTACCGATCTCTATATAGGCCCTATGTCACGCGCACAAAAACCCATCCCTAAACGCCCCCCCGGTAGTATCCCTTTTCGTGAAGGCAGACCCGGGCGGCTCAGCGCAGAGGCAAGCTCGCGGATCACACGGCGAATTACGGCTTTTTCTGTTGGCGTCGGCATAATTTTGATTTCCCTGAAATTTATCGTGTTTCGCGAAACCGGCTCTGTGGGAATTTTATCCTCACTGGTACATTCAAGCCTTGATCTGTTTGCGGCTCTTTCCAGTTTCTTTGCCGTGCGTTATGCGGCGCGTGCACCGGATGCAGGATACCGGTTCGGGCGCGGGAAAGCAGAAGGGTTTTCGGCTGTATTGCAAGTTTGCCTGATCTCGTTAGCCGCCGTGCATTTGCTGGAGGAAGCTGCCAAACATGTCGAAAACCCGCACATGATTGAGCAGGGCGGATATGCCATTGCCGTAATGGTTTTCGCCATATTGCTGACCACATGGTTGTTGATCGCCCAAACATGGGCCATCAAGGCCACAGGGTCTCTGGCCATTCGGGGCGACCGCGCCCATTATATTGCAGATATGTCCGCAAATATTGCCGTGATTGTCGGTGTAGCTTTAACAAGCTATTCCCCGCTCTTGCGCGCAGATGCTCTGGTCGGTGTCGGGATTGCCCTATGGCTGTTCTATACGGCCTACCGCATTGCTCGCCTTGCCTGGAGCCAATTGATGGATCAAGAACTGCCTGAAAGAGAACGCGAACTTATTCGCGAGCTGGCTTTACGTGACGATAGTATAAACGGGGTGCACGATTTACGAACCCGGGCGTCTGGCCCACATGTACATATCCAGATGCAACTTGATCTGGATGATGATTTATCGCTAATGGAAGCCCACAAGATTGTTGTGGCGGCAGAGACCCGTATGATGGAAGCCTATCCGGCCGCAGACATTCTTATTCACCCCCATCCTTCGGGCTGTCATAAAATGCATGGCAATGCTATCTTTCGCCAAGATTACGAGCATCAAGACTATGAACATGAAGACTGCACCCATGACGAAACCGAACCTAATACAAACAAATCCCCCGAGAACGGGCATAGCCATTAACAATATTTTACTCCCTTGAAATTAATCTGATCAAATGCGTACACTTTACCATTGGCCCCTCGACCCGGAATCGCGACAAGCGCGTCTGGCTCTGGCCGAAAAAAAATTGAAGTTCAAACTTGTTTCCGTCACCCCGTGGGCGCCGGAGGACACATTTTTGCGCCTGTGCACCGAAGGCACACCCCCTTGTCTGATCGAAGATACCGAAATGGGTCAAACCGTTATCAGTTCTGCGCGTGCCATTTGTGAATATGCGGCCGACGCGGAAGGATCACGCAACCCCTTGCTCCCGTCCACCCCCAAAGACCGGGCCGAGGCCAGACGTATAGCCCATTGGTTTGATGTGAAATTCACCAGTGATGTCAACGCCTATATTTTGACAGAAAAGCTCGAAAAAACCTTGTCCGGCAATGGCGCGCCCGACACGGCGACCTTGCGGGTCGGGCGAGAACATCTTAAGTTTCATCTGGAATATATGAGTTGGTTGCTTGAAGAACGGGACTGGCTGGCTGGCCATATACTTAGTCTCGCCGATCTGGCCGCAGGCGCACATATTTCCTGCATTGATTATCTGGATGAAATTAGCTGGAACAAATGGCCTACCTTAAAGGACTGGTATCAAAAACTAAAATCCCGCCCATCCTTTCAGCCTCTGCTGCAAGACAGAATTCCGGGCTTGCGCCCCCCTCGCCACTATACTGATTTGGATTTTTAGGGTGTGAGCCTGTCATCTAAACATTTACGGGCCAAACGTTTACTGGCCAAATATTTACTGGCACAGCCCCTTAAAGACCGGATAGATAAACTTGGATTCTCCACCTACGGGGTTGTTGATCTTGAGCAGCTTGGAGGGACAAGCGGTAAATGGCTCAACGAATTTATTGCCAAGGACTACCATGGGAGCATGGCGTGGATGAAAGAGACCGCGTTTCGGCGCTCTCACCCAAAACATCTGTGGGCGCATGCAAAATCTGCGCTTGTGCTCGGGTTTAATTACGGGCCGGATACGGATCCGATGGCCAACCTGTCACATACGGATCAAGCCACAATTTCCGTCTATGCCCGCAACAAGGACTATCACGCCCTGATCAAGGGCAAGTTGAAAGAACTGGCAAGCCTTATGGCACGCGATACGGGCAAAGACGTCAAAGTGTTTGTCGATACGGCTCCGTTAATGGAAAAACCCCTCGCAGCTTTGGCCGGAATCGGCTGGCAGGGCAAGCATACTAATTTGGTCAGTCGGGAGTTCGGGTCATGGTTGTTTTTGGGTGTTATTCTGAGTGAAGCGGAGCTGGAACCCACACAAATTTCCGGTGGCGATTGCGGATCGTGTACGGCCTGTCTTGATATTTGCCCGACCAATGCTTTTCCGGCGCCGTATAAACTGGATGCCCGCCTGTGTATTTCGTATCTGACCATAGAGCATAAAGGCCCCGTGGACGAAGATTTACGCCCCAAACTTGGCAACCGGATTTATGGATGTGATGATTGTCTGGCCGTGTGCCCATGGAACAAATTCGCCCAACATGCCCGTGAGCAAAAACTTGTCGCTCGAGCGGATTTGAACGCTCCGGATTTAGAAAAACTGGCCGCACTTGACGACGCAGAATTTCGCACCCTGTTTTCAGGCTCCCCCATCAAGCGGATCGGGCTGGACCGGTTTCTAAGAAATGTGCTGTATGCTATTGGCAATTCTAAAAATGCAGATTTCAAAAAAACCGTGACCCCGCATCTCAGCCATAACGACCCGGTCGTGCGGGACGCGGCCGAGTGGGCGTTGGCACAATTGTCCTGATTATTTTGTCTTTAAGGTCTCGAGGCGGATCGCTTCGATAATTTTACCACGGACCAGCAATATATCAATATTTTCTCCGTCCAGAGCCACAGCCTTATGAATATCCGCCTGTGCCAAATCCAGTTTACCTTTCTGCAAACGGGCATCCGCACGATAACGCAAAGCCCGCGGATCGTCAGGTACATAGGCCAGAGCTGAAGACAAATCTGTTTCTGCAAAATCCCAGCGCTCCAATGCCGCATAGGCACGCGCACGGACAATGTATAAATCTATATGTGCGGCGGCAATTTTCAAACCTACGGTTGCGGTCTCTATTGCCTTACGGGGTTGCTGCGCCTCTAGCCAGAGATCGGCAGCCTCTACATAAAACCCAGCCCGCATGGGGGGACTGCCTCCATCGGGAGCTTTCGCCAGTTTTTCAAGCCGAAGCGCGCCTTCGTCCGGGTGGCCCGAAGCGGACAATGCCATAGCCACACAATGCCGTGCGCGACGCCCGCCGCCCTGACTTTGCCAAATCATCGCCTCTTCTAAGGCAAGCTCTTCATCTTGGGCGATTTGCTCAAGACAGGCTTTATGCCGTGCATCAAAATCAAGGGTCTCGAGTTTGGCCTTGTCCGTGTTGACTTCCTCGGCCCAGACAGGCACTCCAGTGATCACAAACAGTGCACCGCAGATTATCAAATAGTTTTTCATAAAGCGTATGTACCGAGGGGATGTTTTAAATACAATGGCGCGGCAGGTTAAATTACAGTCAGACAAAACATTCCTTCTGTTTGGATGCGGATATGTGGCCAGCGCACTGGTTGATGAGCTCAAACAGCACGGATTTCAGATTTTTGCGACGGCCCGTACCGCGCAAAAAGCCCAAGAGTGCAGAGCCCTCGGCATTTCCCCCATCGCATTTAACGGCACAGCGACACGCCAGCTCAAATCCGTATTACGTGGGGCCACCCATGTGCTTTCTTCTATCCCGCCCGCTTCTATCCCGCCCGGCGAAAACGGCGATCCTATCATAGAAGCACTTGGCAAAAACTGGGACAAGATCGCGCCGAATTTAAAGTGGGCCGGCTATCTCTCCGCCACCAGCGTGTACGGCAATAGAAACGGTCATTGGGTGTTCGAAGACGAGCTTTTACGCCCAACAAATGCCAGAGGAAAACAACGGGTTCTTGCAGAACTTGCATGGTATGAAAGTGGCGCGCCCGTACACATCTTCCGGCTTGCAGGCATTTACGGGCCAGAGCGCAATGCGTTCAAACGTGTCCAAAGTACACATGCCCGCGCCATCATAAAACCGGGCCATGTGAGCAGCCGTATTCATGTGGATGATATTGTCTCGGCTCTCTTGCTTTCGATGGACAAACCCAACCCGTTGCGAATTTATAATCTCGCTGATGATATGCCCTCACCACCGCAAGACGTTTTGAATTATGCGGCCAAATTACTTGACATTGCCTTGCCCCAAATTCCGTTTGAAGACGCAGACATGTCCCCCCTCGCGCGCAGTTTCTACACGGATCTAAGACGTACATCCAATGCCCATATCAAATCCGAACTTAACTGGTCGCCCAAATACGCACACTATAAGCAGGGGCTTAAGGCCTTGTTGAAGACCCAAGATCGCTGATCACCCGCAATAGTCTCTCAATATCGTGTGCCCTCGACAGGCTATGATCTCCATCCTTCACAAGGGTCATCTCCACATCATCACTGGTCAGAACGTCAATTAATTTTTGCGCATGCGCATACGGCACACTGGTATCTTGCATGCCTTGTAAAATACGCACAGGGCCGGTAAATTCAATCGGGTCGTCGAGGAGTAAATTCTCTCGCCCATCCAAAATCAAGTCTCGGCTAATTTCGTAAAGCTCGTCATAACCGGAGGGTTCGTAGTAAATACCTTCCTCCATAATCGTGTTGCGAATGGCGTCGCTAAAACCGGCCCACATAAGCTTTTGCGTAAAATCCGGTGCGGGCGCGATCAGCACCAGAGCTTTGATCCGCTCAGGTCTGGCCAAAGCGGCGAGTAAAGCCGCCCATGCCCCCATGCTGGAACCAATGAGGATTTGTGGCCCTGCGCTTAATTCGTCAATAATTTGCACCGTATCGCGCGCCCAACGTGAAATCGTGCCATCGCGAAATCGACCCGTAGATTTTCCGTGGCCAAAATAATCAAACCGGATATACGACCGCCCCTGTGCATCGGCCCAATCATGTAAGGCGGTAGCTTTGCTGCCCTCCATGTCGGATTTCAAACCACCGCACCATATCAAACCGGGCTCTCTGCCAGTCTTTGAGTCTGCCGATTTACAATAGGCGATTTTGTTGTCGTCCAAGCCGCCATAGGCCGGGGCGGATAAATATTTTACCGTGCACGCATTTGTCATGATATGTGGTTTCCCAAGCAAACAGAATCGTCATCTAAGTATAGCCATGAATATCTTACAAGTCGTGCCACAATTAAATGCAGGCGGGGTCGAGCGCACGACAATCGAAATCGCGCAGGCCCTAAATGCGGCTGGACATGTTGCACATGTGGCCAGTGAAGGGGGCCGCATGGAAGACGAATTGTACGCGGCCGACGGTATTTTGCACCGCCTGCCGATGGGCAGTAAAAACCCGTTCTCGCTCCGCACCAACACAAGCGCCCTCATCGATGTTATCAAGAAAAATAATATAGAGCTTGTACATGCCCGCTCCCGCGCGCCTGCATGGGCTGCAAGAGCGGCCGCCAAAGCCGTTGGCATACCGTTCCTCACCACGTATCACGGTATTTACAACGCCAATTCAAAACTGAAACGGCGCTATAATGCGATTATGGCCAAAGGTGATATTGTCATTGCCAATTCCGCCTATACCAAAGCCCATATCCTTAAAGAACACGGTATATCTGCTGACAAAATCATCGTGATCCCGCGCGGTGTCGATATGGATGTCTTTGATCCGGCTCAAGTGAAGCCGCAAGACATTGAAGCGTACCGACAAAGTTGGGGCATAGACGCTCAACACCCTGTCATCCTTTTACCGGGGCGGCTCACGCGTTGGAAAGGGCAATTGGTCGCTGTCAGAGCACTGGCGGAATTGCAAAAGCAAGGGAATGATGCCCATCTCGTCTTGCTGGGGGACGCACAAGGACGGGATGATTATGTGAGCGAGATTGAAGTTTTATGCCAATCTTTAAACCTCGAAGACCGTGTTCATATTACTGCGCATACACAAAGCATGCCTGTGGCCTATGCGGCTTCGGATATTGTGGTTTCAGCCTCTACCGACCCTGAAGCGTTTGGGCGTGTGGCTGTCGAGGCACAGGCCATGCACAAGCTTGTCATTGCCAGCGCGCACGGCGGGGCACTGGAAACCGTTATTGACGGGAAAACCGGGTTTCTGGTGCCACCGAATGACCCTGCAGCGTTGGCAAAGGCCATTACCAAAGCTTTGGCGCTTTCCCCCGCTAAACGCAAATCTCTTGGCAAAGCGGCACGAACGCGCATTCACCGTGAATTTTCGGCAAAATCTATGAAATCGGCCACTTTGGAGGTCTATAAGAGGGCCTTACACACCCCCTCCCAAACACCCTGAAGCCCCGTTAAGGGCAAATTAGCCACAACCTGAATAAAACTTGTACATTTGTGTATAACAGTGCTTGAAAAACCTGCGACAAATCGGCATATTCCCGCCGTATTCGCGTTATGGGTACAGAGCAGAACATCAACAACTTGGAGAAATAGCATAGCCCGCAGACCACTTGCCGCGCCGCCCTCAAAAAAAGGGCCCCGCATTAACGATGATATCGCATCGCCTAAAGTCCTTCTTATTACAGAAACCGGAGAAAAACGAGGTGTCGTTTCGATTGACGAAGCGCTCTCTATGGCCCGTTCCGTTGGATTGGATTTGGTAGAAGTGGCCCCTAGCCCGGACATGCCTGTTTGTAAAATTCTTGATTATGGCAAAATGCGTTTCGAAGCGCAGAAGAAGAAGGCCGCCAACAAGAAACGCCAAAAGACCCAAGAGGTCAAAGAAATTAAAATGCGGCCCAATATCGACACCCATGATTATCTGGTCAAAACCAAGGCTATGACCAAGTTCTTTGATCGTGGCGACAAGGTAAAAGTAACGATCCGCTTCCGTGGCCGTGAAATGGCCCATATGGATCGTGGCCGTGATTTGCTAGAGCGCGTGAAAATCGACTTCGAAGAAACCACCAAGGTCGAGTTCCATCCAAAAACCGAAGGCCGGTTGATGACAATGGTGCTGGCTCCGAAATAGGTGAATTGAGCATGGGATTTTTGAAAATAGTGTCAAAAATCTTCCTGCTTCCCGGCAGTTTAGTGATTGGCAAGCTCGGCATTACCCAAGAACAGAGCGGGTTTTTTAGCTCCATTATCAATGTTATGTTTTGGGGCGCTATTAGCTATAGCATTTTGCTTGTCACAATCGTATTTCCAAATCTATGACCAGTGCCGACACCATCACCGAAGACGACATCGCCAAGCTTACCAAAGTATTTTATACATGGGTACGTAAGGACGAGCTTCTTGGCCCGATCTTTAACGCGAAAATCGGGACGACGGACGCGGAGTGGACACCCCATATCACGCGTATCAATGATTTTTGGTCAAATATATTTCTCAGGACGGGGCGCTATCAAGGCCAACCCATGACAAAACATGTCGGGCTAGCGGGGCTATCTCCTGCCCATTTTACCCGCTGGCTGGCATTATTTGACAAGGCCGGCAAACAGACCCTTTCTGAGATTAAATACGAGCGTTTCAACCAAACCGCCCAACGTATCGCCCAAAGTTTCCAAATGGGCCTTGCGGTGCACTTCTCCCAAAACCCGGAGAACGACGACAAGGACAACCCGTTTATCGCGTTTGGCATTCGCCGGCCATCTTGGCAGCACAAGGGGTAAACAATTACACATTCCGGCTTGCATTCCCTCCAAACCCCGCTATAACCCCATTTCCTCAATGTTTGAGGCGCAACCGTTTAGGCTAAAGGCATGCCTGACGGTTCTTAAGTTCAGGATAGGCGACTGTCCGTAAAATGGAGAACGAAATGCCCAAAATGAAGACCAAAAGCAGTGCTAAAAAGCGCTTCAAACTGACCGCGTCAGGTAAAGTGAAAGCTGGCCAAGCCGGTAAACAGCATGGAATGATCAAGCGTACCAACAAGCAGATCCGTAATAACCGCGGAACGACTATCTTGGCGGAATGCGACGCTCGCGTTATTCGCAAAAAATTCATGCCGTACGGCTAACAAAATCAGATTGGAGTAGATTATGGCACGCGTATCAAGAGGCGTTACCAAACACGCACGTCACAAAAAAATTATCGATGCGGCTAAAGGCTATCGTGGCCGTCGCAAAAACACTTTCCGTATTGCAAACCAAGCCGTCGAAAAAGCCGGTCAATATGCATATATCGGCCGTAAACTTAAAAAGCGTCAATATCGCGCGCTCTGGATTCAGCGGATTAACGCTGCGGTTCGTTTGCACGGGCTTACTTATGGCCGCTTCATCAACGGCCTTACCAAAGCCGGTATCGAAGTTGACCGTAAAATGCTGGCAGACCTTGCTGGTAATGAGCCAGCCGCGTTTAAAACCTTGGTAGACAAGGCCCAAGCTGCTCTTTAGTTGATGTAGCTTACAAGAATTCAAAAAGGCCTCTTGCACTCCAAGGGGCCTTTTTTTATGGTGAAGACCACACAACACACGGAAATTCCCTATGACCGATTTAAGTGCCCTGAAGGCAAAATATGCAGAGCAGATTGACACTGCACCCGATCTGGCCGCCCTAGACGCCGTGCGCGTGGCGGCGCTGGGTAAAAAAGGGGAAGTGTCCTTACAGATGCGCACGCTAGGCCAGATGTCGCCGGAAGAGAAGCAAGTCATGGGCCCTGCCCTGAACGGTCTCAAAAACGAGATATCCGATTTGGTAGAAACCCGCAAAATTATATTGGAAGCCGAAGCACTAAACGCGGCGCTCGCCTCCGAAACCCTTGATATGAGCCTGCCGGTCAAAAACGAGACCGGTACATTGCACCCTGTCATGCAAGTGATGGAAGAAATGGCCGTTATCTTTGCCGACATGGGCTTTGCAGTTGCCGAAGGGCCGGACATTGAAGATGATTTCCATAACTTCACGGCCCTGAACTTTCCGCCCGGGCATCCGGCGCGGGATATGCACGATACCTTCTTCCTCAAGCCGGATGCGGACGGCAACAAAATGGTTTTACGCACCCACACAAGCCCTGTGCAAATTCGCACAATGATGAACCAGAAACCGCCGATCCGTATTATTGTGCCGGGCCGCACCTATCGGTGCGACAGCGACCAAACCCACACCCCGATGTTCCATCAGGTCGAAGGTCTCGTCATCGACAAGACCACCCATATGGGGCATCTCAAAGGCTGTTTGATGGATTTCATCTCGACGTTTTTTGAGACCGATGTGGAAACCCGCTTCCGCCCGCATCATTTTCCATTTACGGAACCAAGCGCCGAAATGGATGTGCGTTATGAACGGGTCGGCGATGAAATTCGGATTGGCCAAGGCGACAACTGGATGGAAATTCTTGGTTGCGGCATGGTGCATCCCAATGTGCTCAAAAACTGTGGCCTTGATCCTGACGAATACCAAGGCTTTGCCTTCGGCATGGGCGTTGACCGTTTAGCTATGCTCAAATACGGCATGCCGGACTTACGCGATATGTTTGCGTCCGATCAGAGATGGCTCGGCCACTACGGATTCTCACCCTTGCTGCAAGCGAATTTAGCGACAGGATTAAGCTAATGAAATTCACACTCTCTTGGTTGAAAGAACACCTGAAGACGGATGCGACAATTGATGAAGTTGTCGAGGCAATGACGCTTGCGGGTCTGGAAGTTGAAGACGTTGAGAATCCGGCGGAGAAATTGAAGGCGTTCTCGATCGCCAAAGTGATTTCTGCCGAGAAACATCCTGATGCGGACAAGCTGAAGGTTTGCCAAGTGCAGACCCGTGACGGGATGAAACAAATTGTTTGTGGGGCGCCCAATGCACGCGCCGATATGACCGTAGCCTTTGCACCGCTGGGGGCTTATATTCCGGGATTGGATTTCTCGCTTGATAAGAAACCGCGTAAAATTCGTGGTGTGGATAGCTCCGGCATGATGTGCTCAAACAAAGAGCTTGAAATGGGGGATGACCATGACGGGATCATGGATTTGGACAATAGCCTTGAAATGGGCATGTCCCTCGCCGACGCGCTTGATCTCAACGACCCTGTGATTGATTTCGAGGTGACCCCGAACCGTCCTGACTGGCTCGGCGTCGATAATATTGCGCGTGATTTGGCTGCTGTCGGACTTGGCGAATGGATTACGCCGAAGGTGGAGCCTGTCAAAGGTACATTCCCCTGCCCTGTCGAGATTAAAGTAGACGCTCCTGAAGCCTGTCCGGCGTTTTCCGGTCGGGTGGTGCGCGGCGTCAAAAACGGGCCTTCACCAGAATGGCTACAGACAAAGTTGAAAGCCATTGGCTTAAAGCCGATTTCGGCCCTCGTCGATATTACCAATTATATGTGCTATGATCGTGCCCGTCCGTTGCACGTCTATGATCTTGGCAAGCTTACCGGCACATTACGGGCTCGTCTTGGTAAAGGCGAGAGCTTCACGGCATTGGATGACAAAGAGTATACCTGTTCTGACACCATGTGCGTGATCGCAGATGACGCCCGCGTACTCGGCCTTGGCGGCATTATGGGCGGGACGTATTCGGGATGCTCGCAAGATACGACAGATGTTCTTATCGAAAGCGCCTATTTCGATCCATTGACCACACGGCGGACGGCTAAAGCCACGGGTATTAACTCCGATGCGAAATATCGTTTTGAACGCGGCGTCGATACGGGCTTTGTTGTTGATGGTCTTGAGATGGCGACGAAATTAATCATGGAGATATGTGGCGGTGAAGCCTCCGATATTGTTGTCGCAGGCGAAATTCCTGCTGACCCCGCGCCTATTGAATTTGATCCGGCCCTGAACAAGCGCCTTACCGGACTTGATCTGCCCGATAAGGAAATGATCCGTATTCTGGAAACGCTCGGGTTTGGTGTGGCACAAAATGCTTCAACATGGATGGTAAGCGTGCCGAGCCATCGCCGCGATTGCACAATGGGCGCAGACTTGGTCGAAGAAATTGCCCGTACCCATGGCCTACATCAAATGGAAGCGTTGAGCCTGTCCGTGCCAAGTGGACGGCGCGAGGTTCTGGCAACCCCGTTACAAAACAAACTGCGTTTGGCCCGTCGAGCCTTGGCGGGACAGGGGCTTTCCGAAGCTGTCACATGGTCATTTACGTCTTTGAGCCATGCCAAACTTTTCGATGGTGGGGATGAGGCGCTAGTGCTTGATAATCCGATCTCAAGCGATCTGGATTGTATGCGTCCAAGTGCGCTGATCCATCTTTTGCTGGCAGGACAACGCAGCGCGGATAAAGGCTATCCTTGTGCGGCTTTGTTTGAAGCAGGCCCTACCTATCGTACGCCAGAGACGGACGGGCAATTCCCGACCATTGCCGGTCTTCGCCGCATGGAAACACGGCGGGATTGGCAAGGCAATACGTCGCCCGATGCGTTTACGGCCAAGGCGGATGCCTACGCGGCACTGCGAGCTATGGGCGCGAAAGTGGAGAGCTTGCAAACGGCAAAGCCGACCGGAAGCTATTGGCATCCGGGGCGGTCTGGACGCTTGCAAATGGGGCCTAAAAATGTGCTGGCCGATTTTGGTGAGTTGCATCCGGGTGTGCTCAAAGCCCTTGGCATAGAGGGCCGCGTGTGTGCGTTCGAACTTTGGCCTGACGCCATTCCTTCGGGCCGCAAAAAAACGACAAAATCCAAAGGCGCGTTGGTCATTTCGGACTTGATGCCTGTGCATCGTGACTTTGCCTTTATCGTGTCCGAGGACACAGCGGCAGACACGCTCCTACGCGCGGTAAAAGGTGCCGACAAGGCTTTGATCTCTGATGTAAACTTGTTTGACGTCTATCAGGGTAAAGGCGTGGAAGAGGGCTATAAATCCCTTGCCATCGACGTCACCCTGTCCCCGAAAGCGGACACACTTACCGATAAGGACATTGAAACTGTCAGCGCCAAAATCATTACTCAAGCCAAGAAGGCAGGCGCGGAATTACGGGGTTCGTAAATTCAAAATTATTCTAGAACGGGAGTATTTTACGTTTTCTGGAATAAGACAGATAGCCGACATTTGCGCCTAAACGTGCGCCAACGCCCGTACGGATCGGTGCCAGAGTAATGCCTTCTGCGCGTTGATAGTTGACGGCCATGCCTGCTAAAAGAAATGCGGATCCATTGACGCCGGGGAAGCGGCGGTAAATATCATCCGGATCGTTTAGATTGTAGACAAGCACAAAAGCTTTCGCACCATCTGCCCCGAAATCAAAACCAATGCTTGGCCCTTGCCAATAAATCTCGCTTGAGCGGCCATCTTTCATCCACAATGTACCTTTGCCGTAGCGGAGACCAACCCCGACAGCACCACTAGCTTCCTGACCGGTAATATATCCGACCGGACTGCCTTGCTTACGAAACATCCGTTCAATCACACTGGCAGCACTTTCCGCGCTAACGCCGAGATGAGTTGAAATGGCAGCGGCCAATTCGTTCTCTGTATACTGGGCGCCCTCGACCCTGCCTGTTTGCGGATTGTACTGCGTCTGATTTTGGCCCGTAGGATCATTGGGGGCGGTTGCACATCCAGACAGGCCCAGCCCAGCCGCCAAAACAAGCGCCAAAAGCATATGCGGCACATAGCGCATCATAGGAATAGTTTGTGAACGTAACAACATCGTATCCTCCAATATCAATATATTGGAACAGAATGAAAGATTATGGTTAATGAAATCCAAAGATTGCATAAACTTTGTATTAATGTTTTTATCACCTACCCCTTTGAGAACATTGATAGACGAAAACCATGAATATTCGTATAATCAGACTCGGATTTTATGGCAGTTGAATTACACTTGGGCTGTTTACATGGCAAATCCGGGGCCATCGTCTATGCTCGTGCTTTCGCGGCATTGTAAGCCCTGTCATTTGTCGCCATTTCACTTGCCAAACCCCGACATTCCTATAAATACACGCCATGAGTATAGAACTTTCAAAAATCCGTAACTTTTCCATTATTGCCCATATTGACCATGGAAAATCAACGCTTGCAGACCGGCTGATCCAGACAACGGGCGGGCTGTCCGAGCGCGAGATGAGCGATCAGGTTTTGGACAATATGGATATCGAGCGCGAACGCGGCATTACCATTAAAGCCCAAACTGTGCGCCTCGAATATACGGCCGATGACGGGGAAGTTTATATCCTTAATCTGATGGACACACCGGGACATGTGGACTTTGCCTATGAGGTTTCGCGCTCGCTTGCGGCGTGTGAAGGCTCGTTACTGGTTGTTGATGCGTCACAAGGGGTAGAAGCCCAAACCCTCGCCAATGTGTATCAGGCGATCGAACATGACCACGAAATTGTACCTATTCTCAACAAAATTGATCTTCCCGCCGCAGACCCGGACCGGGTGCGTGCGCAAATCGAAGATGTGATCGGTCTAGATGCGTCCGATGCGGTCGAGACATCTGCCAAGTCCGGTATCGGCATTAAAGAGGTGTTGGAAGCGATCGTCACCCGCCTGCCCGCCCCTGAGCACGGGGACGGGGACGCGCCGTTGAAAGCCTTGTTGGTCGATGCCTGGTATGACACCTATATGGGCGTTGTTGTTCTGTTTCGTGTGGTTGATGGCCGGATTACGAAAGGTCAGCGCATCCATATGGCCAATGCGGGCGCGACATATACGGTTGATAAAGTCGGTGTCTTTCGTCCCAAGGCAGAAGATGTCAAAAGCATCGGCCCCGGTGAAATCGGCTTCCTGACCGCCAGTATTAAAGAAGTAGCGGACGCCGCCGTAGGCGATACGATTACTGATGACCGCAACCCGTGCGCAGAAAACCTGCCCGGATTTAAACCGGTTCAACCGGTCGTGTTTTGTGGCATATTCCCGATTGATGCTGCCGACTTCGAAGATTTACGCGCAGCCATGGGACGCTTGCGCCTTAATGATGCCAGTTTCTCGTTCGAGATGGAAACCAGTGCAGCCTTGGGCTTTGGCTTTCGTTGCGGCTTTCTTGGACTTTTGCATTTGGAGATTATTCAGGAACGGCTTGAGCGCGAGTTTAATCTGGATCTGATCACGACGGCCCCATCGGTTGTCTATACATTGATGCTTAGAGATGGCAGCGAAGAATTTTTGCATAATCCGGCAGATATGCCCGATGTGATGAAGATTGAAGAAATTCACGAACCCTGGATTACGGCCACCATCTTGACGCCAGACGAATATCTGGGCGGTATTATCAAGCTGTGTCAGGATAGACGCGGGGTCCAAAAAGAGCTGTCTTATGTGGGCAATCGGGCCATGATCATCTATGAATTGCCGCTTAACGAAGTGGTGTTTGATTTTTATGACCGGTTGAAATCTATCTCTAAAGGCTATGCCAGTTTCGACTATCAACCGATTGGTGTGCGCGAAGGTGATCTGGTTAAAATGAGTATTCTGGTGAACGGCGATCCTGTTGACGCTCTGTCCATGCTTGTGCATCGCGCGCGCGCGGAAAGTCGAGGACGGCAAATGTGTGAGCGGCTCAAAGATTTGATCCCGCGCCATTTGTTCAAAATTCCGATTCAGGCGGCCCTTGGCGGCAAAGTGATTGCGCGCGAGACCATTGCGGCTATGCGCAAAGATGTGACGGCCAAATGTTATGGTGGTGATGCCTCGCGTAAACGCAAATTGCTGGACAAGCAGAAAAAGGGCAAGAAGCGTATGCGCCAGTTCGGTAAAGTTGAAATTCCGCAAGAAGCTTTCATCGCGGCCCTGAAAATGGATGACGGATAGAATATCTTTCCCAGGCTTGGCATGGGTTTCACGTTTGATCACAAGATAAATCTGGTTATTGGCCCGTTCTGATTGTAGGCTTCGAGACTAGATTGTGGGCGCATAACAAGGAGACCAGCATGAAAAAACTTTTTCTAACAGGCCTGTATACTCTCGGTGCAGTGTTTCAATTACACGGCACGGCCATTGCCAAATCGATCCCGATTGAACAATTGGTCGCACGACCGGATATTAGCGGGCTCAATCTATCTTCGGATGGTAATTATTTTGTTGCCCTGATCGCCCCTTCGAAAACCTCGAAATCGGAAAAACAATCCATTGCGGTTTGGGACGCCAATGATCTCAGCAAGCCCCCCGTTATAAACCAGCCGGACGGCACCACAGAATTCCTTGGCATTCGGGCGTTAAAGGCAGGGAAAATACTGGTGTATGTGCGTAAACCCTGGCAGGGGAATATTTCCTATTGCGGGGAGGGCAAACAAAACGGCCTGACCAAAACTTTTATCCGCAAAACCTTCATAACGGATACTAGTTTTTCAAAATTTGAAGAACCCTTCGGCGCAGCCACCTCTAAAATGACATTGAAAAGTGGTCGCAAAAACGAAATCGACAAACTTTGTCAGGCGCTTTCAGCCAGTAGCAGGCTGATCGATATTTTACCTGCTGATCCCGAAAATATTGTGATCTCCAAACGCAGTAAAGACGCACGGAATGTCGAATACCATAGATATAATCTGATGACGGGGCAGAGTGAACGCCTGTTTAAACAATCTGGTTCTAAAAGATATGGGATCATTGACGGGCCGGCAGCTCTCGTTCTTACAAAGCACGATGATGAAGACCAGAACGGGGAACATGTCTTCAAGACATATATACGTACGCACGGCACGGATAAATTTGAAGAACAGAAAAAACTCATGTGGGATACAGCCACACGCCATAGTGTCAATATTGTCGGATATGACAAGGATTTCAGTACATATTATATCTCTACGGATCAATTTAGCGATAAGGCCCGGGTTTATGATTACGACCCTGTGGCACAAACCTTTTCGCCCTCTCCACGTTTCGAAAACGAAGCGTTCAATGTCACCGATATTATTCAAAGCTCCCGCGAAGAAGATTACGGAACCATTCTTGGCTATACTCTCGGGGACGCAACGCATTCAACCGTATGGCTTGATCCGTATTTGGCCAAAATACAGGCACAATTCAAAAAGACTTTTCCGGGTAAGAATGTTGATATTACCGATTATAATTATGACCGTAATAAATTACTGGTCATGGTGTCTTCCACCGGATTGGCGCCTTCATATTATCTTATGAATAACGGGAAAGCCAACTTCTTGGGGTCTGCGCGAGGATGGACAAAGGCATCCGGGCTACAAGACACCAAGCTTATTTATTATACTGCACGGGATGGATTGGAAATTCCGGGCCTGTTGACCATGCCGATAGGGTGGGAAAAAGGCGACAAACCTGTGCCAACAATTATCCATCCACACGGCGGACCCTGGGCGCGGGATTACGCGGGTTGGGATAGCTCCAACTGGATACCTTTCTTTACCTCTCGCGGGTTTGCGGTTTTACAACCCCAGTACCGGGGGAGTAATGGCTGGGGACATAAGCTTTGGCTGGCAGGCGACAAACAGTGGGGCCTAAAAATGCAAGATGACAAAGATGACGGCGTGGCCTGGCTTGTCAAAGAAGGCATCAGCGATCCAGACAAAATGGTGATTATGGGCTATTCTTACGGCGGGTTTGCCGCGATGGCCGCCAGCGTCCGGCCCAATAGCCCCTATAGATGTGCAATTGCCGGCGCCGGTGTTGCAGAGTTGGATAAGCTTGGGGCCACATGGGGGATTAACCGTATCCAAAGGCTGCTTCAGGGCAATACCGTTGAGGGAATGGACCCTATCCAGAACACAAGCACAGCCAATATTCCCATCCTCCTCTTCCACGGGGACAGGGATCAACGAGTGCCTTTGTATCACAGCAAGAATTTTTATAATAAAGTGAAAAAGAAGGTGCCTGCAAAACTGGTGGTCATTAAGGACCAAAAACATCAACTCCCATGGTCACCTGAAAATCAGAGAAAGAGCTTAAAAGCTATGGATGCTTTCTTGAAAAAACAATGCGGCTTTAAATATGATTAGAGGAAGCTAGTTCCCATTTTCCTTAATCCCGTTTGCTAGGGGGCCGAGAGCTTCTTTCAGCCCCTCCAATTTGTCGCCGTATTTTTTCCAGCGCCCGATAGAGCCACTATAAAGAGGTTGGCGTACCTGTACGGAACTGGCTGTGGATACGGGTGCTTCATTTTCATGAAAGCGCATGCATTTCTCATCCCATGAGAGATCACAAAATTCGAGCAATCTACGGGTCTGGACTTCTTGGTCAAAAACAATGTCCTCATAATTGATTTCCATGAACCGGTTCGCGGGGAGGACATTGCGCCAATGGGTCATGAGCGCATCGAAATCACTGTAAAACTGCGCCGTATCTTCAAGATCATATGTATAATTATAATAAGAGTATTGGAGCGTGAACAATTGGCGGTAATTGCTGAGGCAACTGTCCATCGCACCCCGACGCAACACGATCAACCGTGCATTTGGCAGTGCACGGTGGATCAGGCCTGCATAGAAAAAATTTAACGGCATTTTATCGGTCATGCGCTTGGCCCCACGGGCAAGCTCGCTTGTGTTGTCAATATATTGGCGCCCGATCGTGTTCATTTCGAGCGCGACAGCGGCGGCCAATGTCTCCCCGTCCATGACCATATTGGACGATGTGCGGGTGGCCTCTTTAATCAACCCGGCAAACATATTTAGCTCGCCCGCAGAGACAACATCGGGATGCGAAGATATAATACGGTCTACAAGTGTGGTGCCCGTGCGCGGCAGGCCAAAGATAAAAATCGGAGCCCGCGTTGATACATCCGGTTCAATTTCCGTTTGCGATGTGAAGGTTTGTTTTGCCGCAGTAAACATGTGTCCATATGCAAAGGCCTCTTTGTGGAGTGCCGCCTTTTTCTTGTGTTTGGCTTTATGGAGCCAATTTAGACTTTCAGGATAACGTTCCAAATCTTCCAACGTCTTGGCAATCGCATGACCAAAATGTAAAGCCGCATCGACGTCATCGCTATGGTGTTCAAAAAGAGATATCAGTGTATCGAGAGAGTTATCGTCCAAGCTTTGCCGACCCAGACCGATCAAAGATGACCAGGCACGATAATGATCCTGATCACGTTCCAATGTTTGCGTGTAGGCTTGTTTCGCCCGCTCAAAATTGCCAAGGAATTGTTGGGAGGCGCCCAAATTATAGTGAAAATTGGCAGGCGCGGCATTCAAAGCCACCGCCTTTTCAAAATAAGGTACCGCCTTTTCGTGAAACCCTGTTCGGCTATACACGACACCGATTGTATCGGCGATGAAAGCATCCTTAATCTCTAAACCCGCGGCCCCGTCCGCAAGCTCTTTAGCTTGATTTTGGTGACCAAGAACGGTCAGGACCTGAGCCGCATAAGCATAATAACACACTTCTGTCGGAGCATAGGAAACTGCCCTTAGAAACAGCTCGCTGGCTTTAACATGATTACCATGTTCCGAGGCAATCGCCCCTAACAAGCAATAGGGAACAGGGTCTTTCACATTAGCATGTATCATGGTCAATGCATCGGCGTGGACGGGCTTATATTTGCCCAGAGCTATATTTTGCAGCCCCTTTTGCAGTTTTGTCATCTTTTCGTTGCCAATTTGCACCACTGAATATTATTCCCCTACTAAAGCTCAGAAATTCATTGCCATAAAACTTCGTTTCGAGGCAAGTTACAGTACATATGCAAAGAAACTATCTGCACGCTGTGGTGCCCCCATATAAAGAAAGCAACAACATTATGAACTACAAACACGGATTAAAGCAATATTTGAAAGCCTCGACCAGCGTTGCTACGCTGCTGGCGATGAGTATAGGATCTTCCGCCTACGCACAAACCGTACAAGACGAGATTATTGTTACCGCAACACGCCGTGCGGCGACCGTACAAGATGTTCCGATAAATATTGCCGCCATTAGTGGTGCCCAGCTAGAGGAACAAGGGCTTTCAGATATTGCCGAAGTTCTTGCTTTTGTACCGGGCATCAATGTGGTCAATAAAGGTGGACGGGATAGTAATGTAATTATCGTTCGCGGCATTAATGCCGACCCTCTTGGCTCTGGTGACCCTAATAATGGCGGCGGGACTGTCGCAACCTATTTGGGCGAAATTCCGGTCTTCATTGATTTGAAGCTCAATGATTTAAAACAGGTTGAAGTCTTGTTAGGCCCACAGGGTACGCTTTACGGTGCTGGTACACTTGGTGGTGCTATTCGCTATATTCCAAACAAGCCCGAATTTGAAACCGAGTATTTCGAGGTTCGTGCGGATGCCTATACGACCAAAGAAAGCAAAGGCCTTAGCTCTGAAGTGGGCTTCACGTTCAATCTGCCGGTTGCGGAACGGTTTGCACTCCGCGGCTCTTTGGACTTTTTGAATGATAGAGGGTTTATTGATTACCCGTTTGTTGTTAAAAATATTGGTGTTTCAGAACCTGATCCAGACTTCTCCGACCCGGCTGCGCGCGCGGTTAACTTCAGACCGGCTGAAGATGTGAACGGCGAAGAAACCTTTTCAGGACGGGTTGCTGCACGCTGGCAGCCTATTGATGCGGTTGACGCAACACTGACATATTATTTCCAAAACGAAAAACATGAAGGCCGCACAGTTTCCGGTCTGCGTGGGACTGTACCTGCAGGGAAATACGAATCTGCACAACGGGTGCTTGAGCCAAGCGAAAGAGACAATGAATTGCTGGCTCTGGAAATTGTTGCCGATCTTGGCTTTGCCGAACTTACTTCAGCTACCGGTGTTGGCAGATTTGTTTCAAACGGACAGCGCGATCAAACGGATTTGTTGATTAGTCTGGAATACTCCTACGAAACATTCCCGACATTTACTGCCTTCACCCGCGAAGATCAGGAAGAGAAATTCTTCAATCAGGAAGTTCGTCTCGTCTCCAAAGGGGAACAGCGCTATAACTGGATTATAGGTGGGTACTATAATAATTTCGAAACGGCGGGTACATCTGCCGAATTTACACCGGGTTACGCAGCGTTTGCCGGGTTTAACCGCCCAGATGATCTGGAATATTACTCTACAGGGACTTCGAAACTTATCGAAAAAGCCGTCTTTGGTGAAGTCGGTTATGAAATTACAGATAAGTGGCAGGTCACTGTTGGGGGGCGCTATTTTGAGTATGACCTGCAATTATCATCAAGCGTTGATTTCCCATTGTTTGATCCTGCTTTCGTCGTTCCCGAATTTGATTCACTTTATGACAGGGCGTTTGATCCAACACTAAGCCAGAAAGATAACGGCACTTTATTCAAATTCAACACGTCTTATCACATTAATGATGATGTGATGGTTTATGCAACGGTCAGTGAAGGCTTCCGTATCGGCGCTAGTAATGGCGGCGGCCCCTGCCCTGCATACGATCCGAATGCAGCACAAGGGAATTGTAATTTAGCACCAGGGCAACAATTCGGCCCCGATCCGATTAATGACATTGCCCAGTTTGACGAACGTGCTTACGGTCCGGACCGCACACGAAACTATGAGTTAGGTGCAAAAACCACTTTGATGGATGGTGCCATCACTTTGAACGGTGCTCTTTTCTATGTTGAGTGGATTGATCCACAATTGTCCTCTGCGACTGTCAATGCATCCATTCCGATTACAATTAATGCGAATGGTGCAGCGTCACAAGGTGTCGAGCTTAGCGGTAAGTGGGCGGTCACAGACCAGTTCCTCTTACGCGGTAGTTTTAGTTACACGAAAAGTGAACTGACAGCTGATGTCCCTTCTTTGATCAGAACAATTACGCCTCCCGGATTTGGGTCTGCGTTTTCTGATGGCAAAGATGGTGATCGGTTACCAGGCTCACCCGAGACACAGTTCTCGATCTTTGCCAATTACAGGCATCCCCTTAGTAACGGAAATGAACTGCTCTTCAATGCCGGATATGCATGGCAGGGCAATGTGCTTACGCGTACGGGTGGTCGGGGCGGTAGCCTGACACTTCCGAGCTTCGGTGTTGGCAATGCATCTGTTGTCTATGATGCGGGGAACTGGTCTCTAACAGGATATATTGATAATCTATTCAATGAATACGGGGAAACCGGTGTCCGCGGTACGCCATTGTCCAACCAGACTATTCTGGGCGCAAATGTACGAAGCCATTACACAAATATACTTACGCCACGTACAATTGGTCTTCGGGCAAAGTTCCAATTTGAATAGACGTAGAAAAATATTATGAGGAAGAACGGAGCTTTTGGCTCCGTTTTTTTTTGCCTGTTCACTGTAGGGGCATTTAAAGCTGTTAATTTTTCATTCGCCCGCGTAAAAGAAACTTAGGGCCATTGGGAGTGCACTTTATAATTACACCATCACACACGCGAGAGCATCGCGCGATGCCTACGGTGTTGCCGGAATGGTCCTCGGCAAAGCGAGTACCGCCTTATACTTTCCTTTGGTACAATGGAATGTGCGCGCTGATACTTTTGATTTTGGTTTTTCTCATGCCAGGACTTATGTTCAAGTTTCTTTTATTTTGTGCAACTCTCATCATTTTCTTGATGGCAAGTCTTCGCTTGCTGACCATCGTTATGATGTGTGTGAGCGCCAAACCTCGGCCTGCCATCTTTCTGGAAACCGACCCCAGAATGGGTACCAGACCCTGGCCACGCTTTACAATACTTGTGCCTCTTTTTAAAGAAAAGCATATGGTCAAAGTTCTGATGAATAATTTGGCCCAACTGGAATACACCACACATAAACTGGAAATCGTCATGGTGTGCGAAGCCGATGATCCACAAACATGCGAAGCTGTACGTAAACATTTACGGGCGCCCTTTACATTATTCGAGGTGCCCCCCTCTCACCCGCGCACGAAACCTAAAGCTCTTAATGCAGCTCTGGCGGCCATTCCCGATGCACAAAAGGGGGATATTATCAGCATTTATGATGCCGAAGACCGGCCCCACCGGCTACAGCTTAAAGCCGCCGCTCAAGCCTTGTGCACGGACCCCCTACTTGCCGCCGTTCAAAGTCCGCTGGGATATTATAATCATCGCAAAAATATGCTGACAGTTTTTTTCGCGCTTGAATATGCGAGCTTGTTTCATATCTGGAACCCGGCGCTTGCACGTCTACGGCTTCCCTTCACTCTTGGCGGTACGAGCAATCATATTCGGCGACATGTTCTGGAGGCTGTGGGCGGATGGGATTCCTATAATGTTACCGAGGATGCAGATCTCAGTTTTCGCGTCTCGGCGCTGCGCGGGACAGGCTTACCCTACAAGATCGGGTGCATAGGATATGGTACGCAAGAAGAAGCCATTGATACCGTTCAGGACTGGGTGCAACAGCGCTCTCGCTGGTTAAAGGGGTTCATGCAAACTTGGGCGGTTCATATGCGACCAAAATCCAGAAACCCACAGGGCCAAATGCTGCACACCAAAACCCGAATAAAGACTGCTATTGCCCTGCAAATTACTGTCGGGGCCACTCTGCTTGCTACAATATTTCATGTGCCAAGCATATTGACATTGACATTTCTACTTGGTGCCGATGCTTTGAATTTTATTGACTTCACACCCTCCTACGCCCTCTTTCCCCTCGTACTTTTTGGCTATGGCGTAGCCATTTTAAGCGCGGTTGTAGGGGCAATACGAGAGAGGAAACCCCGCCTAATCCTGTACAGCCCGTTATTGCCCTTGTATTGGCTTTTGCATTTCCCAGCCATGCTTATTGCCAGTTATGAATTTATATTTGCCCCCAGTTTTTGGCATAAGACAAAGCACAGTGGAAAAGACATCCAATAAGGGCCAACACAAATAACATTCCTTGCAGACGTCCCCTCCACTCCCTATAGGCATTCTTATGACACCCGCAATCACATATTCATTGCTTAGCCTTGTCGCCTGTATCGGACTTGGCCTATTCAGCTACAAAAGGCATACGAGAGAGCACAATGAATTGGCTCCGCGTATGATCCCCTGGATCATTATCGCTATGGCCTGCCTCGCGACCAGTTTTATGCTGGTTGTGCATTTGGTCAATTTATTTGGAATCGAAACCGGTAACCGCCGCTAGTAAATCCTATTCTACAGTTGGCCGGATCATGAAGACGAAAAGATACCTCTATTTATATCTCTTACTCCGCAGCGGCCCCAACAGCGATTCTGTCGCTATTAGGGCCTAACATTGCCGCACCCACATGTGCAGCAACATCGTCTCCCACATCTTCATCTCTATGCGCCTTACGCCCGTCACACATAAAGATATTCTGCAACTCTATTTATAATTGTATTACTACATACAGCACAGTAAAGATTGAGTTAAATAGCTAAATGATTTCACCAAAATAGCATAAACGCCCTCCACCAAGAGCCAAACCCACATTTGAGGCATTGATGTAAAACCAGAACCAGCTTAAATCTTGGTAACAATATGTCCATCAGACTTGCGCTTGAGTTGGCAGGCTATAAATCTACATTTAACGAAACAAGGAGTAGATGATGAAAAAATCATTTTTAACAAATGCGGCCTCAATGATACTTGTTGGTAGTATTTTATGTATCGCCCCTACGGCGCAAGCACAAATGAAGATCGACCCCGCGCGTGGCGTTCTCACCATGGCGCCATTATTGGAGAAAACCACACCGGCCGTTGTCAATATTTCCGTGTCTTCCACAGTGAAGGCCCCTGAAAACCGCTTTCGTAATGATGAATTTTTCGAACGGTTTTTCGGGGATAGAGGGCGAAGTCCAAATAGAAAGTCTGAAGATGAGCCAGAGGAACGCACACGGCGAAGTGTCGGCTCCGGCGTGATTATCAATGCGGGAAAAGGCTATATACTGACCAACCATCATGTGATTGATAATGCGGATAAAATCACCATCACTTTGAAAGATGGCCGTACGGCAGAAGCAGAATTGGTCGGGAGTGATCCGGGTACGGATGTGGCGCTTTTAAAAATTGACCTCCCCAATTTAACAGATGTCAAAATGATGGATTCCGATACGGTCAAAGTCGGTGATTATGTGATTGCGATCGGCAATTCGTTTGGCATTGGTCAATCTGTGACATCCGGTATTGTCAGCGCCCTAGGCCGTTCGACCTTCAGCCGGGATAAATACCAAGATTACATCCAAACGGACGCCGCGATTAATCAAGGCAATTCCGGTGGGGCGCTTTTGAATTCCAAGGGTGAATTGGTGGGCATGAACACGGCCATTCTTTCACGCTCGGGCGGGTCAAATGGTATCGGTTTTGCTGTTCCCACAAATATGATCACCAATGTTATGGATCAGTTGATTGCTTATGGTGAAGTCCGGCGTGGTCGGATTGGCGTTAGTATTCAAAACATCACGCCGGAACTTATGGCCGCGATGAATTTGAAAAGCCGCGACGGGGCTCTTGTCGGGCAGGTTACCGAAGACAGTCCTGCCGAAAAAGCCGGCCTGAAAGCCGGTGATGTGATTGTTAAGTTTAACGGTAAAAGCATTCTTGATAGTGACGATATCCGCAACGCGGTTGGTTTTGTTGAACGTGGTCAACGGGCCAGCATTACTTATCTTCGTAATGGCAAACGACATACAACAAAAATTAATGTTGAAAAAGCACCGGATGAAGAGACTGACGCGACAAACAATGATGAAGACGATACCTTTAATCCGGCAAGTTTTGATGCATTTGACGGCGCCAGTTTTGGAAACATTCCGGAGGACATTGAACCGCGCGGTGGTGACGCAGGCGTATTGATTACCAAAGTCAAACGTGGATCAGAAGCCTGGGACGCGGGCCTTCGCAAGGACGATATCGTTCGCGCCATTAATAATAAAGATGTAGAAGATTTGGATGCATTTAAAGACAGTGTTTCCAAGAAAAAAGGGCCTCTATTCCTCACTGTTCAACGTGGGCGCGCCCAAGTGTTTATTGCGGTAAAATAGCTTAGCTCAACGTATGACAAACCCATCCCGCCGCACAGCGGGATGGGTAAAATAGAGGGCTTAGGGGAAGCCAAACACCTCTACCAACAGCTGGCGTTACCCCCCCGTCTACGGGCAATCCAACTATTGAATGCCAAGGCCGGGACGATAAGGGACAGGGTTGTAGTCATGTCCTCGCTCAGGCCGATCTTTGGCAATAGTTTTGCCAAAATAATCATTGAGGCAGCGAACAGAATGGCGATCAGGATAGTTTCGCCTATCGAAGTACGTTTTGTAGTTTTTTTACTCATAATTTTCTCCTTCACTGAATTTCATCTTCAAAGATATTTTCAATAGCCTGTTCGAACAAACGGGCGATTTTAAAGGCGAGCGGGAGTGACGGATCATAGCGCCCGGTTTCGATCGCATTGATTGTCTGGCGGGATACGTCGAGTTTGTCGCCAAGCACCGCCTGTGACCAATCGCGTTCTGCCCGCAAAACTTTCAAGCGGTTTTTCATGAACAGACCCCACCCTCGCGCCTGGAAATAATAATGTGGGCAATGCCGTAGGCACCGCTGAATATTGGAACCACATAAAAGATCGGCAAACGTGGCACTTCGGAATAAAACTCCAACAATCCCCAACCCGTGGAAACCCCCATCACAATAGTCAATCCATACATGATCGATTTTATCTGGATGGCACGCAAAAACTCATCAATTTCATTTACATACCGCCATAAGCCCCACATCCAGCCAAATATTGCCGCTATAGGAAAACCTGTTAAACCATAGAGGGCGACCCGTGGTATATTTGTATGTTTCTCGGCAAGGGACAATCCGAGTATTCCCACAACATATAAAACCATTAGCGCGGCAGACAGTTTCATATATCGACGATGTGCTTGTTTATGTGTCATAATTTCTCTCTTAAATTCTTTATCATTTCGTGTAATTGCGGGCCTGAAATCGGGCAAACATATAGCTCAAGGCCAAAAACAGAACCGGCGCGACAAAAGTCCACATACCGAATGCATGGGCATCGAACATCCCCTGAAACAAGGTTGTGAATGTTGTATATATTATCGTAGAAAGACCGGATTGCGCTAAAGCCCGTGTGATGATTTTTTGTGAAAACTCATCCCCCTTCCTTGTTTGTCGCACAAGATGGAAAAACAAACCAAAGATTACGCCTGTATAAGCTCCGCTCACGCCCAAACGTGTATATAGGGAAAATGCTTCACTTTCAAAAACTACGAAAACGCCAATTGTCCCGAGCATACCAATTAGGAAGAGACCAAACATCAACACATCATACTTGGAGCCCCATTTTTTTTCGAGCACACCTGCATTTATATAAAAAGGTACCGACATAGTTTTCTCCTTGCTAAATCGCGAGAGACGCAAGGGTTTTGAATTTTACCCGCACCACGACATATGTGTAAATTGCCATCAAACACGGCATCATCCAGAACAGTTCAACTTGGGATATATTGTCATTTAACACACCTAACCAACCAAGATTGGTAAGCACCATCATAACCATCACATAAAACATGACCCAAATCGCACCGTGCCAGCCGGATTTCTGATATTCGCTGCGCACATATTCATCCGCACGCGATATCCCCGACAAAGCCACAACGAGAAGTAAGAAGGTGCCCAATATCACACTTGCGCCTGCCACCCCTCGAAGGAGTATGCTTATTTCGGCACTTGCATTAAAATAACCTAGAACCACCGCCCCGCCACTCATAAGCGAGAGGATTGATATGAGGCCCACATCTCTCAACCCCCAAGGCTTTGAAAGTTGATCGGCATCTGCATAGAAAGGAATTGTCATAGTTTTCTCCTTAGTTAGAATTCAACACTTTTTGAACAGCGCTTAAAAAAGCTTGCGGCTGGTCGCGCATAATGAAATGGAAGCTTTCGTCCACTCTGGTAAACTCGACATTGGGCAAGGCTTTATATTGGGACTTATATTTATTCTCTATCTGCTCTTGGGAAAGCCCCATCATGGCATCCCATGCATAAATCACGTGCACATTCGTAGATATTTCACTTAGCTGTGGCCGCATATCCTGGGTCATGAGATTATGTATAGCATTCCCCATAACCTTACGGTCCGTATCCATAGACCATTGCAAAATATCTTTTTGGCTTGGTACATCTTTTGACATGATGCGCACAGACCGACTTTGGAATTGCTCAAAAATAGACGTTTCCATCGCCAAAAGTTGAGCGCGCATTTGATCGGCTTGGGGTCTTGACGCAGCCACAGTTGCGGCTGCGTTGAAAAGAGCCGGATAGAACGGAAGCGCATCTACGATGATGATTTGATCAAGGTTTTTCCCAAGTTTTTTAGCGAGCTTCAAAGCCGTAAACCCACCCAATGAATGCCCCATGATCGTGACATTTTGCAAATTATTTGCAACTATATAGGCGCTGACATCGCGTACAATTCCGTCCACAACTTCAGGGTTCTCCGCATTCTTAGTCGGTGTGCCTGCGAATCCAGATACATCAACACTATGCAATTTATGGGTTTTCCCCAAATCCATGCTGACCGAATTCCATGTTTGTGATGACGAAGCCAAGCCCGGCAACAAAATCAGGTTCGGGGCATTGGCCTCGTGTGCGCCCGTCACAGTGACGTTCACCCATTCGGATGTGAAGTTAAACGGGATTGCCAAGGTTGATATGACAGGCTCTGACGTTTCCGGTTTCAGCTTTGGCTGTGCACTGGCAGTACACCCGCTCAGAAGTGCGGCTCCGCATACAATGTTTAGCACTGCGTGTTTCAACGCAGGTGGGTTTTGTGTTCCTAATTTCATGTGTCTATCCTCAAATTTGCTTTGTAAAGCTACCTTTACATAGCGTGCATTTTTATAATGTCAAGTACCCTTTCCATTAAATCAATGATGCTTGTCATATAAGTTTATGGCATTCACAACATTGTGTATGGTAGTTAAAGGAATACAGGGTATGAAACGGGAATGAATATACTGACCAATCCCATGCTAAACCCGCACCCGATCCTTGAACCCCGGAAGTTCAAAAATCCGGATGTGACTGCCAAAGGAGATGTACGGGCAGAGGTGCATTTCAAATCCTTGCAAACCCTTTGGTTTAATACGGGGTCTTTGTGTAATATCGAGTGCGTGAATTGTTATATTCAAAGCTCTCCCACCGCCGACCATTTTGTCTATCTGACTCCACAAGACATGGCGCCGTATCTGGACGAAATTGATGCGCTGGGGTATGGGCATATTGAAATCGCATTTACCGGTGGCGAACCCTATATGAACCCGCATATTTTTCGCCTTAGCGAAATGGCCCTGGAACGTGGACATACACTTTTAATCCTCACCAACGCCATGAAACCAATGATGCGGCCACGGGTGAAAGATGGCTTACTGGATTTACATCGCCGGTTTGGCGAGGCCCTCACTCTACGGGTCAGCCTCGACCATTATGATGCAACCTACCATGATACTGAACGGGGGGGAGGAAGTTTTGCAACCACCCTAGCGGGCATGGACTGGCTGGCAAAGAACAACATCAAACTTAATATTGCGGGCCGTACTTTATGGGGCGAAGCCGAAAGCGTGTCCCGTACAGGTTTTGCCAAATTGATTGCCCAACATGGCTGGAACGTTGACGCCGCCAATACGGGCGAATTGATTTTGTTTCCGGAAATGGATGAACGTGTGGACGTGCCTGAGATCACCACCGACTGCTGGGATATTTTAGATGTATCCCCGGACGCCATGATGTGTAGCCATTCGCGGATGATTGTGAAGCATAGAGGCGCAGATCAAGCCAGTGTGCTTGCCTGCACCCTGCTTTGGGACGACGCACAGTTTGATCTCGGCCCGACCCTTGAAGCGGCGCGCAAGCCTATCAAGCTGAACCATCCACACTGTGCCAAGTTCTGCGTTTTAGGCGGGGCGAGCTGCTCGGCTTAAATTCTATTGTTTAAAGTGCTTGGACAGACGCAAGCCTTGGGCCTGATAGTGAGAGCCATTTTGTCCATAAAGGTTGTCAGGCAGGCTGCTAAGCGGTTCGAAATCCAGTTTGGCAACGGCTTGTCCATGACGCAACATGAACGGGACATCGCGACCGCGCACTTCCAGCACTGCGCGTGAACCGGATCCCCCGGCTTCCGCCATTCCAAATCCAGGGTCGAAGAACCCTGCATAATGGGCGCGAAACTCCCCGATTTCTGGTGCGATCGGGGCCATTTCGGCCGCCTGATCATTGGGAATTTGTACGGCTTCTTTCGAGGCCAATATGTAAAATTCATCAGGATCGAGGATCAAGCGTCCATCAGGCGCCGACAAAGGCTGCCAGAAATCGAGCGCTTTATGTCCGGCGATTTTTGACAAATCCACCAATCCACTATGGCGGCGGGCCCGCCAGCCAATAATCCCGTCATTGCCAATCCCTTCCAGATCAATACTGACCGTTTGCGAGTTCAGGGTTTGCTTTTCGCCATGACGAAAGCGAATTTGCACCAGCTTGTCACCGGGACGAGCCAGAACGGAGAAGGTGCGCGGCGCAATCTCGACATAAAGCGGGCCTTCATAACCGGCGGGGACAGCTTCGAACTGATGGGCATTATCCGCTATCACCCGGGTGAACACATCAAGTCGCCCGGTGGAGCTTTTCGGGTTCGCACTTGCCGATAAATTTTCCGGCAAGCGCAGGCTTTCTTGCAAAGGCACCAGATACACACATCCGGTTTCCAGAACCGCCCCCCCCTTAAGATCAATTTTGTGCATGACCAGATGGTCATCCAGACACTCGGCCACAGAGCGTGCATTGCCCGGCAAGAAGCTGGCCCGTAGGCGGTAAGCCACTGTGCCAAGGCGCAAGTCCAGAGAGGCGGGCTGCACCTGTCCTGCTTCAACTTGCGTATCGGAAATCACATGCCCGTGCGCGATCAGTTGGTCGATATCCTGCTTGGGCAGAATCCCGGGCCGCGTAATTTCATATGGTTTTGATTCTTTTCTCACATTGCGGTTCTAACAGAGCCTCGCAGGGCTGAACAGGTGCGATTTCCCTTGTGCCTATCGATTCCCCTGAGCCTATAATGAATCTGTGCACAATTGCTCGCCCTACTGGTTTATTTGCTTGCGCGTTTTGCGCGGTGGTTTAAACGTAGCTCTGGGCGCAGTGTCGAGATAACAAATAAACATAAGGGTGGTGGAATGTACGAGCGCAGAACACGGGACGTTGTTGTCCGCGTTGAGCCAGAATTTCTTGCGGAACAGTCCTCACCAGCGGACGACCGCTACATCTGGGCCTATACAGTCGAGATTGAAAACCAGAGCTCGGAAGAGCTACAAGTGGTGAAACGGTATTGGAAAATTGCAGATCGTGATGGTCAGGTCCAAGAAGTGAGCGGCGAAGGGGTTGTGGGCGAAATTCCAATGCTAAAACCCGGCGAAACTTTTAGCTACACATCCGGTGCGCCTCTCTCGGCACCTTCAGGAGTTATGCTTGGGCATTACGGTATGAAGACGGAAGCTGGCGAAACGTACGACGTTGAAATTCCTGCTTTTTCTCTCGATAGCCCGTTCGAACAAAGAGTCATTCATTAGACCTTCCCATTAGGCCTTCCTAAATAAAATCCTTCATATCCGGTATGCGCCCGAATGCGATTTTACCGCCAGTATAGTCGCCGGGCGGCTCTATATAAGTGCCAAGACTGACCATTGTGCGGGCATAATGGATGTTCATCCCGTCCACGAGGGTACTGATATTCTCCCAGCGATGACGCAGCTCTCGTGCTTGCTTTGTTTCCAGCAAGTCTTCGGAACGTTCGTGCAGGGGCACAAGAGCGAACAGACAGACAGAGACTTTGAACGGCCCGCACCCGAACTCTGCGTTCGGGGCCGTTTCCCAGATGGTGTTCAGCACAATTGCGTACCCCCGCACGGTTACGCCAATCGGGGGACAGAATACGGCCATGGCCGAACATACGCCGCTCGGTTTGCGGCTTTTCCGTGCGGTATCCGTGCAAGCCGGCCCAGAGCCGCTCGCCCTCGACACTGCGCCAGAGCGCGCGCATTTGCTTGCCACTGAGGCCCATGAGTTTTTGCACCGAGTTAATGCCTGCCTGCTCCAGCCGCACGCGCATACTACGGCCAATGCCGGGGATATCGGGCAGTTTTACATGAGAGAGAGCGCGCGGTAAATCACGTGGATGTAAACACACCAACCCGTTTGGCTTGTCCATCTCGGCGGCAATTTTTGCCAAGAGCTGATTAGGGCCAAAGCCGATAGACGGGGTGATATAGGGGCCGACTTCGCGGGCCAGGTTATCGCGGATATCCACCGCCAAGCCTAGCCAATTGGCGCGTTCGTTCTCCATAAGACGGCATTCCACCTCGTCAATTGACCAGACTTTGTGAATGGGCAGGCTTTGGCCAACAGTTTGCAGGATTTTATGGTGTATGCCGATATAGACATCATGACGGGCCACGGCGGCAGGGAAACCGGGATATTCCTTACGTACATCAATCAATCTTGCCCCACGGGTGATCCCCAAGGCTTTGGCTTCGCGGCTCACGGCGATAAAGCCCGAATACGGGCTATCAAGCGGTAAGACCCCCATCGGACGATCCCGATACGCAGGCACCAATTGCTGCTCGACCGAAGCGAAAAAGCTATCGAAGTCGATATAAAGGGTTTCTATGTCGGATGGTTTCTGCATTTCCCATTATAGAACATACAGTGAACATTTACAATGCAATTCCAGCAGCAAATGCGTTGCAAGGTCTCCCTTCAGCGGTTTCTCTCTGTATTGCGCCTGCCCTCCACCAAAAAAAAGAATGGGGCAAGCCCGTGTGGCACCTAGCATTCACCGGAATACCGAGTGCAGAATGAAAATGTTTCGTGAAAGCGGAGCGCCACACGGCAATGTCTTTTTTATGCGTTCGGATATATGGGTGCATATATCCCGCGACGGCCAACGTAGCTCATCGCCGCGATGTTTGAACGCTGGCACGTAAATCTCCAACAGAACAAACACAGACACCGCCTCCCCGCTCATCCCCACGAGGTGGGTATCCAGGATTTTGGGTGAACTATGGTGAGAGCGAACCCCTCCCTTCACCCCATATGCGGATAAAGCCCTAGATCCCCGATGTCTCGGGGATGAGCGGGGAGAGAAAGGATGGGAATACACGCAATGTGGGCGGGGTGTAGGGAGAGAAATTCCAGACAAACTTTCCTTGTAATCCGCTCCAATGTGCGTAAAGCCTAGACCATGCCGGATTTACGACCTGTATTGTTTGTTGTGGGCCTTATGGTCGCCGCCCTTGGCGTGATTATGTTCATTCCTATGGCTGTGGATTTGGCGTATGGGGATGAAAGCTGGGCGGCCTTTGCCATATCGGGGTTTATTACCAGCCTATTCGGGTGCGTATTGGCCCTCACGAGCTATGCCCCCAAAGCCAATTTACGCGCACGCGGCGCATTTTTGCTGACCACTATTTCATGGGTGGCCTTGTCGTGTTTTGCCGCCCTGCCCCTGTTTATTGCCTCGATCGGCCTTGACGTGACCGATGCCCTGTTCGAAGCGGTTTCGGGCATCACGACCACGGGGGCCACGGTCATGACAGGTCTGGATCATGCGCCCAAAGGCATTTTACTGTGGCGGGCGATTTTGCAATGGATTGGCGGTATCGGGATTATTGTGACGGCGATGGCGATTTTGCCAATGCTGAAAATCGGGGGGATGCAACTTTTCCGGTTGGAAAGCTCGGATGTGGGCGAGAAAATACTGCCCAAAGCGGCCAGTCTTGCCGCCGCGATCAGTCTTATTTATCTGGCTCTGACCATTGCCTGTGCGACCGGATATGCCCTTGCCGGTATGGGAGCGTTTGATGCCATTGCCCATGCTATGACCACGATTGCCACCGGTGGATATTCCACATCCGATGCGTCTCTAGGCGGGTTTATGGACGACGGGGCCGATTTGGTCGCGATTGCCTTTATGCTGGCGGGGGCTTTACCTTTCGGGATGTATTTACTGGCCAGCCAGCGTAATTTCCGGCTTGCCGCTTCTGATCCACAGGTGCGCGGGTTTTTTCTGGTCATCATCTCCCTGATCGCCATCATCACCTTTTATCTCTGGGGCCAAAGCGAGATTACCGGCAGCCGGGCGTTGCGGCTTGCGGCTTTCAATGTGATCTCTGTTATTACGGGGACGGGTTATGCGACCGCTGATTATAATGCGTGGGGGCCCTTTGCGGTCGCCGCTTTCTTTGCCTTTATGTTTGTCGGTGGCTGCGCGGGTTCGACGGCGTGCTCTGTTAAAATATTCCGCTACCAAGTCGCCTTTGAAGCTTTACGGGCCTATTTATTTAAAATGCCAAGGCATCATGCGGTCGCGCCGATGCGGTATGGCGGCAAACCGCTGTCCAATGCCGTTGTTTATTCGGTGATGGGGTTTTTCTTTTTGTTCTTTAGCTGCTTTGCGGTCGGGGCGATTTTACTGTCGATGCTCGGCCTTGATCCGCTAACCGCATGGTCTGCAGCGGCCAGTTCTATTGCCAATGTCGGGCCAGGGCTGGGCGATATTATCGGGCCGGCAGGTACGTATCAATCCCTGCCCGATACGGCAAAATGGGTGCTTATGCTGGGGATGTTGATCGGGCGGCTGGAAATTATTACGGCGCTTGTGTTACTCACGCCGTCTTTTTGGCGCGCTTAGCTTAAATCCTTCCTAAGCTAAATCCTCCCTACACTAAATCTTCGGGCACAAACACATAGTCCGTGCCACAATATTCGCAATTGGCGGTGATCCGGCCATCGTCCATCATCTCTTCAATCGCGGCCGCGTCAAAGGTTTTGATGGTGTCGTACAAGCGTTCGCGCGAACAGGAACATTTGGCAAAAATATCTTGCGGGTCCATGCGGGTGACGCCCTGTTCGTGGAACAGACGGTACAGAAGGGTATCGCTGGCCAGATCGGGATCAAGCATTTCTGCGTCTGTGAGGGTGGCAAATACGGCCTTGGCCATATCCCAGGATTCTTCCTCATCCCCACGCGCAGCGTCTGCGGCAATGCGTTGCACCATCAGGCCACCGCCGCGCCATTGTGCCGCGCCGCCCGGCACTTGAACTTGGCCAACAGCCAGCCGTACACGGGTTGGAATTTGCTCGCTTTGGCGAAAATAATGCTCGGCGCAATCTCCGAGAGATGCACCTTCAATAGCAGACAGGCCCTGATAACGATCCATGTCCGCACCTTGGTCAATCGTCATGGCAAATGTACCACCCCCCATTAGGGTGGTGGCATCAGGATTGGGGTTTTGCGCTAAAATACGTTCAAGCGACGGCGGGTCAAACCGGGCATAGCCGCGGACATCGCCATCGGTTGTGCATTCTGCGATTAACATGGAGATGGCACCATCATTGGTGCCGTGGGCCTGCACAAACAACCGACCCTTGAATTTTAAAGACCGGGCAACAAGGGCGCTAATCAGCACGGCTTCGCCGAGTAAACGCGCCACCGGTTCGGGGTAGCGGTCATGACCGACAGCTTTATCAAGCACCTCGCCGAGCCGGATTATGCGGCCTCTGACAGCATCGCCGCCGATTTGCACGGCGGCGGTTTGATCATCGCCCATTTCGGATTTCATTTCAGCGTTCATGTCGTCTTTCTTTTTGGGCCTTTAAGCCTCGAGACAGTATTTCAATATGGCCTTTTGAGCGTGCAGACGGTTTTCGGCTTCGTCAAACACGACAGATTGTGGCCCGTCAATCACGGACGCACTGACCTCTTCACCTCTATGTGCGGGCAAACAATGTAAAAACAAGGCATCGGCCTGCGCTTTTTGCATCAAATCCTGTGTCACTTGCCAGTCGGCCAGATCGCTCATGCGCTTTTGTGCATCCGTGTCGCCCATGGAGACCCATGTATCGGCAATCACCACATCCGTTGCCGTGCAAGCTTTGGACGGATCCTGGATGATGTCAATGCGGGCACCGGCGGCTCTGGCTCGCTCCACGTCTTGGCCGCGTACCTGATAGCCATCGGGGCAGGACAAGACCAGTCTATAGCCAAATTTTGCGGCTGCGTTGACAAAGCTTACCGCCACATTATTGCCGTCACCGACCCAGCTTATGGATATGTTTTTCAAATCGCGGCCCTGTTCTTCGAGGGTTTGCAAATCGGCCATGATCTGACAGGGATGGTTATAATCCGTCAGGCCGTTAATCACGGGCACTTCGGCGTTATGAGCCAGTGCGGTCAGGGTTTCGTGGGCGTTGGCGCGCAACATAATGCCGTCGACAAACCGCGATAAAACCTTCGCCGTATCCTCAATGGTTTCTCCGCGTCCGAGTTGCATGTCGTTTGAGGTCGCCGTGATCGACGAACCACCCAGTTGACGCATGGCCATATCAAACGAGAAGCGGGTGCGGGTCGAACTTTTTTCAAACAACAGGGCGACCGTATATCCGTCCAGAGGCGCATCGGCGTCGAGAGTGCCCTTTGGCAATCCTTGGCGGGCTTTCTTGCGGGCGTGAGCTTCGTCCAAAATGGCGCGAAGCTCACTCGCAGGAATATCGCTGAGGGATAGGAAATGTTTAGGCTTCGAAGTCATCCATCTCTTTCGCTTGGGTAAAAACTTTATCTAGAATGGCAATAGCTTCGCGGACATTGTCTTCGGTCAGGATCAGCGGTGGCACCATGCGCAGGACATTATCGCCAGCATTGCCAACCAGTAAATTATGATCACGGGCCAGATTACGCACATCCAAAGCTTTCTTCTTCAACTTCATGCCGCACATCAAGCCTTTGCCGCGTACATCTTCGACCACATCGGGATGGGCGTCTTTCAAGGCTTCGAACTGCTGGTTCATATAGTTGCTCATTTTAATCACGTTTTCGAGCAGCTCGGGCCTGGTCACTTCGTCAAACACGGCATTGCCAACTGCCATTGCCAAAGGCCCACCGCCATACGTCGAGCCATGGGTGCCAATGACCATGCCGGCGGCGGCACGTTCTGTGGCCAGACAGGCACCGAGAGGGAAGCCCCCGCCCATACCTTTGGCAACAGCCATAATATCGGGATCAGCGGCACCATCCGCCCATTGATGGGCGAAAAGCTTGCCTGTACGGCCTGCGCCGCATTGGACTTCATCATAAACCAGCAATAGGCCGTGCTCGTCACATAGGGCCCGCACGTCTTTGAGAAACTGGACAGGCAGGGCGCGTACGCCGCCTTCACCCTGAACGGGTTCGAGCAAAATGGCGGCGGTTTTTTCGTTGATCGCCGCTTTCATCGCGTCCAAATCGCCGAAGGGTAAGTTGATGAAACCCGGCATGACAGGGCCAAAGCCTTCCATATATTTCGGATTACCGCCCGCATTGATCGTGGCAATCGTACGACCATGAAAAGCACCCTGACTGGTCAGGATTTCATAGCGGTCGGGATGGCCTTCTACGAATTGACAGCGCCGCGCGGTTTTAATTGCGGCCTCTACGGCTTCGGCGCCGGAATTGGTGAAGAACACTTTGTCGGCAAATGTGGCGGCACAAAATTTATCAGCCAGCTTGAACTGGTCTTGCACACGGAACATGCCGGAAAGATGCCAGACTTTATCGGCTTGGTCTTTTAAGGCTTTGAGCAAAGCCGGATGGCCGTGGCCCAATCCATTCACCGCAATCCCGGCAATGAAGTCGAGATATTTATCACCGTCTTCGGTGTATAAATATACGCCCTCCCCCCGAACGAACTCTTGGGGCGGCGGCGCGTAGCAATTATAAATATGATCATTAGCAGACATGAGTTTCTTCCTTTTCCACGATTAGGCTTTAAGTCTCCAGCCAGATTTCAAAACTTTTAAACAGATAATAAACAAAACAACATTGAGCACGCTGGTATAGATGAGCCCTGTCATCACATTCCCGTCCGCAGTCCCCAAAAATCCGTAGCGGAAACCGTCGATAAAATAAAACAGCGGGTTTGCTAACGAGATTTTTTGCATCATTTCGGGCAAAACATCGATATGGTAAAACGTACCGGAGAGGAAACTCATGGGCAGGATGACAAACTGGTTGACGACGGCGAGCTGATCAAATTTTTCGGCCCAAACGCCAGCCAGCAACCCAATCATCGCCATAGCGGATGCAGCCGCAAGACCAAAATAGAGCACCGCCCAGATGTGGGCAGGGATGATGAGCGCGAAAAGTGTCAACGCCACGGCGGTCGCGATTGCGACCAGCACGCCCCTCGTGATCGCGCCGCCAATATAGCCAATGGCCAATTCTGCGTAGGACAGCGGCGGCATCAGCACATCGATGATACTGCCCATTATCTTACCGGTCATTATGGACGAGGAAGAGTTGGCGGACGCATTATTGATAATGCCGAGCATGATTAATCCGGGAATGAGAAAGCGGGTAAAGGCTTCGGCCCCTTCCGGGCGGTTCTCGGCAAAAGCCAAAACAAAGACCGTCATATAAAGAAGATTGGATACGACCGGGGCCAGCAATGTTTGCGGGCCAACTTTCATGAACCGCCGCACTTCTTTTTTGTAGAGCGTCCACAGGCCGAGCCAATTGACCGCCCCGAATGTGCGTGCCGTGTTGGGCGTTACGGGGCCGCCTTTTTTACCATTGGACCGGGATAAAATGTCCATAATAAACCCTCAGACTAAATAGCGGTTCTATCACGCTAAACCTCCGAGGCAAGATGTAATCATAAGAGAATTTTTATAAGGCAAAAATCCCGTTTTTAAGGATATGACGGGGAAACGATGTTCCGGGCAGAAGCGGGGTAACAGGGATGTAGTAGGGGCGAATCGCCTGTACACACAAACCCGCAACTGTCAAAACATTAACAAAATACTGCACAACATATAGAAATCTGTGGATATTTGCCTCCCCTATCTTGTATCTGCAAGCAAAATGGGTACTCTATGTTGAAACAATGATTACGATTTGACGAAATAGGCGGCAGCAAGCACTAGATGTAGTGTTTGTCATTTAAATTAGCACCCATACTGACAAATAAGGTGTGCATAAATCTACTTACGAGGGGACTATAATGGCGTGGACAGAAGACAGGGTCGAAATTCTTTCAAAGCTTTGGGCTGATGGCCTAAGTGCGAGTCAAATCGCCAAGCAACTTGGCGGTGTAACCCGCAATGCTGTTATCGGCAAAGTCCACAGACTTGGATTGTCGGGACGCGTGAAGACCAATCGTCCGACCAAACGCTCTGCCCGCCCCGTCACAGCGAAAGCCCGCACGACACTCCCGAGTGCACCGCGCATGCCAAGACGGGTTATTGTGGCCCCAACCCCCATTCCTATGGAAGCCAAGAAACTGCCCAGCGGGGAATTTGCAACGATCTTGACGATTACAGATCATATGTGTAAATGGCCGCTCGGGGATCCGGCAACGTCCGATTTCCGGTTTTGTGGACGTGGAACGGACAAAGCCGATCCTTACTGTAAAGCCCATTCACAACTGGCCTATCAACCGGCCCGACGGCGCGGTGTTCCCGCCCGTGCCATTAGCGCGCCGCACAAACGACGTGCCATAAATTAGGCATTAGCGTTCAGAAAATTGAAGAAATTAACAAAGCCTCGAAGATTCGGGGCTTTGTTTTGCGCGCAAGCACGCGCCGTTATATGTAGGATACCAACCGGGTTCAAAGAATTTTTATTATTATTGAAAAACGATAATAATTGATTGACTTTCACTATGGCATCGGTATGTATACCCTAACAAGGAGCTGTAACAGTGCGAACACATATCACATCCCTATTTTTAACGGTTAGTCTCGTGGCCCTCTCCGGATGCGCGAGCATGGGACTTGATGGTTTGGCGCCCGAGGGAACCCTTGCGAACGCTGCCAGCGCGGATGTGCCACAAGCCCCTAAAAATAGCGAAACAGGGGCTCAGAAATGGGCGGAAGCCTCCCCGGATCGCCAACCTTCAACCGACTGGATTGCCAGTTTCGACGATCCTATGCTCGACGCACTTGTGGCAGAAGCCATGAAGGTTAATACAGATATTCGCATGGCCGCCGCCCGGCTTCAACAGGCCGAAGCCAGTGCAAAATCATCCCGCGCAGGGCTGTATCCAAGTATAGGCACCTCTGCAGGCGCCAGCCGTTCCGACGGCTTAAGCGGCAATGTGCCCGGCGCGAGCAGTTTTAACCTTGGCGGCACCATAAGTTGGGAAGTCGATATGTGGGGGCGTGTGCGCAACCAAGCCGATGCCGGCGATTTGGATGCGCAGGCTTCCAGCGCCGATTATGCGGGTACACGCTTGGCGATTGCGGGTTTCACGACACAAACATGGTTCAATCTCATCGAAGCCAGATTGCAAAAAGATTTGGCTATACGCAATGTACAAACCCAAGAGCGCGCATTGCGTTTGACGAAACGCCGTTTTGACGGCGGTATTTCAGGATCCTCCGACTTCCGGCTCGCCCGCTCGGCGCTGGCAAATGCACAGGCCAATCTGGCCACGCGCAAGCGTATACAGGCTTCGACGACCCGCCTGCTGGAAACCGTTTTACGACGATACCCTGAAGATGCCCTGAGCACTAGAGAAACTCTGCCAAACCTGCCGCCTTTAACAAATGCGGGTACACCACAAGATATATTCTTGCGCCGCCCCGACTTGCTGGCCGCAGAACGTCGCATGCATGCTGCGGGTTTGCGTGTTGACATCTCGAAGAAGAATTTACTGCCCCGCCTCACATTAAGTGGGGATACGACAACACGGGCTAGCTCGTTAACGCGTCTGTTTAGTCTGAACAATTTGGTTGCCTCTGTGGCCGGAGGGCTAACAGCGCCCATCTTTCAGGGCGGCGCTTTAAGAGCCGATGTTGCGCGCAATAAAGCGGTCTTGCGCCTACAAATGGAAGCATATGCGGACACGGCCTTAACGGCATACCGCGAAGTTGAAGATGCACTTGACGCCGAGGGCTTGCTGTCTGAGCGCGAAGCGGCGCTTACCATTTCGCTGGAAGAGGCACAAAAAGCGGAAGACCGACTTGAACAGCGCTTCAGTGAAGGTCTGGCAAGTATTTTACAATTACTGGATTCCCAGGGTCGGCGGATCAGTACAGAGGGACAGCTTATCAGCGCGCGCAAAGAACGGCTGGCCAACAGGGTCAGGCTGCATTTAGCGCTTGGCGGCGGCTTATATGGTCAAGAAACGGCAAGACAGGTTTTAGCTAAACCAAAATTGAACTTGCCTGGAATTTCGGGGTTCTCTTCTTCTCCATAAAGAGCTAAGCCTTTGAAGAGAAGAGTGTGGGGAAAGCTGACAATTTAGAAATGGCGTGTACGTGAAAATGTAACACGCATATCGTCGAAAGGCGTATAAATTAAAATGTGCGCAGCCAGCCTGACAGCTTGGGTGTTATTGTGGTTGAAGGATTAAAGAATGAATACGAGTACAGATACAAATACTGGTCGCCTTGGCGGAAAAATAATTCAAGCCGGTATTGCCATTGCTATCATAGTTTTATTTGTTGGCCTGAGTTCTGCGCTTAAAGTTTTAAAGAAAAAACCCACTATACAAAAACGTCGAAGCCCGGTGATGGCCGTCATGGCGACGCGGGCGGTTTCTGATACGATTCAATTAATAGTCACCGTTCAGGGAGAAACCAGCCCCCGGACCGAAATCGACCTTGTGCCCGAAGTTGCCGGTAAAATCGCCTATGTTTCACCAAAGTTCTTAAGTGGCGGCCTTTTCAAGAAAAATGACGTGCTTTACCGGATTGACGACGCTGATTATCAGGTTGCCATTGTGCGTGCCAATGCAGGTGTAGCCCGCGCTCAACAAATCCTGATCAGAGAACAGGCCGAAGGCGATATCGCCCTTCAGGACTGGGAAGATTTGGGGGAAGGACGCGCGGCCTCTGATCTGACCTTGCGTAAGCCGCAATTGCTGGAAGCCCAAGCCAATTTACAATCCGCAGAAGCTGATTTGACCAACGCCCAGTTAAGGCTGGCCCGTACAGCTGTGAGAGCTCCCTTTGATGGACGTGTACGTGAAAAATTTGCCGATCTGGGTCAATATGTCAATCCGGGCGCACGTTTGGGCCGTATATTCTCCACCGATGTGACCGAAGTCCTGCTCGCGCTTAATGACGCGGATTTATCCCGCCTTGATTTGCCAATTGCCTATGTGGCAACGTCCTATGACAGTGCGCCCGATGTACGCCTCAGCACGACGATCGGAGGCCAAGAACGGGTTTGGCAAGGTAAAATTATGCGCACAGCCGCCACTTACGACACCCAAACCCGGTCCCTGTTTGCCATTGCGGAAGTGCATGACCCTTACGGGTCTGGCGCAGCAGAGGGTGGTTATCCATTAGCGCCCGGGCTGTTTGTAGATGCAGAAATTAAAGGCAAAATATTAGAGCATGTGATTGTGATCCCCCGGGATGGCCTTCGCCCTGAAGCAAAAGTTTATGTAGTCAAGCCGGACGGGGTTGCGGAAAGTCGTGACGCGATTGTTCTTGACGCCAACCCGGAGCGTGCCGTTTTGGCAAGCGGTGTAGAGGTTGGCGAGTTGATTATTCTGTCACCACTGGAGCAATCGCAGATTAGTGTCAAATTCAAGGCTCTGGACGTTGACGATCCAAGTATTGTTTTGGTTGAACCTGAAAACCCTGAAGATGAGGCCGAAGACGGCGAGAAAACAGATGATGCCAAGCTGAGTAAAAAAGAGCTGCGTAAAAAACGCAAAGCTGAAAAAAAGAAACAACGCGCAGACGCAAAGAAGAAGAAAGAAGAAGCCAAGGGAGCTAAATAATGAAAAGTCTAGTCGCCTGGTGGGCAAAAAACACGGTTGCTGCGAATCTGCTGATGATCGCAATTGTCCTTATGGGCGCGGTTGGCTTTAACAAGCTTGAACGGGAATTTTTCCCGACACTGACTGTAAACGGCATGACGGTTGCTGTGAGTTGGCAGGGCGCCTCCCCTAGCGATGTCGAAGAACAGCTTATCACCCGGATCGAAGATGCTATTTCCGGGCTGGACGGTATTGATTACATTGAGGCGACCGCACGTGAAGGCGGTGGATCTGTGAATATCCGCACCAAAGTGCGCGCCGATTACGACAAATTACTGAGCGAGGTTAAAGTCCGCATTGACGGCATTAATAATATGCCACCCGATGCCTTTAGGCCAACCGTTCACCGCTGGGACGCGCGTGCAGACTACATGTATCTCGCGCTACACGGAGATGTAGACCGGTTGATCCTACAGCGTTTAACCAATGACATTCGCAATGAAATGGCTAAAATTCCGGGCGGAGAACTGGTCAGGGATATTAGTAAGCTTGATGAAGAAGTTACCATCGAGATCACTGAAGATGCTTTGCGCCGTTACGGTTTGACCTTCCGGCAAGTGGCCTCTGCGATTTCCGGAAATTCCGTTAATCTCTCTGCCGGTAAAGTGGAAACCAGTATTGGCAGCCTTCAGATGAAGGCCCGTAACCTTGCCAATACCAAAGAGCAATTCGAAAATATCATCATTCGCCAAACCCAAGATGGCGGCAAGGTTTATCTAAAAGACATTGCGCATGTGATTGACCGGTTTCAGGATTTGGATTTTTCGGCGACCTATAAAGGCCAAACCGCGACAATGTTTCAGGTGCTGACACCTGATACCATCAATGTGACGAAAGCGGGCAAAGGTTTCCGCGATTATATTGAGAAAAAGAACAAGGAACTTCCGCCAGGCATCGAACTTTCTATGTGGATGGATGGTTCGGAAATTTTTGATGCTCGTATGAATCTCATCGGCAGCAATGCGCTTATGGGCATGGCGATGGTTATGATTATTCTGGTGCTTTTTCTAAGACCTGCCGTCGCGTTTTGGGTCACGGCCGGTATTCTCGTTTCTTTCGCTGGCGCGTTAGCTGTTATGCCTTATCTCGGCGTCAGCCTGAATATGATTTCAACATTTGCCATTCTTTTGGTGATCGGGATTGTGGTGGATGACGCCATTGTTGTCGGGGAAAGCATCCATTTCCATGTAGAACATGGCATTACAGGTGAAAAAGGCGCTATTTCCGGGACCAATATGGTCATCAAGCCGGTATTTTTTGCTGTTATCACCACAATTATGACCTTTATGCCCTGGATGATGCTTTCGGGGCCGATGGTCGCGGTCACCCGCCAGATCACCTTGGTGGTGATTGCCGCCCTTATTTTCTCGCTGATTGAAGCGTTCTTCATTCTCCCGGCCCATTTGGCGCATCTGAAACCGATGAAGCCTGTTGACCAACTTGGGCGATTTGGACGTTTTCAACGCATGCTTTCTGATGGTCTACTGACCTTTGCCAAAGTATATTTCCGTCCCTTTACAGCCATGATTATCAAATTCCGGTATGCAACTTTTGCCTTTTTTGTTGGATTGATGATTTTGACCTTCGGCATTATTGGCTCCGGTTTGGCCAAAGTTGAAATGTTCAACAATCCGGAAGGTGATATGATAGTCGCCGAAATCAACTTCCCCGAGGGCACCAGTTTTAAACGTGTTGTACAGGTTAAAGAAGCTCTGGACGCTGCCGTTCAAAAAGTGAATGATAATGCTCAAGCAGATTTCGGCGTTGATTTCGAGCTGATTACGGCTCCGGGTGGGTTTGCTGCCAATAACAAGGTTCAAGCTTTCCTAGGGCTTGCAAAAGCGGAGACACGCACGAATGTGTCCTCTAAAAAAATTGCTGAAAAACTCGAAGAATATCTTGGCCCTATACCTGATGCCTGGCGAGTTCAACTGAGCGCCGATCAAGGATTTAGCTCCGGTGGTCGTGGTGTGACATACGGCATTACGTCTAACGACACTGCTGCCCTGACCCGTGCAACCAAAGATTTGAAAACACATATGGATGCTTATGGCAATGTCAGCCGCACATGGGATAGCCTTGAAAGCTCGGCCCAGGAAATGCGTTTTACTTTGAAGCCAGGCGCAGAGCGTTACGGTATTTCTCTCGCAGATCTTACCCGTCAGGTGCGCGAAGCATTTTATGGTCTTCAAGTCCAGCGTCTGCCGCGTAACGGCGAAGATGTACGGGTGATGCTACGCTATCCTAAAGCTGACAGAGATTCGATAGACTCGCTTGAACAATTGCGTATTCGCGGCCCTAATGGTGTTGAGGTTCCATTATATTCTATTGCGGATGTTTCATTTGCACCGGGTGTCAGCCAGATTTCAAGACGTGACCGCAAACGTACAATCCGTGTGGGCGCCCGCGTTAAAGGCGGCCCCGAAGCGATCAATACGATCAAATCCGACATGGATGAAAACTTCTTCCCGGATTGGGAAATTCGTCATCCGAAGGTTTCGAGACTTGTGATCGACGATGATGATATGGAAAAAACCTTTAAATCGGAATTGATTTTGTTCTTCGCGATTGTGATGTTCATGATGTACGGACTGCTGGCGATTGCCTTTAAATCCTACGCGCAACCGCTTTTGATTATGATCGCGATCCCCTTTGCCTTTGTCGGCATGGTGTTTGGCTCTATGATTGTGGATGTGCCTTTGGGTATGATGTCGATTTTCGGCTTTTTCGCCGCCGCCGGGGTGGCTGTGAACGACAATCTGGTTTTGATCGATTATATCAACCGGTTACGCGATAGAGGTGTTGGTGCCTATCAAGCCGTTCTGGATGCCTGCGTATCGCGCTTCCGGCCTATCTTGTTGACATCGGTTACTACATTCGTCGGCATTATGCCGATGTTGGCGGAAAAATCCGTACAAGCCCAGTTCCTGAAGCCTCTTGTTGTGGCTTTGGCGTTCGGTGTCTTGTTCGATTTCTTCCTGACGCTTATTCTCGTGCCTGCTATGTACGGAATTGGTGTCGACATAAAACGCTTTTTCAAAGGTATCTGGACTGGCGTTAAACAACCCGGATTGGGGGCAACTTACGATCCGGAACTGGCTGTTGTTTTGGAGGGTCATGAAGCGGACGAAATTCGTAATAATGACGCGCCAAATACGCCAAAGGCACCTCCGGTGCCTGCAGAGTAAATACAAGGGTAAAATATCATACAAACAAACCATAAAGGAGAGAGTTATGAAACTTAAGAATCTTATCGTGCCAAGTATGTTGGCACTTGGCCTTGCGGCTGGTCTGGGCGCTTGTCAGGCAAAAGACGCGGGAGGGCCTGCTGAGAGTGCGGCCGTTGCACAAACCCCAGAGCTTGGTACATTTGGCGTGGCGCTTGATTATATGGACACTTCCGTCAAACCCGGGGACAATTTCTTCCTGTATGTGAATGGCACTTGGTTAAAGAACACAGAAATTCCGGCTGACCGTTCCAATTATGGCTCCTTCACTCTGTTGGCTGAACGCTCAGAAGCCCAAGTGAAAGCCATTATTGAAGATTCTGCCAAAACCGAATCTGAAAATGGGTCCGCAGAACAAAAAATTGGTGATCTCTATGCATCCTTTATGGATGTAGACACCATTGAGGCGAAAGGCATAGCGCCGCTTCAAGCCGACCTTGATACAATTGCAGCTCTAAGCGATCATAAAGCAATGGCAAGCCTTATGGGTGACCCTTCCATGTCCCTAAACTCAATCGTTGGCGGGTATGTGACTGTGGATGCCAAAGACACAGAGAATAATATTTTCTATATGACGCAAGCCGGATTGGGCATGCCAAACCGGAGCTATTATCTGGATGAGGATGAAAAATCCGTCGGACTACGTGCAGACTACGCAACATATCTGGCGGCAATGCTGAGCGCCGCTGGTGGCGATAATGTGACTGCGCGCGTACAAGCCGTGATAGATTTCGAAACTGCGCTCGCAAAAACCCACTGGGAGCCAGTAAAACGTCGCAACCGCGATTTAACCTACAACAAAATGACTATGGATGAATTGATCGCTTATGCGCCCGGATTTGACTGGCAAGCCATGGCTGATGCATCTTCTGTAGGCGATCAGGCAGCCTATATTATTCGTGAAACAGATGCTTTGCAGGGATCTGCGAAAGTGTTCGGCGAAACATCTATGGATGTGTTGAAAGATTATCTGACCGTTCACTATATGGGTGGCAATGCGGCTTATTTACCAAAAACAATCGATGATGCCCGTTTTGCATTTTACAGCGCCGCTTTACGCGGCACCGAAGTTCAACGTGACCGCTGGAAACGCGGTACCGGTCAAGTTAGCCGCACGCTGGGCGAAATGGTTGGTCAGGTTTATGTGAAACGTCACTTTAAGCCTGAAGCCAAAGCGCAAATGGACACATTGGTCGCGAATTTGCGGACAGCCTTTGGTGAAGGCATCGACAATCTGGATTGGATGAGTGATGCAACCAAAGTTGAAGCCAGAGATAAATTGGCCAAATTCTATCCAAAAATCGGCTATCCAAAAAACTGGATCGATTATTCAGAATTGAAAATTGATCGGGATGATCTTATCGGTACGATGAAATCAGCCAATGCTTGGGGATGGAATGACATGATCTCCGAACTTGGTGAGCCTATTGACCGTGAAAAATTCGGCATGACGCCACAAACCGTAAATGCCTATTACAATCCTGGCCTGAACGAAATTGTGTTCCCGGCCGCGATTTTACAAGCACCGTTCTTTGATCCCAACGCAGATGCAGCCGTAAATTATGGCGGTATTGGCGCAGTGATTGGCCATGAAATGGGTCACGGATTTGACGATCAAGGCAGTAAATCAGACGGTAATGGCGAGCAACGCAATTGGTGGACAGACGAAGATTTGGCCGCATTTAAAGAAAAAACCAATGCACTGGTCGCCCAATATAATGAGTTTGAACCTCTGGAAGGCCTGCATGTAAACGGCGAGCTGACTTTGGGCGAAAACATCGGGGATATGACCGGTATTACCATGGCCTATGCCGCGTATAAAAAATCGTTGAACGGCAAGGAAGATATTGTCATTGACGGCTTTACCGGTGACCAACGCTTCCTGCTGTCCTATGCTCAAATCTGGCAACGGAAATTTCGTGATGAAGCGTTACGGGCACGCATTAAAACCGACCCGCATAGCCCGGGCGAATATCGTGCCAACGGTATCGTGCGCAATTTCGATCTTTGGTATGAAGCCTTTGATGTTCAACCCGGTGACGCGTTGTATTTGCCACCAGAGGAACGTGTAAAAATCTGGTAACAGGTTCTCAAAATCAGGAAAGCCCGCGGCTTAGTTTCGCGGGCTTTTTTTTGCTTTCTTTTTTAGGTATTACACGCATCTCTAAAAATACTTGCACGTTATATGATTACATTATATAACGTGCAAAGAATAAACCGTTAGAGTAAAGCTGGCAAAATGCATACCAGAACGACACGACAATATTGTGCAGTGCTTCTGACCCTCCTGTTTCTTGTAATCAGAGGGGGCAGTTTTGCCCATGCCGCACAATATGGAAACAACCCGCATTCCCATGACGGGGTTATGTGTACGCTGTATCTGGCTCAAGACGAGACGGATGATCTGGCTTTACCGCCTGCGCCCACCGGTTCCGTCCCCTATCCTGTCGCCCCGTTTCATTATGAGCACACTGACGTTCTCGCGCAGGCGAGCAGTATTGCGCTTTCTTATTGTGCGCGTGCACCACCCCTGAACATATAAAGACCAAACCTAGCCAAACTCCGCCCTTTCTACGCTGGCCTTTTGAGCCTGCATGGGCGTTGATCCAAAACCTCTTTATTTGTGAACTCTATTATGAACATTTTTAATCGCATTTTATGCGCCACACTTCCCGTGGGCTTGGGAATATTATATTCTGGCCCAAGCTGGAGCGCCGAAGCCGCCCCCGACGATATTGACGAGATTATTGTGACAGGCTCCCCCCTGTCCGTCACGTCACGAGAAAACCTCACCGGCATATCTGTGCTGACCGGTGAAGAACTTGCCCAACGCCTGAACGGGTCGCTTGGGGAAACCCTTAAATCCGAGCCCGGCATTTCCTCCACCTTCTTTGGCCCCGGTGCCAGCCGTCCGCTCATTCGTGGTCAGGGGGGTAACCGTATCCGTATCCTTGATAACGGGATCGGGTCTATTGATGCGTCTGCGGCCAGTCCTGACCATGCGGGGTCTGTCGAACCGGCACAAGCCAAACGCATCGAGATCGTGCGCGGCAGTGGTTTGCTGCGCTATGGCAGTTCCGGCTCGGGGGGGATTATCAATGTGATTGATGGCCGTATCCCGGATCGAGCCGTTGATGGCCTTTACCGTGGGTCTGCACGGATTGCGCTTTCAAGCGTGGACAATGGATATGAAGGTGCAATTGGCAGTGACTTTGCATTGGGCAGTACGCCGACAGGTGATTTCGTATTGCATCTTGATGCCAGCACACGAAAAACCAAGGACTATGATATTCCCGATTTTGCCGAATCCGCCATATTGCGAGCCTCGGAAGAAGAGGAAGGCGAGGGCCATGACGAGGAAGAAGAAACCAGAGATATTTTGGCAAACTCTGCCACACAAACCTCGTCGGTGGCGGCAGGTCTTTCCTATATTGGTTCGCAAAGCTTTTTTGGCGTAGCCATAAAATCCATCGGAGCCACCTACGGTATTCCGGGTGGACATGAGCATCATGAGGAAGAAGGTGAAGATCATGACCATGAAGAGGAGGAGGAAGAAGGCGGCGTCACAATCGAGCTGGAACAAACCCGCTTTGACGTCAATAGCCGCTTCGAGCTAGATACGGCCTGGCTAGACACGCTGTCCATTTCGGGCGGGTATGCGGATTATACCCATAAAGAGCTTGAAGGGGACGGCGCGATTGGCACTGTTTTTGCCAACAAAGGCTGGGAGGCTCGGGCCGAGATTGTGCAAAGTGCCACAGCACACTGGCAAGCCGCCCACGGCATACAGTTTAGCCGGCGCGAGTTTTCAGCCATTGGTGAAGAAGCTTTTGTGCCGCCAACCATTTCAAAACTGGTCGGTATTTTCAGCTTCCATGAATGGGGTTTAGGGGATTGGCACGTCGAGGCCGCAGGCCGCTATGAGCACAATTCACATACCAACGAGACGGCGAACACCACACTTGATTTTAACGGGATCAGCCTGTCCGCAGGGGTGGATTACCATATTTCCGAGGACATGAGTCTGGCCGGGAGCCTGTACCGTACGGAACGGGCCCCTACGAGCGAGGAATTGTTTTCAAACGGGCCACATTTGGCAACAAACCAGTTCGAAGTGGGGGATGTAAGCCTTGGCAATGAAACGGCACTTGGCGCAGAGATTTCCCTGCGCTACCGCACCGATACGGCACATTTCACGTTTAATCTCTTTAACATTGATTATCAGGATTATATCTATGAGCGGGTTACGGGCACTGAACAAGACGGGCTGGCTGTGTATCAGTTCACGGCGACGGACGCGGTATTTAAAGGGTTCGAGCTGGACGCGGAAAAACAAGTCGGGAGCCTCGGCGCCTTCGACATCAGCGTGGATGCGTCTTTGGAATATGTAAAGGCCACTCTGGATATACAGGATCTGGATGGGCTGGGCGACATGCCCCTACCCCGCATTCCGCCTTTAGGGTTTAGTTTTGGGGTGAGCGCCGCCACGGACACACTTAATCTGCGTGCCGAGTTGGAACACTCTAGCGCCAAGGACAGTATCTCGCTCGGAGAGTTGCCGACAGAGGGATATACACTGGTCAATGTGTTCGCGGGTTATGATATTACCGATGATATTACGCTCCGGGTATCGGTGCATAATCTTACGGATCAGGATGCGCGACAGCACACCTCGTTCCTTAAAGATCTCGTCCCGTTACCGGGCCGGAATTTTCGGTTTAATGTGGCGGCGCGGTTCTAGCCTGCACCTTTGACGGCGGCCAACATGGCTTTGGCACGGCCGCCAAGGCTGGGTTCACAGGCGCGGATTTGCCCATAGCGGCGCCGCGCCTTACCCGGCAATTTTCCGACAGTGCCTAACTTATTTTCTCCGAACCGTTCGGCTGCGCCGTAAATTTGGCTCAGAGTGGCGGCAGGGCCACTCAGCGCAATAAAACCGGACGCGACCTGCACATCTTCACTGGCATAGTGGCGCTTATAACCGTCACTTCCCTCGCCCAGATCAATCCTGTCATAGCCAAGTTCCTCTGCCCCATCGATAAGCTCTTCCAGCAATTGAATGCCCGGCGCTAGATGCTGAAGCTCGTTATTATAAGCCACCATCCAGCTATGGAATGTCACCCCGTCACTCAAACCGAAATCAATGGCGGCCAAAGTGTCGCCAAAATACAGGGCGTGCATGTCTGCGTGGAGTTCACCTGAATCCGAGTGTGGGCCTTGCTCTTGCCAAAGTGTCTGCAACAGAGCTCGTGTCCACTCCGTAGACAGAACATCATATTTTCCGGTCTCGGCGAATTTCGCGCGCTTCCAGCTCAGGAGTTGGTCAAATACATTTTTATCTTTGCAGTTAAATACAATCTTGCGCACGCCTAATTCATCCGATTTACGTACACGTCGCCGATGGTTTTTTAGATGCCGGCGATAACTTGAATTGCGGACCTCGCGCCATGCCTGCGCACCTTTGGATACATCCATAACGGTGCAGGCGCTATGTGAGCGAATACATACGTCGCGGATATTCCGGTTCTCGACCAGTGCGCTAAAATGAAATGCGCCGAAACCGGCTTGCTGCATGCACTCTGTCACATCGAAGCGCGTGCCCTTGGCACAGATAAATCCATGATAGTCGGTCATCGGCGCCCCGATGGGCCTCGCAAAGCCGATTTTTCCGTTCGTGTTCATATCGGCTTGAAAGGGCAGGAAGGCGATTGTTTTCCCGCCACGGGAAATGCAAAGCACGTGCACATCCGTGCGTAGTTTTCCTAAAACTTCGGTATATCCAAAATGAAAATACGGGCTGTAGAGCGCGGGATTTCCTTTTCGAAATCCGGCCCAGACCGTCTTGTCCTTTTGCGTAAATGCATTGGGGGTTTTAATTTCAACTGCGTATTTTGTCACACGAAAGCCTTGTTATCCTGCCTAGAACTCAACAGGCTAACAGAATTTGGTTAGAACGGACTTAACGCGATCACATCTAGCGCGACGGAACTGCCGAGCTAATTAAATTTAGCGGTAAAGACGTCGTATCCTTGGTTTGGCGTACAACAATACGCGACTGGATATCGGACACGAGAGAGATCGACAGCAGAGTTTCACGCAAGAATATATCATAGGTGTGCATGTCTTTGGTCACAATGCGGAGCATGAAATCGACAGCCCCCGTAACAACGGCGCACTGGACAACTTCGGGCATGGCTTGTATGGCACGCTCGAATTTTTCCATGTTTTCCTTGTTGGGCAGAGCCAGTTTCACGGCCACAAACACTTCAAAATCAAGGCCTAATTTCTTGCGCGACAAGCGGGTTACCCGTTGCTGTATGATGCCTAATTCTTCCATGCGTTTAATCCGGCGCCAGCAAGGGGAAGATGATAATCCCACTCGTTCGGCAATATCTGCAACTGAAAGGGCCGCATCGTTTTGGACTTCATATAGAATTTTTGCATCGATATTGTCGATTTTAGTAGACAAATTATCCCTCCATATCGTGTAATATAAGAATTATTTCCCTATAAATAACGAATATAGAGAAATTTTGCAAACATAAACACGCATTTTATAGGTTATAATTCCCTATATTTAATGCAAGGTGCATATATTCGGCATAATTAGGCCAAACAACCATTGATATTGGAAATCCTCATGAGTTCTCGTCAAAATACGCATGGACAAAATCAATCGAAACTCTTCGTGCCCGAACCTCCGTTTCGGCCCGGAGATACACCTGATTTTTCCCATATCAAAATTCCGACAGAGCATAGTCCGGGCCGGCCTGATCCGATGGTGGATGCCTATGACACAGAGCCACAGGCCACAGGACTTGTGCGGGTGCTTAAGCTTGACGGGACAATTTGCGGGGAATGGAATCCAAAACTTGACGCCGACACATTGCGCGCAGGTTTGCGCCATATGCTGTTAACCCGCTGCGTGGATGAGCGGATGTTTACCATGCAACGGCAGGGGAAAATGTCGTTTTACATGAAAAGTGCGGGTGAAGAAGCTGTTGCGGTTGCGACGGCTATGGCCCTGAGGCAATCGGATATGGTGTTCCCGACCTATCGCCAACAGGGCATTCTTATGGCGCGCGGCTGGCCGTTGAAAGAATTGATGTGCCAGTGTTTGTCCAATGCGGGAGACAAGTTGGAGGGACGCTCCATTCCGGTTTTGTATTCCGTACGCGAGCTTGGGTTCTTCTCGATCTCGGGCAATCTAGGCACGCAAATGATCCAGGCGGTTGGCTGGGGCATGGCCTGTGCCTATAGAGGCAGCGACGATATTGCAGTCGCCTTTACGGGCGAAGGGGCGACAGCCGAGGGGGATTTCCACTATGCCCTTAACTTTGCCTCGACCTATAAAGCACCTGTCATTCTAAACGTGGTCAATAACCAATGGGCGATTTCCAGCTTTCAGGGCATTGCGGCCGGACAAGGCAAGTCCTTTGCCTTTAGAGGGTTGGGCTTTGGGCTTGCGTCATTGCGGGTAGACGGGAATGATTTTTTGGCGGTTTACGCGGCGACAAAATGGGCGGCAGAACGGGCCCGTAATGGCGGCGGGGCCACGGTGATCGAGCATTTCACTTATCGTAAAGAGGGGCATTCGACATCGGATGATCCGACCAAATACCGCCCCAAATCAGAACCTGATGTATGGCCGTTTGGCGACCCTATCGAGCGCTTGGCAGGACATTTGATCAGCCTTGGGGAATGGGATGAAGCCCGTCATGAAGCTCTACTAAAACAGCTCAAAGCCGAGGTGCGCGAAAGCTATAAAGAGGCGGAGAGTTTGGGTACATTGGCCTCTCCTTCAAAGATCAATCCGGCGACCATGTTCGAGGAAGTGTTTGAAGAAATCCCGTCCCATTTACGCCGACAGCGGCAGGAATTGGGGATTTAATCATGGCACAAATGAGTATGATTGAAGCCATCCGTTCCGCACTGGATGTGAAATTAAGCCAAGACCCGGATGTGTTGATCTTCGGGGAAGATGTCGGGTATTTTGGCGGCGTGTTTCGCTGTACGGCAGGCTTGCAGGAAAAGCATGGTCTGCACCGTGTGTTTGACGCGCCGATTGCCGAAGGCGGCATTGTCGGCGCGGCGGTGGGCATGGCGGCGTTCGGTCTGCGCCCATGTATAGAAATCCAGTTCGCGGATTACATCTATCCCGGCTATGACCAGATATGTTCCGAGGCGGCGCGGATGCGCTACCGTTCCGCCGGGGAATTTACTTCGCCTTTGACCATCCGCACCCCTGTCGGCGGCGGCATTCACGGTGGGCAGACCCATTCCCAAAGTCCGGAAGCTTTGTTCACCCATATTGCCGGTCTTAAAACCATTATCCCGTCCAACCCCTATGACGCCAAAGGTCTTTTGATCAAAGCGATCGAGGACAATGACCCGGTTTTATTCCTTGAACCCAAGCGGCTGTATAATGGCCCGTTTGACGGTGACCCGAACAAGCCTGCGGTCAGTTGGGCCGGTCATGAATTGGGCGAAGTTCCCGAAGGTCATTACACGGTAGATTTTGAACAAGCCCGTGTGCTTACGCAAGGGGATGATCTGACCATTTTGTGTTACGGCACTATGGTGTGGGTGGCGGAAGCATCTGCCAAGGCCGCAGGTGTGAACGCAGATATTTTGGATTTACGCTCTTTGATGCCACTTGATCTGGAAGCAATCGTTAAATCCGTCAACAAAACCGGTCGCTGTCTCGTTTTGCATGAAGCAACGCGAACGTCCGGTTTCGGGGCTGAATTGATCGCCGAAGTGCAGCAGCATTGCTTCTACGCTCTGGAAGCGCCTATTGTACGTGTGACAGGTTGGGACACGCCCTACCCGCACGCATTGGAATGGGAATACTTCCCCGGCCAAAAGCGTACGATTGAAGCGATACGCAAAATAATGGAGAGCTAGATGTCCGAATATAAATTCAAGATGCCGGACATTGGCGAGGGTGTTGTCGAGGCGGAAATTACCGCGTGGCACATCAAGGTCGGGGATTTGGTCGAAGAAGACGCGCCCGTCGCAGACGCTATGACGGACAAGGCCACGGTCGAGTTGACCGCGCCGGTCACCGGCACGGTACTTCGTGTTGGCTGTGCGGAAGGCGAGATTATGGCCATCGGAGCCGATCTGGTTGTGTTTGAAACCGATGGGGACGTAGCTGTGCCTGTAGACGAGCCTGCACCCAAGGTGGAAGCACCGAAACCTGAACCGAAAAAAGAAACGCCGAAACCGGCTCCAACCCCGAAGCCTGCTCCGGCCCCTACTCCCATACCTGTTTCAAGAGCAGGTGCGAAACCTCTCGCCTCTCCGGCGGTGCGTAAATCCGCACTGGATCAGGATATTGATCTCGCCCTTGTCACCCCGAGCGGCAAGGCCGGACAAATTACCCATGAAGATTTAAACACGTTTAAACGCAACGGCCCTGCAACCGGCGGCAATGTTTACGTCAAGAAGACAGGCGTGACAGACATCAAAGTTGTCGGCATGCGCCGCGTGATCTCTGAACGCATGAGCCTGTCCAAACGCCGTATCCCGCATTTTTCCTATGTGGAAGCCATTGACATGACCGAGGTGGAATCTTTACGTGCGCATCTGAATAAAGCCCGTACAGAGGATCAACCCAAACTGACCCTGATCCCGTTCTTTGCGCGCGCTATCGTCAAAGCCTGTGTTCTCTGGCCGCAGTGCAACGCTACATTTGATGATGACGCAGGCATTATCACTCAACATCACGCGGTGCATTTAGGCATGGCGGTGCAAACCCCGAACGGGCTGATGGTGCCGGTTGTACATCACGCAGAGAGCCTTGATATTTGGAAAATCGCCCGCGAAGTGGTGCGTCTCGGTGAAGCCGCCAAGACAGGTACAATCGCGGCGTCAGACCTTTCTGGCGGCACTTTGACCCTGACCTCGCTCGGCCCGTTAGGCGGGGTTGTGACCACGCCGGTGATTAACCGTCCGCAAGTGGCTATTCTTGGGCCCAACAAAATTGTCGATACGCCGGTGATACTCAACGGCCAGATGGTTGTGCGCAAAATGATGAATTTCTCGTCTTCGTTTGACCACCGGGTTGTCGATGGTTTCCACGCGGCAGAGATGATCCAGTATATCAAGGGATTGCTCGAACATCCCGCCACCCTTTTTATGGACTAAGCCATGAGTGAAACTTTGAACTGTGATGTGCTAGTGGTCGGCTCTGGCCCCGGCGGGTATGTGGCGGCGATACGCGCTGGACAACTTGGCCTTGATACGATTTTGGTCGAGAAAGACCGACTGGGCGGCACCTGCCTTATCCGCGGCTGCATTCCGTCCAAAGCCCTCATCGAGGCTTCCGAGCGCTATGCACAAGCTTGCGAGAACGCGGAGGGTCATGGCAAGATCGGCATTTCGGCTGCCGCGCCCAAGCTCGACTTCAAACAGACGATTGCGTGGAAAAACGGCATTACGGATCAGTTGAGCTCAGGCGTTGAAGGCTTGCTTAAGGCTGCCAATGTGCGAGTTGTCAAAGGCTGGGCCAAATTTGAAAATGCCAAAACTTGCCGGGTCGGGGATATAAAAATCAAGGCCCAGAATGTTATTCTCGCCAATGGATCGACAGAGGTGGAATTGCCGGGATTACCATTTGGCGGCCCCGTCATTTCGTCAACCGAAGCGCTTGATTTGGCCGAAGTGCCGAAAACTATGGCTGTGATCGGGGCGGGCTATATTGGTATGGAACTTGGTATGGCGTATCGTAAACTCGGCTGTGAAATTATTTTCATCGAAGCGGGCGAACGCATTTTGCCAGGATTTGACAAACAGCTTACCGCGCCTGTGACCAAGTGGCTACGCGATCATAAGGTTAAGGTGCATATGAAAAGCTTTGCCAAATCCGTCACCAGTAAAGGCGGTAAACACACACTGGGCTTTACGGATAAAGACGGCAAGGCCCAGAGTCTGCGCGTAGATAAAGTCCTCGTCACCGTTGGCCGTATACCTTGTACGGACGGCTGGGGCCTCGAAAACATGGCTGTTGATATGGATGGTGCATTTATCAAAATCGATGCCCAGTGTCGCACGGCTATGCGCGGTGTTTATGCAATTGGCGATGTTGTCGGGGAACCGATGCTGGCCCACAAGGCGACCGCCCAAGGCGAAATGGTGCCCGAGATTATTGCCGGACATAAACGCGCCTTTACCCCTACTGCGATTCCGGCGATTTGCTTTACCGATCCCGAAATCGTCTCGGTCGGCATGACCCCGCAACAGGCCAAAGACAAGGCGCTCGATACGGTTGAAGGCAAGTTTCGCTGGGCGGCCAATGGCCGGGCCCTGACGACCGGCACAGCAGAGGGCGGCGGATTTGTGCGTGTACTTGCGCGCAAAGACACGGGCCGCATTCTCGGCATACAGGCGGTTGGACGACATATTTCAGAGCTGTCAGGGGAATTTGTCCTCGCCGTTGAAATGAACGCCACTCTCGAAGATTTGGCGGGCACCATTCATGCGCACCCAAGCCTCTCCGAAGCTTTCATGGAAGCAGGATTATCGGCTCTGGGGAGACCACTGCATTCCACATAGATTTCCTGCACTTTGCGCGTGTTTTCTGCTTGGCAGCACAAGAGATATAGCCTATACGGACGCCCTTATCTCATATAGATTTTCTCTGATGTAGATAAATGGATGACCCATAGATGGTGGGGTAGCTCAGTTGGTTAGAGCGCAGGACTCATAATCCTGAGGTCGAGAGTTCAAGTCTCTCTCCCACCACCATTTCACATTCCCTGTCGGGCTACGCCCTCCACGACTCTTGTCACCTCGAAAATATGAATCCTCAGCTACACTTCTGTAACTCACTGAAACACACGGGTAAAAGTGCGAGAAATAGGCCTTATTCTTAAAAAATACGGATCTGATGAGGCAATAACATGTGTGGCTAATTCGTTACAATGAGTGCAACAATCGATACAAGCAACAATAATTCAAGGTTCTGGAATTTGCCTTGCCGTTCAGTTAATCTACGAATGCGTTTGAACTTTCAAGGTCGGCGATAAAACCCAACTTTTCTGTTGGGTACCACCCCAAGCGTCGTCGTGTTAATATGCTAGATGCAGTCGCGTCCATACTGACAGGATGTACGAGCCAACCAAAATGACTTATTGCTTCTTCAGATGATAAAGCCACCACGGGGATACTCAAACCTCGACCAATTGCTTCTGCAATTTTTCTGATCGAGACACCCTCTTCCGAAACACCGTGATATCTTGCCCCCGTAACTCCCTCTTCAAGCGCCAAGCGATACAAAGGTGCCGTATCTAACCTATGTACTGCGGACCAGCAGTTAAGCCCGTTCCCAATATAAGCTGAAACTCCCCTTTCGCGAGCAACTGCAATCATGTAACTCGCGAGGCCCTGTTTGTCTTGATCGTGAACCTGTGAGATGCGTACCACCGATGCCCGAACGCCACGCTCAACGAGCGAGAACGCTGTTTGTTCAGACACACGGCGAGAGTTTGATACGAGAGGTAGAACATCCTCCTCGGTAACTGGACGGCCTTGTATGATAGGCAATCCAGAAGTAACAATAAAAGGGCGATCAGATCCTGCGAGCGCGTCCCCCATCACTTCGATGGCACGCCGATCTAGCTCACAACTCTCTGCAAACTTCGAAAAATCGTGATTAAACGCGGCGTGGATAACACCATCCGACAGGTTTGCTCCAGCACGAAGACTGTCTAGGTCCTCCATATCCCCGCGATGGACACTTGCTCCAACTGAGATAAGACTTTCAGCACTTGCATTTGAGCGGGCAAGACCCAGGACTTGATGGCCGGCATGTATTAAATCAGATACGATGGCGGATCCTACAAAGCCTGTTGCGCCTGTTACAAAAACCCGCATGCTGATATTTACCATGCGACTAGGCCGTCTTCGTCGGAGAATGTACCTGTTGGCCCATCTGCATCAATGAGTGCGAGACGAACAGCTTCACGTGCACCCTCTTCAACGGACCGCGTACCCGCAAAATTATTAAGAGCCGTCTTCGTGAAACCAGGACACGCGGTATTTACCTTGATAGCCGTATCTTCAAGAGCAAAGGCAAAGCCGAGCGTAATCGCGTGAAGTGCCGTTTTTGAGGAAGAATAAGTCCCAAACATTGAGCGGTGCGGGTTATCAGGAACCGAGTTCCAAGTCAGAGAACCGCCGGTGCTCCCAAGGTTGACGATCCGCGCCACAGGCGCTTTGCGCAGGAGCGGCAACATCGCTTGTGTGAGTGCAATGACACCAAATACATTCACTTCCCATACCGCGCGGAAGTCACTAAGCGATACCTCTGTCAAAAGAAACTGCTGCACACTTTTAGGGAAGTCATTCCCCCGCTTGCCCGGATGCGAAATACCCGCATTATTAACTAACACGTCAAGACGACCAAATTCACTTTGAACCCGCTGTGCGGCAGCATTGATAGACGCCTGATCCGTAACATCAAGTTGGAAGGCATAAGCCGCACCCCCAATGGTCTCCACAGCTTCTTCCCCATTTTTTATATTTCGTGAGCCAACAAGCACAATGAAACCATTGGCAACGAGATCTTTCGCGATTTGAAAGCCTATTCCTTTATTTGCCCCGGTAACCAAGGCGACGGGTTTATCTTGCATTTCATTTTCCTCTTTCAACAATATGTAGCCAATGCTCTTTATTTACGTTACGAAACTATTCGGAACACAATTCCGCTTAATATGGAACAACGTTCCGTTTGTCAATATTGTTCGGAACAACGTTCCACTTTAATGTATAAGGAACGAAAGTGATACCTAACTCGAATGATCGGATTTCTAGATCGAAGTCCAAACAAAGTAAGGACCGCCCTGTGCGTGCTGATGCACAACGCAACGTCGACGCATTACTTGCAACTGCCAAACAGGTGTTCGCAACCACAGGAGTTGATGCACCAGTGCGGGAAATAGCTGATAAGGCAGGCGTAGGCATTGGTACACTTTATCGTCATTTTCCAAAACGATCCGATTTAGTGGCCGCCGTATTTCGTCGCGAAATTGACGAGTGTGCGGATGCCGCAACCGCCCTTGCCAAAGAGCATGCCCCCTTCGATGCGCTTGCACAATGGATGCAACGGTTTGTCGTTTTTTTCGCAACCAAACGCGGACTTGCCAGCGCGGTACAATCAGGCGATCCTGCCTTTAAAGCCTTGCCAGCACATTTCGACAAACGTCTCCGCCCTGCACTTGCTTCACTTATCGACGATGCAGCCAGCGCTGGTGAGATCCGTACAGATGTCACCGCCAACGATGTTTTAAATGCAGTTGCACAGTTATGCCTGCCTTCCAGAGACAACAACTCTGGACAAGCGGAACGCATGGTAGCTTTACTCGCAGACGGGCTTCGCTACAGCACAATTCAATCACGCAAGAATCCCGCTGATTAAGACGAGCATAATAACAAATGAGTGAGGATCGCGAAACTACTCACGCTATGATGCAGTATCAATTCTTTCAAAATCCATTGTGGTTATTTCACTAGATTGGGATATAAAATGACACACTCGTTCATGGGGCAATTGGGCACATAGTGGCATACCTCTATGTATCATTTTTTCTAAAACAGCGATGTCAGATTAAAACGGTTTGATTTACTTATTCCCATCTTTAGTGTTCACATATGTGGCCACACTCAGTTTTGCAGCTTTTGAAGTCTTGGACATGCTTGCACCGTAGCAGCCCAAAGGTATTCGTTCTCACCGGGAAGAGGAGCTCTAGTTTTTTGGTACAGTAAATGAAGCAACTTCACTTTCCCTATAACCATAACGGACAGCTTTAGTTTGAAATTCTGAAGCGGGAGATAAGCTGAAAGGCTTGGTATATAGCCTCCACTTTTCTTCCCCATCATCGAGCATATAAGCCAATGAAGCTCCAGCGGTTTCACTCGTTAAAGTCACTAAATATGCGGTCTTCGATTTTTCAAATGTTGCCATACCCGTCTGTGTTACAGGCTGTTTTCCATTCGGCCACATATTTAAAATCATTTCTTCTTCTTGTACTACGCTCATATCCCCTACGCGCTCGATAAATTCTTCTAAGTCATGTTTGAGTGAATTTTCGATACTCTGTGTAGATTTATTTCCAGCAATATTTTTCACTTCATGAGGATCGTCATTCAAAGAATACAATTGAACGTCTGGTAATGGTTGAAATAGAAATTCTGCTGCGGGGGGTAACGTCCCCTCTGCGTGTCCCTTCCATAATGAGCGCATACTTGGCAGGACATCACGAAATGGAATCGGCTCAAAGTATGTGTCATTTGGCAGGTAGTTTTTTATATATTTATAGTCTTTGCTACGAATTGCCCGGCGGTAATTACGATCATTGTCCATCCGGTCTTGGGCAGCGTAGATATATGTATTGGGCGCGTCCCTGTCTGGACCTGCAAAATCACGCCCATGTATCCACTTAGGAATATCTGTTCCGGCCCATGAAAGGATAGTTGGCGCTATATCAACAAAACTAATCAGTTCGTCATTCACACTCCCCGCACCCCATCCATCTGGATAGCGAACAACCATTGGCACTTGCAATCCTGAATCATAGAGGGACCGTTTTGCCCTCGGCAATCCATCACCGTGATCTGTGGATACAATGAGAATTGTATTTTCGAGTAATCCGTCCTTCTCTAATCGCGCATAGAGAAGCCCCAATTCTTCGTCCGCGAGTCTAATATTATCATATTGAGCCGCAATATCCCGGCGTACTTCTGGTGTATCAGGATAATATGGAGGTACGACTACATCTTGAGGATTTGTCATAGGCGGTTTGTCTTTGAACCATTTTTTATTTCTCGCGACTATATATTTTTCTAAAGGACTCGTCCCTTTCATATCTGTGGGCCAGAGGTAGCTCTCGTGGCTCAGCAAAGACGTTGCCATGTGGAAAAATGGCTGGTTAGCGTCCCGACCAGACCAGTCAGCTTTGGCTGCCGTTTTATCCCATATGGTGAAAGGGTCGCCAAACTGATAATCAGTTTTATAATCGTTGCTCGTATAATAGCCTGAAGCTCGCAATAATTCTGGAAAAGCTTTCACTTCAACGGGGGGAACCGCTGAATAAGATTGCGGTCGCCCTTCTGTAACCCCCGCACTTGTAACAGTTCTCATATGTTGGGAAGCAATACTCATTTGATGTCGGCCAGTTATAAGCGCGGCCCGACTTGGAGAACAAACCCCCGCACTCGTAAATACGCGTGTATACCGAACACCTTCGTTTGCAATTCGGTCAAAATTCGGAGTTACGGCTAATGGGTCGCCAAACGCACCTACTTTTGAACTCATGTCTTCGTACAGAAAGAACACAATGTTCGGCTTCTCAAAAGCAGGGGAAACATCTGTTTGCATGGATGTGCCGTCTTTAATTGGCGAACAAGAGCAAATGACACAGAGAAAAACGGCTAGAATAACTTTATTCATTATTAAATTCCCCAAGAAACGGATGATCTTATGTATTTACAAAATAGCTCGACCCACTTTTGCTAAACATATGGTCAATGAAAGATAAATGCAAGTCAGGCTTTTATAGTGTATGATTTTACCAATATTTGGCATCGGGTTTTGGATACGCCGGTTACGTGATATTAAATACCTATTGCACTCGCTTTCACTACATGTAAAAACTCATTGACCAAATGGTCAATAGGAACGAAGCCATGACAAACCGTAACATTGATGACATAGGCAGGTCTAATTCCATTACCATGCTGACCAGAACGGGTTTTAGTTTCGGTGATTTTTCCTTCAACCTTATTTGGCAAGGCACTGCTCTATTTTTAATGTACTATTATACCGACGTTGTCGGAATCGCGCCAGCTGTGGCAGGAACAATCTATCTCATAGCAATGATATGGGATGCCATTACAGATCCGATTATAGCTGCATTAGCGGACCGTACGCGAACAAAATGGGGAAGATATAGACCCTGGTTACTGTTTGGCGCACTTCCTTTCGCGGTTAGCTACCCCCTTGCCTTTTCAAGCTTTGAAGCATTACCCGTGAGTCCGGTTATATGGGCTCTTTTCACGCATATACTCCTTAGAACAACGTACACCATCGTCGGCACACCGTTCAATTCACTTCAGGCCCGCCTCACCGATGACGCGCAAGAACGATCTGTAATCGCCGGGTTTCGTATGGTCGGAGCAGCACTCGGGTCAATTGCCGTCATTATCCTAACCCCTGTGCTGGTTTCTAAATTCGGAGACGCCAGAGAAGCAGAAGCGTACTTTATGGCCGCGTGCCTATCAGCAGGATTTGCATTTATAGGGATCATGTTTTGTTTCTTTACAATGCGGGAACCAAAAGAACCTACTGTCAAAGAAAACCTCCCCTCTCTATGGGACGATATAAAAAGCATTGGCCCCATATTTATTAAAAACCCTCCCCTCATTCGGGTGTTCGGCGTCATCGTGATTGGTTCGATTTGCCTGAGCATGTTCTCAAAAAATATTCTGTATTATTTCAAGTATGATGTTGGCCGCCCCGAGTTAATAATGTGGGCATTATTTTTGCCTGTTTTATTGTTTATGTTGATGGTCCCTATATGGGTTTGGGTGGCAGGAAGAAAATCAAAAAAAACCGCCCTTACAATTGGCATGACAATTGCGTTGTTTGGGTACCTTGCCTTTTTCTTCAACCCAAGTCATTCAACAGAAATGATAATGGCAACCATTCTTCTCATTTCCCTTGGTACCTCCTCCCTTCCCGTGATGTTCTGGTCAATGCTGCCGGATACAGTTGAATACGGCGAAGCTATTTCAGGTATCAGGGCTGAGGCAAAAACATTTGGGTTTGGCACATTTGCCCAAAAATCTGCAATAGGCATTAATGCTCTCATTCTGGGTTTTCTTCTAAGTAGTATTGGATTTGAAGCAAATGAAGCTCTATCCGAGTCCACACTGCTTGCAATGAAAGCTGTCATGGCACTTGTTCCTGCGCTCGGAACCGTTCTTATCATCGGCATACTATATGGGTATGATCTCGACCAGAAACGCCATGCAGAATTGAAAACGATCATTCGCAACCGGAAAGAAGCAGGCGCGTAGGTTCTCTTCTCAGCTATTTACTCCCCTTCATTTTCATCCGAAATGCTTGGCGTGTTCCCTAGTCGGCTTTTATTATGCCGCAATCCCAATTCAAGAAAGTGACTGAGATGTTTGAAATCAACAAACCTATCCTTGTAGGTGACATCGGGGGCACTAATATTAGATTGGGTATGGCTAGTATCGATTCAAACAACCGTATCTGTGTGGATCACATTAAGTTTAATCCGGGGGGTGACGTAGCGTGTTTGGAAGACGCGATTGCCGCATATCTGGATTGTATTTCACTTAAACCAGAGTACGTATCACTCGCAATTGCGGGGCCACAAAATTCAGAAATAATCCACCTAACCAACCGTAATTGGAGACTATCACGCAAGAACATTACGCTGCGTTTTGGTTTTAAAAGGACGTTTTTTCACAACGATTTTGAAGCAATGGCGCGCTCTATTCCAGAATTGGGTACGGAATGCTTCGATCTAGTTCACGCGGGAGAAAATATCTCAAACTGCCCAATTTTAGTTGCTGGCCCCGGCACTGGTTTCGGAGTGTCACTACTCGCGAGATTCATGAAACAATGGATCGTTCTACCAAGTGAAGGCGGACACCAAGCGTATTCACCACGAAATTACCTAGAGTTTCAGATACTGCAATACTTGCAAAAGGAAAAGTCTTACATCTCTTTAGAATTGATGTGTTCGGGAAGAGGAATGCCCTACGTGCATAAGGCAATTTGCGAAATTAACGGCGTATCCTACGCACCGCTAGAGCCATTTGAAATACATGAGAAAGCTCTAAGTAACGACAACATTTGTATCCAAGTCTGTAAATTTAATGCTGCGACCTTCATGGGGGCAATTGGCGACATGGCTTTATCATCTGGTGCGAGGGGCGGCATCGTATTAGCAGGCGGGGTTACGCAGCACCTCATGAAATATATTAAGACACCCAATATAATGGCTCGCTATTTAAACAGAGGGGTTAGGAGTGAATACGTTAAAAACATTCCTATCCGACATTTGTTGGAACCAACTGCCGCGTTATACGGGACTGCCGCAATGGTTTTACGCGGATGAGTACATATATGCCCAAAGCACACATTCAAAAATAGCGGCAAACGAGGTTTTACAACCGCCTATTTGAACATTAATCGGCTGAATTTCCCTCTCGGTAAACTACGCGGAATCCGATATGGGACGTGGAGAAGTCTAATTCCTGCTCCTGTTTGGCTGAAGGTCTATATCGGCGGCAATATGTTGGAGAACATAAAAAAGACCCGCCTTTAACCAGTCCAATATTTGTAGAATGGCTCGTATTTTTTTGCCTTGTCCATTCCCATACATTGCCAGTCATGTCATGCAAGCCGAATGTGTTGGCAGGAAAACATCCAATAGGCGAAGTACCGCCGAAACCGTCCGTTTTCTTATTAATCAACGGGAATGCCCCCTGCCATGTATTCGCCTTGATCACGCCCTTATCAATTGGTTCGTCTCCCCATTCGTATGTATGTTGTTCAAGGCTTCCCGAACGTGCTGCGTACTCCCACTCTTCTTCGGTAGGGAGATCGCCCCCCGCCCATTTTGCGAATGCTAGAGCGTCATAATAGGTTATATGTACGACCGGATGGCTCATTCGGCTATCAATGTTACTTTCCGGCCCCTCTGGATGTTTCCAGTCAGCCCCTTCCATAAAATGCCACCATTGCCCCGCTCCACTTAATTTAGGGGAAATAAATATTGCCGATCCAGCCGTAAGCTGGTCTTTTGGAATGTCGGGATGCAATGTTGAATCTGGCAGGGTTTCAGCTTGAGTAACGTAATTTGTTTCTTGGACAAATTGCGAAAATCTTTGATTTGAGACTTCATGAGAATCTATAAAAAACGGATTTAAGGAACGGACTGTTACCGGAGCTTCTTCCTTATACGCCCTATCACTTCCCATGAGAAATGAACCCCCGAGGATTGATACTTTGTGACTAATTGCCGAACACGTTTGTGCTACCGGCTTTGCATCATTGCCGCCACAACAGGCTAAAGCTGGTATCAAAATGACAAAAGGGATTGCTCTAAAGTTCCGCCGAACTTGAAGCTTTCGTGAATAATATTTTGAGGTGACATTCATTACGATACAGTGAGTTTATGACGTAGTTTTATATCTCGCGAAGAACTTCCAATGTAAATCATATACTCGCCCGGTTCAATCGCCCATTGCCGCGCATCCGTATCCCAATAAGAGAACGATCTCCCGTTCAAGTCAAAAGACAGCAACGTACCTTCCTCTGCTTCCAAGTACACTTTTTTGAAGCCTTTTAGCTCTTGAATTGGACGTGATTGTGAAGAGGAGATCTTACTCACATACACTTGAACCGTTTCATGGCCTCCCACCGTCCCATCATTTCTCAACACCACTTTAATATTTGCAAGCGGGTTTTCCAGACCTATCAACGCATCTCCATTTACCGAGATATATGTGAATTCTGTGTAAGAAAGTCCATGCCCGAAGGGAAATAATGGATCAATATTATTTGTGTCATAGTGGCGATACCCGACAAAAACGCCCTCCTCGTAGTGACTTTCGTGATCGCCAGGAAATGAAGTGTGGCTAGGATTGTCTAATAGTTGTCGCGGGAACGTCATTGGTAGTTTTCCCGAAGGGTTGCATTCACCAAATAATATATCTGTGACAGCGGCGGCACCTTCTTGCCCCGGCAACCAAGCATTTAAGAGAGCGGACGTATCACCCAGCCAAGGCATTTCGACAGGACCAGCAGCATTTAAAACAACAACTGTATTTGGATTTGCTTCCAATACCCGCGAAATAAGTTCGTTTTGCCGTCCCTGCAAGAGTATATTTTCGCGATCTGTTCCCTCTTGGTCAGACGTCGTAGACACGCCTGCGACCAACACAACTGCATCAACTTTTCTTGCTAATTTAATAGCCTCTTCCATTTCATCATTTGGAACTCTCAACCCAAAACGTAGAAACTGAAAAGGTGTTTTTGCAGGTATATAGCGCATCTCGATCGGGTAACTACACCCCTCTTCAAGATCAATAGTGGCAATTTGGATATTGCCCGGAATAATGCCCGCAAGGTTCAAATACTCTGTATCCATCTCGGGTGACGCTAGAACCTTGTTTGCGATAGACAAAGTGGTTTGCCCTGTTTGTATCATCTGAATTTCATATGTTCCGGTCGTTGGCGCTTTAAGAACTCCGCTCCACAGGATATTAAATTGCCCTTTGGTTTCATCGTAGAGCGTTGCACCAAACCCTACTTTCTCAAAGTGTGTATCCATTGCTGAACTATAAGGCACATCCGGCTCATTATTTTTAAAATATTCCACCTTGAGTCCACGTTCCAGACTTTCAGATGTAGGGCTAAACAATCGATAATCGGCTCCGGGCGGAATAATTTCGTTGTCAGTTCCTTGCGAATGGAACACGGTAATATTAGAATCGGCAAGATAGTTTTTGATCGCCTCATATATCGTTTCTTTATGGGCAGGGACAACGTGACTTGATCCTCCGCCCTGAATAATGACGGCATCCGCATTTGGGCCGATGACGGCTATTGATTTCAATTTTGAACGATCAAGAGGTAATATTCCTGCGTCATTTTTCAACAACGTTATAGCTTGCTCGGCAACTGACCTCGCGTGTTTGCGTTGGTCTGCCCTAGAAAACCGTTCTTGTGTCGATTTGGTTGTGTCATTACAACGTCGCACCAGACGTAATAATCTCGCAGCGCCATCGTCAATGACAGCTTCACTTATTTCCCCATCTTTTACAGCCTGTAATAATCGTTGGCCCATATGTATTGCAGGGCCGGGCATTTCAAGGTCCAACCCCAACCGGGCCGCCTCGGTTGAATGTGTTGCCCCCCAATCAGACATAACAAGCCCGTCATATCCCCACTCACCCTTTAGTATTTCTAATAATAATTTTGAGTTGGCTGTCATAAAGTGACCGTTGACTTTGTTGTAGGCCGTCATGATCGTCCAGGGATTGGCTTCTTTTACGATTTGCTCAAAAGGGGCTAAATAAATCTCTCTCAATGCCCGTTCCGAAATGAGCGCATCTACATGATGCCTATTTGTTTCTTGGTTATTTGCGACAAAGTGCTTTAAGGATGCACCTACGCCTTCACTCTGCAATCCATTTACAAACGCGCTGCCGATACAACCGGTCAAGTACGGGTCTTCTGAATAGGTTTCAAAATTTCGTCCGGCCAACGGCGAGCGTTGAATATTGACCATCGGCGCCAGCAATACATTTACACCCATTGCTCTTGCCTCTCGTCCCAAGCTAGCCGCCATTTTTTCAATGAGCTCTGGATTCCAAGTTGCCGCGATAGCCGTCCCCACAGGGAATACTGTTGACGCATTACCGTCACTAGAGCGGACACCCGTTGGCCCATCTGAAAAACAAAGAGATTCAATGTTTAAACGCGCAACTTCCATAGTGTTCCAGTGATTTGCCCCCGCAAATAAGGAGACTTTTTCCTCCAACGTCAGACTATCGACTTTGACGTTTTCGTCACTTTCAAAGTTTTCAATCGTATTCACACGACCCCCTTATGCAAAACCAACCTGCATTTTCTCTTTCGATCCACTCTCTATACGGTATTGTTTCTAGTTGCAATATTCATTGGCCATTTGTTCAATTTATTTGACATCTCGACTAAAAAAGGGCTAGAAATGGTAAAAAAAGCAGGAGTAGGGACAGGAATGAGAACACTTAAAGCAATGCTATCGAACATAACAATCGGTTTTATGACAGCCCTTGCCTTATCGAGTTGTGAACAAGCAACAGATGTAAGTTCAAATCAAACCACACCAAAACAAGGCATGGTTAAATCTACTGAACGCCCAAACATAGTGCTAGTTTTTGTTGATGATCTTGGTTTTGGTGACGTTAGCATGAACGGCGCGAATTTCATTAAAACGCCCAATATAGATTCTATAGCAAACGCAGGGGTTCGTTTAACGGACTTCCATGCAAGCGCAAATGTCTGCACCCCGTCGCGGGCCGGATTGCTGACGGGGCGCTACGCCGTCAGAGCGGGTTTAGGGAAGAAAGTCGTTTACGCCGCAAGCACTCATGGTTTATCTGGCAACGAAATTACGCTTGCCGAAGTTCTCAAAACTGTCGGATACCGTACTGGAATTTTTGGAAAATGGCACTTGGGGCATCAAGCCGGAATGCGCCCGACAGAGCAAGGTTTTGATAAATTTATAGGGGTTCCCTATTCTCACGACATGCAACCTTTGCCGCTGATGGAAGGAACGAATATTATAAATGAGAATGTGTCCCTTCCCTCACTCACCAGATTGTTTACGGATGAAGCGATCTCATTTATTGAAACCGATAGCGCGTCTCCGTTTTTTATCTACCTCCCCTACACGGCCCCTCACGAGCCTTTGAAACCAGAGGACGACCATATAAATTCCTCAAAAGCGAGCGCTTACGGGGACGTTGTGCAGGAGTTGGATTTCCACATTGGGAGGATATTGCACACGCTTAAGCAAAAAGGTATTCTCGACAATACCCTCGTCGTTTTCACAAGTGACAACGGCCCTTGGTGGGAAGGCTCTGCGGGAGATCTTGCAGGTAGAAAAGGCGGCGTTAAAGACGGCGCATATCGTGTTCCGTTTGCGGCACAATGGCCTAATTCAATTCCGGCCGGAACAGTCTCCGATGCCATGACTATGAATATCGACTTGTTTCCTACGTTGGCAAATATTGCCGGAGCAAAACTACCAACGGACCTGATTTTAGATGGTCGGGATATAGCTGATGTATTTCACGGTGAAGAAAAATCACCTCATGAAACTTTGCTGTTTTTCAACCAGGGGGAAATTGGAGCCATTCGGACGGAACGATACCGCTTTGTCACCGAGGTGCCTTATGCAAACTACCGAATACCCGTCGGGAAATTCGGGAAATTTCTTTTGTACGATATGGAGATGGGAAAAGAGAGTTATTCTGTCGCACGAGATCATATGGATGTTGTCGGAGATATGTTGGCAGAATGGCGGAAGGCTCATGAAGAATTGGAGAGCATTCCCCAAATGGTTTCAGGGCAACCAGATATTTCCTTCATATTCTCATTGCCGATACCAAACCCGGAACAAACGAAAACACAAGAAAAGAAATAACGAAAGATTCCTATGAAGTTTTTTGGGCGTACTTGGGTAAAGGTCACCCTATTTGTAATCCTATCACCGATTGTATTGATCGCGGGTTGCGCAGGAAGTTTTATACATTCGTTAGAACGTCCCGCGAAACCTTTTGAAAGAACGGCTTCATTTGAGAGTGTACGGATTTTAAACCAAGGAGAAGCCATAGGGTTTGAATCCAAAAACGGAACCCATATGTGGCTTGGCATACCATATGCCCAATCAATTTCTGGCGAAAATCGTTGGACTTTGCCGAAACCAAATCAAGGTTGGTCTGGACGTAAGGAATTTATACAAGACCCTGAAAGATGCATGCAATTTGGCACGCCGACAGAAAAGCTCCCCGAAATCGGTTATTTTGGCGTTGAAGATTGCCTGAGCCTAGATGTGATTGCTCCAAAATCTGCGCTTGAAAAAGCCAAGGCGGACGGTAAAAAACTGCCTGTGATGTTTTGGATTCATGGCGGCGGCAATACGCTGGGACAACCGGGTGATCTTACCGTCAACCGGCTCGTACCCGAAGAAAACGTAATTCTGGTCGCAGTTAGACACAGATTAGGCCCCTTTGGTGCATTTAGTCACCAAGCCTTACGGGATTCAAATATTCCCACGAGCAACTTTGGACTAGAGGATATTATTTTATCCCTACACTGGGTACAGGAGAACATTGAAATCTTTGGTGGCGATCCGAACAACGTGACGCTCATCGGCGAGTCTGCGGGCGCAGTCAATGCATTCTCTCTCCTGCTTTCTCCTCGTGCGAAAGGTCTGTTTCATCGTACGATCCTGCAAAGTGGTTCCTCAACCACGACACCTGTCGCCGAAGCAGAAACTCCGGAAAAGCGCGGAGGCAAACATAATAGTTCGGCTGATATTGTTGCGAAACTACTGGTTCTAAAGGGAAAGGCACCTGATACCGTTTCGGCTTTGCTTCTAGCGAAAGGAATGCCCTCATCTGAAATGTTTACATTTCTAAAGTCTATTCCACCATTCGAGTTCATCCAACAATATCAAAAAGATGGAAAAGATAAAATGTACGGCATTCCAGCCGCCATTAGAGACGGGTTTACGATACCAACACAAACCCCTGATGAGTTGATGGCAAGTACAGATACATATAACGCGGTTCCAATGATTTTAGGCACGAATAAGGATGAACTTGCCATTTTGCTTTATTTCAAGTCTGATTTTAGCAGGCCTGGAAAATTGAAAATGCCGGTTATTGATAATATTGAAGGCTTTCAACACGCTTCACAATTTATGGCGAAAACATGGAAATTTATTGGGTCTGACCGTCCGGCGAATCTCATTAAATCGTCTGGCATAAATGATGTGTATGTTTATCGTTTCGACTGGGACGAAGAACCCACAATACTCGGACGTGATTTAGGCATATTCATAGGCGCATCCCATACTTACGATATACCGTTTATATTTGGGCAATTCGACAATAGAGAAATTTTGAAATACGTCCTGACGAAAAAGAATGCTGCGGGCAGAGAAGAACTCTCAAGTGATATGCGCCAATATTGGGCCGAATTTGCGAGAACCGGCAACCCCGGCAAAGGCCGCACAGGCGCATTGGACACATGGGAGCGCTGGTCGTCACGCGACGGTGACACAAACTCTACTATGTCGCTTGATACGCGTGCTGGTGGTGGCTCAAAAATGATAAATGCGCATGTTGAGAAAGCATCGCTAACACGCGATCTATTATTAGATGGAGAGCTTACAGACAAACAGAAATGTGATCTGTTTAAATTTTTCCTCGTTACAAAACTATGGAGCGTTCAAGAATACGCTGCGTTCGGTGACGGGATGTGTCTCGGTGATAAATAGAGGCACGAATCTAATACTTAATGGCGGTAAACACACATTGAGATTTATAGAGCGATCTTTTTCAGGTATTCCAAACCTTGGCGGGACTGCTGAATCGGGTCGGTAGCAATATCAATCTCGATTATCTTATGCGCTATTCCAGTCGCTTCCATTGCAGCTAATATATCTGAAAAATTGATGCTCCCCATCCCAGGTACAACAAAGCGTAATAACTCGGGTAGAGGCAATTCTGGACTCGCTTCGGGCATTTTCAGAGTGCGTATGAAGTCTTTAAGATGACAGGATATTATCCTCCCCTTGTGCTTGTGTATCAAGGCAACCGGATCAATTTCCGCAGCAACGCACCATCCAACATCCAACTCAAACTTCACTCGCTTTGGGTCTGTGTGTTTCACCAGATAATCATAAGCGGTTTGACCTTCAAATTCTTTAAATTCAAAATGATGATTATGGTAGGCAAAATTCAACCCATATTTATGAGCTTCTTTTCCGAAAACGTTTAATTTATCAGCGAGCCGTTTAACCTGATCAAAGTTCTGTAAACCAACCAATTCAAATCCAGCGGGCGTAATTTTCACAAAATCAGAAGGCATCCCTAATATGATGGTATCAATGCCCAGAGATAGACAGGTATTTTCGTATTCGGATATTTTCTCTACATTGTCAGAAATATGCGTTAATTTTGCCCGCAGACCGCTTGATCGCAAGCATGCCTTCATCTCGTGCGTAGGCACATTATAAAGCGGGTCATCAATAAAGGAATTTCCACCAAACCCAAAAAATTCAACTTCCGAGTAGCCAATATTGCCAAGTGTGCGAATTGTAGCCATTGGGTTTGCTAACATAGCCGCTCTCATCATCCACAATTGAACCCCCCAATCTTGAGATTTTGAAGACCTTTTTCGAGCGGAATTTAGTATCCCAAGCGCAATAAGCGCTGCGCCAGCCGTCATAAAAGTTCTGCGATGGATTGCAGCCAATGCCTCGCCTCCTCAACTCCATTTGATAGGCGGCCCCGCCCGATAATACCAACGATCCCAACACTGGAGAAGGTGTTGGGATCAAGATGTTGGGCTACATAGCTCGGCCACAACACCAAAGGGACTTTCGTTTCAGCTTACCTAGAAATTCACTTTCAAAGAACCACCGAAATATCTATTTGCATCACGGCTTACGAATTGCGCTAAACCAGTATCCTCGATTGGATTTGCGAAAATATGGTCTCTATGGAATGTATCCCCAATATTTTTCACGAAGACTGTCGCGACCCATTGCCCATCATCAGGCTTCACCCCAAGGGAAGCATTCAAGATCGCATAACCTTCCTGAAGAGTGTCCGGGTTTTGGTTCAAGCTAAATTGCTGAGAAGACTGCCAATTTAGTCCAAGAGTAGCAAAGCCGCTTAACGGACCACTAAAGTCATGATCGTAACGCCCAAGAAGATTTAACTTAAATTTAGGTGAATTGATAAGACGTCCGCCAGCAAGGTCTTGAAGCCCGCCGCTGCAGCCTTGTGCAGAGGTTTGGCCCGGATAACATCTCGCGGTAGGAAACTCTACAAATTCAGCATCGGTTAACGCGAGCCCGCCTGATAAGCTCAAATTGTCTGTTGGGTGTAACATCAAATCCAGTTCCAACCCTTTCGTGCGAACCTTACCCGCACTGGTCAGTCTGAATGAGTTCGTTAAAGCATCAAAAGATTGGCCTTGATAATTATCAAAATCAACATGGTACGCGCTCAAAGCAACGAACCCTTTTCCATTCGATAAATATTTCTTCAAACCCACTTCAAATGCATCTGCGGTTTCTTCCTTAACAGGTTGAATTGCGGCTGTCGTCGCGGAGGTATCAAATACGATATCCCAAGCGGGGCTTTTATAACCGCGTGAGTAACTTGCATAAACCATCGTCGCATCGTTTAGATCATATTGAGCGCTAAGTTTACCAGAGAACGCGGTTTTATTTCCTTCGTCCTGCCCCGTAAACGGAGCAACACTTGGGAATAGCAATGCAGCCGTGGGGCGGTCAAACGTGTATGAGAGAATATCCTTGGTAATACGCGCGCCAGCTAACAAACGAGTCCTATCGCTTACGTTCCAAGTGAGTTGTCCGAACGCAGACATGTTTTTGGTAATAACTTCTGTATTAAAGAAGCCGTAGCTTGCGCTAAACCCTGCCGCTGGGAAAGCGTCTGGAGCAAAGAAGCAGGTTCCATCTGGAAGCCCTGCCAAACACGTTTCTAATCCTCGTTCAAAAAAGCGGTCCAGAGTTTGACGCCAATAAAACACGCCCGCCAAATAATCAATTTTCGCAGGTTCGTCATTTGCAATTCTCAATTCTTGTGAGAACTGGTTGGTTTCCGTCGTGCCTTGGTTCAAATTAAAAATTGTCGAAAGACCAAAGCCGGCAACAGCAGGGATACCATGCCCAAATGTTGGAGTTAGGAATGGAAGACCGTCAACGTCGGCGCTATGTTCTACTTGCCAGTTCCTATACGCTGTAATCGAAGTCAGCGTTGCGGCACCCAAATCATAATCAACGGTCAACGAAATACCACCATTTTCAGAGGCGTTACTACTTGGACTACCTGTAGCGACATCAGCGTTTTCTTCATTCACGACGACACCAGCCGCTGCCAAATCAGCCGCATAGACCGGATTTATCGCCCGGCCAATAGACCAAATATTGTTAAGTGCTGTTTTTTCCTGATAATCCACGACCATTGTTGCCGTTGCCCGCTCACCAGTATAACGCAACTTGCCCCTTACGCCCCAGCTCTCCGTTTTGCGTACGCCTTCATTGAGAACCAAATTGGTGCCAATGCCATCAAAGCTTTTATAAAACCCTGTTAGACTCGCCGCAAGACCATCGGCCAATGGGCCCGTAATTGTACCCTTAAGCCGATACTCGCCACCTTCTGCAACGAGTGCCTCGACGGAACCCCCAAACTCGTCGGAAGGCGCCTGCGTAATAATATTGATCACGCCACCTGACGCATTCTTACCGAAAAGGGTGCTTTGCGGCCCACGCAGAATTTCGATGCGCTCAATGTCCGCAAGATCAATCAAAAACGACCCGCCCCGTCCAAGAGCAACGCCATCCAATACTGTGGAAATTGTAGGCTCCATTCCAGATTGAAAACCAACCGTACCAATACCGCGAATAAAGACCGATGCACTTCTTGCATTTAAGGGCGCGAAAGTAACGGATGGAGCAATATTGGTAAGATCATCAAACTCGCCGATTTGACTATCTTCCAACAATGACGCCGAAATTACGCCAACGGACAATGGAATGTCTTTTAGGCTCTCTTCGCGTTTTTGCGCGGTCACGATAATTTCGTCTATACCTTCAGTTTGCGCGTAAGCTGTTGGTGCCAACGCAAATTGTAATGCAAATAAACTAGCCCCGGCCTTTAACAGTATTGATGTTGTTTTCATGAGCGATCTCCCTTTTTTGTCCTAAGAATTGGTCATGCTGCATATCTAATTTCAGCATTTTTTATTTCATTGAACAAATGGTTAGTGAAAAAATAATGACAAGTCAACAGTCATCGGGAAATTAGCCGCGATGTTTATCTATTTGACTGATGAGTGTGATATTCTTGCAATAGTGGAATGCGCGGAAGGTACGCCTATCATTTATGTACAAAACTTATGAAATTCCGAACCGGTTTCAACACGCCCCCTGAACCGGTCAGTTGAATTAGATGTAAGTACTTACGCGCCTCTATTTTACCTTATGGTGAAAAAAGAGTTTGATAATTGCATTTGCGTGCGCTTCAATAAAATCGTCCTCAAGGACATTTTCATCATAAAGCATCTCCACTTCTGGCGCGACGGCGAATACCATCTGGCATGCAGATACAACTATGTAAATTATACTCACGGCGGGAATATCGGGCCATATTCCCTGCCTTTTTTGCTCGATGATATTACCAAGCAATGCGTCTTTATCTTTTTTGAGTAAATTTTCGATCACCCAATTTAATCTTTCCCGATCGTGCATTGAAGCTTGCATCATAATTCGATTATGTTCGGGAAACTTGGCACAATAATACGTGTAGTCTCGAATAAAGCGCTCTACGCCTGACAAGGAAACTTGGCCTTCACGCGCCGAGGTCATCTCGCGAGACCGACTGAACATAAACTCAATCGCATTCTTCCAGAGGTTTTCTTTACTCTTGTAATGGTAAGCAATCAGGCTGTGGTTGACCTTCGCAACAGCCGCGATTGCGCGGAGATTTGTCCCACCATACCCATTTCTACTAAATTCATGTAAGGCAGCTTCAAGGATATTTTTCTTAGTGGCTCCTTTTTGCTCACTTCTCAAGATTTTAGCCATTCACAGGCCCCCTTTTCTTAACCGTATTCATTCAAGTAATTTACAAATACAATTGCAAGCATGTTTTCAACAATCCAATTCACTCGAACATAGCTCCGAAACAAATAGCCAGAGTTCATTATTTATCCAACATAGATAAGTAAATCCAACACCCTCTTGTCAAGAGCTAACAAACATTAAGATGCCGACAAAGAGCTTTGAATCCATCTAATTTTCCCAAGCCCCTACACGCTCTGCCCCCATGACACCCTCATACTTGGAGAAAGTATTTCGTATTCAAGTGTCATCGGCGAGGCCCCAAAATATTTTAGTGGTAGGTAGATTACATGCCGCCCACGGGAGAAAATTCGCACAAATACTACAAAATTTAAAATCACAAAATACAAAAAACACACAAGAGTATCAGGAAGGCATGCTTACGTATTTCCCTGCTTGAATTTTTCGTTCCCTGTTCTTGAAATAAAATCCCCAGTTAATTAGGAAAAATGGGCAAGAGGCGAGGAGCGGCCGGGAATGTATAAAGAAGCTGGCTATCGCAGGACTACGTCCACCACCCATATTACAGATATTGGTTCCACCGGATAGTGCCTCGAATAGATGCGTACTATCAAATACTTAGCCTATATTTATTGGATATACAGCCTCTCAATAGCGTCTCTCCCGGCCTTTTTCCTCCCCAGCCCTTTGTCTGACGTCAGCAGCCTATGGCACAAAGATCATTATCCACGTTGGGAGACACAAAGGGGTTTACGTCTGATAAGATAGATAAATAATAATGGAGATTATGTTTTGGGGTTACCTCTTATCCACGAAGACTGGACATTTCTGCTATGGGCGGCGCTGATGTTGCTAGCAACGCTTGGGTTTTGGGCCGATCGGACAAAAATTGGAGCAAATATTTCAGGGGTTGCGATTATCCTCATGGCCGCGATGGCGCTTTCCAATTTAGGTGTTTTGCCAAAATCCGCGAAAAGCTATGATGTTATTTGGGCATATCTTGTACCGCTTGCCATTCCGCTTTTATTACTAAAGGCCGACTTACGCCGAGTATTTACGGAAACAAAAGGTATGCTTCTCGCCTTTATGTTTGGTGCTGTTGGGACGAGCATTGGCGCTGTGCTCGGCTATTATATACTGCCACTTGGCGATCAAGCGGATAAATTAGCCGGCGTATTTAGCGCCACCTATATTGGCGGCTCCATGAATATGGCAGCCGTAACCCAAGCGGTTGAGCTTGACCCGTCTATTGTCACGGCAAGTGTCGCGGCGGATAATGTTATAGGCGTTTTATATTTAGCGTTTTTAGCACTCGTCCCCGCCATCACCCTGTTCCGGCGCTGGTTTAAATATACAGACACAAATGACGGCCCTGTCATTAATCAGGTGGAAGACAAAGTCACAATCGATTTGCGCCATATAGGCTTAACTCTTGGTCTGTCTTTCCTGATTTGCGCCGCAGGTAAAGCCCTCGCCTCCACTTTCGGAATTAGCGGGTATAGCATTATGTTCATTACGGCGATCACTATCCTGATCGCCAACATATTCCCGCGCCAGTTAAAAGCCTTGCAGGGTGATTATGAAATGGGGTTGTTTTGTATGTATCTGTTCTTTGCCGCGATTGGCATAAGCGCGGACCTTGGCGCTATGTTGGACAAGGCACTTATTATTGCTGTGTATGCTTTATTGATTATTGTCTGCCACGCCGTCGTGATTTTTGGTGCAGGGAAATTGTTCAAGCTCGACCTGATGGATATTGTTATCGCGTCTAATGCCTGTGCATCCGGCCCCGCCAGTGCGGCCGCATTGGCGGCAGGTAAGGGCCGACGTGATCTGGTTGTTCCTGCCGTATTGCTCGGTGTATTTGGCTATGCAGTTGCAAATTTTGTAGGCATTGGATTGACGGCTATTCTTGCCTAATATGCATATCAAACGTATAGAAATCAGCAAATTAAACGTGCCAACGCACCATCCTGTCCGCCTGCCGATTGGATTGGTAGACGGGGCTCGCAATGTGATCGTAAAAATCGTTACACAAAGCGGCATTGTCGGCTGGGGCGAGGCAAGCCCGTTTCAACCCGTCACAAAGGATACACAAGACAGCAATGCTGAAACGGCCCTGACCATTGCGAGGCAGTTATTAGGGAAAGATGCGCGGTTGATCGCGAAACATGTTGCAGACATGCAGACCATGGCCAAGCATGAACCTTCTATCCGGTCTGCTTTCGACATGGCACTCTATGATATTGCCGCCAAGGCTGAAAACCTCCCGCTCTACAAATTTCTCGGGGGCACACGTCGAGAGTTGCGCACCAACCTTACTATCGGCCTACAAGACAGCGTGGCACAAACCCTGACACGCGCAGAAGAAATTCTGGGTGCAGGGTTTAACGCAATCAAGATGAAAACCGGACGGAGTGGTCTGAAAGATATCCCCCATATCAAAGCCGTGCGAGCGCTTGCAGGCACGGATATGCTGATAAAGATAGATAGCAATCAGGGGTGGGATTATGAAACGGCGCTGGCAGCGCTAAAAGCACTTGCACCGTATAATTTACAATACGCAGAACAACCCCTCCCCGCTCATGATATTGATGGATTGGCCAAGCTCAAACAATTGGTAGCTCTGCCCATTTGTGCAGACGAAAGTGTGTTCGATGATGCGGATGCACAAGAAATTTTGGCACGCGGTGCCGCAGACTACCTGAATATCAAACTCGGAAAATCAGGTGGTATTCACACGGCCTTGAAAATTGACGAGATAGGGTTGGCGGCGGGCGCGAAATCAATGATTGGCTGTTTTGCAGAAACACGCTTGGGCCTAAGTGCAGGGGCGCATTTTGCAATGGCGCGGCCCAATATCGTCTTCATTGACTTGGACTCCGCCTTTGATTTTAAACATGATCCCGTGATTGGCGGCATGAGATTTGACGAAAAAACCGGAGGTCTCTTACATCTTCCCGGCACAGCCGGTCATGGAGCCAGCATTGATGAACGCGCACTCCTACCCAATTCTACGACCATCATAGGTTAGGGACAGCCCCCTCTCTCACGTCTGTTCTTATAGAACAGAATGAGGAAGACGATTTGGCATCATTTTATCAAAAATATCTACTCCCCGGACTCGTGTTTCAAGGGGTTGTTATCGGCGGCGGGTATGCGACCGGCCGTGAGCTTGTCGAGTTCTTCATCCCGCATGGGCCTGTTGGCGGATTGTTGGCTATGGGCGTTGCGGCTTTTGTCTGGAGTTTGGTGATGGCCGTTTCATTCGAGCTTTGCCGCATGAGCCAAAGTTATGAATACAAATCGTTTTTCAAACAACTTTTAGGCCCGCTTTGGTTTATCTTCGAGATATTATTGCTTATTTTGATGATTATCGTACTGGCGATTATCGGCGCGGCATCGGGCGAGATCATCAAGAATTTAGTACATGTCCCCTTGCCCGTGGGCACAATCGGCTTATTGGCCGGAATAGGTGTTTTGACATTTTACGGCAGTAAAATGATTGAACATTTTATCGGCGCATGGTCGATATGTCTCTACCTTAGCTATTTCGTATTGGTCGTTGTCTGCTTAATTTTATTTTCCGGTGACATCCAAAGCAGCTTTGCTCAAGACAGCATTAAATCAGGATGGGCCTTCGACGGCTTGCGGTATGCGGGTTATAATCTCGCGCCTGTACCCGCCGTGTTTTTCTGCTTGCATCATATTACAGAGCGCAAAGAAGCCATTACAGCAGGGTTGCTAGCGGGCGTGATCGCAATGATACCTGCCGTCTTTCTATTCATCGCCATGTTGTCTCAATACCCCCAAATCGGGAACGCCCCTATTCCCAGCACGGCCCTGTTAAGCCATATTGGGTCACCTGTATTTTCCGTAGTGTTTCAAATTATCCTCTTGGGAACATTACTCCAGACAGGGGTCGGGCTTTTGCATGCTGTGAATGAGCGGGTCGCCGCCACCATGATGAACCGCGAGCAAACCATGCCGAAATGGGCGCGACCTGTATTAGCGACCGGACTGTTATGTGTGGCTTTGTTTTTGGCATCCAAGTTCGGCATTATTGATCTGATTGCCAAAGGCTATGGTTGGCTCACCTTCGGGTTTATTGCGGTGTATGTTATCCCCGTCTTGAGCATTGGCGTTTACAAGATTTGGCGTGCGCGCCCCTCCCTATTGCTCTTGCCAATATTTTTTATAACGGGATTCAATCCTCCATACGCAGACGCACAAATTTATGACGTCCCATCGCACTACGACAAAACCGAGCACATGGTCTCCATGCGTGATGGTACGAAATTATTCACGGCTATTTACACGCCGAAAGACCGTTCACAAATTTATCCCATTCTCCTCTATCGCACGCCTTATTCGGTTAAAGGGTACGGCAAAAATTTCTCTCCAAACGCACGCATGGCCCCCTCGTTAGCGTTTATGAAACAGGGGTATATCTTTGTGTTACAAGAGTTACGCGGCACCTATAAATCCGAAGGGGATTTCGAGGTCCTCCGCCCCATACGCACTGACAAATCCGACCCGAGAGCTTTTGACGAAAGTACGGATAATTATGATACAATCGAATGGGCGCTGAACCATATCACAAACCATAACGGGAAGGTTGGACAGTGGGGCACATCCTATGCGGGGTGGACGACGATTATGGGGATGATAGACCCACACCCTGCCCTCAGCGCCAGTGCGCCGCAAGCCCCACCTTCTGATATGTTTATTGGTGATGACTGGCATCATAACGGCGCGTTTCGCCTCATGTATAGTTTCAGTTGGATGGGCAATGAAGCGCGCAAACGTGGCGCCTTGACGGAAGAAGACAACCCGCCCTTTGATTACGGCACACCTTGGGGCTATGAATTTTTCCTCCAAGCGGGCGCAACTTCCAAACTGAACGATAAATATTTCGGTGGGACGATGATTGCGTGGGACGACCTTATAGATCACCCCAACTATGACGAGTTTTGGAAGAAACAGGCCGTCCTCCCCTATATGAAAAACATAAATGTGCCGACGCTAAACGTCGCAGGCTGGTTTGATGCAGAGGATTTTTACGGGCCGATTTCGATTTACAAAGAAATTGAGGCCACAACCCCGAACAATAAAAGCACACTTGTGGTTGGCCCTTGGCGGCACTCTGGCTGGGGCAAAGGTGATGGGTCTTCTTTGGGAGATATTCAATTTGGTTCCCGCACCGCAGAGTATTACACTAAACACATCGTCCTCCCTTTCTTTGAGCATCACTTAAAAGGCAAAAATGATTGGAAAGGGGACGAAGCCATTGTATTTGAGACCGGTCATAATCGCTGGCACCACATGCGCGAATGGCCCCCTAAATCTGCGATCCCAAAAAATCTATATTTTCACGCAAATGGAAAACTTTCCTTTAATCCCCCCACAAAGACAAACCGTAAATCCGCAGATACCTACATCAACGACCCGACCAAACCCGTCCCATTCTCGGCTCAAATCATCACAAAGATGGGACATATCTGGATGGTCGAAGATCAGCGCCCGAACGCAACACGCCCCGACGTTCTCACCTATTCCACCGAAATCTTAAGTGAAGACATCACGATCGGCGGCTCTATTCTAGCCAACTTATTTATTTCAACCAGTGGCACTGACGCAGACTATTTTGTCAAACTTATCGATGTGTATCCGGGGGATGACCCTAAAATGGGGAGTTACCAAATGCTGCTCGGGTATGAAGTTATGCGGGCAAAATACCGCGATAGCATGGAACATCCCACCCCTCTGCGACCCAATAAAGTAACTCCGATATCCTTCAACATTTGGGATAAATTTCATACGTTTAAAAAGGGACACCGCATAATGGTGCAAATTCATTCCAGCTGGTTCCCCGCCTATGACCGCAACCCGCAAAAATTCATGAATATCTACAAGGCCGAGGGTGACGATTACAAATCTGCCAGCCACAAAATTTACCGCAGTTCCAAGTTTTCCTCCCATTTGGTACTGCCTGTATTACCCTCCTCTGGGTTGCCCTACTCTGGGTTGAAAGGCGGCACACCATGAACTGGAAAAAAATAAGTCTCTGCGCATCTGTGCTTGCCCTCCCCTCTTTGGCATATGCGACCCCGCCGCATGGCTATAGTGAGGCAGAAATTGATACGCTGGTGCACGCCGCAATGGAAACATTCCATATTCCAGGCATGAGTGTGGGCGTGATTAAGGACGGTCATATTGTGCACCTCAAAGGCTATGGCGTGCGTGACATTACCAAGAAAGGCAAAGTAAATCCGAAAACCATGTTCAGCATTGCCTCCACCAGCAAAGCATTCACAGGGGCGGCCCTCGCCATTCTTGTCGATGAAGGCAAGATAAAATGGGAAGATAAAGTCACCGACTATATTCCCGAATTTCAAATGTATGATCCGTGGGTCACCCGCGAATTTACCATTCGTGATCTCATGATTCACAATAGTGGGTTGGGGCGCGGAACAGGTGATTTAATGTTCTGGCCTTCTACGGACTTCACACGCACCGAGGTGATCGCAAACCTACGCCACCTTAAACCCACTAGTAGTTTTCGCGAAAAACATAGCTATAGCAATCTCATGTATATTATCGCGGGCGAGATTGTCCCTGCTGTCACCGGCATGTCGTTGGAAGACTTTACCGATACACGCATAATGAAGCCTCTTGGCATGCGCCAGTGTACCGCGAACCGAACACGCTTGAAACATCATAAGAATATTGCCACGCCGCACATCTTACAGGACGGAAAACTGATCACAGTCGCGCGTATGAAACCCGTGCATGAAGAGCTCCTGATCGCGGCACCCGGCGGTATAGAATGTAGCGCACAAAGCCTCCTGAAATGGCTCGCTATGCACCTTAGCGAAGGCAAAATACCAAATGGCAAAGCTCTCATTTCCGCCAAAGGTCACGAAAAACTCCTCCAACCACAAACGACACGCAAACCCAATACATTGGAACGCGACTGGTTTAACACCCATTTCAAAAGTTACGGGATTGGCTGGTCATTGCAGGATGCGCACGGATATAAATGGGCGGCCCATGCAGGTGGTTTACACGGCATGCAAAGCTATGTTGGTCTGTTGCCCGAAAAAGAAGTTGGTATTGTTGTCTTGACCAACCAACAATCGGGCGAAGGGTTACGGGCTATATTCTACGGCTTAATGACATCATATATCTCGGACGAAAATATCGATTGGGTAGAACGGTTTAAAACTTTACAAGCACTGCAAACCCCTGTCACCCTTCCCGATTTCACCACAAATATCTATATGCCTACGACACCTCTCGCAGATTATGTTGGCACGTATCGTGATGTGTGGTTCGGGGATATAACGATTAGTAAAAATAAAAATGGTTTGCGGGTTAAGAGCGCACGATCCCCTCGCCTCACAGGGAAACTCATCGCGTACAAAGACAATCTATTCGTTGCAAAATGGGATGACCGCACACTTGAGGCGGACGCCTACCTGCAATTCTCAGACGGGCCCAAAGGCATGCTCAACACCATAAGTATGAAAGCCGTATCGCCTGTTACCGATTTCAGTTTTGACTTTCAGGATCTCGATTTCAAGCGTGTAAAATAAAAAGGCCCGGCAAAGCACCGGGCCTTCATTTGTTTATGTATGAGCGGGTTAGTTCGAGATTTTTAGCTCTAGACCAAACACCCGTGGGCGGCCAACAGTCGTGGAAACACTGGTTCTGTTGGAAACATATTCCGCGTCAAAACCATTGCGTACAAACACATTGGCTTCAATATTGTTCCATTTATACCCGACTTTACCATTCATCAAAACACGAGAATCTGCAAAATTGCTATTCGCCGCATTGGTCGGAGCTTTGGATTGATACGACACATGTGTTTGTGCAAACAAACCATTGTCTCCATGCCAAGACGCACCCGTGCTGATGGTCCACGGGGAGGCGCCTATGAAATTGTTTCCGGAAAGATCGGTGCCTGCACTGGTGATGTATTTGACAAACTCTGTATCAGAATACCCCAAATTGGCAAATATTGCCCATTCATCCGTCGGATCGAGGGAAAGCTCCAACTCGAAACCTTTCAATTTTGCTTCAGCCGCATTATCAACGAAGAAAGCCCCACCTACATTCGGCACTTCTTGAATCACCTGCATATCATTCCATTTTGAGGAGTACACATTGGCTTTGAACAGACCCAGTCCACCCATGATGGTTTTGCGGATACCGGCTTCAAAAGTCCATGCATATTCCGGATCAAAACTGTAGAAGCCAAGACCAATAGCAGAACCACCACCGCCTGCACGATAAGCACGTTTCGCCTGTAGTGTGGTTGTGAAACCATCTGACACATGCAGTACAAGACCAGCTTGCGGCAACCATGCATCATAAGACGTATCGACCATTTCCGGTGTATTTCCTTCAAGGGCCGCGAACGCTGCGTTCAAGACGGCCACAGTCGGCGCAAACGGTGCAGGCACTGTCGCGGGATCTGGTAGATCGGAAATAAAGTTCAAGCTTTGATTGCCATTAAACACTTTAGACTCGTGGTCATAACGCAAACCCAAGTTCAAAGTCACCAATTCACTCAGATCATAATCGGCATTTGCAAAGGCCGCATAGTTTTCGGTTTCATCGATATTGGTCGCAGTCCCGTCAATAAAAAACGGGTTGGGATAGAAACCGGCAAAAAGTACGGCAAGTGCAGGCCCAAGCGGGCCGCGTAGATTGGCTTCAACATCACTGGTCGTGACAACAGAGCGGGTATTGTCTTCATTTTCCTTCGCATAATACCCACCAAGAGCCGCTCTTAAACGATCCCCTGTATAGAAAATACGCGCTTCTTCTGTCAGTGTATTGATAGAATTTATACGTGAACGCTTATCAACACGTCCCAGAGTAATGTCATCATTACCGCCAAGCTGATCATAGTCCGCTTCGTTATAAGAGATCACGTTTGAAAATGCCCATTGATCATTGATTTGATATTCGGCTTCCCACGTCACAATGGTTTGATCCAAATCATTCTTTGGTGGCACACTGTCCGTAGCAATCCTGTCAAAGAAATTTGGGCCGACGACGTCACTTGACCCACGTTCATTCTCCGTATGGGTAACGGTCAGGATATTGCGGAAATCCGCTGTCGGTTCAAACAAAATCTTGCCCCGCACCAACAGGCTTTCAGACGCCTGATATTTATCGGTATTCAGGGTCGTATTGGTGATAAACCCATCATGTTGTTTTCTGTCAATGGCAATACGAACAGCAAGTTTATCTTCGATGATCGGTACGTTGACAACAGCGGAAAGTGTCAAACCACCATGGCCTTCCACCCGCACCCGACCTTTGTATTTCATATCATAGACAGGGTCTGCGCTTCGAAGGATAATCGCACCGGCCAAGGAATCACGGCCCAGGTTGGTAGATTGTGCACCTCGAAAAACTTCAACACTACCAAGATCCCAAGTATCCGTTGGCCCAAAACCAGCCGAAAACTGACTGAGAGGGGCACCATCTACATAGATCGTTGCCAAACCACCATCACCACCACCGGTCACACTGGTATTGCTAATCCCGCGAATACGGAAACCACCGCCGTCAACACCGGTTGTCACATTTGGTATAACGTTCAAAATATCAGCGATATCTTCCAAAGATAAATCTTCGATCTCGGCGCCTGTAAGGACCGTAATAGAAGACGCTGTATCCATTTCTGTACGCTGCATACGCTCGCCCGTTACAATGATTACATCATCGTTGGCCTGACCGTTTTCTTGAGCCATTGCGGTGCCGGCTAATCCGACTGCGCTGAGGGAAAGTACCCATGCGAGCGCAAAGTTTATTTTAGTGGATTTCATATCATTCTCCTTGTTGATTTTTTTTGCTTTGAAGACGACGCAATCGTCGTCCACTGAAGATCATCGAGCGGCCACATTGGCCGTTTGATTTTGGTATAGGGCAATGCACCCAATTGAGAGTTGAGCGCGCCCGGTGCGTCGCAATACAAAATGTCTGTAGCGGGATCGTCCACGAGCGGTGCGAAAAGCGTGTAAAAATGCTGGGAGGATTTGATGACCAAAACTTTCTTTGATGCGGGGTCAATCCCGAGTTCGCTAAACACATCAGGACTAAAGACTTGCTGGCGAATGGAGTTAAGAACAATATCAATACCATCAACACGCACCGCCACACTTGGGCCAAGTGCCTCGGGGCGGCCCGGTTCAAGACCTTGTTGGGTAGGGACTTCACAGACAGCCAAAACATGGGCGTGCACATGTAAAGAAGGGCCGGACATCTCACCGTGTTTGCCGCCAATATCAAGGGTGAGGCTTGCGCCTATACCCGCCTTCATAACCAGAGAAACCGTTTCAGGATCGCAAATCATGGCAAGGGCGGCGTTGTCTATATTGCGCTCTAACATGGCCTGTAGGATAAAGGTTGCGTCTCCGGGCGCGCCGCCGCCTGCATTATCGGAACTGTCCGCAATCACAATCGGATGAGCTGGGAGAGAAAGCGCTTTATCAAGGGCTTGGTCGATCCCTAGAGATTTGTCATAAACGCCCGTGCGAAGAGAGAAAAATTCCTGCGCTAACTCTTGCGCGATACACTGTGTGTTTTCACGCACACCATTCGTCACGATCAAAACACCTGCCCCTGTATCTGCCGTATCCGACCAAGGGAAACTGTGGGCGAGGGAAATGGAGAGAATGCCGTTACGACCCTCCATAGCTTTAATCTTGCGGACAAAACTCTTCATAGGATCATGCGTTGTAAAAAACTTGCTCAACATCGCAATGGGATGAAAGCTCATAACCGGTACAATATTTTTCTCCGCTGTATCTTGTATAAGTGTGTAGAGATCGCGCGCTCTCTCGGGAAAATCTGTGTGCGGATATTCCTTACACGTCATCAAAATGGTCGCGGCTTCTAGCATTGCAGGCGAAATATTACAGTGCAAATCCAGCTCACAGCCTATCGGTGTTTCGGAGCCTACAATCGCGCGTATACGGGCCAACACATCGCCCTCGCAATCATCGTACCCTTCCGCCATTTGCGCTCCATGCATAAACAAGAGCACCATATCCACGGGCAAAGCCGAACGAAGGTCGCCAAGAATTTCATCGCGCAAGTCTTCGTAATCCTGCTTACGTGTAGGCGCGCCGGGCTGTGCGCTCGCGGCGAGACTTATGAGGGGCGCATGACCCCGCTCATTGGCGATTTTAATGAAATCACTATAGCCCATCCATACTTTTTCAGGATCACGGCCAGGTTCATTCTGCGGCGTGTACAGCAAGCATTCCCCAAAGCTGTCCCGTGTCGTTGGGATCGGTGAAAAACTATTGGTTTCGTGTTCTAACGCAGCAATGAATGTTCTCATAGGTGCGCCCCCTCGCCCTTTAGCGAGTAAAACCGGCCGCAGAAACACATAATATTTATGCCTGTCCACGTGGGAAATCGAAGGACGTCCCTACGACCGATAAGAGGTGCAAGACACACGATACAGGACGCCAAAACTTGCGTGTAAACATTCTGTAAAATTACGACCATCGTATCTAAATCTCCCCTGACACTACAGACGAGAGACAAATAGATATGCCCAACCTTAATTCGTTAGAAAAATGAAATTAGAATGTCTTGGAAATCCCAAAGCCGACAAGACGCGGCGCAGAAATTTCTGCGGCCTGTGTCGTTACAGGCGTAATAATATGGGTGTCATTAAACAAATTCTCTGCGAACATGTAAAATCGGGTGGCGTTTGGCAACTCGATTCCCGCCTTTACATCAAAGAGGGTATAATCATCCAATTGGACAACAAAATCCCCGAGGAAACGGTCAAGCACCAACGTATAATTCACATTCAAAACCAAGTCGGCTTTACCCCCCAAAATGGATGTATGGATATCCGCTCCAAAAGCGGCAGTGTGATGGGGAATGCCAAATTTTCGGAAACCGGAAATATCCCCAAACGTGGAATTAGGCACATCGGTTGTGCGCGCATCCAAATACCCGTAATGGGCCTCAACCTCCAGCCAGCGGGTCAATCGCCCTGTGATATCAATCTCAAGCCCGTTCGTTCTTGCCCTGCCTTCATTGACGAACTCACCAAAAGGCGAATTACCGGACTGGTATTGGAAATTATTCTGATCAAGCCGGAATATGGCCGCATTCACCAACAAACGCCTGTCCAGCCATTCACTATGGATACCTGCCTCATAATTAATTGCCGTCGAAGGGCCAAACGCCTCTAGAAGGTTCGAGGCCCGTCGTGCATTAATACCGCCCGATTGATACCCTGTTGTCAGTTTCGCATACGCCATTATGCTGTCGTTCAGATCATAACCAAGACTGATCGCAGGAGAGAATTTATTGTAGGCGGTATCATATTCTAAATTTGGCGTGGCAATGGTTCCGCCGTTAATCGGGTCTATCGTTTCCGCGTCTGTAGATTTTCCGCTCCGTTGCTCGTCCGAATACCGCAAAGACGTGTTGAGGGTTAATTTATCAGAGATATCGTAGCTGAGATCCACAAAGGCTGCGCCCATCTGAATACCGCCTTCGCTACTGCCTTCAAAAGTTGTCTGCCCAATGCCCAGAAACCCCTGAAGGGTATGAGATGTTTTATGCTGTCTGTCCTCAAAATAACTTATGCCCGCCAACCATTGCACGGGGCCATGGCTTGTGGATTTAGCAATAAGGTCAATAGATTTTTGCTTCGCCTTTAACCCACGATATTGTTCCCCAACTTGAAACTCGCCCGTATTTTCATCTATAATTAAATTGTTGAAATCCGAAAGTGTGCGCGATTTCGTATTCGCTATGCCCGCAATAAGGCGAAGCTCTACCCCATCTATGCCGTTCCATGCTATATTGGCATTCAGGCGCTCAATATCGCGCGCCAAAAACCCGTCCGTCGTCGTATAACTTGTATGTTGCAAATCATTTGTGATCGGAACCGCAATCACAGGCCCTTTGTCCTCATTGCTTTTTTCATAGCTGAACAGAGCATCCAAATTCGTGGAGGGTTGATAGCGCACACGAATACGACCCGCAAGGGTGCGGCTACCCCGATCCGTTTTATTCGGGTTTATATTCGTGTAATAACTATCGCGTTCCTGATAATAACCAGAGACGCGCACAGACAAAACATCGTTCACAGGCATATTCACATACCCATCGACTAACCGTGACGCATACTCCCCTATTTCCGCCCGAAACGCCGCACTTTGTTGATCGCGTGGACGGGCAGATTGCGCCACAATCGCACCGCCAACCGTGTTGCGCCCATACAAACCGCCTTGTGGCCCTTTCAGGATTTCAATACGCTCCATATCATAAAATAAAAGCGGGATACGAGAGCCCGCAAGATAGGTATAAACCCCGTCATAATAGAGGCCAATACCCGTATCTGTGCGAGTGCCCGACCCGTTCGTTGCCGTCCCCGTCCCCCGAATAAATACATTCATGTCTGCACCCGGCCTGTCTTCCACTAATGCATTGGCTGTACGGTAGACGATGTCTTCAACACCGTTTACACGCGCGGCCTCCAGTTTTTCTGCATTAAATGAAGCCACACTGCCTGGATGATCATGTAGCCGCTCCAGACGTCTGCGCGCTGTGACAACAATCATATCCTTCACGAGGATAGGCTCAGGTTTGGCAATCGGCGTTGAAGCACGGATTTTCGGTTTGCGTTTCAATTTTTGGGTGGGTACGGGACTTTGAGGCTGAACGGGTTTTAGGCGTAGAACCACAATGTCTTGCGCGACAAATTCTGCGCGCACATTGCTCCCTTCCAACAATGTGTTCAAACCATCAACATAGGATAGTTCCCCTGAAAGGGCTTTCGTATTGATCCCTGCAAGAATACGTGATTGGAACAGAAATTGTAGCCCTGTCTGCTTGGCAAAAACTTCAATCGCGTCGGCACCTGAACTCGCAGGGATATTAAATTGCACCGTGCGATTTCCATATTCTGCGGCCAATGCACTCTGACCAAGAGCAACTGCAAACAAGGATGATAACAACACAGGCCGAAGGCTTAACGCCCATCTCTGCCTGTATGTTGTCCTCAGTCGCATCCCAAAACATCCCTATAAAATGCCTTGAAAATCAGACATAAAATTTATGGGTATAGAGGGCAGGTTATGATGTCAATCAAGGGAAGCGGCTTAGCGCGCCACGATTAAATGCTTGCCATCGCTTTGCACTTCCACATCAACAGGCATAGCAAGTTCCAACGTGGTCAGGATTTCAGGGATACGATTAATCGCGAATGTACCACTGATTTCAAGGTTCTTCACGGCCTCGTCTTCGATAATAACATCAAGGCGCGCATAGCGGTTTATTTGCGTCGCCATATCGGATAACTTGGTATCTCTGAACACAAAGTTTCCATTCTTCCAAGCAATCGCTTGTTCTAAAACAAACGCGTTTTCCGTGCTCAACTCACCATTTACATCAAGGTTTGCACCCTGATCAACCGCAAGAATCAGTGTATTGGGCGTAGCTAACCCGCTTACTTCGACACGCCCGTGTTCGACAAATACCTGCGTGCCAGCCTCTTGTCGATATACATTAAACCGTGTCCCAAGCACCGTCACTCGTCCGCCACCAAAACCAACGGTAAAGGGACGCGTTTCGTCACGAACCACATCGAAAAAGGCCTCGCCGCGCTCCAAAATCACTTTGCGTGTACCCTGGTTAAACATCGCGCGTACACTTGTATCCGTATTCAATGTAATCTCGGAACCATCCGCGAGTGTAACCGTGCGGGTTTCCCCGTGCCCTGTCGTATACGCATATTCGACAGGCGATTGCTCACCCAGCACAGTGTTCAACATCGGCATGCCAACAAAGGCTACGATAAGAACAGCGGCAGCCGCCAGTGAAGATGCCAGCCACTTAAACCCTGTTTTCCTATCGTTATTGGCATGTAGAGTTTGCGGCAAAGCCTTGGCAGATAATGTTTCCAATACAGATGTATCCAGCCCGTCTACTTCGCCCCATGTCACACAGATGTCCTCATAGGCCGTTTTATGTGCCTCGGACTCTGATAACCAAATGATAAAACCTGCGCGCTCAGCTTCGCTCACATCGTCTGCCATCAATCGAGCAAACCATGTGCTCGCAGCGTTGAGCGCTTTATTGTTATCTACCTGGGTTGTCATATTCGTCTTTGTTTGGCCTTGTCCATATTTCTGGCGGTTTCAATTTCACTGATATATACCTTAATAGACGTAAAACTAGAAATTTCCCTACCTCTATAGCTGTACATTACTTAAATTTTCTCATGCGTTCAGCACAAATGCGCACTGCCTTTGCAATATGCTTCTCTACCATCTGGGTCGAAATACCCAATTGTTGTGCGATTTCACGTTGTGTGAACTGGTTGATACGGTGCAAAACAAACACTTGCTGACAGCGCGGCGGCAAGCCTTCAATGCACTCTAACAGGACACGCAACTGCTCTCTCACTATGGTTTGCTCTTCGGGGGATGTTTGCTCAATGACCAAATCCAGTGCACTTTGCGGGGTTTCTTCAAACTCCAAATGTTGCACATTATTTCGCACAGCACGGTAATGATCGATGACAAGGTTAGTAGCAATCCGGTATAGGAATCCACGCAAGTTCTGCACATGCCCTTTTTTCTGGGCGCGGTGCAATCGCAAATACGCTTCTTGCACAATATCATCGGCATCCGCAGTATTGGACAATTTCCCACGCACAAAGCGCCTGAGCGAGCGAACTTCGCGGCTATATAACTCGTCTATGCTTTTTGGGTTATCGTTCACGTAGCGGGTCTTCGCCTCTCCTGTTAAGAATAATTCGCAAATATGTTTTTAAGGCCATCGGGTCTCGGCGTCGAGAGGAAATACGGGACGCGGCAATCCTTTCCAATCTACACTGTGTAAATTCGGTGTGGCCAGACCCGGCACATCTACATGAAAAATGTTTTCTTCCGCGATCATATGCATAAACCCTGCACGAAAATGCCCGCGCGATTTCACGACAATACATCGGGCCTGCGCAGGCGTCAGCCCGAAAAACTCAAGCGCATCCGCGCCAAATATTTGCTGCCGGATAGAAATAATGGCAATCGAAATTCCGCCCACTTCCAATAGGCATGATCGGCCATAATATAATTTCTGACCATTACTAAGCCCCCGCGTACTGGTATAAGGTTCGTCAATAAGCTTCACGACTTTCGCCTGAGCCGTAAACGGCTTTGACCATTCCTGAGGATCGTCACGGGTAAAACGCGCCGTGAAACCATGACCTTCGCCGGCCTCCCATGCATCCTCGACCAAGGCCGGATCATAAACAATTCCGATTTGAATATCGGTCAACTTGGCGCTATGGAGCGCTCTTAAAAGTTCCGTTGTATTGCCACGTCCGCCTCCGCCAGGGTTATCCGCAACATCGGCAAGGATAATCGGGGTCTGCTTCATTTTAGCAAGCGCCACCGCCTCATCAATTGTGACAAGATCAACCGCATAGCGGTGCCTGTCTGCCCAACCTTCCTGTGCCAAACGGGTCGCGGTTACATCCGCAGCATGTTGATTTTCACGTGCCGTCACAATCACGGACAGCCCATTATGCCGACTATCGGCAAAGGCAAACCCCGATAGAATAGAGACACAGGCAATCGTATCATCAAGAGCCGCCTGCCCCCGTAAAACCAAATCCCCATAAGGTCGCCCCGCCCCCGTCAATTGCGACACTTGCGCGGTGACCAGTGGCAAGCGGATAAAACTGCTTACAGGTTTCATCCCCTCAAACATCTCAATCATCAAGCGCGCTGCGTCCGCAGAGCGTGCCACCATATCCAGATGTGGGTTGGTCTGAAACGAGATGAGAATATCCGTAGCTTCGACCATCTGCTCCGACACATTCGCGTGCAGATCGAGAGTGACAATCACAGGCACATCAGGCCCGACCACATCCCTGACAAGCGCAAAATACGGGCCGTCCATATCGTCTAGTTCGGTCGTTATGCCGGCCCCGTGCCCAATAATATAAACGCCGTCTAATGGCCCTGCCGCTTGCAAACGTGTCTTTATTTGCGCGCAAACATAGGCAAAAAAATCATGGTGACATGGGCCACTTGCCCCTGCTGCACCAAATAATATTGGCACAACTTCCCAATCCGTATACGCAGACATAACCGCGCCAAAGCCTTTACCGTCCCGGCCAATTTGTGCATTCACATAGCTAAGATCCAACATAGCCGCACCTTCCGCGTATGTCAGGCTTTCAAAATCTGCGCGGGTGCACACAGGCGCAAATGAATTGCTCTCCAGTGCCAATCCGAGAACAGCAATGCGTTTTTTCGGGACCATACTCACGGAATAAAGAACCCGATCAAGTGCACATTGGCGAGCGCATAAATCATCAGAACACCGCCAATTGCAAGTGCCAGAAGATGAAACCGCCAACCCGTGTTTAATACACTTGCCGTTACCGTTTTATCCCGCCATGCCATGACACTGGCCGCGATCATAACCAAGCCTGAAACTGCCGTTAAATTGGTCAATACTGCCAACGCCCACAATCGCCATGTCCCGCCTTCATAAACATAATATTCGATATCTCTAGCCGAACGGAAGTTTAATGTCGCCAGCATCCACATCAATATGAATGCCACCACGACCAAGAGTGAAGCCCGCAATGCCCATTTTGTCGCGCGCGTTTGACGAGTCGTCGACCAAAGCTTCAACACAAGTCCGCTTAGAGACAGACACAGCCCAATCAGAAACATGCTCTTGAGTGTGTGCGAACTTTTGCGTGTAGGCACAGGTGTCCAAGCCTGTGCAGTTGAGCGCAGCATACGCGTGACTTTTCCGTCTTTGCCGCGTTCAAAGGCAAATGTACGATTAGGGTGGTCACCGCGCTGGAACACGTCCGGGGCAATGGGACGATACAGATCGGAACCATTAATTGACAAACCACCGCCGTCAGGATGCACTTTCACATCCATCATATGCGCGCCAGCAAATAAAAGTTGCCCACCTTCCAACATGGTTGTCTGGTCGCGGCGCTCTACTTTGTAATGCCCAACATAGGGCGCGAGGGTTTCAGGCGTAGAGGCAATCGCAGGGGTATTCGGGAAACCGACAAACTCTTTCAAGAAACTCCAATAGAATTTGGCTGCGCGATTGGGCGAGATAAGCACTTCATCTTCCGGCACTTTATCGCCGATCATGCGCTTGAATTTATCCGCCCCCCCCACTTTGTTACGAGTGGATGTGATGGAAAAAAATACGCCCGTATTCAGTTCAGGTAGCATCAAAACATAAGAGGTGAAGCCTGCCAACCCGCATCCATGTTGAATGATTTTTTGGCCATTAAGTTCCTCTAAAAAGAACTGAACCCCGATCGCGCCGAGCGCCGGATGATTACGGCTATAGGGCGTATGCATGGTTTTGAATGAGGCTGGCGTAATCAAGGGCAGAGTGCTGGAATGCCCCCCGTCCATATGCGCTGTTATAAATTTCGCCATGTCTTCCGCCGTTGAATACAGGCCACCGGAAGGTGCATAAACGGGATGTTTGGCCACAATCGGCATGGCCTCATAATGACCGTCTTTATAACGGGCATAAGGCTGGGCCGTGCCTTCGGGTACAGGGGGGTTATCATTGAAAACCGTACGCGACATGCCAAGTGGCTCAAATATATTTTCCGTCAGATACTCTTTCAGGGTCATCCCTGTCAAATCTTCGATGACCACACCCTGCAATGCCGTATTGGCATTGGAGTACACAGACAATGTCCCGGGCTCTCGCACTTGATTAGGGATAAGGCGTTTTACAATCTTGGCAGAACTTGGCGTCGGAACAACTGTACGGGTGCCCGCGTTAAAATACTGATCTTCAAATCCACCACGGTGCGTGGTTAAATCGCGGAACGTAATTTCACGTCCCTTAAAGTTCGGCAATTTGATCCGCGTAATATAATCATTTACCGGATCATCCAAGGATTTAATCAGCCCTTGATCAACCAATTGCATCAAAGCTGTCGCCACGTAAAGCTTGGTGGTTGAACATACCCTCACGCGTGTATTCGCGGGATCCATCGGTGTTTGCGTCGCGATATCTGCGTAGCCATAGCCGCGCGAAAATACCAATTTTCCGTCCTGTACTACTGCTAAAGCGGCGGCAGAAAACTTGCCATCTTCATACGCAGTCATAAATTCGCGGTCAGCCCATGCTTCTATGTTCTCAACGCTCAAAGATTTTGGGGATTGTGCCCGAGCTGATTGAGCTAAGCTCGCGACAAAGAGCAAACACATCAAAACAATTATTTTAGGGAGTTTCATTCGATCTCTCTTTCTGCGCAAATGCCTCTTTCAAGCCCAAAATATGTTCCGGCCCTGCGCGCACGGCGAGTGTACCGTGGCTAATGTCCTCCAATGTGACCAAATGAGGAGCGCCGCCAAGACAAGGGGCAAGGAAAGCATCCACTACGGGATAGAAGCTTAACTGGTTATTGCGTTTGCGAATAATATGGCCTTCATCAGAAAAGGTTAGGAAGGTGACGGGCACATCTGTCGCGCTCAGCTCTTCAACAATTTGTTGTGTGTGTTTAATCATAACCCCTTGATCGCGGGTCATATGAAACATCAGGAGCGGTGTTTTAATTTTGTCTACTTTGGTGATAGGGGAGCGCGAGGCTAAACGAGCCAGTCCCACCTCTGTACGCTCGTCCGCACCAAATTGCATGCGCTCACGATCCAAGCGTGTGAGATGGCGGGCGTTTAAATCCGCCTCTGGAAACTTACCCGTATAGGCCACAAGTGTATCGATATACAGGCCGAGATCAGACAAAGCTGCGCTGGTGATTGCACATTTAAACTTATCAGGTGCCGTTGTGATGAGGCTTAGCGTTCCATACCCGCCATAACTCTCCCCTGCCGCTGCAAGTTTGTCCGGATCAGCAATACCGGTCTCAACGGCCCAGTCGACAAGCGCGAGAACGTCATTTGTCATCTCGCCGCCCCATTCGCCGTAATGGGCCGTAATGTGCTTTTTTCCAAATCCTGTAGAGCCTCTAAAATTAACATTCAGAGCCGCGTAACCACGACTGGCTATCCATTGCGCCCATGTGTCATATGCATAATCTGTCCGCCCCCACGGCCCTCCATGCACCCACACAATTGTTGGCAAAGCGTGATCGGGAATGCCGTCATGATTGGTATCACTGCCCAAAGGCAAGGTTAAATATCCTGTGACATCCAGCCCGTCATGAGTGCCGATCGAAACTGGATATGTTGGTGCAAGTTTTACATTTTTAAGTGCATTGGCATCCCCGAACAAAGCCTGCGGCACCTCGCCCCGTTTATACAGATAATAAGTACGCAACGTCGTCGGCGATGCATAAGACACCACCCACACTTCATCATCCGCGCTACGGCTTTCAATCACGAGGTCGCCATTATTGAAATTGTGTAAGCGTTTAAAGTCAGCCTTGTAGCGCGTTTCAAGCGCTGTCCACTTACTCGTTAAATGCTCGGTTTTATAAGCAATTGGCATGCCTGTGCGTTGATCCGCCAGTATATCAACAATCATTGCGTCATCCAAATGCGCGATTTCCACCTCGTCACCGGTTTCTACATTCAGCCCAATCAAGGCCCCACGGTCACGGTTTTGCGTATGGGTTAAATAGGCCGTATGCCCATCATTGGACATGCCGAAGAATTTGAAATTCAGGCGGTCGGCAAAATCAAGTTCTAAGCTTGTCCGCCATTCCCCACCGTCGCCGCGTGTAAACACATCATATCCGAGTTTTTCCCGCCAATGGGTCGATAGTCGCGCGTGCATATTCGCGTCCGCATAAACGGGTGCGTGCCCTTCATTAGCCGTGGATTCTGTGACTTTCCCTGTAGAAATACTGGTCGTGAGAATTGTACGTGCGCGTTTCCCCCGATTGGACGGGCTGATGAAAACCGTATCTGGCTTGGCTTTACTCAGGCGATATTTTGCCCGTCCATCAAGCTTGTTAGTCAGAGCAAAGCTCTCCCCTGTCGCCACATCAAGGCGGTATACTACAAAATTATCGCCATCAGCATTGCGCGTACCGAGCGCCGTATTCGCACCCGACATATAGACAATTGAACGCCCATCAGCCGCCCATTCATAGCTTCTTACCCCGCGCCCTTCGCTCACGATCAACGGGCGCGCCATTTCAGGATCATCAATATCGGACACCCAAATATTCGCACGCACACCATCGCGTTTCATAAAGGCTAGAACCTTGCCGTCCGGGCTAATTTTAACAGATATTTTCTCGGGTGAGACCAATAATATATCCGCACTTAAAGGCGTGTGTATTTCGGAAATGGTCGTTTTCGGGACGAAAGATGCGCAGGCTGTAAAGCCAATACACAACACGAATGCAGCACAGGCGAATTTCGCACTCTTAACCAAACCCTGCATCCCCATAACCCTTCCATACCGCTTTGCGCGTTTTCCTTAGCTTTAAAGACGGGAAGACCCGCACTCTGCCCAACCTTCAAAGCCTCACAGTTTCCAAGAAAATTCGTGCAAAATTTGGCAATTTACAGGTTGGGTTTTTGCCGTAAAATCCGTCTGGGTTTATAGGAAATAATATTTTGAACCCAACACTTAGAATTAGGGTCAATATTAAGGAAATATGCCATGGATTTAAATAAAGTTGATTTAAGTAAAGTTTCAACACCTGCTCTGGTTTTGGATTTAAACAAGGTGGAAGCCAATACGGCGCGCCTGCATGCACATTTGGCCAGCCTGAATACGCCTCTGCGCCCCCATTTAAAAACCTGCAAGTCAGACAAAGTGGCCGATATTATGCTGTCAGGCCAACCGGGTGGCGCCACAGTTTCAACACTGGCCGAGGCCGAATATTTCTTCTCTCACGGGATTACAGATTTAATTTATGCGATTGCGATTGCGCCGGGCAAACTCGACAACATTGTCGAGCTTATGGAGCGAGGGGCAGATATGAAGCTCTTGCTCGATTCCCTCGAAACCGCAAAAATTGTGGCGCGTGAAGGCGAGGCCAGAAACTGTGTGTTTAAGGTTTTAGTCGAAGTGGATACAGATGGTCACCGCGCAGGCTTAAAACCCGACGATGATGTATTGATAGAAATCGGCGCCCTGCTTACGGCCTCAAAAGGCACACAATTGTGCGGCGTATTGACCCATGCCGGCTCGTCTTATGGCTGTCAGGATACAGATGCGATTGCGGATATGGCAGAGCAGGAACGCTCACGCATTGTACGCGCGGCCGAAAATTTACGCGCGGCGGGACTTACGTGCGAAATGGTCAGCCTCGGGTCTACGCCGACCGCACATTTTGGTCGTTCGCTTGACGGGGTCACGGAAGTGCGCGCAGGCGTATTCGTCTTTCAGGATTTATTTCAGGTTTCACTTGGCGTGTGTGGCTATGACGATATGGCCTTGGCGGTGTTGGCTGAAATCATTGGACGTGATCCGGAGACAGGGCGTGTTTTTATTGATGCGGGGGCTCTCGCCCTGTCAAAGGACCGCAGTACAGAAAAAGGTCACGAAGATTTGGGCTATGGTTTGGTTACACCTCTAGGCGTAGCCCCAAGTCAGGGCAGTGCCATTGTCAAACAGGTGTTTCAAGAACACGGCGTTGTTAGCGCCCGCACAGAGAACGCCGACATGAGCCAATACAAAATTGGTGACCGTGTTCTGGTCTGGCCAAACCATGCCTGCATGACGGCGGCGGCTCACGGGTTTTATCATGTGATGCGCGGGACGGAATCTGTCGGTATCTGGGAACGTGTAAATGGGTGGAAATTATAATGTTAGTGTTGTCCGAGACAGAAATTCATACGCTGATTGATACTGACGACACATTGCGCATCGTCGAAGACGTATTTAAATCTATGGATCGCGGGGACGCCGAAAATTATCCTGTGGTCCGTGAAAGCTACGGCAATGCCGTGTTCGGGGTTAAATCCGGTGGTGATCCGGTCGCGGGTATATTGGGCTTAAAAGCTGGCGGGGTTTGGCCCGGCAATGAAGCCAAAGGCATGACCAATCACCAGTCATCAGCTCTATTGTTTGACCCGGAAACAGGACGGCTTGTCAGCGTTATGTCAGGCAATGCAATTACTGCCTCACGCACAGCCGCCGCTTGCGCGGTCTCTATCAAGCATTTGGCACGAGAAAATGCGACCACGCTCGGCATTATGGGTGCGGGGGCACAAGCCTATCACCATGTTATGGCCGCCTTGCGTGTGCGTCGTTTCTCCCGTCTATTTATCTGGAACCGTGGGCCGGAACGCGCCGATATTTTGGCTAAACGCCTTGGCGAACATATTGCCGTGACAGTTGTCGACACCTCCGCCCCGCTTTTAGAGGCTTCGGATGTTATCATCACCCTCACCCCCGCGACCACGCCCATCCTTGCCCTAGAGGGTGTGCGTGCAGGCACACATATTGCCGCCATGGGGTCCGATACAATCGGTAAGCAAGAGATTGGCGCAGAGCTTATGTCGGCTTCGCGTGTCTTCCCTGATTCCATAGTGCAATCAAAAACCATTGGCGAGTGCCAATGTTTCCCCCCGGATGCAACCCCAATCATCGACACTATAGGTGCCGTCCTCAACGGACGCGTTAAGGGCCGCACAAGCGACAAAGATATTACGATCTTTGACGGCACAGGCGTGGCCCTGCAAGACGTCGCTATGGGCCGGCATTTATTCGACCTTGCACTCCGCAAAGGTGTGGGAACAGAGGTCTCTTTGTAATGCGCATGGGGGTAATGCATATGAGGGATCAAACATAGAATGAGGTTTGCACTCCCATATCTTTCCCGCCTTCTCGGATTGATGCTTATCCTCGGTTGGGCAGAGCTTGGCTTTGCGCAAACCTTGCGCATTGGCACCAAGACCTTGCCCAGTTCCGCCGATCCTCATTATCATTATTCAGGCGAGAACAGTTCCATGCTGCCTCATATTTATGATGGGCTTATCGCCTTGGATAAAGAGCTACATCCCCAGCCCTCTCTGGCAACTGCGTGGCGGGTGATCGATGAAAATATCTGGGAATTTGACCTTCGCAAAGATGTGTATTTTCATGATGGTTCAAAATTTACCGCCGAAGATATTGTCTACACATTTAACCGCGTACCCGCAGTCCGCAACAGCCCCGGTTCCTATGAGCGCCTGACGCGCCGCGTTAAAAAAATAGAAGTGCTGACCCCACACCGCATCCGCTTTCACACAGACGGGCCACACCCTTCCCTAGACCACGACCTCGCCTATGTGATGATATTGCCGCATCATTTGGGTCTCGATGTAGAAACAACCAGTTTTAATGCGGGCACATCTGCTATCGGGACAGGCCCCTATAAATTTGTCGAATGGGTACCGGGGCAATTTTTCAAACTTGAACGCAATGCAAATTACTGGGGCGGCACCCCTACATGGACAGATGTTGTGTTCACCGCCATTACCAGTGATCCGACCCGCATTGCCGCCCTCCTCAACGACCAAGTCGACCTTACCGACTTCGTGCCATTGGCTGACCGGGAGAGCCTTGGCAAAAACCCGCACATCACCTTGCATGACAATGCAGCCGCTCGCCTCATGTTTATTCATATGGATTCTGATCGGGATGTTTCGCCCTATATCACGGATATTGACGGGAGGCCTTTCACCAAGAACCCGCTCAAAGACGCCCGCGTTCGCAGGGCTTTATCAAAGGCCCTAGACCGCCAAGCTATCGTTACATATTTACTGGACGGTGCGGGCATCCCTGCCTCGCAAATTCTCCCCGCCAGTTTCGAAGGTTCAAGCCCTGATTTACTGCCTGATGTCTATGATGTGGAAGGGGCTAAAAAACTTCTCGCGGAAGCAGGCTATCCAAACGGATTTAGACTTGTCCTGCATTCCCCCAGTGACCGTTATCCCAATGATGCCAAAGTCGCTCAGGCCATCGCTCAAATGTGGTGGCGCATTGGCGTACTTACCGAAGTTGAAACCCAAACCCGCAACATCTTTTTCCCTGCCGCCGCGCGACAAGAATTCAGCGTTTATTTTTCCGGCTGGGGAGATGCATTGGTTGCCAACGCTCTGTTGGGACTTGTCCATACCTATGACGCCGAAAGCGGATTTGGCTCAGGCAATAGAGCGCGGTATAGCAATAGCGAAGTTGACACCCTGATCGAAACCGCGCTCACCACTCTTGATAAGGATAAACAGATTGAACTTCTGGAGCGCGCACAAGCCATTGCTTTTCGCGAAGATCAGGGCCTGATCCCGCTTTATCATCCCACCTATTCATGGGCGAGTTCTAACAAAATCAGCTATCGCGCTAATTTGGAAGGCCGCACACAGGCCATGCTTGCAAAACCAAAACAGGTGGCACCATGATAGGTTTCCTGTCCAAACGTCTCGCCCAAAGCCTGCTCGTTATGCTCATCATGTCCGCACTGGTATTTGTGGCCGTATTTGCCATTGGCAATCCTGTAGATGTATTGATTGACCCCCGCGCCACGCAAGCGGAAATCAACGCAGCCATGAAGGCCCTCGGTCTCGATCAACCGTTCTGGATGCAATACAAAACATTTCTGGCCAACCTTGTAAAAGGCGATGTGGGAAATTCATGGGTGTATAACGAGTCTGCCCTGAAGATCATGATGCAAAGGCTGCCCGCCACATTAGAGCTTGCCATTTCCGCCCTCGTTATCGCCATAGTCGTCGGCATTCCGTTGGGCGCCTATGCAGGTCTGAAACCAGACACGCCAAGCGCACGCTTCATTATGGGCAGTTCTATTCTCAGTTTCAGTGTCCCTGCCTTCTGGGTTGGGCTGATGTTGATTGTTATCTTTGGCGTTAAACTGCATTGGCTCCCGATTGCAGGGCGCGGGGAAACCATCAGCGTATTTGGTATCCCTTTTAGTTTCCTGACTTTGGACGGGCTCTCCCACCTCATTCTGCCAGCCTTCACCCTGTCCCTGTCGCGCATTGGCATGGTCATTCGTTTGGTACGCTCGGGTGTGCGTGAAGTCTTGGGACAGGATTATATCAAATTTGCCCGCGCCAAAGGCTTGAAGGAAAGCCGTATTGTGCGGGTGCATGTTTTAAAAAATGCGCTTATTCCTGTGATCACAGTCATGGGCGCAGATTTTGCGGGGCTCCTCACCTTTGCCGTCGTCACAGAAACCGTATTTGCATGGCCGGGCATGGGGAAACTTATCATCGATTCCATCGCCATGCTCGACCGTCCAATGATCGTAGCTTATTTAATGGTGACAGTTCTGATTTTCATTTTGGTCAACTTTATTGTGGATGTTCTCTATGCCGTGATTGACCCCCGCATCTCGTTAACAGGGGCAAAATCATGAACCCGAGGCTCTCCCGATTTGCCAAAGCCTATTTCGACGACAAGATTGCACTTGCCGGATTTATCGGCGTTGTGGTTCTTATCTTGCTTGCGATCTTCGCCCCCCTCATTGCGCCGCAAAATCCGTATGATCTCGCACAGCTTACCATTGTCGACGGGCGGCTGCCTCCGGGATCAGAAGGCACGACAGGCATATATTATTTACTCGGCACAGACGAACAGGGGCGGGATATGCTCTCGGCCATTCTTTATGGCCTGCGAACCAGCCTGATTGTTGGTATTGTCAGCGTCATGCTGGCGCTTGTTATTGGCGGTGTTATCGGCTTAATCTCGGGCTATGTCGGCGGCTGGGTCGATGCATTTATTATGCGCACCGTTGATTTACAACTCTCGATCCCCACCATCCTTGTCGCCCTTATCCTGCTTGCCACGCTTGGCAAAGGTATTGATAAAATCATCATTGCTCTCGTGGTCGCGCAATGGGCAATTTTTGTGCGTATCGCGCGGGCCGCTGTTTTAGTGGAAAAAGAAAAAGACTATATTGCCGCCGCCCAATGCCAAGCTTTGGGCCGTTGGCGCATCCTCTTCACTCAACTGGCACCCAATTGTGTATCTCCCCTCATTGTGATGGCCGCCATTTCAGTGGCAGGCGCGATTTCACTGGAGGCCACCCTCTCCTTTCTAGGACTTGGTGTTCCCATTACGCGTCCATCCCTCGGGCTGTTAATCTCCAACGGGTTTGAATATTTACTCTCTGGCAGATACTGGATCAGCACATTTCCGGGCCTTGCCCTTGTCGTCGTTATTGTCTGCATAAATCTTGTCGGTGACCGTCTCAGCGATGTTTTAAACCCGAGGCTGGACACATGAGTGCGTTGTTACGGGTTGAAAACCTGCACACCCATGTTGTGCTCAAAGACCAAACCATAAAGGCCGTCAACGGTGTGAGCTTTTCCGTTGCGCCGGGTGAAATCGTCGGGGTAGCGGGCGAGTCTGGTTCAGGAAAAACCCTCACCGGCATGTCGATTATAGGGCTTACCCAATCCCCCATAAAAATCATTAGTGGCAACATTCAATTGGACGGCGATGATTTACGAAGCGCCTCACCGGAAACCTTACGTAAATTACGTGGGCAAAAAATCGCTATGGTTTTCCAAGATCCGATGATGACCCTTAACCCCGTCTTGCGCATTGATGTGCAGATGATGGAGATGATAAATGCGCATGAGAAGGTGAGTAAATCGGAAGCGCGCACCCGTTGCGTCACGGCCCTCGCCAAAGTCGGCATCCCCGAACCAGAGCGCCGCTTGCACCAATACCCGCATGAACTTTCTGGCGGCATGCGCCAACGGGTTGCGATTGCAACGGCTATGCTCCTGTCCCCAAAACTGATTATCGCAGACGAGCCAACGACGGCTCTTGATGTGACGGTTCAAGCGCAAATTTTAAAAGAGATGCAGGCTCTGTGTAAAGAAAACGGCACAGCCCTTATCTGGATCACCCATGACCTTGCCGTTCTCGCACAGATCGCTGACCGTATTGTGATTATGTACGATGGAAAAATTGTCGAAACGGGAACCGCCAAGCAAATCCTTCTCAAGCCCAAGCACACATATACACAATCGCTCTTGGCCTCCCTACCCAAGGCAGCACCCGATGCAGATAAGGGGAAACATATTGTCACGGACAGCGCCCCTACGCTTATCAAACTTACCAATGTCCACAAAACTTTTGGCAAACAATCGGGTTTGCTTGGTAAATTCGCACAACGCCTGCGCCTTACCACCGCACCTCTCATCACCGACGCTGTGATTGACGCCAATATAGATATAAAACGCGGCGAGATATTTGCACTGGTTGGAGAATCCGGTTCGGGAAAATCTACATTGGGCAGGCTGGCCTGCGGCCTCCTGCAACCCACAGGCGGACGGGTAGAATATAACGGGGTGGAGAGCTTCCGCCCCAAAACACAAAATGCCAAACAGGCCCGCCTTGCGGTGCAAATGGTGTTTCAGGACCCGCAATCCTCACTCAACCCGCGTATGCGTGTTCTTGACATTATCGGGCAAGCTCCGTTGGCGCATGGGCTTGTTAGCCGTGCCAATCTAGAAGACTATGTTAGCAAGCAGCTTGAGCGTGTCGGTCTCGACATTTCGATTAAAGACCGGTTTCCACACGAATTTTCAGGTGGTCAAAGACAACGCATCTCTATTGCTCGCGCCTTGGCCGTAAACCCGAAAGTGCTTATCCTCGACGAGGCCATTGCTTCATTGGACGTTTCCATTCAAGCCAAAATTTTGAACCTCCTCGCAAAGCTGCGTAACGAGCTGGAGCTTACCTATATTTTCATCAGCCATGATCTTGGCGTGGTCGAACATATAAGTGACCGCGTTGCCGTCATGCAAAAAGGGCGCATCGTAGAGACCGGCCCTACCCGTGAAATTTTCGCCAATCCAAAACATATCTATACCCAAACTCTGCTCAATGACGTGCCCCGTATTGATGCCCTCAACCACATTTAAAGGAGATAATTATGGCACTTGTAAAAAAAGTTTTCAAAGGGTTTCTCTGGCTCCTCGCCTTTGTGATTGTAATTTCTGTGGTGATATATCTTTATCTTGGCACAAGTGTCACCTTGCCAGGCGAGGTAAAAACACCCTCGGGTCTGGAACGCAACACGGCCCATTATGTCACCATGCGTGATGGGGTCGAGATTGCTGTCGATGTTTGGCTCCCTGCTGATTATTCGAGCGAGAGCCCCTTACCGACACTTATGCGTGCCACCCGTTATGGGCGCGCCTACCGCGTGAAATTTCTACAACGCGTTCTTATGGCAACGGGCAAACAAAAACGTGATTATAATTACCGCGAAGACATACGTATTCTCAATGGCGAAGGCTACGCCATCGTTAAAATCGATGCACGGGGTAGTGGTGCGTCTTTCGGGGAGCGTCTGGAAGAATGGTCAGATGAGGAAGTGGCCGATTATGGCGAAATCGCCCAATGGATAACGGAACAAAGCTGGTCCAATGGTCGAATTGGGGCTTATGGCGTTTCTTATGACGGGAATGCCGCAGAGGTAATTGCCGTACCAAACCATCCCGCCATTATCGCCGTCGCGCCGCAATACACTTACTTCGATACTTTCCAAAACCTTATCCGTCCGGGTGGTGTTTATGATGACTGGTTCATGAAACGTTGGAGTATTGCCACCGAGCGAATGGACACAAATACGCAGTGCCAAGGCGGCGGGTTTAAATGCTGGTTTAGATACCAGCTCACCGACGGCATTAAACCCGTAGATGCCCGCGATGGTAAGAAGAAGCGTAAGGCCGCTTATGCGGGACGTAAAAACCCAACAGTTTTGGAAAACCTTGCAGGGGTCGAATTTCGTGATGACCCTTATGGGCCGACAGGGCATTCCCTTGTAGACGTTGCGCCTTACACCCGCGCAGACGCAATTGCATCTTCGGGCGTGGCTATGAATGTCTGGGTCGGCTGGTATGATTCTGGCACCGTAGATGGCGCGATTTCGCGGTTCAAAACCCTGCCTAATAAACAAAGCGTTCGCATTTCCCCCTACACCCATGGCGGCAAGCACGATTCCAATGTGTTCGCGCCTGCCAAGCAAAAAGTGAGCCCGAACCAAGATGGCCAGAACACACTTTTGGCAAAATTCTTTGATCCGCTTTTAAAAGGCGGCAAACCTGCCTCAAGTGTGAAGCATGAGATCCTTTATTTCACAATGGGCGCAGATGAATGGAATACCACGCCTGTCTGGCCACCTGTCGGGATTGAAACAAGCCGTTGGGTCATGGAACAAGGCGGGAGCCTCGCGCCGGAAAGCGAACTGAAGGCAGAAGCCGGTGTGGATACTTACAAAGTCGATTTCTCAACAACAACGGGTCGGCGTACCAGATGGCAAACCGTTGGTGGGCCAGATGTGATTTACCCTGATCGTCAGGAAGAAGACGCCAAACTTCTCACATATACCAGTGCGCCTGTTGAAGCTGATTTGGAAATCACAGGCTCTCCACAAGTCAGCCTCCAGCTTTCCTCTACGCATACGGATGGTGCCCTTCATATATATTTGGAGGATGTTGCTCCCGATGGGCGGGTGACGTATCTGACCGAAGGTATTTTGCGTCTTTCAGACCGCAAGATTTCCGAAGCCCCTTACGTGGTTGAAGGTGCCTACCATTCGCTCAAGCGTGAAGACAATAAACCGATGACGCCGAATGTGGTCGAAGAAATCATTGTCCCTCTCTTCAATACATCTGTGGTCATTAAAAAAGGTCATAGTGTGCGTATTGCGATTGCGGGTGCAGACAAAGTCACCTTCAGTCGTGTACCAACTGAGGGTGATCCTGTCCTCAGCATACATCATGGCGGCGTCCAAGCCTCCTTTGTCGAATTGCCTCAGAAATGGAGAAACTAGAATGGGAAAACACGTAAAAATCGTAGACTGTCCTCACCTTCCCAATGTGGATGCGCCTGTCGAATGGGCCGTGGTGGCAGGCGGTGTATTCTACACCTCTCAAATTCCTATTCGCCAAGACGGGACGGTCGAGACAGGTGCAATTGAAGATCAAGCCATGCTGACGTTCGAAAACCTGAAACTGGCTGTCGAGGCCGCAGGGGGCAGTCTGCGCGACATGACACAAGTGCAAATTTTCATCACCAATCCAGAAGATTTTCCGATGGTCAATGAGGTATATCAACGGTTTTTCAAACCACCCTATCCCAACCGCGCAACAGTTGTCGCCGCAGGCTTGCTCCTGCCCGGCATGGCAATTGAAATCATCGCCACCGCACATATCGGTGACTAATCCTTCGCCCACATATGATGTAGCCATAATTGGCGCAGGGGTTATTGGCATCACCACCGCCGAGGCCCTCGTCGCAGCCGGTCTCAGTGTGATCATTATAGAGCGCCACGACCAAGCCGCCTGCGAAACCAGTTATGCAAATGGTGCCCTCATCACCCCTAGCATGGCCGAACCGTGGGCGACCCCCGGCCTGCCCTTGAAAATGCTGCACTGGATTGGCAAAGAAGACGCACCGTTTCTGCTGCGCCTAAGCGCTCTACCACGTATGTTAAGTTGGGGCTGGGCCTTTGTGAAAAACTGCACACAGGCCAAATGGAGCGCCAATGCCAAGCGCATGGTTACCCTCAGCCAATATAGCACTGAACATTTACATCAGGTTTTGAAAAAACATAAGCTCGAACACCTGATGAGCACACGAGGTTCCTTACGTGTATTTCGGGATGAGATTTCCGCAAACTCTGCCGCTTCAGGTATTAAATTTATGCGCAGGCACGGCATAAAATGTGTGGAAATGGGCGCGGAGGACTGTGTCGCATTCGAACCGGCCCTTGCACATATGCAAGACGACATTCATAGCGCCTATCATTACCCGAATGATCTCTCCGGGGATTGTTGCGCGGTGACACGCGCCCTCGCCGCGAACCTACAAAACACCGGTGTGAAATTTGAATATGGTACGGTGGTGAAGGGCCTCCAAAAAGCAGAGCAGGGTTGGCATATACAAACATCACACAATGCCATCACCGCGCAAAACATCGTTTTTGCCACAGGCATGCCGCCCACAAGCCTGCTCTCACAAAAATCAAAGCGCCACCTTCTCTGCTACCCCGTCAAAGGCTATTCCCTCACTCTCAATATACCACGCACTAATGAGGCGCTTATGACCCCTGTGATCGATGATGCCAATAAAATTGGTGTAGTGCGATTGGGGAATAAAATACGAATTGTCGGCATGGCAGAATTTTGCGGGGCCAATACAGATGTAACCCCCACGCGTATTACAAGCTTGTTGGACAATGCTAAATCCGTACTTCCCAATTGGGCAGATTACGCCGAAGACAACCGGTGGGCTGGTCTGCGTCCTATGTCTGCCGACGGGGTGCCTTATATAGGAGCGCTTGACGAAAAAGGGCTTTATGTCAATCTTGGCCATGGGCATTTAGGATGGACAAATGCATGCGGGGCGGCAGCTTTGTTACGCGACATCATTATAAAAGCATCGCCGGGCATTCCTGCCCACGATTACGCACCGCGTTTACATTAGGGCAATTATGGTTTCAGTTTTGGCATGTATAACAGGGTGTTTTTGCGTTCTGGTTTTTATGGTTTTCAAGCGTGGGAAAACCATGCGCCATGGCAATGTTTTCATCATTTCCCTTGGCCTCCTGACCCTGCTCCTGTGGACATTCGCCATAGGGCTTGAACGTGCCCTTGCCGTCTGGGCTGTGCAAATCATGGCATCAGGTGTGATACTCTCCACGAGCTTTGCACTCTTGGATGCACGCAAATCGAGTGATACAAAATGAAATGGTGTGTCGCATATATCTTGATAGCAATGGGGCTCAGCATTGGCCTGCCAAGCGCATTCGTCACCTTAGGGTGGGGCGCTACCGAACAAAGGCTTTTACTTGCCGCTATCCTTATTCCGGTATTGATAGCGATAGGTGTTGTCACAGCTTTTAAAGCTCGCATTCGCAAGATCCCTCCCGCCACACCAAATGTACGCGCTCTACATGCCTGGTTAGGCGCACCGCTCGCTCTGATGATGTTTGTGATTAGTTTTTCTGGTGCTGTCGCCCTTTTCAAACCCGAAATTCATATTTGGGAGAGCCCGACAGCACGCATCACATTAACAGAACCTTTTATCGAAGTGGACACCTATGCCCGCACTTTGGCAGACATTGGGCAAACACATGGTGACATAGACTATATCTTTGTCAGTCGGCCCCGTACCGACAAACCTTATTTCGATATTGCCGCCCAAGTAAAAGGCAAGAGCGCACGCCGTATCGGCACCTATGAAAGCCGCGACCCGCATACGGGCAAGATCATGCCGACCGATACAGACAAACTCTCCACGTGGCTTCGTAGCGTACATTCAGATTTATCCTATCGTAAAAAGCGCGGGCGTAAAATTAAGGGGCGCACAGTTTTAGGCGTTCTCGGCGTCTTCATTTTAGTGATTTTACTCGCAGGCATGCTCAGCCACAAACACCTGTTTCGCAGTCTTTTTACATGGCGACCCACCGCGCCAGCCCCTATGCGCTGGCGCGACACCCATAATGCACTTGGTGCATGGGTGTTGGTATTTGCACTTGTCATGACCGCAACCGGTGCCTCCATTGCCCTGATAAAGCCTCTCATTCCCATCGTCTCCTCCCTCGCGCAAAACGGAGACCTCAAATCTGCCCGTGATTTGGTGGCGGGCGAGATCAAACCTACCGGGCGGACAGCAGAGATGATGAATATCGATAGTTTGTTCCTACGCGCCGCAACAGAACTGGACGGCAATATGCCTTTGGCCGTGCGCATCATAAATTGGAACGACAGGAATGCCCACGCCATTTTTATCTGGGCCCCCACCAAAGAAATCACCAGCGCCGCCCAAATAAAACTAAACGCCGTAACAGGCGCGCTCATCAGCAAAAATATTAGCGAGATTGGCGGGTATGCAGGCCGGATAGACTCCATGCTCCCCGCCCTACATTACGCCAAATACGGACGTGGTACGGTTGGCAGTTTAGGGTTGCGGCTCATTTATGCAATCCTTGGCCTTGCCTTGGCTTTTACATCGGTGTCAGGGTTTTATTATTGGATACTTAAACAAAAACTGAAAACAAAAAACCCGAAAACATTGCGGGCCTTCTCCCATCTTGTACGCCTGACCCTTGGCATCTGTATGGGCATGGTTGTCGCGACCGCAGGCATATTTCTTACCTATAGTCTCTGGCCAAAAGCAAATGTTGCACAAGCATATTTCGGGATATGGAGTGTATGCATAATTTGGGCTTTTGTACGGGATTCTGCGTTCAAAGACATGTGCCTGATGATAACCGCGCTCTGCGTTGGTGCCGTGAGCATGGCGTCTATACCGATGGCCATAGGCAACACCCCTACACACGCAAGCGCAATCGGTGTCAACATCTCTCTCATTTTTTGCGCGATCACCGCATGGAAATGCTACAAATACACACCCTAGATGTGAGTGGGAAAGTCACCTATCCGGGAATTTAAATTCCCTGTTAATCAGGGAAATTTGCATGAGGCGGACTCACTGAAGGCTGCGTCCACCACCACTTATTTCATTGTAGCGGCGGCGGTGGTAAAATAATGCAAGAAGTGACACTACAATAATTAAGATGAATGATCCCGTATTAAAGTATCCTGCTCTACCACTGATTAAAAATGGCGCGATATAAAGCACGGGCACTGTCAGAAATAATATAACAAAACCGGCCATGCTTAAATTGAGCGTAAGTTTGTTTTATATTTGTGTTATGAAAATTGCCTTGTATTACAAATGGATCGCGCTGGTGTGCGTGCAAGCGCATGGCGACTAAAGAGAGATAATACACGGGGAGTGTAACCAGTGAATGCAGATAGGGATAAACTGATCACGGCTGTGTATTCGGCAGGTATATCGCCAGAATATTATCATGAAAGCCTAGAAACAATAGACACGCTGGTCTTTGCAAACCCGGCGGGCGACGCAGACAATATAATAGAGTCCGGTTCCGGTCTGCCAAAATCAAATAATGGAAAACTCAATCCAAGTATAGATTCAGAAATTTTGCATCACATACAGCGCTCTAGCGAAATTATTGATCATCTGGGTCGCCAAAAACAGGGGAAATCCCGTGCCGAATTATTGCTTGATACGGCGCCCAACCCGGCATTTATTTTTGATCATGCTGAAAACATTATTGCCATGAACGATATGGCGAGAAACAATGGGCAAAAACCTTGTCGGAAATTAGCGGATTGTTGCACGAACATCTATGTGTTGGAACAAATCCGCACGTTTGTTTTCAAGAACAAAACTCAAAAACTATTGATCGAACCTGGCTATATAAATGCAGAGGGAAATGTAAATACCTGTATTCTTGTGAGAAAAATGGACGAGAATTTAAATGTGCCCAGTGACAAAACCCGGTACTTTTTCACCATTGTTAATTTGGGGTTTGATCAATCAAAAACGGGACTATTCAAAGAAACTTATGAATTAACACAGGCGGAAGTGGACGTTGCCGTACATTTGGCCAGCGGGCTACAGGTTTCAGAAATTGCGGCGGCGCGAAAGGCAAAAATCGATACTGTCCGGTTCCAGATTAAAGCCATAAAAAGGAAAACAAACTCGCGCGACATCCCTTCTATTGTGCGTCTAGTCTGTGGGTTTTCTGCAGGTATATTGACATCATCCCAGCTCTCTCCATTGGAAGGCATTCATGGTAACCAGCCTACGCCGCTAAAAATACAAAAACAAATCACCTTAAGAGACGGGCGCAATATGAGTTATCTGGAACAGGGCGATCCAGACGGCGCCCCTGTTTTATTGCTTCATACCATTCCATATGGAGCCGAGCTTATCAAAGGCGCGGCCGAAGCGGCAAAGCGCATGAATTTGCGGATCATCTCGCCTTATCGGCCAGGGTATGGCCGCTCGGAAACGCAAAAAAATGTGAAAGGGGATGCCTATATTAATTTGGTATGCGCTGACATGTATGAATTACTGGGAAGGTTAAACATCACCCGAGTGGCCATTGCAGGCATCGCTATCGGGTCGGTATATGGCATGCGTTTTGCCCACCTTTATCCAGACCGTGTTTCTCATTTGTTTGCGATATCGCGCACGCCAATGTGGAAGGATGAGTGGATTGCCAAAACGCCAAGGCGCCAACGTCTGATTATGCGCCTTACAAAATATACGCCTCAGTTATTGCCCTTAATATTACGCGCCACCATGGCCTATATTGATAAGGGCAATGGCAAAGATTTATTCAATATTTCATGTGCCGATAGTGCCGCTGATATTTTAGCCCTTAAAAATCCCGAAATCAGTGGGTTGATGGAAAGGGAATTTGTTGAGGGATTAATACCGGGCTATGAGGCATTTCACCATGAAATCGTCCTTGGGATGAAAGATTACAGTCAAGAAGCCTTACGTCTAAAACATAAATTTTATATATTGCACGGGGATGACGACAAAATTTTTGATGTTTCCCAATCACAAGCCTTTGCCGATTATGTGCCGGGAACCAAGTTGGAAATCGTCAAAGGTGCGGGTCATTTACTGATCTATAGCCATTGGGAACATATCCTTCGGGCCATCAAGAAAAATTTGAATTAACGGCATAAAATCGCGTCTTATACCCAATAGTGGGTATGACAGGTTTTCCTTAACCTCATATCGTCTGGCGCATACTAGGCATCAAAGGAAAAGACCATGGCGACATTCATAAAATTCAAAGCTCTTCTGACGGGTGCAATGATTAGTGCAGCAACGCTCTCGCAGTCTATAACAGCCCATGCAGATGAACCATTCCTTGGTGAAATAATGATGACTGCGGCTTCCTTTTGCCCCAAAGGCTGGACTGAAGCGAATGGGCGAACACTTCAAATAAACAACAACCCATCTCTCTTTTCCCTAATGTCAACGGTTTATGGAGGCAATGGCAGGACTAATTTTGCGCTTCCAAATTTTGTTGGTAGAACGCCTATTGGTTCAGGAAACTCAGGGCATATTCGTTACGGTCAGACAATGTATCAGGCGAAACTCATCGAGCAAGGTGAAGTCGGTGGTGATGACATTAACACCTCCACCCCAAAGAACGTCGCCAAGCCAAAATCAGGGGATGTAACAATAGACATCGTCGAAGGCGTGCGGCCTCCGTATATTGCTATGCGGTATTGTATTTCGTTGAAGGGGCAATATCCATCACGCCCTTAGATATCGCGAGAGTGCGTAGAAAATGTGAAGCTAAAGAAATATTGGCCAATTTTTGAGCGAAAAATTTCCCGAGATTACCGTCTAAAAACAAAGCCATTAAGGCTGTTCAAGTGAAAGCACATATTACGATAGCTCTTATTGCAGGATTTCTTGTTGGATGTTCCGGCTCGCCAAGTAAGTAGAAACACCGATACCAACACCCGATGCCAATATGAATGCCAACATAAATTTCATCACCTGCCTCCATTGTTTATGCATTTATATTAGAGGCATTGATACGGCGGCATATTAGCATTTGTGCGTATATTCACATGTGTGCGAATTGCCCTCATCCGGTGCACGAAAGAAGACAACAACCTTCCTATAAAAATAGCTTTACTCCCGCATATTCGGTAACGTAACGTATTTGCGTAAACAGTGAATGATTTAGGGGAAGCGGATGATACTGGGAAAATTACTGATTGGTGGAGAATGGCAATTAGGGGAAGCTGGGCATTTCAATGCCGTTAATCCGGCTACGGGAGACACGCTACCGGTTCAATACTCCAAAGCGAGCGCCGAACAAATTTCCGCCGCCGCCAGTGCCGCCAATATTGCATTTGCCAGTTACAGAAATACCAGCCTCAAAGATCGCGCCGGTTTTTTGAATGCCTGCGCTGATGAAATCATGGCACTAGGGGATGAACTTCTCGAGTGTATGCAATCCGAAACAGGATACCCGCGTGGACGCTGCGAAGGTGAGCGTGGGCGCACAGTTGGCCAATTGCGTATGTTTGCCGATTATATTCAGAGCGGAGACCATCTGGACCCCCGCATAGACATGGCACGGCCTGATAGACAGCCTCTCCCCCGCCCGGATCTGCGATTTTTAAATCAGGCCCTTGGTGTGGTTGCCGTGTTTGCTGTCAGCAATTTTCCGCTCGCCTATTCAACGGCGGGTGGTGATAGCGCCTCTGCCCTTGCCGCAGGGTGCCCTGTGATCGTAAAAGGTCATGTCTCCCACCCCGGCACAGGCGAACTTGTTGCGCAAGCTTTGGCTATAGCCGCACAAAAGACCGGCATGCCCGGCGGGGTCATTAGCTTTGTGCAGGGCGATGACAAAATTGGTGGCGCAGCTCTGATCAACGCGCCCGAGGTAAAAGCGATTGGCTTTACCGGTTCCATAGGTGGCGGCACGGCTATTTACCGCATGGCTGCGCTACGTCCTGAACCCATTCCCGTTTTTGCTGAAATGGGCAGTATCAATCCGGTGGTGTTCTTGCCCGAAACATTAGCGCAATCGGCTGAACAGCTGGCGACAGGTTTTGTTGGCTCGCTGACTTTGGGGTCGGGACAGTTTTGCGTCAATCCAGGCTTGCTCATTGCCCTTGAGGAGGATGGTCTACAACGGTTTATGGACACGGTTAAAACGACGCTCGAAACCGCACCCGCAGGCGTCATGCTCAACCAAAATATTTGCAATAGTTATCAGCGGGGCAACGGTACATTTGCAAACCATCCCGCGATGGAGCTGATTGCCGAAGGTCAAGTGGCGGTTCAGGCAGAAGGCTTTTATGCACAGGCAAAACTATACTCTACCAGTGCCGAGAACTATCTTGCCAACCCCGAATTAAGCGAAGAAGTGTTCGGCCCGACATCCGTATTGGTGGTGTGTAAAACGATTGATGAAATCCATCAGGTGATTTCCAGCCTCGGCGGGCAGTTGACCGGTACGGTTCACGGGACCGAAAACGAGTTAACCGACAATGCCATGCTTCTCCAACTTCTTGGTCAAAAAGCCGGACGTCTCGTGATTAACGGCTTCCCTACAGGCGTAGAGGTTTGCCCGACAATGGTACATGGTGGCCCCTACCCTGCCTCTACAGATGCGCGTTTCACGGCTGTCGGTACGGCCGCCATCAAGAGATTTGTGCGCCCTGTCTGTTACCAAAACTTCCCGCAAGCGCTGTTGCCGGAAGCCTTGCAAAATGCAAACCCTTTGGATATTCTAAGAACCGTAGACGGGGAAAAGACCAAAACAACAATTTCTACATAGGGAATGACGCATTCAATATAGGCGAATTGTTGCGTTAATAAATGATAGCGCTATCAATGATTTGTGCTTAAAAGAGATATGTAATAATTATATTTGGGGAATACAGGTGAAGAAAAAGAAGCTCCGCAGCCAAGACTGGTTTGGAGGCAATGACAAGATGGGATTTGTCCATCGGTCATGGCTTCGCAATCAAGGCTATCCTGATGATCATTTTCGCGGCAAGCCCGTTATCGGCATTTGCAATACATGGTCGGAGTTGACCCCGTGTAACGGGCATTTGCGCGAGTTCGCAGAATTCGTGAAAAAGGGTGTGTTGGAGGCCGGAGGTTTCCCTCTCGAATTTCCAGTGATGTCGCTAGGCGAAACCATTATGCGCCCGACTACAATGTTATTTCGCAATCTGGTGAGTATGGATGTGGAAGAATCTATTCGGGCCAATCCTTTGGACGGCATTGTGTTGTTAACCGGCTGTGACAAAACGACGCCGTCAACAATTATGGGCGCATGCAGTGTCGATTTGCCGACCATTGTTGTGCCGGGTGGCCCGATGCTGAACGGTAAATTTCGCGGCGGTGAAATCGGGTCTGGCTCGTTTAACTGGGCGATTAAAGAGGGACAGAAAACCGGTGAGTTTTCGGATGAAGATTTACTGGAAGCCGAGATTTGTGCTTCGCGCAGTCAGGGCCATTGCAATACGATGGGCACGGCATCGACCATGGCGACGATGGCAGAAGTGTTGGGGCTGACCTTGCCCAATGCCTCCTCTATTCCTGCCGTCGATTCCCGCAAGAAAGTCATGGCGCAATTGGCGGGGCGGCGCATTGTCGATATGGTGCGTGAAGATTTGACGCTCTCGAAAATACTGGTGCGGAAAGCATTTGAAAACGCCATTAAAGTCAATGCAGCCGTGGGTGGATCCACAAATCTTATCATTCATTTACAGGCGATTGCAGGGCGCATTGGTGTCGCGTTAAAACTGCAAGATTTTGATGATCTGGGTAGTGATATGCCTTTGCTGGTGAACTTGATGCCGTCCGGTAAATATCTGATGGAAGATTATTTTTATGCGGGTGGGCTTCCAGTTGTCATGAAGGAATTGGGCGATTTGATTGAGCAAAACATCATTACGGTCAACGGAAAAACCTTTACGGAAAATTACGCCAAAGCGCCGTGCTATAACCGCGATGTCATTTACACCCGTGATAAACCCTTGCAAGAAAATGCGGGCATTGCCGTCCTTACAGGCAATCTTTGTGAAAACGGGGCGGTGATAAAACCGTCTGCTGCCTCGAAAAAACTTATGCAACATACGGGGCGGGCCGTGGTGTTCGAGACCATGGAAGATTATCATGACCGTATCGACGATCCCGATCTGGATATTGATGAAAACTGCGTCATTGTCCTCAAAGGTGTTGGCCCGAAAGGCTATCCCGGCATGCCGGAAGTGGGCAATGTCGATCTGCCTGAAAAGCTGATTTTAAAAGGCGTCAAGGACATGGTGCGCATTTCCGATGGACGGATGAGCGGCACGGCCTACGGCACGGTTGTCCTTCATATCTCGCCGGAATCGACCATTGGCGGCACGCTGGCGCTGGTGGAAAACGGTGATCTTATCGAGTTGGATGTGCCTGCGCGCAAACTGCAATTGCTAGTCGATGATGAAGAGTTACAACGACGTCGTGACAACTGGCAAGCGCCGGAACCAATGGCGACGCGCGGCTATGTCAAAATTTATATCGACCATGTGCAACAGGCGGATCAGGGCGCAGACCTTGACGTGCTTGTGGGAAAATCGGGGAGCAAAGTTGACCGCGATTTACATTAAAGTATCGGTTAACGAGAATAATTATAAAGGGGAAGTGTTATGTTGGTTTTGTGGTTGTTGGTAAGCGTCGCGTTCATTGTGTTGCTGACGGTGCGGTTCAAAGTACATCCCTTTATTGCTTTGTTGCTGGTCGCGATTGGCTATGGATTTTTGGCGGGTATGCCGGCAGACGAAATCATAAAATCGGTTAATGAAGGGTTTGGCAAAACCCTCGGCAGTATCGGGCTGCTGATTATTCTCGGTGTAATTATTGGCGCCTTTATGGAAAATTCCGGTGGCGCCTATGCGATGGCTGAATGGGTGTTGAAGAAAACCGGTAAGAACCGGGTACCACTATCCATGGGCATTATGGGCTATTTTGTCTCTATCCCTGTTTTTGCCGATAGTGGTTTTTTGCTTCTACAACCGCTGAATAAAAGCCTGTCGAAGAAGGCTAAAATTTCGCTGGCCGGATCATCTATTGCGCTCGGCCTTGGCCTAACCGCCGCGCACACTATGGTGCCGCCAACGCCGGGCCCTATTGCCGCAGCAGGCTTGCTGGGTGCTGATTTAGGCCTGGTGATTGCAGTTGGCATACCGGTGAGTTTAATCGCTCTCTGTGCTTCTCTGGTCTTTGCGACAAAATATGCGGCCAAGACATGGATTGATCCAAACCCGGATTTAACCGAAGCGCAAATCGCGGCCCGTCATAAAGACGCGCCCGGTGTAGGGAAAGCCGCCCTACCCGTCTTCGTGCCAATCCTCCTGATCCTGACCCGCTCGTTCTTAAAAGCCTTTCCTGATCTTACAGGGGCATGGGTGGATGCTTTGATGTTTGTCGGCGAGCCATTTATTGCCTTGTTGATCGGTGTATTTCTGGCCTGTTTACTGCCGAAAAAATTCAAGACGGAGATGTTGTCTATGCAAGGTTGGGTCGGGAAAGCCCTGTCGGATTCAGCCTCGATTATATTGATAACCGGCGCAGGTGGTATTTTCGGCATGGTGTTACGCAACTCCGGTATTGCCACGGTGATTGGAGATAGTTTGCAAACTGTCAATCTTGGACTTTTCTTACCCTTTTTGATCGCGGCCGCTCTTAAATCTGCACAAGGTTCGTCAACGGTGGCACTGATTACGACAGCCTCGATTATATCGCCGCTCATGACAACGCTTGGCTTTGATACGGCTATTCAAAAAGCGATTGTGGTGATCGCGATTGGGGCAGGCTCTGCCGTTGTCTCCCACGCCAACGACAGTTTCTTTTGGGTCGTGACCCAGATGTCGGGCATGGATGTTAAGCAAGGCTACAGGCTACATAGCCTTGGCACATTGGTGTTGGGGGGTTCGGCCTTCTTAACCTTGCTCGTTGTAAATATGGTTGTTGGATAAGATTATGAAACTCTACCGAACAAAAACGGGTGTCTTGCTGGAAACGGGCGGAGCCTATTATAGAGTACCGTGCGAGAACTGGGATGATCTCATCAATAATGACAACATTTTTCAAGATTTGAAACAGGCGATCCCGACATTTTCAAGTGTTGGAAATGGCGCGCGCGAAATAGAGGACGGGCTTTTAATCCCTCTGCAAAGTCAGGAAATATGGGCGAGCGGGGTGACGTATCTGCGCAGTAAACAGGGCCGACAGGAAGAATCGGGTGCGACGGGCGGCGCAGATTTTTACCAACGTATCTACGAAGCCGAACGCCCGGAGTTATTTTTTAAAGCCAATGCCGCCAGAACCTCTGCCAGCGGTGAAAACATTCGTATCCGCAAGGATTCTACATGGGATGTGCCGGAACCGGAATTGACATTGGTAATGACGGCCAGCAGCAAAATCATCGGCTACACAATTGGAAATGATGTCAGTTCGCGTAGTATAGAAGGTGAAAACCCGCTGTATTTGCCGCAAGCGAAAACCTATGATGGCTGCGCGGCGGTCGGGCCTTGTATATTGCTCACCGAAGCGCCTCTCGACCCGCAGACCCAAATTCATTTGAATATCGAACGCGCAGGCACATCCATTTTTTCAGACAGTATCGCGATCAATCAAATCACCCGAAAGTTTACAGACTTGGCCGAATTCTTGTACCGGGAGTGCAGCTTCCCTTATGGCGCCCTGTTGATGACAGGCACAGGCATCGTGCCGGACAGTGGGTTTACACTAAAATCAGGAGATGTCGTCAGTATTGAAATCGACGGCATCGGGCGCTTGAAAAACGCTGTGGCTTAGACGGAGCGAAGGACTTGTGCGGGGCGGCGGGCCAATGTTGAAATGCCAACGCTCATACCGCCAATGGCCGAGATAAGAATGGCAAGCCCAATCACAAGCGCGACTTCGTGCCACGGAAATGTCCATTGTGCTTCGAAAACCTGCGTGACAATAGGATAGGCACCCGCGACCCCGATCGCGGCCCCGATCAGCGCGCCTGCCCCGCCTGCAAAGGCGAACTCGCCAGCATAAAGGCGCAAGATTTCACCACGCTTGGCCCCGAAAACTTTCAACAGAGCCGCCTCGCTTCGGCGCTTGTTCGCCATAGCCGCAAATGCGCCTAGTAACACCAGCAGACCTGCGATTGTGACCACACCGGCGGCGGCATTAACGGCGACCGCGATGCTGGCAAACAGTTTGGCGGCAGTTGCCAATGCAGAGCGGGTTTGAAAGACAATGACATCCGGCAAGGTTTCGCCCAACGCATCAATGATTTTAGTTTCATTCTCGGACGGGGTTTTGGCAATCGCCACATGATAGGGTTTTGCCGCCTCCAATGTGCCGGGCGAGAAGATAAATGCCGTGTTGGCACCAATGCTAAAGCTCCCCCATTCCACCGTTCTCAGAGACCCGACACGGGCCGTGACATCGCGGCCAAAGACACGAAACCCGATCTCGTCGCCAACGCCTATGTGCAGTCCCGCCGCCGCGTCCGCCTCGACCGAGACAAGAAGCGGGCCAGCATAGTCCTGGGCCCACCATTGCCCTTCGGTCAAGACCGTGTCCTTAGGCTGGTCTGCCAGATAGGTGACACTGGTTTCACCTCGGATCACCCAGCGTTCAGACCTTGCCACATTTTCTGCGACAATTGGTGCGCCTTTCAAAGACATGACACGGACCAGAAGAAACGGGGCACGGCGGAATTTGTCAGCATCTTTCAAATCCAGCCCGTTATCTGCCAAAATCCGGTCGAAATGGTCGATACTATCATTGGGAATTTGCGAGAATACGAGCGAAGGGGCATTGGACGGTGCGGTTTCGCTGATCTGGCGCAGGAGATTTATCTGCACAGAGGCCACGAGCGTCAGTAGTGCCAAACCCATACCAAGCGCGGGCACAATTGTCGGTGCCAATGATCCGACACCGCCAAGATTTGCCAACGTCAATCGCCAAAGACCTACTGTGCGTCCAGATAAATACTTGGCAAGTTTACGGATAAAATAGGCCGCACATAAAAACACACCCCAGGCAATAACAGCGCCGACGAGTAAAGCGGCCGTGAGCGGCGGGCGGTCGCTGGTCGCGATCGCAATACCGGCAAGCAGTGCGGCCGCCGCCAATGACCAGAGGCGTTCGAACCACGGCGTCGGGGTTTTGGTTTCGTCTGACAGGCGGCGAAACAATGCGGAAGGCCGCGTGGCCCGGGCCCGACCAATGGCCGGCAAAGCAAAGACGGCAGCGGCCAGTACACCGAGAACAAAGGCTTTTATGAGCGGGAGCGGGTACACGCCCAAGGCTTGCGGCAACGGTATGGCATCACCGGAAAACGCTGTCAGCAGATAAGGGGTAGCTGCGCCAATTATGACGCCGCCAATAGCACCGAGGACAGCCAAAAGACCCAGTTGAATAAGATAGGCGGCACGGATGGTTTTCGAGTCTGCGCCGAGGGCTTTCAAGGCGGCAATCGATTCAATACGTGTGTCGAGAAAAGCTATGGTGGCTTGCGACACCCCGACACCGCCCGCCACGAGGGCGGCAATGCCGATAATGGCCAGAAAACTGTTGAGCGTGTTCAAAAGATTTTGCAGCCCGTCGACGGCGTCTGCGGGGCTACGGAGCCGGATGCCTGCCTTGTCTAAACCCTGTTCTTCAAACTCCGCCTTAACGGTCTCGAAATCAGTGCCCGAATTTAGAACAACACGAAACCCCGACCGGAACAATTGCCCCTCGCTAAATCTGTCCGCGGCGATAAGCGCGTCTAAATGTATCAAGGCTTCCGGTGTAAATGAACCGGGCGTCCCTATGCGGTCAGGCAGGGCATCAACACGCGCACGCACCACTGCCGGGATAGAACCCAATGTAACCGGATCGCCAACATCAAGTTCAAAAGCATCTAGAAAAGACTGGCTAACGACAATACCCCAGCGCTCGTCCTGATAGTCAAGTGCGGTTTGTAGTTCAGCCTCACCACCGCTCAGAGTGGCTTTTCCAATCAACGGAAACTGGCTATCAACGGCGCGCACATCCACTTTCTGGCGGCGTTCGCCTGCACTTGCCATGACATCAATTGCGGCGCTTTGGGTCACAAGGCCCAAGCCATTTATAAAGGCACGTTCATCTGTGGTGGGCAGGCGTTGGCGTATAGAAAACATAGCGTCACCGCCCAGAAGCACACGCGCCTCTCCTGCAAGGCCGCGTGTAAACACTTCGGTGACCGAGCCTGACGACGCGATCGCACTGGTGCCCAACACAAGGCATGCCAGATAAATCCAGAACCCTTTCAGACCGCCTGAAAGTTCCCGAAGACCAATCCTGAGCGCAACACGGTTCATACAATCCGCCCATCTTGCATGGTCACGATCCTGTCCGCACGGCGTGCAAGTTCCGGGTCATGGGTGACAAGGATAAGCGTTGCGCCTCTGTCTTTGGCACGGGCAAATAACATATCGGCCACCCCTGCCCCTGTCACCGCATCGAGATTGCCCGTGGGTTCATCTGCGAAAATAAGCTCGGGGTTCGAGGCCAAGGCACGGGCAACAGCCACGCGTTGGCATTCCCCGCCAGATAATTGTCCGGGGAAATGATGCAGACGGTCAGAAAGCCCGACCGCGTCCAGTGCGGCGCGGGCCCGCTGATCGACATTGTCCAGATGTGCGATTTCCAAGGGTGCGCGAATATTATCAAAGGCCGACATGGTCGGCAGAAGGTGGAAAGATTGGAAAACCATGCTGACCCGTCCCCGGCGCAACATTGCCAAATCATCTTCGCTGCGCCCGTTCAGGTTTTCGCCTAACATAAAGACGTCGCCTGACGTGGCCTGTTCCAGACCTGCCGCTACAGCAATCATCGAGGACTTGCCGGAACCGGACGGCCCGACAATGGCAATGCTCTCGCCTTTGTTGGCCGTAAAATCGACGCCCTTTAATATATCGACAGGGCCGGAGGCGGCGGGAAGTGTTAAGCTTACATTGGTCAATCTCAAAACTTCGCTCATATGCTCAATTCCTCTGGTTCGTCTGCAACATGGTCGAATACATATTGTCAGGCCAAATATATCTGTTTATCAATAAATGTATAATCCCATGGTTCCACATGAGGCAAGAGATGAAACTACCTGTTCACACAATGGTGATGCTACTCACCCTCATGGCGACCGGTTTGACCCTCACGGGTTGCGGTGCCTCTGCTGATGACACTCCAATTGGCAAACCCGTACGCACAGTTGAAACTGCACCGCCAAACCCGACAAAAGAAAACACGGCACAGAATACAGAGGCGCGGGAAGGTTATCCCGTCATTGTCTTTCTCGGGGATAGTCTAACCGCAGGGTATGGGCTCTCCGCCAAGGACGCGCTTCCTGAACAGGTACAGGGCGAGTTTGACGCCATAGGCCTGCATACCAAAGTGATTAATGCGGGTGTTTCGGGTGATACATCTGCGAACGGGCTTGCCCGTTATGACTGGAGCGCTGGGTCGTTAAACCCGGATTTACTTATACTGGCGCTGGGGGCCAATGACTATTTACAAGGTATCTCACCCGATGTGACGCGCGGGAATTTGAGCGCGATTTTGGAGCGGGCACACGCGGCAGAAACTTCAGTCATTCTTGTCGGCCTGCAACCCCGCTCCAAAAGCGGAGCTGATGATCGGGACATTGCTTTCGCCGCCATTTATCCAGAGCTGTCTACGCGCTTTGATGTGCCGCTTTTCCCGGCCATGCTTGCCGGGGTTAGAGACACGCCAAGCCTGCTTCAAGCCGACGGTTTACATCCGACCAAGGAAGGGGTTTCTGTCATGGCAAAACGGCTTGCGCTTTATTTGACGCCAAGTATCAAAGCGCTTGAACCAAAATAGCGAGACGCAAAAACACTTTACATGCACAGAGTATATCGTCCCTTCTCGAATTGACGCAACTGTACCTTCCGCACAAGTTTCAACCGTGTTTTATAACTTTCACACCAGTTCGGCTTGTCTGACACGACCCTGTGAATAAACCTTACAAATTCGGTCTTGCTTGGACTGCATCATCTCGCTAGAGATAAATGTTGAGGGGAATGTGAAGCTTATGCGACCAACGAATGTAGGTGATCCCGATTATTTTCATAAGGTGGTCGACTGTCAGTGGGCCTGCCCTGCGCATACGCCTGTCCCCGCCTATATCAGATTGATCGCTCAGGGGCAGTATGGGGATGCCTATCTGCTCAATCGGGCCTCCAATGTGTTTCCGGGTATTTTAGGTCGTGTCTGTGACCGTCCATGTGAACCTGCCTGCCGCCGTGGTCGCGTTGACGAGGCCCCGGTTGCCATTTGCCGCCTCAAGCGGGTGGCTGCGGATCATAGGGGCGATATCGAGGCACAATTGCCTAAGAAACCGGCCAAGACAAATGGCAAGCGCATTGCCCTGATCGGCGCGGGGCCGGCCTCGTTCACGGTGGCTAATGATCTGGCGCCGATGGGATATGAATGCACGATCTTTGAAAGACAAAGTGCACCGGGCGGGCTGATGCGATCCAACATTCCGGCGTTCCGACTCCCCGAACACATCTTGAGCGAGGAGCTGAATTATATTCTCGACATGGGGGTGGAGTTGAAGCTCGGCGCGGGTGTGGAGAGCATGAAAGCGTTGCTTGATGAAAATTGGGACGCAATTTTTATCGGCACGGGTGCAGCAAAGGGTAAAGACCTTATCTTGCCCGGACGGGATGCATCTGATCGTATTCATATCGGGACAGACTGGCTCGATTCCGTTGCGTTTGAGCACACCGAGAACATAGGTAAAAATGTACTGATTATCGGGGTTGGCAATACGGCTATGGATTGTTGCCGGACATCGCTCAGGCTTGGCGCAAAGACCGTTAAAGTTATGGCCAGAAAGCCGCGTGCGTTTTTCAAAGCGTCCGCGTGGGAGCTTGATGACGCCGAAGAAGAAGACATCGAAATTCTCGTCAACCATTCGCCGAAATCATTTGTCATAGAAAACGGCAAACTTGTTGGCATGGTGTTCGAGAAAATGGAATACACGCTGGATGATGCAGGCCGGATCACCGGACAAAGCGTCAGCGGAGAGATTACAATCCCTTGTGATGATGTCATTTTAGCCATTGGACAGGACAATGCCTTTCCGTGGATTGAAAAAGACGCAGGTATAGAATTTGGCAAATGGGACATTCCAAAAGTTGATGAGGCGACGTTCGAGTCTACCAAAGCAGGTGTGTTTTTTGGCGGGGATGCGGCCTTTGGCCCTAAAAATATCATATGGGCGGTCGAGCACGGTCACCAAGCCGCCATCTCTATCGACAAATATTGTCAGGGCAAAAGTGTAAGTGATCGCACGCCCGATGATGTCAAACTGGCCCCGACCAAGATGGGCATGTTTGAATGGCGCTATTCAAATGCTTATGATGATTCTGATCGCCGGAAAATGCGGCATGTGGAACTGGTTGACCGGTTTAGCAAACTTGATGTGGAGGTGGAGCTTGGGTTTTCACCAGAGCAGATTGCGACCGAGGTTGAACGGTGTTTGAATTGTGATGTGCAGACGGTGTTTGACGCACCCCTGTGCGAAGAATGTGATGCCTGTATAGATATATGTCCGGTCGATTGTCTGAGCATGGAAGCGAGCGGTCAACCCGAAGACGCGCTTCGTACCGCCCTGCATAGCACGGAAGAGGAGCAGGCGCTGTTTGTCTCGGACAGCTTGCCTCTGACGGGCCGCGTTATGATCAAGGACGAGAATGTGTGTTTGCATTGCGGACTGTGTGCAGAACGTTGTCCAACGGCGGCGTGGGATATGCAGGAAGGCCTGATTCATATTCACCATGCTAATGACCAAGACGCCGGCGGCGGAGAGAGCCTATCATGAGTGCACTACAAAGCCGGGCGGCATTGAATGATTTCACGATCAAGCTCGCCAATGTAAACGGGACGGGATCATCCAGCGCCAACGGGTTGTTGATGAAGGCTATTTTTCGCATGGGTATCCCTGTCGTCGGGAAAAACATTTTTCCGTCCAATATTCAGGGCTTGCCAACATGGTATGAAATTCGGGTGACGGAAAAAGGCTATCATGGGCGCTCGGGGGATGTGCATTTGATGGTGGCGATGAATGCGAAAACCTATACCCAGGATTTGGCAGAGCTTAGCCCGGGCGGGGTCTTGTTATACGATTCCACGTGGCCACATCCTGAATTTATGAACCGCTCGGACATTACCGTTATCGGGGTGCCGTTTGCGCGGATGTGCAACGGAGCCTTCAAAGCGGCCCGTTCACGTATTTTGATGAAGAACATGGCCTATATCGGCAGTGTGGTGGCCCTGCTTGATCTGGACATGAAGGTGATCCACGAGCTTGTCCGCGAGATGTTTGCAGCCAAACCCAAGCTTATAGATTTAAATTTACAAGCCCTCACTCTTGGGTTTGATCATGTCAAAGAACATTTTGACGGCACGCTTGATATTAAAGTCGAGGCCCGCGATTTGACTACGGGTAAAATCATGATCGACGGCAATGAAGCGACGGCTTTGGGATGTGTGTTTGGCGGCGCAACATTTGGGGCGTGGTATCCGATTACGCCCTCCACATCGATTATGGACGGGTTTACAAAATACTGCCGGATGTTCCGCGTTGATCCTGAAACACAAGAGCACAAATATTGCATCATTCAAGCCGAAGACGAACTTGCCGCCGCAGGCATGGTGGTCGGAGCCTCATGGAATGGAGCGCGGGCCTTTACTCCGACCTCCGGTGCCGGTATTTCGCTGATGAGCGAGTTTATTGGCTACGCCTATTATACGGAAATTCCGATGGTGTTGTTTGATGTTCAACGCACAGGCCCGTCTACGGGCATGCCGACCCGCACCCAGCAATGCGATATGCAGATATGCGCCTACGCCTCCCATGGTGACACCTGCCATATTTTACTGTTCCCCTCACAACCGCAAGAATGCTTCGAGATGGCAGCCCAAGCGCTCGATTTGGCCGAGAGATTTCAAACGCCGGTTTTCGTGCTGTCCGATCTTGATATTGGCATGAATGATTGGATGGTTGACGCGCTCAGCTGGGACGACAGTTATCAGCCGGATCGCGGGAAAGTTTTATCAAAAACCGACTTGGAAAAGATGGACAAGTTTCACCGCTACCTTGATGTGGACGGCGATTATATCCCCTACCGCACCTTGCCGGGCACCGATCCTAAAGGCGCTTACTTCACCCGCGGTTCGGGACACAATAAGTGGGGAAGTTATACGGAAGAAGGTCAAGAGTATAAAGAGCTTGTTGACCGGCTCCGTAACAAATGGGCGAGCGCGGCCGACAAAGTCCCTGCCCCCGTCCTTAAAGCCTCAAAAGGTAGCTCAAATTACGCGATCCTTTCTGTGGGGAGTTGTGACGGTGCGGTTATCGAGGCGTGTGACAGGCTGGAGGCCCAAGGTGTGCATCTTGATTATATGCGGGTGCGCGGCTTCCCGTTTTGCCAGCAGGTTGAAGATTTCATAGACGCCCACGACACAGTTTTTGTCATCGAACAAAACCGGGACGCACAATTGTTAAACCTGCTGTTGGTGGAAACCAATGTGGCACGCGAGAAGCTTGTGCCGATCTTGCATTATTCTGGCGAGCCGCTGGATTACCGGTTTGTGTTTCAGGCTTTGCATGAGGCTTTAGCCCTAAGGAAAACCGCATGAGTTCATTTGCCAAACCCCTCATCCGGCGCAAAGATGCCCCGACCAATGATTTAGGCCTCATACGTGCGGACTATGACGGGGCGATGTCGACCCTGTGTGCAGGGTGCGGACATGATAGTGTCACAGCGGGTCTAACCCGGGCTTTTTTCGAGCTTTCCATTGCGCCACATAAGGCCGTGAAGGTTTCCGGCATTGGCTGTTCGTCCAAAACCACAGCCTATTTTCTAGGTCAATCTCACGGTATCAATACTGTGCATGGCCGCATGCCGGCAGTGGCGACGGGAGCGGTTGCGGCCAATTCTGCGCTCAGCTATGTGGGTGTATCAGGGGACGGGGATAGCCTGTCCATCGGGTTGGGACAATTTGTCCACGCCATGCGGCGCAATGTGAACATGCTGTATATGCTGGAGAACAACGGTGTTTACGGGCTGACGAAAGGCCAGTTTTCGGCGGCCGCCGATTTCGGGGCAAGTTCCAAAAAAGGGGAGATCAATGAACAGCCCCCACTTGACCCTGTTTCGCTGGCCCTGTCGGTTGGCGCGACCTTTGTCGCAAGAGCGTTTTCGGGTGATAAGGACCAATTGGTTTCCTTGATCAAAGCCGGATTAAAGCACAAAGGCTTTGCACTCATTGACGTAATTTCGCCGTGTGTGAGCTTTAATGACCATAAGGGATCAACCAAATCCTATGCCCATGCTTACAAATATTATCATCCGGCCATTCATGCCGATTATGTGCCTGTGGGCAAAGAGATCACAGCCGCTTATCAGGCGGGTGAGCTTCTGCCGGTCGAGATGCATGACGGGGGCACACTTCAGCTACGAAAGCTCCAGAACGGTTATGACCCAAGGGATCGCGCCCGTGCCATGGCTAAAGTTTTTGAAACCAAGGATAGTGACGAAACTGTCACCGGGCTTTTGTATATTGACGAGACACAAAAAGATATGCATGCGCTAAACCGGATGGAGGCACGCCCTCTCAACGAAATTCCGTACGCAGAGTTAAATCCGGGAGCTGATAAGCTGGAAGCCCTGCAAAAGAAGTTCCGCTAATAACGGTTTGAAGACTTAGGCGCTGTCCATGCCCAAATGTCTGGCGATCTCGTCAGCTATGGCGGTAAAGCTGTCGCGTGCGCCCAATTTCCCCGGTTTTATGTTGGGGCCAAAAACCAAAAATGGAACCTGTTCACGGGTATGATCACTGCCGGGCCATGTCGGATCATTGCCGTGGTCAGCCGTGATAACAACAAGATCATCGGGGCGTAAAGTTTTTGCAAAATCCCGCAACATCGGATCGAAACGCTCCAGTTCGGCCGCATATCCCGGCGTATCGCGACGATGGCCATACATCATATCGAAATCAACAAAATTGGTGAAAATCAAATCCCCATCCTTCGCTGTCTGCGCAGCCGCAATGGTTTCTTCCATGAGCCGTTCATGGCCAGACGCAGGGCGCTTATAGGTTATGCCTTGGCCCGCAAAAATATCACTGACCTTACCCACAGCATGGACAGCCCCACCATTTTCAATCACGCGGTCCAAAAGGGTTTTGCCTCTAGGCGGCACAGCATAATCATGGCGGTTAGTGGTGCGTGTGTAATTGTCAGGGGCATCCCCGCAGAAGGGGCGCGCAATCACACGCCCGATATTGTACGGGTCAACCAATTTTCGGGTCAACTCGCAGAGTTTCAATAATCGTTCAAGCCCGAAATGTTCTTCATGGGCGGCGATCTGGATGACGGAATCGGCAGATGTATAGACAATCGGTTTCAGGGTTTTGATATGCTCGTCACCAAACTGCGCAATAATTGTAGTGCCGGACGCATGACAATTTGCCAAAACACCGGGAAGGTCTGCTTGCTTGATCATGCTGTCCAGAAGGGCTGTGGGGAAACTCTCCGTCTTATTATCAAAATAGCCCCAATCAAATGTCACGGGCAGGCCCGCCATTTCCCAGTGGCCAGAAATGGTATCTTTACCTGATGAAAGTTCGCTTGCGCATCCATATTGTCCGCATAAATCGGGTGTAGCCGCAAGTCCGGCTGGTAGTTTTCCACTGGCAAGTTGAGCGGCTAGCCCAAGACCAAGGCTCTCTAAAAACGGGATATTGAGGGCGCCTGAACGCACACCGTCTATCTCAGCTTTGCCGTCAGCGCAGGCTTGGGCAATATGACCGAATGTATCGGCACCCACATCACCAAAGGCTTCCGCGTCCGGCGCGCCGCCAATGCCAACACTATCCATTACCAGTAAAAATGCACGTGCCATCCTGCCCTAACCTTCCGTCACCAGTTCAAGTATGAGAGGTGTTTTCTCGAACACACCCCCTATTACATAGGCGTTGCCCACCATATTGCCAGCTTCTTGCAATGCATCCGCACTCTGGGCGTGAATACGGGCAATCGGGTCACCTTTGGAAACCTTCGTGCCGAGCGGGACAAGTCGGTCAAATCCGACCGTGTAATCAACTGTATCATCTGGCCGTTTGCGCCCACCGCCCAGCACTATAACGGCAAGACCAATCTCGCGTGTATCGATTTTCGAGACGATACCGTCCTGTTTCGCCACAATGTCTTTGATGAGCGGGGCACTTTGTAAATGCTGATTCGCATGTTCTAGTATATCGGAAGGGCCTCCGAGAGCTGCTACCATTTTTGCAAATACCTCCGCCGCTTTCCCGTTCGTAAATACGGTTTCAATTTTTTGCCGCGCCTCTTCCCTGCTTTGGGCCAGACCACCGTGCATAAGCATGTCCGCCGAGAGCTCGACAACCACTTCATGCAAACGAGGATTTCGGTGTGTGCCGACAAGGTGATCGATTGCGCCTTTCATCTCGACAACATTTCCGGCTTCGCTGGCCAGAGGCTGGTTCATATCGGTGATCAGGCCGGTGGTTTTTACGCCTGCCCCGTTGGCAACTTCGACAAGGCTGAGCGCCAAGTCTTTGGCCTGTTGGTAATTTTGCATAAATGCGCCATTGCCAAATTTAATATCAAGCACCAGACCTTCGAGACCGGCAGCCAGTTTTTTCGATAGGATAGACGCGGTGATTAAGGACACGCTCTCCACCGTGGCCGTGGCAGACCGAATGGCATATATTTTTTTATCAACGGGGGCCAATGCACCCGTCTGGCCAATGATGGCACAACCGACATCTTTGACGGTTTGTTTAAAAAGTGCGGTATCGGGGAATATTGTGTAGCCGGGGATGGAGCAAAATTTGTCAAGCGTACCGCCCGTGTGGCCAAGTCCCTGACCTGAAATCATGGGTACATAACCACCACACGCGGCTACGGCGGGCGCAAGCAATAGGCTTACATTGTCGCCGACCCCACCCGTGGAATGTTTGTCAAGAATAGGCCCGTCAATATCTGCCCAATCCAGCACATCGCCGCTATCGCGCATGGCTTTGGTCAGGGCGACACGCTGGGGCATTGGCAGTGGATTAAAGAACACGGCCATGGTGAACGCCGCCACTTGCGCGTCACTGACAGAAGTATCGGCAATGCCTGTGACGAAATTTTGTATGTCCGTAGAGCTTGGCGTTTCACCGTCTCGAATTTTTCTGATGAATTCCTGTACTAAGAAACTATGCCCCATAAGGAACCCAGATATTTTTAACCTGCGAAGATTTTTCCATAAATCGACGTCCCTGCGCATCTGCAGATGTCCAGTTATAAGCTTTGCCTTTATGGGTCCATGTTTGTTTTAAATTGCTGATGGAGGCGGCCTCTACGCCCGCATGACCACCGGCTTTACCAAAATACCATAGGCCATTTACCTCTTCATGTTCGGCCAGAGTTTGGGTCAAAACATCATGCTCGCCCGTGACAATATTGACAACGCCAGCAGGTACATCAGAGGTTTCCAGAACCTGATAAAAGTCAGTCGCCGCCAAGGGATGAATATCGGACGGGATCATCACGACACGGTTGCCTGTAGCAATGGCGGGCGCCATCAGGGAGATAAACCCTAGCAGCGGGGCCTCTTGCGGGGCGACGATGCCCACGATGCCGAGCGGTTCATTCATGGCAATGGCGATGTCGCGCATGGGTGGATTATGCACGGCTCCGTCGAACTTGTCCGCAAAACCTGCATAATAAAACAGGCGTTCGATCGAGCGCTCGACTTCGGTGGTCGCCTTGGTGATGCTAACGCCCGTCATGGATTTTATCCGGTTGGCGAACTCGTCTTTGCGAGCGTCAAGGTTCTCCCCGATATAGTATAGTATCTGGGCCCGTAAATGTGCGGTAGAGGTACTCCAGCCTGCATGTTTGGCGGCAGCTTCGACAGCATTACGGATATCTTTGCGGTTGCCGCGACCGACTTCTCCGACCAGTTTTCCACTTGGAGAAACAACAGGCATGACGGAACTACCATCGGGCCTCGCTTGTTTGCCACCGACATAATTTTTCGGTGTGCGGTCAATGCCCGCAATAGGTTCAAACACTGTTTGTTGCATCGGCTCCAGAGCCTTTAAAGGCTTAAGCTTGGCAAGGGATTTCAGGCGTAAATAAGCCAACATGCCTTCACGACCACCCTCGCGACCAAAACCACTTTCGCGGTAGCCGCCAAAGCCACACGCCGCGTCCATCTGGTTCGTCGAATTAACCCAGACAATACCGGCCTTGACCCGTGCGGCCATATCCAGAGCCGTATTGATGTTTTCAGACCAGATGCTGGCCGCCAATCCGTAGCGACTATTGTTGGCAATGGTGATCGCCTCATCGGGTGTGCGGAAGGTCATAGCGGCAAGGACGGGGCCGAAGATTTCTTCCTGTGCCAGCTTGGAGGACGGCTCTACACCTGTGATTAAAGTGGGGGCCACGAAACATCCGTTTTTAGGCAAAGCCGCCTTGGCCTGATAAATCTGCCCGCCTTCTTTAAGGCCTATTGCGATCAAGGACTGTACGCGTTTTACTTGGGTATCATCCACCAAGGCGCCAATATCTATGGCTTTATCAAGCGGGTCACCGACGCGGAGTTTATCCATACGGGCACGGAGTTTTTTATAGAACTTCTCGGCAATGGATTCGGCGACCAGCAAGCGCGAACCGGCACAACAAACCTCGCCCTGATTAAACCAGATCGCATTGACCACACCTTCAACGGCTGAATCTAGATCCGCATCGGCAAAGACGATAAATGGAGATTTGCCACCAAGCTCAAGGGTGATTTCTTTGCCCGAACCCGCAATGGCCTTGCGGATAAATTTGCCCACTTCGGTTGATCCGGTAAAGGCCAATTTGGCAATACCTTCATGGGCAACCAGCGCTTTGCCGGTGTCCCCGTCGCCAGTAATAATGTTGACCACGCCAGCGGGTAGACCCGCCTTCATGCACAGCTCGCTAAAATATAAAGCGGTGAGAGGGGTTTGTTCAGCCGGTTTTAAAACTACCGTATTGCCCGCGGCCAGCGCCGGTGCGATTTTCCATGACAGCATGAGAAGCGGGAAATTCCACGGAATAATTTGCCCGACCACGCCGTGTGGCTCATAGCCCGGAAGTTCGTCAGCAAGCATGGACGCCCAACCCGCATGATAATAAAAATGACGGGCGACAAGCGGAATATCTATATCGCGGGTTTCGCGGATGGGCTTGCCATTGTCCAGAGATTCCAAGACGGCCAAAATACGCGCATGTTTTTGCACAAGCCGGGCCAACGCATAAATATATTTCGAACGCTCAAACCCTGATAAGGCCCGCCAAGCTTCGCCCGCGTCTGTGGCCGCTTTGACGGCTTTGTTGACGTCCGCTTTGCTGGCTTGGGCAATACTGGCCAAGGGATCATTATTGGCAGGGTTGTTGGCCTTGAAAGCCTTGCCGCTACCATTGACCCATTTGCCATTGATGAATAGTTTGAACTTTCGGTTATGGCTGTCCAACCATGCGTTTGCTTCGCTGACGCTTTCAGGGGCCGGGCCATATTCCATAGATTTAAAAATTTTACTCACTGACATATCCTAAATCCCATAATATTATACGAGCGGCTGATGATGACGGGCGGCGTAGCGGCCCGTTGCGCAATGCTCTAGCTGACGCTCAATATCGGTCAGCAAGCTTGAAGCGCCGATGCGGAACAATTCAGGAGAAAGCCATTCATCACCCAGTTCTTCTTTCATCAAAATCAAATAGAGGAGCGCGGTTTTGGCATCTCCAATCCCGCCAGCCGGTTTGTAGCCGATCTTATAGCCGGTCATTTCCTGATAGTCGCGGATCATCCGCACCATCACCAGCGATACGGGCAAGGTCGCATTGACGCTTTCTTTGCCTGTGGAGGTTTTGATGAAATCGGCCCCTGCCATCATGGCAATCATCGAAGCTTTGGCCACATTGGTCAATGTGCCAAGTTCGCCTGTGCCGAGGATGACTTTTATATGGGCTTCCCCGCAAGCTTCACGGCATTTCTGGATCATTTTATACAGAGCCTGCCAGTCTTCGCACAAGACCATATGACGTTCGATAACAATGTCTATTTCCTGTGCGCCCGCTTTCACAGAGGCACGAATTTCAGCCAGACGGGTCGCCATTGGCGTGTGCCCTGCCGGAAATCCGGTGGAGACAGCCGCCACAGGGATACCGGTGCCTGCAAGGGCTTCGACGGCGGTGGCGACAAAATTATGATAAACGCAAACGGCCCCCGGATGAATGTTGAGTTTGTCTGCGCCTAATGCTTTGAGCACCTCTTCTTTCACAGGACGGGTGGCTTTGGCGCACAAACGACGTACACGGCCTTTGGTATCGTCACCTGCGAGGGTGGTCAGATCAATGACTGTGATGGCTTTGAGCAACCATGCCACCTGCCATTGTTTTTTGACAGAGCGTCGGCCACCAAGGCTTTTGGCGCGACGTTCCAGTGCGCTTCGGTTGATCTTGATGTCGACAATGGCGTCGAGATCAAGCGGGATGCCGGGGTTTCTTTTTATGCTCATAACTGTCTCAAAAAGCTTTTGATGATTGCCTGAAACTGGGAAGCTGATTTGGCAGCAATCTCTTTGGTTTGTGCGTGGCTAATCTCTGCCTCGTCAAAGCCTGCGCCCATATTGGTAACGTTGGAAAACCCGACCACTTTAAGGCCGAGGAAGCGCGCTAAAATCACTTCTGGCACCGTGGACATGCCGACAGCATCTGCACCTAAAATTCCCGCCATACGAACCTCTGCCGGAGTTTCGAAATTAGGGCCGGAGAACCATGCATAGACGCCTTCGTGTAAATCTACGCCGAGTTCTTTTGCGCCCCGACGGGCGGCTGCGCACAATTCGGGATCATAGGCGTCACACATGTTTACAAACCGCGCATCGCCCGGTTCCCCGATCAACGGGTTGGCACCGGAGAGATTGAGATGATCGGTGATTAGCATTTGCGAGCCGGGGGCCATGGCGGTTTGCAAGGAGCCAGCCGAGTTGGTCAGGCATACGGATTGTGCGCCCAAAGCTTTCAGAGTTTCCATCGGCACGCGCATAACATCCGCTTGTCCGTGTTCATAATAATGGGCGCGACCCCCAAACACGGCGACATTCACCCCTTCGATTTTCCCAATCACCAGATTGGGATTATGGCCGGATACACCCGCATGCGGGAAGCCTTCTAAATCGGAATAGGCAATGGTGCTAGCGTCTTCGACGACATCAACAAGACCGGAAAGGCCGGAGCCTAAAACAAGGCCGATATCCACAGGCTTGCCGCCTATACGCTCATTGATCAATTGTGCAAGATGGTCAGCGCTCATGTGGTCGTCTCCAAATTTTCTGGCCCGAAAGAAGATGGCAATAAATCACCCAATAAAAACTGTTCTTGTCTGCCATCCGTATTGCAAACAAACACCGGTGTGTCGACTTGCCCTAATTCACGGATTTTCTGGCGGCAACCGCCGCACGGCGGGGCCCATGATCCGGTTTTGCAGACGACACAAATTTGGACTATTTTCCTGTCCCCGGCTGCCACCATAGCGGCAATGGCCGATGTTTCGGCGCAGGTTCCGGCGGAATAGGACGCGTTTTCGACATTACAGCCTACGTAAATATTGCCACTTTCGCCCAGTACGGCGGCGCCTACAGGGAATTTCGAATAGGGTGCATAGGCATTTTCTTGTGCGGCGCAGGCCGCCTCGAACAATCCGGTATGTATCACAGCGTTCATTAAGTATCTCTTGATAGGGTCGGACACTTTAGATGAAAACGCCACCGGTTTGCAAGTAAGCTTTCATAGTAATTTTTAACCGCCCTTTTTAGGCCAGACTAGAAAATTTTATCAAGAGCCTGATCGATAATCGAGAGCTGTTTGGGAAGCTTGGTATAGACCTCTGCATACAATTTATCATAGATTTTAACTGCGTCTTGATCCGGGTGAAACACTCGGCCCTGCTTTGCCATTTTGGTCATGGCGGTGCTGAAATCCTTATGTAGCCCCATGCCGACACTGGCGACCATGGCGGCGCCAAGTCCCGAGGTTTCGTATATATGTGGGCGCTCGGTCGGCAGGCCGAATATATCTGCGGTGATTTGCATGATGGCTTCGGATTGGGAACCGCCACCAGAAACCCGTATTTTCGTGATTGGCACACCGTTTTTCTTGGCGATTTCGGACAGGCCTTTGCGGAGTTCAAAGGCGATGCCTTCGACAATGGCGCGATATAAATGTCCGCGTGTATGCAATTCGCGAAAGCCGAGAATAGCTCCTTTCGAAGCTTTGTCTTTGCCTATATTTCCGCCCCAATTTGGACGCAAAACCAGACCCATCGCGCCGGGTGGTGTGGCCAATAATAATTCATCAAACAGGGTTTCGGGTGCGATATTTTGCTTATCTGCGCGCCTGCGCTCGGGATGGCCAAATTCCTGTTTAAACCAGTTGACCATCCAATAGCCCAAAGGAACAGCCGCTTCGGGTGTGTACATATCCGCGAAAGCGGCGGGGTAGGACGGCAGAGGGGCGGGATACAGGAAGTATTTTGAGGTTTGGATGCTTGCGGTGGCGCGGGTGCCATAGCTTAAACATCCAATGCTGGCATCGTTTGCACCTGCACCGACAATTTCGCACGCTTTATCTGCCGCCGACGCGATGACAGGAATGCATTCCGGCAGGCCTAAATGTTGGCGGGCCTCATCGGTAAGCGCCCCGATTCGTTCTCCGGGCTTGACCAGTTCGGGCAATTGTTCGCGTTTGATTTCCAGCGCGTCCCAGAGCCAATGCTTGGGTGCGGCCCAGCTTTGGGTTTTGTAATCGAACGGAAAATACCCGACTTGCGACCCGACAGAATCGACACAATGTCCAGTCAGGCGGGTGTTCAGAAAGCCCGATAATTGCACGAATTTATCTGTGCGGGCCCAAATATCCGGCTGTTTTTGGGCAATCCAGTTGGCCTCTGTATCTTTACGAAGCTGATTGATGGCGCCGCTTTGGCCTACGAGGGCAAAGAGCGCCCGCCATTTGAACGGCAAGGGCGGAATATCCTCTAGTTGTCGCTCGTCCATCCAAGTGATTGCGGGGCGTAGAACTTTGCCGTCTTTGTCCAGACAGATCACTGTGCCGCGCTGGGTGGTGACCGTGACGCAGGCGACATTGCCTGGGTCATTGCCTTCTTCCCACAATGTTTTACAGGCCTGTCCCAAAAGCTGCCAAAATTTCTCGGGATCATATTCAGACCAGCCCGTGTGCTCAGCCTCATATTCGCCAATCGCCAACTGGCTTTTAGCGAGCAATTCACCGTCCAGATCAAACAAAAGCGCACGGATGCTTTGGGTGCCGTTATCTATTGCCAGAATTGTTTTGCCCATAGCTATCCCCGTTTGTTGGTTGTCTCGTCTATTTCCGGCAGGCTATATTTGCTGTGCCAAATTTCTTGGTAGTTTTTCCATTCTGTGTTCCAGCGTCTGGTTTTCCAGCCAAGTTCTTCCTTACATATTGTGCGTATTTTCTGCATTTCACCCGCCCCGCCCTTTGGCAGCAAAAATCCGAGGCGTGTGCGGCGGAGCAAAAGATCATCCAGATGCGCAACAGCTTCATTGGCCGCGCACCATCGCAGTTCGGCCCAAAGCGTCTGTGTCCCCGCCACATAGCAAAGCTCATCCTCTTTCGCGCCGTTTATCAAGGCCTCCAGATTTGCGCCATAATAGCCATGAAGCTTGCGGGTCATAGCCGGCCCAAAACGCTTCATTTTTGGAATGGGTTTAGGTGTAGGTTTGGTAAAAATCGGTGCGTCATTGTCAACAAAATCGCGGAGACCCAGTTTTTCACCAACCTTGGCCAACACATCCAAAGCGATAATACGAAAAGTGGTCAATTTGCCGCCGGTGACGGTAATTAGACCCTCATCGCTCCAGACGATATGATCCCGTCGCGCCGCCGAGGGTTTTATGGTTTTGGGGTCAACGCCTTCTTCACTGACGATTGGCCGCACACCGGACCATGTTGTTAGAATGTCTTCTCTGGTAATTTTGGCATCCGGAAACTGGCCAATGGCGCCTGCCAGTAAATACTGCGTTTCCGCATTTGTGATGGCGGCTTCCACATCGAGATCGTCTTCATGGTCAAGGTCTGTCGTCCCGATCATGGTGACGCCCTGCCACGGACAGATAAACATAACCCTGCCGTCCCCGGGATGGTTAAAACCGATGGCCTGATGCACAGGTAACCGCCAGCTTGGCACGGTAATATGGCTACCGCGCAAAGGCCGCACCCGTTTTTCATCGCGCACCTGAGAGCGGAGCCGGTCTGCCCACGCCCCTGTTGCGTTCACCACCACTTTGGCATGAAACTCGACAGGTTTGCCTGTACGACCGTCAAGCGCCCGCACGCCTGTCACTTGCCCGCCTTGTTTATTCAATTCTGTGACTTTGACATAGTTGAGCGCACTCGCACCAAAATGACGGGCTTCGTGGAGCAAGCGCATGACAAGACGGCTATCGTCGGTCAGGGCATCGGTATATTGGGTTGCCCCTAAAAGATCATCCGCTTTCACGCCCGGTAAAAAGTTTTGAACATGGGCTTTGCCGAAATATTTATGGTCACGCTGCTTGGCAAAGAAACCATAGATGTTCAAGACGAAATCAAAAACGTATCGGTTGGGGAAAGCGCCTTTGCGAAACAGGTAGAGGTATTTTAACGGCTCGACCAGACCGGGGGCTTCATCAAGCAGTCTTTGGCGTTCACGCACAGATTCCCGCGTCAGTCCGAACTTACCCTGCACCAGATAGCGTAGGCCCCCGTGCACCATTTTCGAAGAGCGGCTGGATGTGCCCCATGCGAAATCACGTTGTTCGACCAGTAAAACTTTTACGCCGCGCCGCGCCGCCTCAAGGGCAAGACCGGCACCAGTAATGCCGCCACCGATGACGATCATGTCCCACTCGGTTTCGTCTGTGTGCCAATCCTTCATCGTTTTGGTATCAACACACCGGGGTTCATGCGTTGGGACGGATCGATATGATCGAATATATTGTGCAAAATATCCATCCCCAGCGGGCCTTTCTCGGCCTCCATATAGGCAGCATGGTCACGCCCGACCCCGTGCTGATGAGAGATTGTGCCGCCGTGTTTGACGATGGTTTCACAGGCGATTTTCTTGATAATTCCCCAACGCGCCAGTGTTGCCTCACTGGTCTCCGCGCACGGGAACATATAGGTTGTATAGGCGCTGGAGCCTTGCGGGTAGACGTGTGAGAGATGAGTAAAGGCATGAATGCGGACGTTTTGGTGTGCGAGGGCCGCTTCGATATTTACCTCGACCTCGTCCATATATCCAGATAATTTTGACCAGTCCATCGCGGTTTCAAACGTATCCACGGCGTAGCCTTCATCGAACAATGGCCCGCGTAAATACGGGGATTTATAGCGGCCTTCTTTCCATTTATCGCCGAGGGCTTTATCCTTGAACTTGACGCCGCCATGGGCTTTGAGAATTTTCCAACATTGTGCGCGGCTTGCGCTGGTCTGGGCTTTGGTGCCGGTTAAGCCGAATGTCAACATGCATTTGTTTTCACGCACGCCGAGAAATTTTAGTATGCGTTCGAACTTGGCCAAGCGCTCTGCCGGTACGCTCAGTTGTAAACTACTTGCGGTTTCCTTGGTGTTGGAAAGCCGTAGCATGGACAGAGGGATTTTGAGTTGGGCAATCTTTTGCACGGCCGCAACAGCGCTGTCCCAGTCGGGCATGAAGATGGTGTGGAATTGTTCCACTTCCGGCAAGCGGGTGATGCGCACCTTGACCTCGGTCAATATCCCCAACCGGCCTTCGGAACCAAGTACCAGTTCACGTAAATCAGGGCCTGCGGAAGACGCCGGAAATGTCGGGATGATCAATTGTCCTTTGGGGGTCTCTAGAGTGCCGCCTGCAAATAATTGCTCAATGCGACCATAGCGGATAGATTGCTGGCCACTTGAACGGGTCACGACCCAGCCTCCAACGGTTGAAAGTTCCCAGCTTTGGGGGAAATGGCCAAGGGTAAATCCTTTGGCGGCCAGTTGCGCTTCCAACTCGGGGCCATTGGTGCCGGCCCCGAAAGTCGCGATCTGACTGGTTTCATCAATGTCCATCAACTTATTCATGCGGGTCATGGCAATGCTGATATACGGGGTTTTTGTTGTTTCGGGTGAAAGATGACCGACAACGGATGTGCCGCCGCCGTAAGGCACGACATCCACTTTTTTCTTAATTGCCCACTGTAAAAGTTCCTGAACCTGTTCGCCCGTTTGCGGTAGGGCGACACCGTCAGGGACATTTCTAAAAACGCCTTTGCGCATGTCCAGTAAATCGGGAAAGCTTTGACCGCATGCGTGGCGCAGACGGGTTTCCGAATCCGTGGTAAACAGGGGATGATCCGGGAGCCGTGTGGCAGGGATGTCCGCAATGGCTTGCTCCAGATTTACTGCGGGCAGTGCTTTTGCTGTTCCTAAAATACCTTCGATCATGTTCAGAGCTGACGTTGTCAACTCCATGTCTTGACTTTCATCGCCCCAGCCATTCCAACGTCGCATTTTTTCTCCTGTCACTAACCCCATACTTACGACAGTTATAGTTCCAAGGTTGGGATACGTCCAGACGGCATTGTCGCAAGAGTGTCAGAATTGGATATTGAAATGGATATGGAGTTTTGGTGCCTATAGGTAATATCCCCTATAGGCATTCTATAGGGGATTGCGCAATATTGACCATGGTTTGGTAAGGCTTATATTGAGCGATCATTCAACCGGGGGATATAGTGGCCAAAGCACCTGCACATACACCTAAACCTGTACAAAACGTGGATACGTTCCGGCGCCGGACCGAGATGATCCTCGAAGCCACGGGAGACGGGGTTTACGGTCTGAACGCGGACGGGAAAACAATTTTTGCCAATCCGGCCGCAGCCCGGCTATCAGGATTTTCGATCGAGGAAATGCTTGGCAAAAGCCAACATGAATTATCGCACCATTCCTATCGTGATGGCAGTCCCTACCCGGTTCATAATTGTCCGATCTATAAAGCTTTCAAAGACGGAAAAGTACACCGCGAGTCCAATGAAGTGTTCTGGCGCAAAGACGGGAGTAGTTTTCCGGTCGAATATGTCAGTACACCGATC